>JBEGVS010000065.1:0-100036 GCA_041178185.1 Pseudomonadota bacterium
GTATCGAGCGAGAGATCCATACCCTCATGAAATGATGGCCGGCGAGAGAACGGTGAGAGTCGGTGCCCGTAATGAGAGGTCACGTCCCCCTCAGCAGGGTAACCGAGCGGTAGAGCTCGAAGTCCAAGGGAGAGGGTCTTAAGGCGACGCAAGAGATCGCTCTCGGTCGGAGCATACGGGAGATCGTGTGACAACTCCTCAACCTCGTAAAACGAGGGAGCCACCTTAAGGGAGATGTTTTGCTTACGAACGAAGGTAGAACATTCGTCGTGTTCGGTGCATTCGACCTCCCCTCCCCCCATCGCGGGGCGGGCCCCCTTCTGAGAGGTACGTCCCGGGATAGGCTTAAGAGTGGAGGCAACTTCCTCTCTCTTTTTGCTCTTCTTCCCCTTTCGAACGATGGTCGGACCGTCCTCGCCAAGGTCAAGCTCGGTAGCGGCGGCGATAATCCCCTGGAGCTCCTCAAGCTGTGCGCGAACCGATGCTTCAAAGGCAGTTCCCGTTGGGATGGCGGCTTTAGCTCGGAGAGCCTCAAGCTCCCCCTGAAGGCGTTGGTTGTCGGCACGCAAGGCGTCGCGCTCACTGATAAGGCGATAGGTCACAAAAGACCGGTCCGCTCCGGTTATAAAGGAGGTGAGGAGGTGCTGGGCGGGAGTATAGGAGAGGTATCCGACCGCCAAGACACCACACAGGGTGATGAGCGCACGAACCCGTTGCGGACGACGACGGCGCCGACGTGCGGCTCGATGAACGAGCTCTGTTTTTTGGTTCGATACTGTCACTCGTAACTCCTTCCGCACACGGCTTTCATTGGGTGCGGGTCCCCGAGGCATAAGGCCGCTTGGGGGGGCTCCAAAGGCTACGCCATCCTCCCGTGAGGGTCAAATTTGACCAAAACAAGATTCTAGCTCAAGGGGAATGCTACACCTCAGGCGCTGGTAATCAACTCCAGCGCTGATGCCCGGGACGCATCGGTTATCTTATAACCTGCTAACATCCTTGCGATTTCGTCTACTTTCTCCTCAGGCGTCAGCTCCTTCACGACGGTCACGGCACGGTCTCCAACCTCTTTGTTCACGAGGAAATGCCGGTCTGAAAGGGAGGCCACCTGCGGTAGATGGGTGATGCAAACCACCTGAGAACACTTGGAAATTTCTTTGAGCATGCGCCCGACCGAGCGGGCGACTCCACCGGAAACGCCGGAGTCGACCTCATCAAATATGAGCACATTCACACCGGAACGCTCTCGTAAGATCTTCTTAAGCACGAGCATGACACGAGAGAGCTCGCCGCCGGAGGCGATCTGAATAAGGGGCCCGTGAGGCTCACCCTTGTTAGTGGAGATCAGGAACTCAAGTTTATCGATACCGAGCGGCGAGGGCTCACACTCTGAGAGGGTCACCTTCAGGGAGGCATCCCGCATGTTGAGCTCCTTGAGGTCGGCGGTAACCGCCTTGCATAACTGTTCAGAGCCTTTCTGACGAACTCGGCGGAGCTCCTGACCTATCCGTTGAGCGGCGTCTAATAAGTTAGCCACCTCACGCTCTAACTCCCGATACCCCTCTCCCCCCGACAGCTGATCGAGCTCTCGGGAAACCCGAGCCTTGAGGTCACACAACCCGGCATCGTCGAGTCGGTACTTACGCTCCAGTCGAGCCAACTCGGAGAGCTCCTCACGCAAGGTCTCGAGGGTTGAGGCGTCAACATCCAAGTAATCCACGTAGCGAGCCACCGCTATCTCGCTCTCAACCAGAGCGCGCCGAGCATTTTCAAAGTCCCCTTGGATCTTAGATATAGAAGGATCAAGGCGATACATCTCGGTCATGGCCCCCGAAACCTCTTTAAGCCGAACCCCTATGCCCTCCTCTCCGGAAAGGAGCTCCGAGAGCTTCTGGCCAAGCTGGACAAGGCGCTCAAAGTTTCCGATGCGCTTAATTTCAGACTCTAATTCCTGCCGACGACCCGGTTTAAGGTTCGGGAGCGCCTCAAGCTCGGCGCTGGTGAGTTCAAGATCAGAGCGGCGGACAGCGCCCTGTTCGAAGGCCTCTTTGACTCGGTTCAGCTCGGCACGTTTCTCTGCCCAGGCGCGGTGGGCCTCCTTCATCTGAGCGAGAAGCTCGGGTTTATCACAGAAGCCATCGAGAAGATCGAGGTGATACCGGGAATCGAGGAGCTTTGTTTGATGGTGCTGACTGCAGATATTAACGAGCTTTCGAACTATCTCCTCGAGAAGCGCGACCGTACCGAGACGACCATTGATCAGGACCTTTCCCCTGCCCTCACGCGGCAAGAGCCGAGATACAACGAGCTCATCCCCCTCTCCGACTATCTCTGGAAGCTCGGAGCGAACCTCCGGGGGCAATACCGCGAGGTCAAAGAGAGCCTGCACCTCTAGACTCTCCGCACCGCTACGAATTAATGATGGAGAGCCTTTACCCCCCAGTATGAATTCGAGGGCGTTAAGAATGATGGACTTACCGGCCCCCGTCTCTCCGCTGATGACGTTGAATCCTCCGTGAAAGGAGAGCGATTGACGCTCAATAATGGCAAAATTACTGATGGTTAACTCGGTAAGCATGAGAATCTCGCTCAAAAAGCATCGTGGCGGGCTTCCACGCCCCCCTCAAAGAGCCGTACATCGACCGGATACCTGCAATAGTTTCGGCCTACGGGCGAGTGTGGGAGTCAAGGAACCGTATCTCGCTATTACGGCAAGCGATACCATGCCCTGCGAGGAAGGGCAAAGATTTCATGATATGAGAGCGATATAACCGTCAGCTACGGCTTCGGTTGTGGCGCAAGCTCAACGAAGAGCGATACATTTTGACCACGTTCCTTCCCAATGAAGGTGACCGTGATGGTCTCGGCTCCCGTGCGAACAACGTGCATGTTCACCTCTTTGCGGATAGCCTCAATAGCCTTGCGATTCATCGGGTCAGCTAAGGACGCACCGAGGGCTTCCGGACTGAGTCCCTCGATATCAGATAACTTGTTTGGATTAAGCTTCAAGGAACGGTTGACCGCATCCTCTCCGCTCTGAGCCACAATACGCAAGGTAACATCCCGACCTTCCGGCAGCTTGCCTTCGTTCAATCTCTTGAGCTCCTCGATCCCCTCGCAGATAGCGCGAAGCGCCTCCCCTTTGGAGGGGGTTCCTTGAACGCTCTGCCCGATCCGACGGACCTGTGTACGATCGGCCGTGAGAACATTTCCTCTGTCATCCATGCAGAAATTTCGATCCGTCAGTTGCGTGATGTTCGTCTTGTCTGTGACCTTTGCCTGCGCTCCCGGGACAGCTGGTGCGACAGCTGGGGTTCCCGGTCCAGGAACCACTGGCTCCTGCGCCACGACCTTATCCGTGGAGAGAGCAACGGACATCGCAGCTAAGCTGACCATGCGATAAAACAACGCCACCCTGTTTGTTGTTGGCATCGATGCAGTACTCATATCTTGTTGAGCCTGAGTCTGGTTTGTCGACGCAACCGCGCCGCGATCAGCTTGTGGATTCGGCATCATAGGATCTACTCTCCGCGCCCAGTTACCGGGCTTGTTACGAGAACTATTATGGGAAGAACTCTCACCGATGTATCCTAGAATGCGGAAAATTGGGAGGATCGCCCCCTGCCATGGGGGAACAGGAGATCGAATTAGAACGTAATAGTCCAGGCTGGCCGAACGGCGATGCGGAGCGCCCCTCCCTATCCTGACTCCTAAAACTCTGGCCCCTCAGACGCCCCGGGGCGAAGGTCGTGTAACGACCCGGTAAGATCGTTGTCGTACTCTCCCGCAAGGGTAACCGCGATTCGACCGGAGCGAACGAACTCGGTAACGCCGTGGGGTTCGAGCCGAGCGAGAAGCGATGAGATCTCACCCTCCGTTCCCGTGAACTGCACGAGCGTTCCCCGAGCTCCCCGCTCGACGACCTTACAATCGGGATACTGCTCTAGTAAGAGTGCCTCATCGTCTCGCTCAAGACGAGCGCGCACCAGAGCTACCTCGCGGTGAACGATATCGGGCTCGGCGAAAACGAACACCCGCCGCACCTCGATCATGCGCTCAATCTGACGCCCAATCGTAGCGGCGATCACCGGATCGGTGGAGAGTGCGATCGTAAAACGTGAGACACCCTCCACCTCGGTCACCGACACGGTGAGACTCTCCACGTTGATCTTGCGCCGGGTAAAAAGCGTAGTGAGCCGCAGGAGAACTCCGGGGCTATTGTCGGTCCATACCAGGAACGTTACCGTTTGATTCATAGAAATCCCCCTCTACTCTAACCGAATATCAGCTATGGACGACCCAGCGGGGACCATCGGGAAGACGTTCTCCTCCTTCTCGCACACGACCTCTACGAGGTAGGGCCCCGGGGTCTCCCACATCTCAGACAACGCTGCTTGAACATCACCACATCGATTCACCTGTCTGCTCGGAATACGATACGCCTCGGCCAACTTCATAAAGTCAGGATTATCCATCTCGACCGATGAATAGCGTCGATCGAAAAAGAGCTGCTGCCATTGTCGCACCATGCCAAGGAAGTTGTTATTGAGGATGACGATCTTTACCGGCAGGCTCCACTGCGCGATCGTTCCCAGCTCTTGCAAGGTCATCTGAAAACCACCGTCACCGATAATCGCAAGGATCCGCTGCTTGGGAACGGCAACGGCGGCCCCCATAGCGGCGGGAAGGGCATAGCCCATCGTGCCGAGCCCTCCAGAGGTAAGGAGGGTATTCGGTTTTCGAAACGGATAGTACCGAGCGGCCGCCATCTGGTGTTGCCCTACATCGGTCACGACGATGGCATCGCCTTCGGTAACAACTCCGAGATCCGCGACCACCTTACTCATGGTCGGCAGTCCCTCACGCGAGGCGAGATCTCGGGCGATCACCTTTTCACGTTCCTGTTCGTAACAGGCAGCGAATTGCTTGAACCATTCCTCAGACCTCTCACGTCTCACAAGAGGTATCAGGGCTCGCAAGGCGCGTTTAGCATCACATACTATCCCGACCGCAATCTGCACATTCTTGTTAAGCTCGGCTGGATCGATATCGATATGAATGATCTTCGCCTGACGAGCGTACTCAGAGAGTTTGCCGGTTACCCGATCATCGAAACGCATCCCTACCGCTAGTATCACATCCGCTTTATTCGTGAGCACGTTGGGAGCGAAGTTGCCGTGCATACCCAGCATTCCCACGTAGAGGGGATGATCGGTCGGCACCGTCGTCAAACCGAGTAAGGTTGAGGCGACCGGAATACCCGCCCGCTCCGCGAAGATACGAACATCCTCATGAGCTCGAGAGATAAGAGCTCCATGACCAACAAACATAAGGGGACGCTTCGCGTCGTTCAACAACCGGGCAGCCTCTCTCAGCCCCGAAAGCTCTACGATGGGCTCACACAGAAACGTTTGGCCATGTGACGCTCGCGAGAGATCCACTAGCACCTTCTCAACCTGCGCATTCTTGGTGATGTCGATCAGGACCGGACCCGGCCTTCCCGAGCGCGCTACAGCAAAGGCTTTGGGAATAACCGTAAGAAGCTCCTCTGCACTCGTTACTTGAACGTTCCACTTCGTGATCGGGACGGTAATTCCGATAATGTCGGTCTCCTGAAAAGCGTCGGTCCCTAAGAACGATCGTCCAACCTGTCCCGTAATACACACTATCGGTATCGAATCGAGCATGGCATCTGCAATGCCCGTCACCAGATTCGTCGCACCCGGTCCGGAGGTCGCCATGCACACCCCGACCCGTCCACTAACTCGCGCGTACCCCTCGGCTGCATGCACGGCACCCTGCTCATGCCGCACAAGGATGTGCTGGATATCGTCGCGGTAATCGTAGAGCGCATCGTACACCGGCATAATCGCGCCCCCGGGGTAGCCAAAGATCGTGTTCACACCTTCGCGTTTCAGCAGCTCAAGTAAAAGTCGCGAACCGGTCAGCTCCCGGGGACCGGGAAGGTTAATTTCTTGGGGAAAATGGTGAGCCGTACTCATCGGAAACCCTTTTTACAAACATAAAAAAAGCCCCCGCACCGTTTTACGGGTGCGGGGGCTTTTATCGCCTCTACCTATACTCTTTTACAGCATAGGACCGCACCCTGCTCTTACGAGCACCACCACCACGACCACACTAAGGACCACACTAAGAACCACAGAGCGCTCAAGGCCCCTGCGTGTTAGGTTTCGAAATGAATCGGTGGTGAGTGAATGCGACATAGCCAAGCAAGGTACGGGGATAGCGAGGAACAGTCAAGGCCGCTTGCCGACGATGCGCCGTTCTATACCGCAGGTGGTGGATTCAGAGAAAACTACGGAGGTACGCCCAGACTTGAACGAGCTTGGAGAGGCCTCGACCCTGAGAGTGAATACAACACATTAGCTGACCATGAGCACCGAAAGTCTTGCGCGACACATCTTTTCGTATAGTTACGCGATAGAAGCTTGTAGGAAGGGCTTCTTGTGAGGTGGTATACTCACCATGAGCTCGTACGTAGGGCGGGGCTCGGTTTTGAGGAGAGGAAGGCGTATGGAAGAGATCAAAGGCCACGCGATCCTAGATGCTCAGACGGTTGACGAGTGCGTCATCGAGCAAAACTGGGGCGCCTATTCAAAGCAAGACCATAAGACGTGGGAAACCCTCTTCAACCGACAAATAGCAACACTCAAGGGAAGGGTCTGCGAGGAATATTTCACCGGACTCAAAACGCTTAACCTTGTCGCGGAAACCGTGCCGAATTTTGAGAAGATGAACCAACATCTTCGCGCCGCGACCGGATGGGAGGTTGTAGCGGTACCTGGACTTATCGCCTCACGTCCATTCTTCTCAATGCTAGCCAACAAACAGTTCCCCGCTGGCACGTTTATTAGAACGCCGGAGCAACTCGACTACCTTGAGGAGCCCGATATCTTTCACGATGTCTTCGGACACGTGCCACTGCTCTCAAACCCCTCGTACGCCGCGTACATGCAAGAGTATGGCCGGGCCGGACTCGCTGCGATGGACCACAAAGGGGTGAAGTTTCTCGCTCGGCTCAATTGGTACACCATCGAGTTCGGATTGATTAAAGACAACGGCACAATTAAAGCGTACGGCGCGGGTATCATGTCGTCGTACGGCGAAGCCAAGTACGTCATGAGCGACCCCTCACCGAACTTCCTCCAGTTCGAGCTAGAGCGTGTGCTCCGTACGGGCTACTACATCGATGACTTTCAAGCTTCCTACTTTACGATCGATAGCTTCGATGCTTTATTCAAGGAGTGCATCGAACGCCCCTTCATTCCGCTGTATGAGTCGTGTCGCAACAAGCCGACGCTGAGTCCGTTTGAGATCACTGATTCAGACAAGGTGTTGCGAAGGGGAACGGGCGAATACTGGAAGGACTTTCCGAAAACTAAAACGAAACTCAAGTAGCGTCAGAGACTATGTCCAATCTTACAGCAAAGCGTTGTTCTCAGTGCCAGCCGGGTACGCCCGCACTCACAGAAGAGGAGCGAACTACTCTGGGGCGTGAGGTACCTGAATGGAAAATCATCGAGGGCACAAAGCTGCATCGTGAGTATAAGTTTAAGACTTACATGGACGGGGTGGCGTGGGTTCAAGTAGCGGGAGAGATCTCGGATTCAGAGGATCATCATCCAGATATTCATATCTTCTATCGTCGAGTCGTATTGGATCTGTGGACCCACACAGTCAATGGCTTAAGCGAAAATGACTACATCCTGGCGGCGAAACTGGACCAGAGCTACAATTCATTCCCCGGTAAACGATAGAGATATCCGGCACGGATACCATTTATCGAGGGCCTCGAGAGCGCCCTCGTCGCCGCCAATCTCGTCGGGCAGCTCCTCGCCCCGTACCTTGAGGACGATTTTTCTTCAGTCGACCAATTAATTCGCTCAGTGGCTTATCGAGCATCGGCTGAATGTCATCTCGGCGCTCCAAAGCTTGGAGCACCTCCCCTACCGTCTCAACCGTCGAGAGACATCCGTGGCGTGGTTCCTTACGAATCTGATCGTACAAAGAACGCCGAGAGGAGCGGATAACGAGACGGGGCAATTTTAAAAGCCATGCGTTGCGCCACCACAAGGTCTTGGCCTGACTCCACGTACCATCGAGAATAACGATCCCCTCGAGCTCTTTGAGCACCTTATCTTGGTCCTCACGCGGGGCTCCCTTCTTATCAACTACGAACAGAGCGCGATCCTTCGGGAGCTCCTCCACTCGCACGCTGCCAAGATACAGCACTCCCCATCGACGATTCTCTACGTCCTCACGCCCGATAGCTCTCTTGAAATTAGGCCACGAGAGCCCGGTGCGCAGAATCGTTCCGGGGAAGGAGCCCTGAAGTATCGGGGCCGTTCCGATATCAACACCTGGCTCCTGCGGATGCTGCAAGATAAGCAGCTTGGTTCGCGCTTTAATAGGTGTCGTACATTCACAGACGCAGTATGGGAACACACGCCCGCATACACTACACGGCTTTTGTTCCTCAGATTGCACGCTTGATTCGTTCGTATCCATAGAGATCCCTTACGCCAGATCTGCTGATGGAATACGTAGGAGCCGGTCTTTTAGTCGGCTTTGTTCGGCACGCCCCAATTCAGCTTGGTGCGAAGGATATCAAAATAGCTCTTATCAGGCGAGATAACGAACCGGACGGTCTGCTTCGCCTGTGTTATGCGAACAAAATCACCGGACTGGAGCTGTTGCGATACCTGCCCATCGATCGTCACCCACGCATCCCCTTTGTACTGAGGAAGCTTAATACCGACCGTGCTCGAGCCTGGAAGGATCAGAGGTCGATTGGTGAGCGAGTGCGGACAGATCGGGGTCACAAGAAAAACGCTGAGTGATGGATGCGCGATAGATCCTCCGGCCGCAAGGGAATATGCGGTCGATCCTGTGGGCGTCGCGATGATAATGCCGTCCGCTCGAATACGCGCGACGTCGTGCTCATTCACGGAGACATCAAGCTCCGGTAGTGGCGAGCGAGCGCCCTTCTGGACCACCGCGTCGTTGACCGCTTGCGATTCGAAGATAACGGCCCCATCTCTCACGACTTGAACAAAGAGCAGTACTCGCTCTGCCGAGGTTACCTCGTTATTGAGCGCGCTTTCTAAAACGCTAAAGAGCTCATTGGGCCGAACCTCCGTGAGGAATCCAAGGTTTCCAAAATTTACCCCTACGAAGAGCGGAGACTTGCCCTTCACATACCGTGCAGCACCGATCAGGGTTCCATCGCCACCGAGGGTAACGATCGGATCAGCCCGCTCAACGATCTCCCGATGTGAAAGTCCAGGTGTAGGTAGGTTTAACGATGCTGAGGTCTGCGTGTCGAGATCGACCTCAAATGAACGGGCGGCGCACCAGCCGATCAACTCCTTGGCGAGCGCCATCGCCTTTTCACTACCCGCTCTTGTAACTAAACCTATGCGACGTGCCATCTCTTACTTTCCCTTCATCTGAGCCCGATCCTGCCTCTGTTCGTCATCAGCTAACAGGTCACGCAGCCGTTCATCCGCAACCTCTCGAGAGCGATACTCCCGACCAGCCGCGGCCGCCACAACCCTACCCGGGCCCGATACTACTGTATCATATCCATTTGACCACGCCTTGCCCTCTTCTTCAGGAAGGATCGAGGAGACGGTAACGGGCTCATATCCTGACAGAGAAAGTGCCGTATTACCGAGCAGATAGAGGATATAGGGTGGAAACACGATTACAGCGCCTAAATTAACAGCCGCGTCTCCTAAACCAGGGCCGTAGGCAAAATTACTTCCCACCTCTCCCAGAACCGCCTTGGCTTGCTCAGAGGACATCGGTTTTCCAACCGCAGACATCTCATCGACCTGAGATGTGGGCTTCTCTTTTATCATCCCGCAGCCCGTCACTACAGGAGACACCACACCGAAGAGCACCACGCCTTGAAGCACGATGCGCAACGCCCCGCGCAGACTGGAGCGATTACTTGAACTATGTGGTGGTTGAAGCGAGGGAGTCATTCAAACGATATTCACTTATGGAGACCCTCCGTATGGTGCACCACTTGGAGCAACACAAAAAGACAGGAAAAGCTGGATTGCCGAATTTTCGTGGGGGCAAAGACATATCAGAACGGGGGTGCGGAGGTACCTTGAGAGAGAAAACACCGCGGGTTTCGGTTAAAAGAGGCCTCTCTATCTTTCTGCTCCCCTCCTTAACCACCTCGAGTAATAAAATTAAGGGAAATGTAGTAGACGCAAGCATATAGTTAATAGGCAGGCTCGCATACACACCCTCTCGACAGGAGGGAGGGTAACGCTTCGAACTTCAAGCATGTCCACTCAAAAGGTAAGTATCTGGGTGCCTGGTACCTCGCGACAGAAGCATAGCGCTAATCGCTAAGTTAGGATCCACTCTGAGGACCGTGAAATAATAGCGTCGAGTACTCGCTCGAACGAGAGACGACAAGCTCCGGGGCCATCGGTGAATTTCAAGGAAGAGACGAATATCAACGGAGACTTGAGAAACGAAAGCCAGAAGACTCGAAGTGAACGCATCAAACCTCAGGCTGAGAACTGAAATCATAGGCTATGTATAAAAGTGATAAGTCGCTTCACGTGCAGAAGTAGTACGAGGTTCCGAATATGGGTAGCGCTTTACTCGCAAGTAAGTGCTTCCCTTAGCACCACATCTTCAGCTCTATTTGAACCCTTGAAGCTCTATCTAGGAGATGAGGACCACGTAATTCGACCCTTCTCTCATCAAAATCGGCTGAACCATCGTAACCATCGTCGGCCTGCAACGACAGTTCAGCTACGCATAAGAATGCGATCGATCTTCCGAGCAATCTTAACGTGCGCGGTAGTTCTTGATGAGACTACTCTCGATCGATTCGTTTATCCCCCGGCATATTCCTGAGAATCTCCCCCAGTGACTCAATTTTCTCGGACAGGCCAGGCTCATTTGAGATGAGCTGCACTCTCAAGTCGCGTATTCCGTCTACGATTCTGACCACTCTCTTGTCGTCTCGTTGCAGAGGCAATAGAGCGTTTTCAAACTTGTACAACTCATTAGAAACGTTGTGGCCGTCATCACCCCGCTGAATCGCAATTGGATCGAGCCTGTTGAGAAAAGTCCCAAGTGCTCCGAGAAGTGTATTCGTCCGGGATGTATACGCAATTTCCTTCCCTAAATTGAGGGCATAGGTACTGTCCATCTTTGCAAACCTCAAGTCTTCCAATTTCTGTAGAGCCGCAACCATCCCAGCACCTACAACTGAGGCCAACGCAAACGCAGCCAAATCCTGCGAATGCTGTTTATTAAACCGTTCGTTTTCTCCAGGGGACCCGTTTCCTTCACCGACTCGGTACCCTAACGTCCGCTTTACCCCGTCACCAACCCCCTGACAGACCCGCTCAAGCATTCCCATAACATTACTCCCACGTGCATCAGCACAACGCTACGACACAACCTGTGATATGTTCGAGAAATCAGCTTTGGTAGCCTATCGTAGTGCCTCAAATTAAATAGTAGTGAAGGGAAGCTGTTTGATGACTCAAAACTCATGTTACCGAACCTGTGTAAGGGTTTAAAAACATGCGTGAAATACATCCCTCATCCACTGGTCATCCACTGGTACCCTGTACCTTCATTCAAATGCACTGAAACGTTGCTATATGGGGAGTACCGCCAAGAAAATCAAATGATTGGCCACTAGTTGTGGGGTACAGGGTACCAGTGGATGGGGCCACTAGTTGTGGGGTACAGGGTACCAGTGGATGGGGGCCCTTTCCACTTTTTGTAGACCTTTACGGGGAGATACTCTCCATTTTTGGTTTAGGGCCTGCGGCGATGGTAACCTCCGCGAATATCTACCTTGGAAGCGGAGCTCCAACAATATCATGCCATCAGCGAACGTAGAGTATAACTCGACAACCCTCCTTTTCAGGGACCTCGATGTAGTGAGTCCCATGAGAGAGGAGGACCAGTTAGCGTCATTTCAACGCTTGGAGGAGGTGCGCCAGGAATTTCTGGTACGAGCGTTCTCAGTTCCTCGTCTTCTTGTGCAACACCGAGATTTTTTAAGCGATATGGTGCACAACCACCGTCATGGGGATATCACTCTCCGGGCTTATCTGGAACACTTCAAGGACTATTCTCTCGAATCGCTGCGAGAGACCTGCCAGCAACTTGACCATGCGATGCTCGAGCTTGGCGATCGAGTAATCGCCGCAACCTTGAAAGCGACTGAAGAAACTATCTCTTCACGGGATATCGCGATACGAAAGGCCGCCAACATCGCGGCCACGGTGCTGCCGATCCACATTACACGTTTTATTCGGGAGACCCGAGCACCCGGCACTGCGGTTGATGGTGGTGCAAACGCAGGTGATCAAATCGTCGGAGCCTACTGCTCTGAGCTGCCAGAGAAGTTGCACAAACAAGCACAAGGTCTGTGCGAATCCCTCCAGCAGCTTCTTGCTAAGCCGGAGAGCGCCACCAACTGTTGTGAGCAGGTTGACAGCTTTCTCAAGGGCGCTGAGTTTCAAAGCCTCCTGCATGGTAGGGTCTCTAATCTGCGTAACGCTAGTCAGCAGGCGCAACTTTACATCGTGGGGCGGTTGCTATGTGCAGCGGCGGCTGTGCCCGCAGGTGGTAGAGAGTCTTGGAACAGTGAATCGACTGCCGCCTTGGCGCCGGCTCGCGCTGTCTTTGAAGAGCTCCGAGAGGAGGCAATTCTTAAAAATTGGCCGTTAGTAATAGCCATGCGCAAGAGATTCGGTGGCGGGATTCCGAGCGCCGAGGCGTTGAGCGCTGGGCTGGTGGGACTCTGCAAAGCGGTTGATAGGTATTCTACCGCGCGAGGAGCCCAATTCAGTACCTTTGCGTGTTGGGGAATTAGAGGGGAGATCTACCATGAGAGGCAATTTAATAAGAGAGGGCGCTCATCGGTGAGCCTGGAACGCCAAACCTTTGATGTGGCTGAACCTAGGTCGTGTAGAGGCGTCAATATCTCCGATCGACTAGACGAAAGTGACGAGCAACGGCTCGTTGCCGAGAGCTTTCCGACCCGTCTTAGGAATATTCTCCCAGCCAGTGGTCAAACAGCGGAAGAGGTCGCCGAGATCAACCAGCTCTCGGAGGGGCTTCAAGAGCTTGTCGCGAAATTGCCGCGGCGACACGCAACGGCGCTTCGACTGCGCTATGGACTTGGCGATGGCGAAGAGCGAACCCTTCAGTTCTTAGCAAACCATCTTGGAGTTACAAGAGAGCGTGCCCGTCAAATCGAAATGAGAGCGGTAAGAAAGATCAATTCGTTGGCGATCTCCTCAGGTCTCGATGAATTCCTTGAGTAGCCCCTTGTCAATTCCCCCCTTTCAATCGTGCCTTTAGAGATCCCGACCCGACGACCTCTACTAGCCCTTCGTTGTCCTTGTTGGCCAATTTCCTGGATAGAGCAGGAGCGAAAATAGGGTGGGATATATCCGAGAGAAGGCAAGGCGAACGTGTCACAAAAGCAAAGATCGTTTTGACTTAGAAGCCATCTCAAAAATACCTTTGGTAAGGGCTAGAGCAGTGCAGGAAGCTATAAATATAGCCGAAAGAGCGGGTGCATAGGAGGGTTTTCCCACACGTCTATATGTAGAAGAGGCTCCTCCACCAAGCTCTCGAAGTAGGCAACCCGGCAGAGCGGACAGAGCCGCGGAGCTCCGATACACGTCATCTCCAATACCGAAGAACTACTCCATATCCTCTACCAACTGCTGCAACTGCCGCGCTGCGGGCCCCTCTTTCAAATATTCAAGAGCTCGGTTCTGGAGTTGGCGGATACGTTCCCTTGTCACTTTCATCTCGTGTGCGACCTCGACAAGTGTTCGTTGCCCCTTTCCGTCCAGACCGAAGCGCAAGATTAGGATAGCTCGTTCTCGAGGTTCCAAGGTTTGAAGCGCGTTTAACATCCGCTCCCTGTAGTTCGCACGGTCCTCCGGAAATTCATCCGACTGAGGGGACCCATTCCCACGATCCGAGATATAGTCCCTAAGAGGGGTATCGCTACCAATCGGATTGGAATCCAAACTTACCGCTCGATACGTAAGTGGGAGCAGAGCCTGCAGCTCCTCTTCCTGGGCTCCTACTCTCTTAGCGCTCGCGGCGAGATCCGGTCGCTGACCCTGCGATAGATCAGCGGATACCTTTTTGAGGACGGTACGCACATGGTTAGGGAGATAGATAAGCGGTGCCTGTGTCTCAAAGCCGCGGGCCGCCCTCTGCTTCACCCAAAAACCGGCATAGGTAAGAAGGCCGAATCCACTCTTTGGATCAAATTTATCTAACGCCCGCATAAATCCGAGCGCCCCTTCTTGCATCATATCCGTTGCCAACGAATGATAGCGCTTGGAGTTGCTCACCAGCTTCTGTACAAATGAAAAGTTGGCAGTGGTCAGGTACTGCTTAATCCGCACATATGGCTCTTGCGCCTTGGTTAGGCGGGCGACCATCTCTCGAGCAACGAGCGCGCCTCCCCCAAAAACATCCGAAAGCTCTCTCCATTGGGCATACCGCGGGTCAGCTTTTACCGCACGCACCCGGAGAGAGCCGTGCGAACACGCGAGCGCAATCTCAAGATCCGCGAGCTCAGTCGCCCACGCTCTCAGCGTCAGGAGCTGCTCGGAGAGATCCGCCGGATCCAGCGGAGCACGCATCAGCAAAAGGGCGATCTCTTCTCGCTGCGAGCGCTTGGCATCTGCGGAGACCTTTTCCGCCATGCGCTCGTCAACACGTGCAACTACCTCTCGTACTACTTTCCGAAGGCTCTTTTCGTTTGGCTTACCGATCGACCCATAGTGGAGCACATAGCTCGGCTGCACCTCGTCGTTCCCCACCTGACGCAATCGCTCCAAGGCGAAGCGTTGCACACCGGGCACCTGGTATAACTTGTTCCAGAAAAGAGCGCGGTACTCGTGGAGCCCAGCGAGCAGCTCTACCACCTGCGCCTTGGACGTGATGGGAACATGGGCAGGGAATTCCTTACCACAAACAAAGAGATCCTCTGCTCGTGACACCAGATCCTTTAGATACTTTCTCCGACCTTCAAAATCCTGGGAAAGCCTTCGAACGTGCTCCGAGGAGCCCCGCCCTTTTAAGATATCGAGCGCGTTTTGCTCTGCCTTGTGAGCCTCATCGCATGCGACCAGAGAGCGTCGAATAGTCGCCCGTACCCGAGGCTCGGTGGCTATAACAACCTGCGTGATCGACGGGAGCCCCTCAATGAGCTTGCGCGATATGTCGCTCAGTTTGCCTACCTCCCGCTCAAGAGCACGTAGCTCATCGGACGTTGCGCGGAATCTCTGCGGTCTAGGATGTTGCGGTTCTATTCCCATGTACTGCACCTACCAAAAACAACTGATGAAGGGGAGAGGTTTCCGTATTTCGGCGTGACGAACTCATCCACAATTCATACACAGGACTCGTGGGCAAACGCCCCCTCATCCCTAATCCATGCCTGCTATCCTCTTGAGATACCCGGCACTCGCACTCGAATTGAGACGCTCAAGAGCTCTGAGGTGAAGCTGCCTCACACGTTCGCGAGAGAGCCCCAGCTTGCGGCCGATTTCAGCGAACGTGCGCTCTCCCTCTCCATCAAGACCGTAGTGAAGCGTCAGTATCTCACCATCTCGGGGATCCTCCAGGTCATGCAACACTTGCAAGATCTTTTCTCTGACGAAACTTAGATCCTGCGACTCCAACCCCTCCTCGATACAACCAGAGGCACCCCGGAAGACCGTTTCGGCGTACGAGATCTCAGCTTGCGGATCAAAATTTCTTACCCTTCGGGCGAGCGGCAGAAGCCGATTGAAATTTTCTGAGGCAACGCCCTCACGCTCGGCGAGCGAAGCGGGATCCTCTAAAAATCCATTTCCGATCCCCCGATCGAGCTTGGTGAGTGAGGCTCGCAGTCCATGGGGCATATAAATGATATCGGTCTGCTGTTCTAACGCTCGAGATACCCTCTGCCGAACCCAGTAGCCCGCGTAGGTGAGAAGAGAGAGACCGCTTGCTGGATCAAACTTCTCGATAGCATACATGAAACCATCGACCCCCTCCTGGAGCATATCAGACCAACATGCCTGAAGACGTTGGTCCTTGGCGAGAAGACTCACTATAAAAGGCATGTTGGCGGTTGTGAGGTATTGCTTGAGCCGCACCATCGGCTCTTGGCGCTTCAGGAGCTGCGCTATCACCTGTCGCGCTACGAGCGCCCCTCCTCCAAACTCTGAGAAGAGGTCGCGCCATGAGGCGCAGAGCTGCTCAAGATGCGAGGGGTCGGAGTCGACATCAAGGGAACGGCACGAAAGCGCTATCTCCAGGTCCGCTATCTCGTTTGCTTTTCCGCTGAGAGCCCCAACTTTGTCCGTGAGGATTCGAGAATGAACCGGCAGACGCATCAGCACGGACGCAACCGCTGAACAACGTTGCTTTAACATCTCCTCGCTCGGATAGCTCTCTTGCAAGGCCTCAACCTCGCGGAGGGCGGAGCGAACAAACTCACGCTGCTCCTCTTCGCTTGGCTCAACGCCGCATCCGAAATTAAGGACGAAGCCAGGCGTAATCTCTCCCGCCTCAACCCGACGGAGCTGCTTTACGATAGAATGTTGAACACCAGGCACTTCATACAGAACGCGCCAGAAATCCTGACGGTAGCGCTGAAATTCTTGGACAAGCTCAGTTGCTTGGGCCCTGGAGAGTATCGGGACACGCATCGGGAGCCCCTCGCCATACATCCCGATACCTTTAGCCCGCGAGGTAAGCTGCGTAACATACCTCTTACGCCCCTCGAAATCATCGAAGAGAGCCCGCACCGTCTCGCTTCCGCCGACCTGTTGCAACCTTTGAAGCGCTTGATCCTCAGCGATGAGCGCGTCGTGACACGAGTCAAATCGTCTACGAATCTCCGCCCATTCCTTGCGATCGGTCTGGATAACAAGGTCTGCAAGTTTCGGTAGCTGTTGCTGCAATTCACGAGATCTCTCGGCATAATCTATCGCCCTGTGCTCCAGCACGGCCCTCTCACCGAAGATGACAAGGGGCTCTCGCTGCGGTTGAACTTGCGAACCAATGACCATAATCAGACCCTACATCACTACGCCGAGCGGCAGCTTCGAGAACAGCGGTATCCAGCGCTTGGCTAGCCGATTGCGGCCTTGGCCTGAGAACCCCTCAGAATCAAGACACCACCCAACGTGATAAGTACAAGCGCGATAATTTGAGCTTCGCTCATGCCCCATGCCACTACAGGGTTTACTCGAAACCCTTCGACACATAACCGCTCAAGGGAAATAAGAACCAAGTACAACCCGAAGCGCTGGAAACGCCCCGACAACGCCGTCGAACTCACCTCAACTTTTGAGAGTATCCACAAAACTAGAAGGGATATCGTCGATTCAAAGAGCGGGGTTGGGTATACCAAAACTCCTGGAGGAGTTGGAACGATCCCGGTTGCATATGACATCCCCCAAAAACCGATAGTAGCGATTCCATAATCGCCATCACCCGAGAGCTGACACCCCAAACGCCCAACCGCATATCCAAGCGCCAAACACGGTCCGAGCGAGTCACAAAACTTCGCAATGTCGGTTCCGTCGCGGCGGGCGATGAGCAGCACTACAACGGATGCGATGATGAAGCCTCCGTAGAATGTGAAACCAGCGCTTGAAAAGAGCGCTCCCACGAGGTCGTGTCTCACCTCGCTCCAGTTCTCTCCGAGGTACCAAAGCCGAGCTCCCAGAAGACCGGCTACTCCAGCCGCTGTGACGTAGCGCTCAGCGAGCCGTGCATCCAAGCCATATCGCTTAAAACTCATCGCCAGTCGAACGGCGCCCGCAAAGAGCGCAAGTGCGACCATGAGACCGAAGCTTCTGATCGGAAAGGGGCCTAACTCGATAAGCGTTGGGATCATAGGTTATTTTAGCAACGAGTTGATAAGGTACCCAACGTCCGGAGAATCCCACTCACGTGGTCCCCACAGTCGGGTTTGTGGAGTTCCATCCGCAGGATCCGTTACTACCATCACCCGGTGCTCCCCGTCCAAGACAAAGCTCTCGGGAAAACCCTTTACCTGGTAGCGCCGCTTACTCTGCGCTTTATTGTCGATAATGATTGGGTAGGTGATGCCGAATTTCTGGATCGTTTCCTTTACGTTCTCCTCGGTATCATCAACCGCAATACCGATAACCTGGAATCCGCGGTCCTTGAACTTCGCGTGGAGTGATTGAAGTGCCGGCAACTCCTCAATGCACGGAGCGCACCAGGTAGCCCAAAAGTTAAGCAGAAAGAGTTTGCCCTTATTGTCGTACAGAGCGACTGGAGAGCCGGTTGGCGAGATACCTTGAACGTTCGGAGCCCGGTCCCCCGGATTGATTCCGCTGCGCCCGTCAGAGCAGGCGATGCACCAAAGAAGCGCTGTTGTTACCAGCACCCTTTGAAAGAGGACCATCTCTGAAACTCTCTGTTAGTTCTGAGTTGCAGTGGTAGATGCTGATGGAAGTTTGCCGTACTTCTTCTTGAAGCGATCTACGCGGCCTTCAGTGTCGAGGAGCTTTTGCTGGCCGGTATAGAATGGGTGACATTGAGAGCACACACCAACACGAATCTCCGGAACGGTTGCGCCGCAAACAAAGGTGTTTCCACAGCCGCCGCAATAAACGGTGGCATCGTAATACGTTGGGTGAATGTTCTCTTTCATAGCGGCGCAAGGGTACTGTACCGGCCTGGGAGTGTCAACATTTGGGGGACCGGGGTAGTCAAAATGGTGTGCAGGAGGGTTATTTTGACCCGCCTTTCGCTAAAAAAGCCTCAACAAACCCCTCCGGAGGCATGATACCGCGGCGGCTGGTCATATCCATAAAAACCGATTCGATTCTGGCGTCTACAGCAACCTTACCCCGCTCGTTGAGTATCTTTTGACCTATGATCAGGGTCTTTCCGTCAACCCGGAGGTCCTCACAGGTTACCGTTACCCTACCCCGCTTAACCTCTCGTTTATACTGAGCTGCCACGGCGGTAATGACCGCCGCCTGCCCCCTGGCTAGGAGCTCATCATTTGGGAACCCGATGTGAGCCATATATGCCACCCGAGCTTGCTCAAACAGCGAGAAACACCGCCCATGGTGGACGTGGTCATACACAGGAGCCACCCATTCATCATCGAGATCTACCTCTATGGAAAACATCGTAGCCCCCTCCAAATACCTGTGTGCATCTAACGATTGGTGTTTACCAGTTTTCGTGCCTCTCCTCAAAGGCGGCGTAACCGAACTTACTCCCCTGCGCTCCCTCGCAAAGCGTGGTGTAATGCGGTCAATAGGCATCCCGGAGAACCATCATGAAGAATCCCCACCCACTCCGTATCGCAAAGGCACTAAAACTCCTCAAGGGTGCCGCGCGCAAAGAGGCGCTGGTCATCTCTAGCAACCCAAGTGTCATTCGCTCCCGAGACACACACTATCCGTATCGAGCTAATAGCGACCTCTTCTACTTCACCGGCAGTCACGCGGAGGAGTTGACCCTAGTGCTACGTCCGCATGCACAGGATCCCGTAGTTCTCATCGCTCCCCCGGTGGACAAGGTTAAAAACATGTGGGACGGCGCTCCCCCCGCAGTCAAACCGATCGCAACCACCCTCAAAGCCAAGCTTCTCACGACCCAAGAGCCCGTGAAGCAGATCCTATCCCTGCTTCGTGGCCACGACGCGGTCTACCTGCAATCGATCGAGGGCACACCGAGCGCGGGGGTAAAACATGACCTCTCATGTCGAAGCACCTACCTTCTCCGCAATCTTCCAGCAACGTTAGTCGACGCAGAGCAGTTCACGGCTCGACTCAGACTCATCAAAGACCCCAGTGAGGTAGAGCAGATACGAAAGGCTGCAGAGATCACCGGGGGAGCCTTACAAAACGTCCTTCCACTCATAGAGGCAGGGGTAACGGAGCGCGAGATCGGAGCTTTCATTGAATACTTTTACAAGGTACATGCCGCTGAGCCGGCGTTCGGAACGATCGTCGCGAGCGGCGTTTCAGCAGCTACGCTGCACTATCGCGCCCTCTCGCGAAAACTGAAGAAGGGAGAGCTCCTCCTCATCGATACCGGGGCTGAGCTCGGGATGTACGCGAGTGATATCACTCGCATGATCCCGGTCGGAGGAACCACCTCGCCACAACTTCGCGACCTACACGATATCGTGCTCCGCGCTCAACTCATCGCAATCAAAAAGGTGCGTCCAGGAGTGCGAATGATCGATGTGTACCACGCAGCTGCGAAGGAACTTACCTACGGACTCAGATATCTCGGCATTCTGAAGGGAGATGTGTCACAGCTGGTCAAAAAGGGCGCCTTTAAGCCCTACTTCCCTCACGGAATAGGCCACTCGCTCGGGATCGACGTCCACGATGCGACCCCTCAAGGCCAAGAGTCGATCCTAGAAAAGGGAATGGTTATCACGATTGAACCGGGACTGTACTTCCCCAAGCCCACCGGGCCCCTCCCGGCCTGTGGCGTCCGCATAGAGGATGACGTTCTGGTCACACCTCGCGGGCACGAGGTCCTCACAGCCGGTGCCTTTACCAAAGATCTCGACGAGCTGGGTATGCTGATGGGAGCCTAGCTCCGTGACTAGCCGACAGCACGAACGTTGTCGAACCCGTACCTAGATGGGTCTGAGAAGATGAGCGAGAGCGCGATAACCCGCGGCACGAACTTTCGAGTCTCTCGCGAGAAACGGCCGTTCCGGGACAGCTCCCAGAAGTCGCTCTCCCCTTCGGAGTTCATAACTCTGTTAACGGCTCCACTACCCGCGTTGTAGGCGGCAAGTGCTAGGTGCCAATCCTGGAAGTTTACGAAGAGGTCACGCAGGTGCCGAGCCGCCGCCACCGTCGAAAGCTTAGGGTCGAGGCGATCATCCTGCTTCTTTCCAACCTTTAATCCGTACAGCCGCGCCGTAGACTTCATGAACTGCCACATACCCCGTGCGCCTGCCGGGCTAGCAGCCCGCGGATTAAACCCGCTCTCAACCGCCGCAACGGAGAGGAGCTCCGTTGGAACCCCCTGCCCCTCAAACAACTTCTTGGTTGCCTCATAGTGATGGGCGTTTTCATCGAGGATTCTTAAGACGGTCGAGCGCTCACGAGTCATGAGTCTATCGAGCTCCTCCTGAACCTCAGGGGTTACTCCGAATTCGGGCTTGGGAAGCACCCGCGATGATTGAAGGGTCAACTGCGTTGGAGCACGCGACGGCTTCAGAAGGGATTCGTTAGCGGCAGAGAGCTGCGGCGCCCCCCTAGGCGAGGAGCCATGTCTCATCAAACCGCACCCAGTCGTAGTGGCCGAGATAAGGAAAAGGACCACCACAAGAAGCGGGATGCGAGCGATGCTGCCGACCGAAATCGACGGTAGTGTAGACAGGGAAGTTGTAGTCATAAGTCAACCTCAACCATAGGAGTACACCCCAATCTTAGCTGGCATGGCAAGCACCCGGGCCTCACGGTACACCCGACGAGGCCTAAATATTCATCCAACTACCTGAAATAACAGGCTCGCCATTGGGCAAACCACCGTTCTTCTGAATCGAACCCGGTCCATGTTCCAATGCTTTATTCAATCCAAGTCTCTCAAACGTGCATCTTACCTCAGGAGTGCACGGTCCCGACCGTTGAGTCCGGGAGCGGCCAGCAGAGAGGTCTCTCAGGCAATAAGGAAACGTATGCGCACTATGCTAGGAAAGATACTGAGCACACTGTCATCGGGACACGGAGTCTATCGCCTCTTCTCTGGGACCGTCATCTTACTCATGACAGGCTGCGCTACGAGCAGCTTCAATCCATCGACCACTGAGCGGTGGCTGCCGGACGGCTCTCTGAGTATCGTACGCCCTCTTCCCCGCATCAACGTCATCTCCGAAGCCATGGCATCTCCAAAACAGGAGATCTTCACCGAGCCTAAAGCGAGAATGCGAGCTCCCGATGAGCCCCCATCCAATGACCTGGTTCCCAAACTGACTATCGATACAACGAAACACACCCTGACCCTCTCTCGTCCGGGCGAAGCTCCGATAACCATGAAAGCTCAGGGAGCTTACTCGATCAAGAAAGGTGCCTACACGGTAGCCCTGAAACAGACAGATCCGTTGTGGTACGCCCCGCCAACCTACTTTTTACGCAGAGGTATGAAGGTACCCGCGGATGGAAGTAAGTCGCGCTTTATGGGCGGGGCATTGGGTCATCAAGCCCTCTTCTTCGATAAACAGCTCGCTATCCACTCGGGCCCCGTGTGGAACGACGAGATCGGTGGCGTAAAGCTCTCCCGCGAAGACATGAATACGGTATTCGCCACGGTGACGGTCGGCACCGTGATAGAGGTGCGCTAAGAGCACCCGCGGTCGGGGTCGTGGTGGAAACGCCCCCAGGATAACGAAGCGCGATCCGCGAGCGAGCCCCCCTCACCACAACCTCTCACGAATGAACCTCTTGGCTCGTGCATGGGGCAAGCCCCCTTTCAACCCCAAGGTTCGCCATTTTCCGACACCTTACCCTTTAAAGGAGGGCGTCCTCGCCCGACTCTCGACAAGGCACTCAAAACCAGGCACCATGCTGTCACACTTATTTCTTTTGAGTAGACGGGTTACGAGGTGCGCGTTGGGCGCGCCGTAGAGGTACACATATGAAGTATGAGAAGCTTGGCGGTGGGTTTATCAAGAAACGTGAGAAGAGGGTCATCGGGCTCTTTATCGACGGAACCGGATTAGACCGCGCGACCCGTCGTATCAACCGCAAAGTAGATATGGCAGCCCTGGTGCGGGGCGTTACCTCAGGCCTGGCCCCGGTCGTTGCCCGTTACTACACCCTCGTCCCCTACGAAGATGACTCCCGCCAACGAGCATTCCTCGACGCTGTGGCGCGAGCGGGGCTCTCTGTTATCGTCAAGCGACTCCCTCCTAAAGGTATCACTCGTCAGGTGAGCGTTGATCTTGAGATGGCTGCAGATATGGTCGCGTTCGCACACGGACTCACCTCATTTAGCAAGGAGAATGAATACATGCCGGCAGATGCCCCTCTGCGAGCAGCCGCTATTCACACACCGGCTCAATATGTACGACGTCAACAAGCGGAAGTTGAGGAGAGCACGGAGATTAAGGATTCGCCTCAAGGCGAGGAGATCCCAGACATTAAGACCGCGCCTCGGTCGGTCGTGGTTGTATGCCCGAGTCGAGAGCTCGCCTATCCCCTCTCACTCATTAAGGATATCGCCGCCGATACCACATCGGCTGACTTCGGGCAGTTTAATACCGGAGACATTTTAAAATCCGCCCAGAAGTGGATCGATCTGTCTGATTCAGAAACGATTTGGAGGGACTAACTCTACATCGGTTTATTTTTCGACTAAAAAAGGGGCTCCTCATAGAAATATAACGGCCCAAAAGTCTTGTGTCCGTGTATGGTCGGGACAAGAATGAGGTCGTATATGGCGCCCTGCTTGGTGTGGGCCCCCGGGAATCTGCAAACTGATGAGCTTTGTGTACCAACCACCTCGTGTCATAGGCACCCGTCAGGCAAAGGATGACGCCTCTGAGTGGGCGTGCATTCGTGCAGAGCTTCAAACCAAACTTCCCGGTGAGATAATCGAGATCGAGAGCAAGCGCATTCGTATCGAAGCGGTAATCGCGCAACTTGATACGGGAAGCGCACTTCGTCACCTTACCATTACGGCCATGACCCCTGCTCAAAAAGAGATCGTGCGCTACGAGCTTGACACCCTTGGCTCAGCTCCCCTTGCATCGGAACTCGCGAGCGGCCTCTCACGGGCTAAGAAAGCAAATCGGGATGCGGAGGCGGTAGTGCGCTCTATCGCTCAGTGCCTCAAGCGACATGGCCCCTACCTCATGAGAAAGGTCACCTCTGAGCCTAATCCTTGGGTTCAGCGTTGCATGGAACGCTCGGTGCCTGACTTTGAGAAGTTCGCCCGTAATCCCCTCTCTATAGATATGACCTTTACGTTGGACCACACCGTAAAGAGCGCTCGACTCCAAGCTGTAGCCACGCTCATGCCGAAGCGCCGCTACACCCTCGTACAAGCTTTTTCATTTCCGAACGGGACTTCGTCGATTCCGCTAAGCCGGGCATTTAAGGTGCGTTGTCCCGCGGAGTTCTGGCAGAAGAACCACACCCGGTCAGAGATCGTAACAGCTTTGCATGTTGCGACGTTGGACGCCATGAAGACCATCATCGCGAAGGGACCGGATAGAGCTGCTCTCACCTTTCGCAACGAAGACCTCGACACTCGACTTGAGAAGGGAGAGATCGATCCAGAGAAGTGCCCCGTGTCCTACAACTTTAAGAACGGCGCGAGAATCATGCTCGAGGAGGGAGATGCAATCGCCTGTATCAGAATCGAAGCCTCTCAGTTAGAGGAGAGCGCCTCGGCGTTCTGGCGAATAATCTCCCCTCTTGGCCCCCTTCTACCCGACAATCCCCGCTTGATTAATTCCCGCAGAGCCGTGAAGAACCTGGTGGTCGGTGATCCTTGGCAAAAGTTGGATGCGATTAAGACGCTTGACCGCATGGCCAACGCCGATACAGACAGACTCTCGCCGTATGGTAGAAGAATTCCACCCTTCTCCGCGCTACCGATCGAATCTCTCTTAGGTCCCAGCCTTACTCGTGCGCTCAAACGGCTGCCTCGGTGCACCGTCAGGCCGCTCCCTCCGACCTCAGAGTACGCGATACTCGATCTCCTTGACGGCTTCCAATCGGTATACCTCTCCCATCGCGATCCAGCTCACAAGCGAATGCATCCGCAAGATCCCGACTGTCTTACCTTCGGGTTCAGAGCTGATGGGGCTCTCAAGATAACTCTCAGAAACGCGTTACGTAATTACCTCGATGTGGCCGTGAAGCCCCAGTACTTCAATGAGCACGAAGGTCGCGACCAGTGCGTTGTTCGCCTTGGGCGTCTTTTTAACCAACAAACTCGGGAGTCCTTCACAATGCTCCGTCGAGAGATAGAGAAACTCGAGGTCTTCGCCGTTCGCAGCGTCGTTGCATCTCAGGCCCTACGGCCGCCGTCAGCTAAGTTGCCTTCGACGACCAACATCCCACTCAACCAAGCTCTCGATACCGCGGCTGAACTCGCGCTCCTGTTCGAAGCAGACGCGTCAGCTTCGATTTCAGATATCCAAATTGTTTCTCAAGATCACAAGGCATGCGTGATGAGCCTTGCAAACACGCACGCGAATCCACCTGTCCAAATGCACTTACAGGTTTCTGTGGACGGCGTTTTCGGTATCGAGCTCCTCTCACTGGGCGTATCGCCCTCACACCGCCACCACTTTTCGTTCCTAACCCCTATCTCACTTCCTGAAGGACGTGAGGTACTGAGTCGGCTATTCCAGCTATTTCGCAAAAGACCAGATCCTACAATCCCATCTACCCAGGCGCTCGCGCCCTCTCTTACCGGCACACCTCTTTTCAAGTACCTGCAGGAGTGCGAGGTCCGTTTCGCGGTAAGTCCTGAAGAGTCGTAAGGTATTCCTTATCCCTCCAAGACAGACACCGGCGGATACTTCCTGCGGTTTAAAAAACGTCACTGAGGCAACCCAGGGGGGCCTTTCCCGTTGACCTCTCGGATGGGGTATCCGATACTCGTTTCTCCTAGCGATTCGACGTAGTGCCCCATGGAAAAAGTTCGACAGTATCGAGACAAGCAACGAAGGGAAGCCCCTCGTTCGGCCCCCCCTAGCGGACGAGTAATGCCTCAAGCTCTCGAGGCGGAGGAATCGGTGCTTGGAGGGATCCTGCTCGATAATCAAGCTATCAACATCTGTCTTGAACGTATCCGCGCGGATGACTTCTATAAAGCGAGTCATCAAACTATCTTCGAGGCGATGACAAATCTCGCCGACAAACGTGAGCCGATCGATATCATCACGCTCGGACAACAGCTCAAAAATATGGGGCAGTTTGAGAACGTGGGAGGATCCACCACCCTCTCGTACCTTGCGTCCTCAGTTCCGAACGCGGCGAACGTGGGATACTACGCAAAAGTTATTAAAGAGATGGCGATCCGCCGCCGCGTTATCCACGAATCAACAGACATCATAAACTCAGCCTTCGAATTAGAGGGAGACATCGAGGAATTCATCGATGGTACAGAACAACGAATCCTTGGCGTTTCAGACTTCAAAACGCAAGGAGCTTTCGCGCGTGTAAGTGATGTGGTGCAAGACTCCATCCGACTTGTCGAGAAGCTCTACGATCAAAAGGAACCGGTCACTGGAGTTCCAAGCGGATTAATTAAACTCGATAAGATGACCGCGGGTTTTCAACCGTCCGACCTGGTTATCGTAGCCGCCCGTCCAGCCATGGGCAAAACGGCTCTTGTACTCGGCTGGGCTCAGTACTGCGGCATTCACTATCGAAAGCCGGTAGCGCTCTTCTCTCTCGAGATGTCTAAAGAACAGCTCGTGCTTCGTATGCTCTGCAGCGAGTCTCGCATCAGCAACTCGGCCGTTCGAACAGGAGAACTCACCGAACGGGACTTCGCCCGTATCGTGGACGGAGCAAGTCGCATATCTGAGGCCGATATCTTCATTGACGACACCCCAGCTCTCACGATCACCGAAGTACGGGCTAAAGCTCGAAGATTGCATCGGGATCATCCGCTCGGCCTCGTGATCGTCGACTACCTTCAGCTCCTTCGAAGCCCGGCCTACAGCCACTCTCGTGAGCAGGAGATCTCAGACATATCGCGCTCACTCAAGGCTTTAGCCAAAGAGTTAAGCGTGCCGGTCGTAGCACTCTCTCAGCTCAACCGCTCAGTGGAGTCGCGTAACGATAAACGGCCGATGACCTCTGACCTCCGAGAATCAGGAGCCATCGAGCAGGATGCCGATATCATCATGTTCATTTACCGCGATGAGGTCTACAACAAGGAATCTCCAGACAAAGGAGTTGCTGAGATCATCATCGGAAAGCAGCGAAGTGGACCGACCGGGGCCTTGCGTGTCGCCTTCTCAGGTGAGTTTACCCGATTCGACAACCTCGATGAGTCTGACATTTCGATGATGGCTGCCAACGACTCCGATCCGGATCCGTTTTAGAACCCGTCAGGCAGTCCAGAGGGAACCTTCCGTCATACATCCTCGCAATCCCATCCTCGCAATCCGCGTGTCGGCCCCGTGTAAAGGAGCGGCGGTAGAGCTATTTGGCTGATACTGCCTGAGATAAATCTCGCCGTAATTCGGCCGGCCACAGTACCAGTTCATACGGGGCCCGCTCCGCAAATTGGGCGGCCTCCTCTTGTAGCTCGACCATCTTCTCCTCCCAATCGGATGATACGGTCGCCTGCGAGGGAACCCGTGCCTTCATAAGCCACCACGCAGTATTAATTTCCTGTGACAGTTCCGGTGCCTGTGCGAGCCGGCCGACCGCATTATCCTCCGCTTCCAATGCGGCCGTCATATCCCCTTTGGCGAACAACGCCATGGCGAGGGCATGAAATGCGGCGGGTTCCCCAGCCAGCGGTTTATTGGCGCGTACAAAATCCACCGCCTGATCAAACAGATTAAGCCCAACGAGCAATCTCGCGTGCGCGGAAACCTGCGGAGGTGTCTGTGCCAAGGTAAGCGCCTCGTACGAGTAGCAGAGGGCCTCCTGCTCATTTCCAACACCGAAAGCGATGTTTGCTATCGAGCGGGCAACCAGAGCAGCTCGAGGTGCATTTCCAGCAGACTTGAAGATCGAAAACGCTTCTTTGAGCTTCACTTTCGCCGTCTCGTGTTGCCCCTTTGCCTCCCACACATCAGCGAGGGCCTGCAAATAGTGGGGATTTTTGGGGTCTTTCGCGAGCAACGATTCCAGTATCGAAAGCGCTTCATCACTCTCACCAGATTGATTCGCGACAACTGCTATGTTGAAGGCGATCCTATCATTCGTTGGCTCGAGGTAGTACGCCTGTCGAAGACGAGACTCAGCGTTGAAGAGACGCCCGTTATTCGCAAACGCGAGCCCCTCACTCACCAGTCCCGCAACTCGAAGATCCTTACTCGATGCGAACACCCCCTCTTCACCAGCCAAACCGGGGCGAGAAAGCGAGAAGGAGGTGTTGTCCCGAGGAATAGCACACGAGGTAGCCAAGAGAAAAAACGCAGCGAATGAAGTCCTCCAGGGTCCTAACCGTGGCGGTCGAGTGCAACTACACGAACATACAACAGTAGAGGCGAATGATACGATCGGGTTGCGAGAGGTGCGGTTGAGACCGACCTCTTGTGCAAAGTCCATCCGTGTCGATCGGTCCGCCACTCGACACGGGTGCTGTATTGAAACTTCTTTAGAGGAGCGTCGCATGTTGAGGAGGCTACCACTTTGCGCCCAAAAAGATAAGCGCCCCTATAGCCGCAACAGCATAGGTAACTTTATCTTGGAGCGCAAAAACCAGAGGATCATCATGCACGAACCCTCTGCGAGCAAGTAACCAAATTCGACTGATCCAGTACAGCAACAGAGGACAAGCCATCCATATGACGGTAGGGCTGGCATAGAGCGCCACAACCTCTTTACCACTCACGTAAAGAGCCAAAACCAATACCGCGATGTAGCCGCTCGCGGTTCCGAAGGAGGCGACCTGCTCCATATCGCTCACTGCATAGCCCCTGCCCCACGTTCTGTGCTCCTTTCGTTGCTGAAGCACCAGCAATTCAGAGAACCGCTTCACACAAGCCAAGCTGAAAAAGATAAACATGGAGAGCCCAAGAAGCCACTGAGAGACGTGAATGCCCGTGGCGACGCCTCCGCCCACAATGCGTATCGTGTAGAGAATAGCGAGCAAGATAACATCAACCAACGCCAGGGCTTTGAGACGATAGGAGTAGGCTGAGGTAAGGATTAGGTATATGCCGAGCACGACAGAAAATTCGGGCTGAACAGCAAACGCGACACTAAACGCCGCCGCAAACAGAAGCGGGGCAAGCATAAGGGCGTAGGAGAGAGGAAATACCCCCGAGGCGCACGGCCGCTTCTTTTTACGAGGATGTCGTCGATCAGCCTCGAGATCGAGTAGGTCGTTGAGAAGATATACGCCGGATGCGCACAGAGAAAACGCGAGCGCAGCGGCGCCGGCCACAAGCCATCCGCGCACGTTGAAGATCTGATGCGCTAACACGAGTGGCGCGAAAACGAGCAGATTCTTCATCCACTGATGCACTCGTAATGCACGCAGAAACACCTTACAAGTGCAGGGTTCTTTCTCAAGAATAACAGCTTTGGGATATCGATTTTTTACACGCGCCGAAAACCTGGGATTTGCCGACACGCACACCACATGTTCAGCTTCACGCCAAACATCAAAATCAGCCTTTGAATCGCCAATATATTCCCACGAAGTGTCCCCGATCACCTCTCGTATGGCGGTCGCCTTCGCACTTCCCTTTCGATTCAAGGAGCCGTCAGACGCGATGACTCCACTCACAAAGTCAAATTGATCAGCGAGGCGCTCAACGAGACGAGCATCAGAGGCCGAGGCCAGCATAACTCGCTGTCCAGACTCCGCCGCTGCGCGGAGATACGAGACGACCTCCCCATTCATGGGGAGCAGCTCAATTGACAATCCTGCCGAACGCTCGGCGAGCTGATGCTTCAGGTATGCTCTTCCACGAAGCAACCAGAACGGTATGAAGAAGAGGATCCAGATGTCCTGTTTCAGCACGAAGAGGAGGGACTCGTAGAGTAGGTCCGTTGCGATAACGGTCCCATCAACATCGGCACAGACAACACTCGGCTTTTCGGAACGTTTCAAACTCTCACCATGCATACGCAACTTCTATCGCAAGGAGTGTCTGTTGTCCTCCCCACACCTCACACGTGTGTCGAGTGACACCCTTAACCACGGAAACGCCGTTTAAAACCCATCGGGTTAGCAAAAAGCGTCCTCCATTTTAGACTCTCAAAGACGATGAAAAGGCTCACTCCTTGTTGAGAGTCCCGGCTATTGTTAAACCGCTGCTGTCTCCACGATGATTTGGGGCACCACTCGAAGACCCCCGAACCTCTTCATAAATGCAAACCCTGTTATGCACAGTCTTCAATTCAGGGACATTGCCACAACAGCTGTCGGAATCTATCTTCCCCACATCTGACAATTTGTCGTTACTGCCGGGGCATTTTTGGAATCTAAGATACAAGCGATCCACCGCTGGTTTAAAAAGGTAGACACTTGAAACATTACGAGTCTTGGGGCCGATACCCCAAAATACGGGATCAAAAAGTTATACGAATGCCGTCCCCGAGAGGCTCCCTGCCTCTTCCGGATGATGAGCGCAGCGTACTGCCGTACGGACTTGGGCGCAGCTACGGCGATAGCTGCATCAATGACAACAACGCTATCATCGACACCTCCGCGCTTTCTCACCTGATCGCCTTTGATTCAGGATCCGGACTCCTGCGTGCTGAGAGCGGTGTCAGTCTAGCAACAATTCTCCAGGTATTCGTGCCGAAGGGCTGGTTCCTCCCCGTTACCCCCGGGACCAAATTTGTGACCCTCGGCGGAGCGATCGCTAACGATATTCACGGCAAGAACCACCACCGGGCGGGAACGTTCGGTCGTCATGTCTCTCAGTTTGGCTTGTTGCGATCAAACGGTGAACATCTGACCTGCTCCCCAACTCACAACCGAGAGCTGTTCGCTGCGACCATCGGAGGGCTTGGCCTGACGGGACTTATTACGTGGGTCGAACTTACACTAACGCCCATCAAATCACCCTATCTTGATACCCGCACCATCAAGTTCCGCAACCTTGATGAGTTCGTAGATATCTCCCGTGAGAACGACCCGATCTACGACTACAGCGTTTCGTGGGTAGATTGCACCACCGAAGGTGATCAGTTAGGTCGTGGACTCTTCATGGCCGGCAACTTCTCGGAGCGAACCAAGAGCCGTCAGCCCCTATCACTCGCGATCCCCTTTCCCTGCCAAGCCCCTTCGTGGCTCCTCAACTCATACTTCATGAGAAGCTTCAACACCCTCTACTACAATAAGCAATTGAGTCGAACTGTCGACGCGCTGACGCACTATGAGCCATTTTTCTATCCGCTTGACGCGATCCTCAACTGGAACCGCATGTACGGCTCGCGCGGATTCTTTCAGTATCAGTTCGTGGTTCCGTTCGACGAAAAGGGAGAGACCATCAAGGAGATCTTTCGTCGCATTACCCGCTCGAAGCGGGCATCCTTCCTAGCCGTGCTGAAAACATTCGGTGATATCGAATCTCCCGGCCTGATGTCCTTTCCGAAAAAAGGCATTACGTTAGCTTTAGACTTTCCAAACGATGGAGCGCCGACGCTCGCGCTCATGAACGAATTGGACACGATAGTTCTTGGAGCCGGGGGATCCATCTATCCAGCGAAAGACGCTCGAATGAGCCACGAAGCGTTCCTCGCATCCCATCCTCGACTCGCTGAATTTGAACCACACATGGACCCCCGTTTCTCATCAAGTTTCTGGCGTCGCGTAAGGAATAAATCATGAACAAGATCGTCATCATCGGAGCGACCTCTGCCGTCGCGACTGAAACCGCGAGATGTTTTGCGCTGGAGGGTGCTGAACTATTTATCGCAGCGCGTTCAGAGGACAAGCTGGAGCGACTCGCCAACGACCTACGATGTCGCGGCGCTTCTGTGGTTCACACTGGCACTTTCAACGCTCGGGATCTCGCATCACATGACCAACTCATGGAGCTGGCCTTTCATACGTTGGGAGAGATTGACGCTGCACTTATCGCGCATGGCGATCTACCCAATCAAAGTGAATGCCAGCGTAGCTGGCTGGAAACTGAGCAGGCCCTGACAACTAACTTTCTGAGCCCCGTAGCCTTCCTGACGTGGCTCGCCAATTATTTTGAAACGCGCGGCAAAGGAAACATTACGGTCATCTCCTCCGTGGCAGGCGATCGCGGACGTCAAAGCAACTACATTTACGGGTCCGCCAAGGGAGCTCTCTCTGTTTTCCTTCAAGGATTGAGAAATAGACTCGCCCCCCGAGGAGTGTCAGTCACCACCATTAAACCTGGCTTCATAGATACACCGATGACAGCCGATATCAAAAAAGGACCGCTCTTTGCTTCGGCGGAGCTGGTTGGAAAACGGGTTCACAGAGCGATGAGAAAGGGGGAATCGGTCGTGTATACCCCCTTCTTTTGGCGATTTATCATGCTCATCATCGTTCATATACCTGAGTGTATATTCAAGAAACTTAAGCTTTAAACGTGACGATAGGCCTTGAAGGAGTGAAACGGGAGCTTAAAGACCTCTTTTCGTTCCCCGTTTCATCTCGTCCACCTTCCTCGGAGCGATATACGCCTACGACGGATTCTCACATCGATTAGCTGCAGCCACCTTTTTTCTGGAATCACCTGAGCGAGTATGGTTCCCGATATCTAGCCAACACAGCTCGCGATGAGCTTGTGCGACTTATCGCTCCGCCTCCACACTGAATTACTGCATGAGGGGCATCGCGACCACCGATAGTGGACCACTTGTTAAAGGTCGTTATACTTTTTGTTGCTACCTTTAGCTTTGTCGACAGGATACTTAGCTTCATTCCGGGCCATCTTTTGTTCGAAAGCTGCCCCTAGATCAACTCCGCTGTCGTGGGCCATCAAGAGTGTCCAATAGAGAACATCTGAAAGCTCCTCTCCGATTCTTTCCCTCAAGCTCTCTAAATTTCGAGCAACCTCAGCATCGCTCTTGAATTGAAATATCTCTCCCACCTCTCCAGCTTCAAGCATCAGCGAGAGTGCGATATCTTTAAGCCCATGAAACTGTTTCCAGTCCCGGGCATCACGAAAGGAAACGATACGTTCGATAATCTCGTGCAGGTCTTTCATAGACATCCTTGATCAGTCCCCGAAGCCTACTACGCAGGCCCCCTTTTTTCCAAGGATTTGTGAGGTCATACCTATGCTCCGCCACATGGACTCGCCCCTTGAGGTGTCGGCGATAATGTCTGGGTTGGATTGTCCGCGTTTCGACTAGATCGAGGTGGTCGCCACACCAGCGGGATTAGTGGGAAGGACAAACGCATCCATTCGGAGCGCCCACTCATACGAGAGCTTCAAACCAACTTCGAGAGATATCTGTGGTTGCCAGCCTAGAGACTTTACCTTGGCTACATCGAGGACTTTTCGGGGAGTTCCATCTGGTTTCGAGGAATCAAAGACGATCTCCCCCTTGAAGCCAACAACCTTCGCCATGGTATAGGCGAGCTCGCGGATCGTTACGTCCTCACCTGTGCCTACATTCAAAAACTCGGGCTCACTATAGCTCTCCATGACTGTGAGAGCAGCCTCTGCGAAATCATCAGCATAGAGGAATTCACGTCGGGGCGCGCCTGTTCCCCATACGGTGACGCTGGGAGCTCCTGTACGAGTCGCCTCGTGAAATCTCCGCATCATTCCCGGAATAACGTGTGAGTGGTCGGGATGAAAATTGTCGTTGGGGCCATACATGTTCGTCGGCATAACCGAAATGAAGCACTTTCCATACTGAGTATAGAACTTCTCACACAACTTGAGGCCAGCGATCTTTGCAATAGCATATCCCTCGTTGGTCGGCTCAAGTGGCCCCGAGAGAAGCGCCTCTTCCGGGATCGGTTGAGGCGAGAACTTAGGATAGATACATGAGCTGCCAAGATAGAGGAGCTTCTTCACATCATAGAGGGCAGCGGCCTGTATGACATTCGCTGAGATCATCAGGTTCTCGTAGAGGAAATCAGCCTGATGAAGAGAGTTATGAAGAATGCCTCCTACCTTCGCCGCGCAGACGAAGACAAAATCGATCTTCTCCTCCTTAAAGAAGTTTTGAACAGCCGCTTGGTCAAGTAGGTCAAGTTCAGAGCGAGCTCTCACGATGAGGTTCTTGAATCCATAGGACTTCAGCCGCCGGACGATGGCAGAACCGACGAGGCCTTTATGCCCAGCCACGAAGATACGGGCGTCGTGTGTAAGTGTAGAAAAGACCCTAAGAGAACCCATGCTCCCTATTAGATGGAGGGCCACGTCCTTCAGATTCACCCCTGTCTGAAATAGGGATAAACTGTCGGTTTTTTCAGGTTTTTTAGGGGCTTAGGTGACTATTTGAGCGATAGTACCCCATACTCTTACTAGGGTCTCGAATACCCTTCGTATGGGCACCTCCCGGCGATACGGTTTTTTCGAGATAGCTGTGAGGCACATCGAGCGATGCTCACCGTACTTCGGCGCACCCTTTGCGAGCCTTGCACCTCAAGGCTCGCCAGGGGTGTGGCGAAAGGCTCTCGGTTGAGTCCTATCGCGCGCATCCTCCCTATGGGGAGCTTCTATAGTAGAGGATGAACGATGACTAAGTTTTTCGGCTTGGCGACGGTTGTAAGTGGATCGGTATGTATCTTGAGCGGATGTCAGACAACGGCGCAGCATGCTCCGCCCCCCTGTCCTCCTCCGGCTCCGGCTTTCTCACCGCCCCTTCTGCAACACTACTCAGGCCCTCAAACCTCCTCAGGTCCGGCACTCGAAACGGAGCCACCTCCTTTGGCTATTCCCAAGAAGGTATCCGCTCCAGATTCGAAGCCGATCGACCCTCCTAAACTCGACCGCGTCGCGTAAAGGAGTGGTTTAATGACTTGGGCACCTCACAGCACACGATCGAAATTTTTCGAGCGTTTTTGCTATGAGGTGCCCTTCCTTTATATATCCACAAAAATGACGGTGCGGTGGTGTAACCGCATTCGGCCTTTCAGAGGTCGATAGACATACTCGATAACGCTCACGGGGCGGAAGCGTACGGCTACCTGTACGGATCTATAATTCCAGTAAGAAGCGAATCTGCTTCACGAGCAAACTATCGGCTCTGAATTTTTCACAAAACATATCGGCTCCCTTCTCCAGTGCTGAGAATTCGAGATCCTCACCGCAGGCGGTCAGCACGATCACGGGCACCTCTTGGGTGTTCCACTCAGCATCCATCCGACGTAACGCTTTGACAAAGTCAAACCCGTTCATGTTTGGCATTTTGTAATCCGCAACGATGACGTTAAATGGTCGCTCCTCTGCGAGGTGCAGCGCTTGCTCCGCTGAGTCAGCCGTGATTACCTTGTAACCAGCGCGCTCTACCATTAGTTGAAGCATGCTGAGCTGATCAGGGTCGTCATCAATTATCAGCACCGAGTTCTGTCGCGGTTTTTTCGGTTTCACGTCGTAGGCATATTCCCACTCACTCGCGACCTGCTCACCGTCTACACCAAAGCCATCTCGTGAATCGCCATTTCTTTTACTTCCGCGTGCGTGCCCCATATCGATACTCCCGTGATAACCGTACGTGTCGTAGCACTGCCGGAGTCTGGTCCACCCTCAGTGCCTCACACACTAGCATCGGCAGCAGCCCCCCTTTTCTTTCGGAACTATCGCCTTTTTTGAGGGAGGAATCCGTTTTTCAGCGGCCAAACGTGCCGTCCCCGCCCGAGTTGATTTGAGGGCTGGAGTCCGTGACGAACACATCAAGAGACCCGGGATATAGTATCTATCCTACTGTTTTCACAGGCCTTTGGCTGGGGTCGGCGCCCAAGAGGTCCCCGCCAACCGATGAGCTCAAGCGATCGTATATCCAAGGGGGCACAACCACCCTACGAGGTTTTCGTACCTGAGGGGGCGGAACTACCCCTCCTGAGTCCTTCGTAGAGGGTCCTTCAATCGGCCAACCGATACGATTCGGAACGTGCCCACACATGATACCTCTCGTCGGTCCTCGTAGGAGCAACGGGACACTATAACTTCCAGAGCGTTCGCACAGAGATGCCCGAAAAAGATGATCGCGCCAGCGGAGCCTGCATGCTAAAAAAGTACAGCCCCGAGATGGCTGAGATACGCTCTATCGTCGTGCATAGAGAACACCGTGGCGATGGTGGTGAAAGGGCCTCTCTAGCTGAGGCGATCGCACAAGCTCGAGAGCGTTAGTTGCGGGAGAACTTCGTCGAGACCGCAGCTTGCGTGCACTTCGAGAGATAGACCTACGGCACATACCTCTCGTGGAAGCTTACTATCTTTTGCAACGGGCGGTAATCACATGGGAAAGAGATTTGGCATCGCAATAATTGGCGGAAGTGGATATGGCGCAGGAGAGATGATTCGTCTCCTCTCTGTCCACCCTGACATCGAGGTGTGTAGCGTATCTTCGCGTTCCCATGTCGGCAAACCGATATCCTCGATTCACAGCCACTTGGCGGGCTTAAGCTCCCTCACCTTTGAGGAGTCCCCACGCATGGAGACCCTCAAAAGATACGACAAAAGTGCGATCGTGTTGGCAATGCCAAGTGGACTCGCAGTACCTACTGTAGAAAAACTTCTCGCGGAGAGTCTTCCTGAAACAACGGCTATACTCGATCTCTCCGGGGACCTGCGACTCACGAACCGCGCGCAGCACGAAAAGTTCTATGCCGAGGTGCCATTTGCCGAACACATACGAAGCCGCTTCACCTATGGACTTCCCGAGGTAACAGGTACTCCATCGACAGCTCGTTTCATCACCAATCCCGGATGCCTCGCGACCGGTGCGATTATGGCACTCGCGCCTCTGCGCGCCTTCCAGCTTGAACGAGCTATTGTAGTTGACGCCAAGACCGGAACCTCAGGGGCCGGCAGAGAGCCACAAGCATCGATGCACCATCCCAGCCGATGTAACGATTTTACAGCCTACAAAGTTTTAGCCCATCGCCACGAACCGGAGATCCTGCAAGCCCTCGGAGACTCCTTTGCAAACAACCATGACATGATGTTCGTCCCTCATTTGATTCCCACCTCTCGAGGGGAATTTATCACCGCATATGCGACCCTTCAGAAGCGCGAGAGTGAGGCGACGGTTCGCGAGGCGTTTACGTCATTGTACAAAGACTCTCCCTTCGTGCGATTTCGTACAGCGCCACCACGCTTGGTGGACATCGTCGGCACAAATTTTTGTGACATCTGTGTGACGGTTTGAGAGCGACAAATCTGCGTCATGAGCTGTATCGACAACCTCGGAAAAGGTATGGCTGGTCAGGCGATCCAAAACCTAAATAGCATCTTCGGACTCCCCCAAGAGCGCGGTCTTCTTCACGCGTCATTGGGTCCCGTATAGGAGCAAGCCATGAGTGAACATTTACTATCGACGATAACCTCCTCATATCCCCGAATTGAAGCGCTGAGGGGAAAGACCGTCCTCGTTAAGTACGGCGGGGCGGCCATGGAGGACGAGAGAACTCGACACCTCGTGTGTCAGGAGGTTGCGGCGCTCCACGAACTGGGGGTCAAGCTCATCGTTGTTCACGGTGGAGGGAAGGAGATATCCCGCATGATGGAGCGCGTCGGGCTGATCCCGCGATTTATAGATGGACTCCGAGTTACCGATCCCGATGCTATGAGGATCACGGAGATGGTTCTCTCCGGCACCATTAACGGAGACCTGGTGTCTCGAATTTCCCGCTCGGGGGCGCCGGCCCTAGGCCTAAGCGGACGGGACGCTCACCTCATTGAGGCGAAAAAACTCTTGGGAACAAACGGCGAGGATTTGGGTCAGACGGGAGAGGTCACCGCCACGAACGCGTCCCCTATTCTCACAGTGCTCGAGGGAGGTTTTGTGCCTGTGATATCTCCGGTGGGCGAGACTGTGGACGGCGAACCCCTCAATCTGAACGCGGATTACGCCGCGGCCGCTATCGCCGGGGCGCTGAAGGTAGAGAACTGCGTCTTCCTGACCGATGTTGCCGGGGTCAAGAAGGATGGTGAGGTGCAGCCCTCACTCTCCCGTAAAGAGATAGATCAACTACTGTCAAACGGCACAATCTCTGGTGGGATGATTCCAAAGGTACAGTGCGCACTGCGCGCAGTTGAAGCGGGATGCGCTCGATCTATTATCTGCGATGCCTCTCGCCCCCTTAGCATCTCATCGGCTTTGACCGGAAGCAAAGGTAGTGGAACGGTCCTTTCAAGGTAAGGCTCTCTCCCGAAGCCGAGGACGGAAAGGGGCCTCGCACGCCTAGGGAGGGGCACGCAAAGCCATATTTTCCCTTCTTTGGGGGACTTATACCCGCTCTCCCATTTGCGTGAATCCTCAATTTAGCGATATTCTCCCGGGCACGTACTCCGCTTTTGTATCTGGGGATTTGTATGGGCCGTATCTTTGAAAAACGAAAAGACCGAATGTTTGCTCGCTGGGCTAAGAACGCCAAGGCGTTTACCAAGCTCGGTAAAGAGATCGCTATCTCGGTGAAACTCTCGGGGCCACATCCGGAGAGCAACCCCCGTCTCCGCATGGCGATTCAAACGGCTCGTTCCTTGAACATGCCTAAGGATCGAATTGAAGCCGCTATCAAACGCGCGAGCTCAAAGGATCAAGCAGACCTGAACGAGATCACCTATGAGGGGTTTGCTCCTCATGGAGTTGGTCTCTTTATTGAAGCCGCAACTGACAATCCTACGCGAACCGTCGCGAATGTACGTAATATCCTCACAAAGCATGAGGGTAACCTCGCGACCACGGGAGCTCTTGAATATATCTTCGATCGCAAAGGAGTCTTTAAGATCGTTCCGCCATCGGGAGATCTTGACGAGTTAGAGCTTGACCTTATCGACCACGGACTTGAGGAGATCTTCGAGGCAGATGATGGACTGCTGATTTACTGCAACTTTAAGCAGTTCGGAGACCTCCAGAAAGCTCTCGAGGCTCGGGGCATTGAGGTAAAGAGCGCATCTTCTCAACGAATACCTTCAAGCTACATAAAGGTTACCGCCGACCAGGAACAGGAGATCCAAAAGATCATCGACAGACTTGAAGAGGATGACGACGTTCAGAGCGTGTTCCACAACATGCAATCAGAGGCTGAATAGTAGAGCGGCACGTTCGCCGTTTGAGCGCGCCCTTTGAGACCAGCAGCTAGGTGATAGGATTCGAGCTGGAGGCTCTACAACCTCCACTTCGCACTTGAGGATTGATTACCTAGCACGATACGGAAGAGAAGCCCGCAACACACTCCGAACACGAGCGGGGTAACCACCGGGATAAATACCCCTAAAAGGAAGGCGAGGTATTGCACCGCAAGCGCTCCGATCACGCTGCCAGTAACATAGGCTATGAGCATAGATCGGGATGCAACGAGAATAAGCAGGGATAGACAACCTGCTAGCATCGCCTGTACACCGACCTCTCTGAAGGAAGCGAATCGCTGAATCCAATCCTTGGAGAGAAGGTTCGAAGCAGCGGTCGCATGAATCTCCGTACCGAACGTCATGGAGTCGTATGGAGTTATGAAAGCCTCTTGTTGCGAGGGCCCCGTTCGACTTCGAAGATTGAGACCTACGAAAACTATCTTGTCTTTAAATACGTCCGCGGGAAGAGCGCTCTCCTCCGATATCACCATGTAGTATGGCACCGTTGGTATCGTGCGGGAGGGACCATAGAAATTGAGGAGTGAGCGAGCATCAGGGCGAGGCTGCTCCTCCTGACCTATACCACTCGCTGCTTCGGCGAGCGTTGGGAGATCGGGAAACATGTCCGAACGTTGCAGTGAGATCCCTCGAATACGCCCAAAGGACATGGGCAACACAACGTTCCCTATCCCTAAGGCTTTTTGCGCAAAGATATCGGCTGGACGAATGAGCTGTTCGAGCTGATAGGATCCATTGATGGTTGCTTGGAGAGAGAGCCCAGTGGTCGCGCCTAGGATGGTCGGGACTCTCCCGATTGCTGTCGCGAGCTCCTCGTCAACGGCGGCATTCGATGATGTATCCGCAAAGATTACATCGAAAACTATCTTCTTTGGTGCATACGACTCCAGCTTACGAAGTAGTTTGGCGTGGAGCTCTCGTGGCCATGCCGAGGTAAGAGGCACTGAGAGATTGGAATAGCTCTGCTCATCAATACTGATAACTGCGATATCTTCGCGGGGAGTCTTTTCGCCCCGAAGTTGAAAGAGCGTGTTGAGGTGATCCAATTCAGTTTTTACGGAGATATCCGAAAAACAAAGCGGAACCATACATATCGCAGCTACTACGGAGAGTGTTATTTTAGTCAGCAGCGAGCCGTGAGTTCCCCTTCCTAGCAACCTGGTACGGAGCGGCTTATCAATTTGAATCTTGTCGATCGTCAACGTATCGGAGGCGAGATTACCTACGAGGGTATCCTTCGACGACCTTGGGGCATAAGTGTCCAAAGAGGAAGCGAAGTATGTGACCGCCTTCATACGAATCTTTGGCTCAACCTCAAGGAGTCCCATCAATCCTTGAGCCAACCACTCGGGGATATCCGCACGAAGCTCCCGCGGATCACGAGGAGCCTCCTCAACCTTTCGCAGCAACAGTCTCGCGGGCACGTCATCATCAATAGGAGCCCGTTGCGTTAAGAGCTGGTACACAATAGCGCCAAGCGCATAGTAATCAACTGCGGCGGTCGCTTCCTCCCCAAGTAGGGTCTCAGGTGCGAGATAGGTTATCGTGCCGATAATCTCCCCTGAATCCGCTGTGATCATCGACGCGCCACCCCGAGCGATTCCGAAGTCCGCGATCTTGAGCTTGCCGCTATCGTCCATGATGATGTTAGCGGGCTTTAAATCTCGATGTATCACTCCGACCGAATGAATGGCCGAGAGCCCTCGCATAATTTGCGCCGCGATGCTCAAGGCTCTTTGTATCGGGAAGTTCGGTTCGATGAGAAGTGCATCAAGTGTCACACCGGACAGATACTCCATGGTGTAGAAGAGCGTATCTCCGTCCTGTCCGAAGTCGAACGTTCGGACCACATTCTCGTGATTAATCTTGTGTGTGAGCCGTACCTCCCGAAGGAAGCGCTGAATATTTTCGTCCCTGAAGTTGCGTCCCCGACGCAGGACCTTCATCGCAACGATGGTTTCTCCAAGCACCAGGTCCTCGGCGAGATACACCGATGCCATTCCTCCCATACCCAGTGGGCGGAGGATCCGATAGCGGTTACCGATGATATGTCCCTCAGGAAGGTGCTCTGATGACCCCCCAACCACTGACCCCATGCCCGTGCCTTGCACTCCCTTTTCTACGCACTGCCTCATCAGGTCTATCGGCCTAATCCGGGCCAAACATTCGGACTAAAATTCATTTATCTGAAGCTGCGCCTACTTTTGAGGCATCTCATCGGCAGGGGAGAAACGCACCTACCATGCCTAAACTACTGAAACATATAGGGCTGAGTGTCCTCGCGCTCATCGTGTGGGGGACTTGGACCCTTCCCGCATGGGGTGAAGGCCAACCCGTGGCAAAGGTGTACCTCGCCGAGGGGTCGGTCGAGGTTCGTCGACACAGTGCGACCGCCTGGAGCCCTCTGGCCACCGGCGACCCCCTCAATGAAGGTGATACCGTAAGGACTGGGGGCGATGGTCAAGCGGCGTTCAAATTCGTTGATGGCGCCCTCGTCCGAATTGGCCGCCTTTCCGCGCTCACCTTTAACTCAGTAGGCGATGCGACGCGTCCGGAAATGACACAACACAAGGGGCGCGCATTCTTCTTCTCTCGCGGTTCACGAACAGAACCCTCGATTAAAACACCTTATGCAACCGCCGCCATTTATGGCACAGAACTGATTGTCGACGTGAGCGATGACCAAACACGCTTCGACGTACTTCACGGATCCATAAAAGCTTCCAATTCCAAAGGGGAGGAAAGCGGAACCGCTGGAGAGAGCATTACCGCTCGGAAGGGTCTCTCGCTCACCAAAACGATACTGGTAAAACCAGCTGATGCCGTACAGTGGATGATCCGGTTCCCCTTCATCGTTACCACCCACGACCTCGTACCGGCTCCCGATTCCACATGTTCCTCGCGGTGTGTCGAACAACTAACCCAAGCCATCACACACGCAGGAAATGGAAGCACCCTGTACGCCCAACTGCAGGGCCTCCCTCGGGAGGTACAATCTCTTCCACGTACGCAGATCCTTACGGCGATCGCCCTCTGGCAGGTAGGCGATACCTCAGCCGCCAAGTCTATCCTCTCACGCTTAGGCACGTCTCTTAGCGATCGAGACAATGCGCTCCGGCTTCTCCTACTCGGATTCTCAGCTCTCCAAGCAAACGATCTGCACGCCGCACAAGCTCACCTAGAGCAAGCTGAATCGAAACTACCCGGGCTAGCCAACGCGGCACTCCTCCATTCGTACATAGCGCAGGGCTCCGGAGCGCTTGATGACGCAATCGATATCACCACGACCGCACGAGAGAGATTTCCAACCGAGCCGATCTTTCTGGATAGAAGCTCTGAACTCCTCCTTTCTGCGGATCGGTATGAGGAAGCGACTAACCTGATCGAACAACGCTCAGCTCGATTCGGTTCCGGCTCAATGTCAACGACGCTCGCCGGCTTTGCGGCCCTGGCCAACAAGGAGTACGAACGAGCGCAGGATCTCTTCGAATCCGCCACCCGCCAGGATCCCTCACAGTCCCTCCCCTACCTCGGATCGTCGCTTATAAGCGCTCATAATCGCGACTATTCCACCGCCAAAGATAAACTCTCTCAAGCGGTCCAATTAGACCCTTCCGTTTCGGTATATCGCTCCTATCTCGGCAAGCTCTTCTTCGAAGATGAGCAATCGCCAAGAGCGCTCCAAGAGTTCGATGCAGCGGTTGCGATGGATCCGAACGATCCCACCCCGTACCTCTATCGTTCCTACGCGAAGGTCGCGGAAAACGATCCGATAGGTGGATTACGAGACGTGGAGGCATCCATCGCTCGAAATGAAGGTCGGGCCGTATATCGCTCAAGTCTCTTACTCGACCGAGACCTTGGCGTCCGAAGCGCTGGCCTCGCTCGTACCTTCAATGAACTCGGCTTCTCAGAGGCTGCCAGAGTTGAAGCTATTAAATCTATTACGGACGACTACACAAATTTCTCCGCACACAGACTTCTCGGCGATTCGTATCAATCGATCATGGATACCGAGGCAAACCTCTCCGAGAAACGAATCGCCGACCTGCTCGCGCCTTTGAGCTTCAACCTCTTCAACAGCGTCGGAGAGTTCCCTACGTTAGGAGACTACAACGCACTCTTTGATAAAAAGGAAACTCGAAGAGCGATTGAGTCTACCTGGAACTCCAACCACGATCAGATCTCAGGCTCCCTTCTTGCCGTAGGCAGGGGTGATGAGTACGGCTATCTCTTAAACTATCGTCCGTACTATGCAAACGGATCCCGAAACGGATCCTATTTCGGCGATAACCTGTTTCGCGGAGCTCTACAGTACGAACCGAATCCCGAGGACCGCTTTATCATCGATACGACCTTCAAATTGCGCGAGCTCAATGGATCTGAGTCGGGAGACTACTCCGAGGATGCGCATCTAGGGAGTGCCCGCCTCGGGTATCACCATCGCTTCGCGACTAACCTAAAGTTCCTCATGCAGGGTGAGTACGCTCGAGACAGTGAGCGTACGAGCGAATATACCGGGCGGCTGGTAGGCGTAGACGTTCCTGGAGAACCGAACGAATTCGATACAGAGGCCTACCTCAACGAAAGTGCTAAACAACGGGTAGCTCGAAGCAGCCTCTCAAATCAATTAATATACACCTCACACTACCTTGATTCGGTATCTGGTGTTGATGGTATGTACGTCGATTCAAGTCGACGAGAGGACTCGCCGGTTGACGGCATGGAGTATTTCCCTCCTCCACAGAGCCTTATCAGCAGCAGTGCGGGCAATCTAACGAGTGGCGAGGTATACGAGTATCTTTCCCTCAAGGCTCCCCGCTATGCGACGTTAACCCTTGGAGTAAGCGCAAATCATCTTGAACGAGATCTCACGGAGGTGCCACCATTCCTCGATGGAACTGACACCATCAACAAAGTGGATCCGAAGATCGGCTTGGTACTTACTCCTTCATCTTGGATCACCGGTCGTTTCGCCTACTTTGAGACGACAAACAAGACCGTTCTCGAGGATCTGAGTAGCTTGGAACCGACACTTGTAGGGGGTATCAATCAGCGATTCAACGATCTCAGTGGCGCTCAGAGTCGGAATCTCGGATTCGGTCTCGATCTCAAGGATCCGAATTTTATGTACGTCGGAGCTCAGTATACCCGTCGGCACATCATCGACTCCTTCGGGGAAGTTCAAAATATCCTCTCGTATGACGGCGAGTCGACCGTTCAACTTCCATCCCGTAGTTATGGCCTTCAGGATAGTCATGCTGACTCTGACATCTTGCGCGGTTATGTCTACACCGTACTCACCGACACCTCGGTTCTGACGGCGGATTCTTTGTATGAGCGTTTCTCTGAAACGGACGACGCCCTGCTCAATAACACAGACATCGACGCAGCTATCTCAACCCAGCGATACCGCTTCGGATACCGTTACTTCATCGGGAAACACTTCTCGGTCTCAACCCAAGCTACCTACCGCGATCAGCAACTTCTTCATACCGATGATCCAAACGGCTTCTGGCTCTTCGATCTTGGAACAAGCTACCGATTCTCTGAACAACACGGACGCATATTCGCGCGAATCGATAACTTACTTGACCGAGACTTCACCTACGATCAAAGCAGAGGCATAGAGCCTGAGGTGCTTCAGGGCCGTTCATTTGTTGTCGGAATTACGTACAATTTCTTTTAAATCACCCCTTAGGGTCTAGCCGGGCGATGAAAGAGGACCTTTCATGGCTCAGTTGGATAGCTTGACTGCAACTCCGATGTAACGCCTTCGTTTTTCACCACCCTGCTAGGGCTTAAGGTCCTCGACGGCCTCAGGATCAAGCTCAATAGTTGCGACCCGAGTTACAGGGCCCTCCATCCGAATAGAGAAATCGGGGCCTATATCAATCCGTATCGTGCCACCGGGCATCCTGACCGTAATCCGATCATCAACAAGACCAAGCTTATGAGCCACAGCAGCGGCGGCGGAGCTGCTGCTACCAGATGCAAGGGTATACCCCGCTCCCCGTTCCCAGATCTGGATCGAGATGGTAGCGCGATCGATCACCTCCAAAAATTGAACATTGGTTCGATTTGGAAAGAGGGGATGCGTTTCGAGGAGCGGGCCGAACGCTCGTGCACTCTCCTCGGTCGATGGAATATTGAGTACCACACAGTGAGGATTACCTACTGTTGCAGCACAAAATCGCACCGCTGTGCCGTTGATGGATATCTCCTCCCCCATGACCTCTCGAGGCTGCCCTTGAACCGGAATATACTCGCTCCGAAAACTGACGCGCCCCATATCAACAGTTACAACACGTCCTTGCTGAGAGACAAGACATGTGACCCGCCCCCCAGCCGTATCGACGGTGAAGGGCTTGTCGGCAACGAGCTTAGAGTCCCACAAATAGCGCGCAAAGATACGGAGACCGTTCCCACTTTTTTCCGCCTCTGATCCATCAGGATTAATAATTCGAAGGCGAAAAGCCACGCTAGGTTCACAATCTTCATGGACCAAGATGCCGTCCGAACCTATCCCGAAATTTCGGTGACAAATTCGTCGCGAAAGCGCCGGGGTGAGCGGAGCCTTACATTCAGAGGCGCGAACAACGAGGTAATCGTTTCCAAGAGCGTGATAGCGATAGAATTTCATGCGAGAGGAGCCTAGCATCGGACCATGGGTGATTCCAGGGGAATCAAGCCCACGGGGTGGGTCCAGGGCGACGATTTTTAACGATGTGGGGCCCCAAAGGAGCACATGTATTCGGTTCGAACCGATTCCTGTGGTTTAAACCCCATCAACTGCCCCGTTCACTAAACCGATACTCCTCACTAAACCGCCGCTCCACAGTGCGGTGCGCTTGTTCCATCCTTCCATGATGGAGCCAACGTCAAGACCGATAGGTCGCAGATCGCCGTGAGATGAAGCCGCTTATCTCTAGCAAAGGCTTTTCCAGGGCGTTACTATCCGGCTATGTCCTCGACATATGAACATGCAACCTGCGCCTACTTCTCCGCTGGAACCTGCGGTTCATGCGCTCTTCTTGGAGTCGAGGCGGGGAAGCGCATTGCGACCAAAGAGAGCAAGGTTCTTAAGGTGCTTACCGACCGTGGGATTAGCCCCAAAGTAGTCGAGGCGATATATGTTCCCCCATCACCCTGGGGCTCGCGATGCAAAACCAAGGTAAGCGTGACTGGTACCCTTGAGGCTCCCTCGCTTGGAATCGTTCGCTCCGACCTTTCAACTCAGGACCTCTCTGAATGCCCCCTTACTCCGCCACAGGTTCAGAAACTCTTCGCCACCCTCAAGGTGATAATAAAGGAAGCAGGTCTTACCCCCTACTCCATCCAGGAGAGAAAAGGCGAGCTCAAGCACCTTATCGTAATGAACAACCACGACGGGTCTGAGGGCATACTCCGATTCGTTCTGAGAAGCTCAGAGGCGATTCCGCGCATAACCAAGAAAGTAATGGAGCTACAAACCAAGCATCCATGGATCAGGGTTGTGAGCTGTAACATACAACCTATTCCCGCAGCGGTCCTTGAGGGACCAGAGGAGCACATACTCACCCAGCAACGTTCCATCGATGTTCATTACAACGACGTCGTTCTCTCCTTCATGCCTCAATCATTCATGCAAGTAACCCACGAGGTAGCGAAAGCGCTCTACCACCGAGCCTCGGTCTACGTCCGAGAGAACTCGTTCTCGCACGCACTCGATCTCTTCTGCGGGGTTGGAGGATTCTCTCTTTCCATCGCATCCTCTGTTCCTCACGTAACAGGTGTTGAGGTTTCCCCTATGGCGGTTGAGAGCGCACGTAGCTCTGCCTCTCGCCTTGCCGCCTCAAACGCCTCGTTTCTGGCCGAGGATGTAGAGGCTTTTCTCTCTCGCCCCTTACTCCATGAGCCCGACCTCGTTATCGTTAATCCACCACGTCGCGGACTCTCCCAAAACATTCGCACGCGGCTGAGAGAGCTTAGTCCGTCAGTTATCGTGTACTCGAGTTGTGATCCGGAGAGCTTTGCTCGAGACCTTACCGATCTCACCCAGGACTACACCCTCGCGACCCTAGCCCCTTTCGACATGTTCCCTATGACCAGCCATTGTGAGGTCCTTGGTATTCTGGAGAGGAAAGAAGGCGCCGGCTAATACACGCGTCCCACAGCCATCACACGACCGCTCGCGCGAGTTGTTGTGAGCAACGCGACATATCGGTGCTGTGCGGTTCTCAGGGCACCAAAGCATTCGATGATTCGAGCCCCCGGCCGAGGAGCGACACGTTTCGCGACTAGGGGGCCTCTAGCTTACTCCCACTCGGTGTGGAAGGCGCCTGTCTTATCGGTCCGCTCATAGGTGTGCGCACCAAAAAAGTCCCGCTGTGCCTGCGTAAGGTTCTGAGGAAGCGCCGCCGTACGGAAGCTATCGAAGTACCCAAGCGATGCTGCAAAGCCCAGAACCGGAACGCCACGACTTACAGCGGTGCCCACAACCTTTCTCAGGTTAGGCACACACCGCGTGACCTCTGCCTTCATGAAGGAATCGAGCAACAGATTTGATGGAGCCGGATTCGACGAGAACGCGCGGCGGATCTCATCAAGGAACTTTGCACGAATAATACAACCGCCTTTCCACATCGCAGCGATCTCGTGGAGCTTGAGATCCCAATTCCACTGCTTGGAAGCGGCAGCGATAAGATTCATCCCTTGCGCGTACGACATAATCTTCGAGGCGTACAATGCATCATGCACCGCTGCGATAAACTCGTCGCGCTTACCCGTGAAGTCCTCAACTGCAGGGCCTTTAAATTCCTTTGAGGCGATCACTCGCTCATCTTTGATGCTACTCAAGGTGCGGGCATCAACGGCGGACGAGATGGTTGGAATAGAGATACCGAGGTCGAGCGCTACCTGTGCGGTCCACATTCCGGTGCCCTTTTGTCCGGCCTTATCGAGGATCTTATCTACCAGGAACCCAGCACCTTCAGGATCCTTCTTAGCGAATATCTTTGCAGTAATTTCGATGAGGTAGGATGACAGCACGCCTTTATTCCACGTACCAAAGATAGAGGCGAGCTCCTCCGGCTTGCATCCTACGACGTTGCGAAGGATGTCGTACGCTTCGGCAATTAGCTGCATATCGCCGTACTCAATTCCATTGTGAACCATCTTCACAAAGTGCCCTGCACCGTCCGGTCCGACATAGTTTGTGCACGCACCATCAGCTTGGGCCGCTATCTTCTCAAGGAGGGGGGCCACGATCTTCCATGCATCGCGAGGACCACCCGGCATGAGACTTGGCCCTTTAAGCGCTCCCTCTTCGCCACCAGAGATTCCGATGCCGAGAAAGTTAAGCCCCATCGCCTTGAGCTTATTCTCGCGACGTATGGTATCTTTAAAGTAGGCGTTGCCTCCGTCGATAACGATATCTCCTTTATCGAGAAGTGGTGCGAGTTGGTCGATGACTGCATCAGTTCCAGCCCCAGCTTTCACCATGATGAATATCTGGCGAGGAGCCTTCATGCTCGTAACGAACTCTTCCATAGTGTAGGAGGCGACAAACCCTGCGGGCTTTCCGTCGTGCGTTCCGAACTTCGCCATGAACTCTTTGGTGACTTCGCCAGTGCGATTGTAGACAGCTACGGGGAATCCGCGACTCTCGATGTTTCGAGCCAAATTAGAGCCCATCACTGCCAGACCGATCATTCCAACGCTTGGTTGCGACATACTTCTTCCTTAGTAGTAAACTGGCTCACCCCCTCAACGACCGCCTCTCTCACATTGACCTGGGAGCGAAGGGCGAACCTCATCTGCAGCATCATCACACCAGCGCGGGCAGTAGAGGCCTTACGGGCTAGGAGATAACGCTGGGGGGAGCGTAATTATCAAGGACGACAATAGGATAAATGCTCACTCAGATCCACTGTTCAAACGGTCTCTCAGAGAGGAAACGGTCACGTGCGCCCCTCCCCGCTCTACCTGGAAAACGGTGCCCTCGACTAATTCGACGCACGAAAGCAGGTTTCCGTAGACCAGGCCCGTATCAATACCTATTTTAAAAGGCATATGGAGCATGACATCAGCGAAGGGGGTATGGCCAAAAACCACTGTTTTCCCCATCTTATGCTCAACCGGAATGAACTCTCCCCGAATCCACATGAGATCGTGCGTTTTCTGATCGTTCAATTCCCGACCGGGATGTATACCGGCATGGACGAACAAAAACTCCCCGATCGAAACCCCCGTCTCGAGAGAGGTCAAAAAGCGAAGATGCTCAGGAGGAAGACTCTTGGCGACCTCCGAAAGAGGCCCAGTGGGCTCAATACCGTAGCTTTTAAAAAATTCGTTCCCCCCATTCATGAGGTATACGTCTCCTGAACTGCCACCCATGCCCAGGAAGCCTAAGAGCATATCCTCATGATTACCTTTCAGGAAAACGGTCTTAGGATACTCCGCTTTCCACCCCAACAACGTATCAATAACCCCTTTGGAATCCGGCCCTCGATCAATGAAGTCCCCGATGAATATGAATTGGTCAGCTTTGGTGGTTTGGTGTTGTGAACGGAGGGAATGGAGCAGGGTTTTAAGCTCGTCGTTGCAACCGTGGATGTCCCCAAACGCGAAGACTCGCGGCGACCTGTCCTTCACCGCCCGAATCTCCGCAAGGTCGGAATCCTTTTTTCTGTTATTTTTCATCCCCTAGCTTCAGCACAGCGAGGAAGGCTTCCTGAGGTATCGAAACTTTACCGATCTGCTTCATCCGTTTCTTTCCCTCTTTCTGCTTTTCAAGCAGCTTCCTCTTTCGAGAAATATCACCGCCGTAACACTTGGCAGTCACGTTCTTACGCAACGCTTTCACGGTACTACGAGCGATCACTTTCGCACCGATACAGGCCTGAATAGCTATCTCAAACATCTGGCGGTCGATAAGCTCCTTCAGCTTCTCCGTTAACTCGCGTCCACGGAAAAATGCCTTACTTCGGTGAACAATGATACCTAAGGCATCGACCGGATCTCCATTCAACTTAATGTCCAGGCGTACAAGGTCCGCCTCGGAATACCCCACTATCTCGTAGTCGAAGGAGGCATAACCTTTTGTCATAGACTTAAGGCGGTCATGGAAGTCTAACACTATCTCATTTAGGGGAAGCTCGTATTGAATGACGGCACGCTCCATTCCATGGAAGGAGATATCCTTCTGAACGCCGCGACGCTCCTCACATAACTTAAGAACGTTACCTACATACTCTTTTGGACAGTGAATAGTGGCGGCCACAATCGGCTCCTCAATTCGCTCAATATCCACTACATCAGGCATCTTAGTCGGGTTATCGACATCCACCACAGCACCGTCCGTGAGCACCATCTTGTAGACCACGGAGGGAGCTGTTGTGATGAGGTTCAACTCGAACTCGCGTTCGAGACGCTCCTGCACGATCTCCATATGGAGAAGTCCGAGGTAGCCACACCGATATCCGAATCCGAGCGCAGCTGATGTTTCAGGCTCAAAGGTAAAGGCACTGTCATTCAGGCTCAGTTTCTCGAGGGCGCTCTTCAGATTGCCGTAGTCATCGGCATCCACAGGGAAGAGACCACCGAACACCATCGGCCGAACCTCCTTGAACCCTGGAAGAGGCTCGACCCCCTCCTCTTTGGCGTGGGTTACGGTGTCTCCTATCCGTACATCTTTGAGGTTTTTTATCGCGGCGGAAAAGTAGCCCACCTGTCCACTTTCAAGTTCAGCAACCTCGTGCGCATGCGGCGTAAACACCCCCAGCTTGTACACATCGTACTCTGTGTCGGTCGAGAGAAACTTAACTTTATCTCCAGCCTTCAATCGCCCATCGATAATTCGTGCCTGGACGACAACACCAACATATGGGTCGAACCACGAATCATACACGAGCGCCCTCAGCGGATTGTCGATCGATCCGCGCTTAGGCGGGGGGACCCTCTTTACGATCGCCTCCAACAGGTCCTGAATTCCGATTCCCGTCTTGGCGCTTATAAGGAGCGAATCCGAGGTATCGAGCCCAATAACTGACTCGACCTCTTCCTTAACCCGGTCAGGATTAGCGTTTGGCAGATCAATTTTGTTAATCACCGGAATGATTTCAAGATCGTTCTCAATCGCCAGGTACACATTAGCCAGCGTCTGGGCCTCAACTCCTTGCGACGCATCGACAACCAACAGAGCGCCCTCACATGCGGAGAGGCTCTTAGACACCTCATAGTTGAAATCGACATGCCCGGGCGTATCGATCAGGTTGAGTTGGTAGGTCTCCCCGTCCTGAGCTTTGTAGGACAACCGAACTGTCTGAGCTTTGATCGTAATGCCACGCTCTCGCTCCAGATCAAGCTTATCGAGGAACTGCGCCTGCATCTCGCGAGCTTGAAGAGCCCCGGTGGCCTCAAGAATTCTATCGGCGAGCGTGGACTTGCCGTGATCGATGTGAGCGATGATGCTAAAATTGCGTATTTTGTCTCTGGGCGTCACGATGTGCACTACTTTAAAACTGGACGCACTTAGCGCGGCTCTTCACCACTACGCAAGCGTTCCTCAAAATCAGCGATGGTTTTCTTGAGTCCCGAGTCGAGATCAACCTTCGGCTCCCAATCCAACTCCTTCTTGGCAAGGGAGATGTCAGGCTGACGGCGGGTAGGGTCGTCCTTGGGAAGAGGCTTGTGAATTATCTTTGACTTTGAGCCCGTGAGATTGATGACGCGCTCGGCAAGCGCCTTGATAGTCATCTCGTTGGGATTCCCGAGGTTGACTGGCCCACAAAAGTTATCTTTGTTCATCATCGCAACAAACGCGGCCACGAGATCATCAACGTAACAGAAGGACCGTGTCTGCTCTCCTTCGCCGTATACGGTGATATCCTGGCCCTTGAGGGCTTGCACGATGAAGTTAGAAACCACCCGCCCGTCGTTGAACAACATCCGAGGACCATAGGTGTTAAAGATTCTCACGATTCGAGTGTCGACATGCCCCTGGTCCTGGTAGCTCATCGTCAAGGTCTCAGCCACACGCTTCCCTTCGTCATAACAGCTTCGGGGACCAACAGGGTTCACATTCCCCCAATACGACTCCTTTTGAGGGTGTTGAAGGGGATCGCCGTATACTTCGGAGGTTGACGCAAGGAGGAAGCGCGCCCGAGTTCGCTTGGCGACTCCGAGCATATTTATCGTTCCGGTTACGTTCGTCTTGATCGTCTTAATCGGATTGTACTGGTAGTGAACAGGAGAAGCCGGACATGCAAGATGGTAGAGCTGATCACACTCAAGCAGAATCGGCTCAGTAACATCGTGTCGAATGAACTCGAAGTTCGAGTTCGATATCATGTGACGAATGTTTCTCTTCGCTCCGGTGAATAGGTTATCCACCGCCATCACCTCATGTCCTTGGGCGAGCAGCACATCACACAGATGCGATCCGATAAACCCCGCTCCTCCACTTACTACCACTCGCGCCATATGCTCCTTTCCTCAGGTATCAATACAAGGTCTACCACGTCACCGCAGGTCGTCCCACACTATAGTAGGTAAACCCATGTGCCCGCATGTCGGCAACTTCGTAAATGTTTCGCCCGTCAAAAATAACTGGCGACACGAGATCTGCTTTGATCTTTTTGAAGTTGGGCTGCCGGAACGCGTTCCACTCGGTACACACAACCAAAGCGTCAGCTCCCTTCAACGCGTCGTAGTTACTGTCAAAGTACTCAACCTGGGCGTGCTCACCGAACTTTTCCCTAAAGGTGCCGTTCGCCTCTGGGTCATATGCTCGTACATTTGCTCCGAGCTTCACGAGCTCCGAGCAGATAGAGAGAGCTGGTGCCTCGCGCACGTCATCAGTCTTGGGCTTAAACGCCAAGCCCCATAACGCGAAGGTCTTTCCCTTCACCTTGCTCTCTCCAAAGTGCTCTATGATCTTGCGAACCATGAGCTTCTTCTGATTTTTGTTCACCTCCTCAACAGATCGGGAGATGAGGAGATCTACACCGTGGTCCTTGCCGGTGCGAATGAGGGCCTGAACATCCTTGGGGAAGCAAGAGCCTCCGTATCCAATACCCGGGAAGATAAAACTCATGCCGATGCGCGAGTCTGTTCCTATCCCTATTCGAACCTTACTAATGTCCGCGCCGGCCTGTTCACACAGATTCGCAATCTCGTTCATGAATGAAACTCGCAGCGCGAGCATCGCGTTCGCTGCATATTTGGTCATCTCAGCGGAGCGAATATCCATAACAAGAATTGGATTATTCGTTCGGACAAATGGAGCATACAGCTCACGCATGACGGCGGCGGACTTTTCACTTGCCACACCGACAACAACCCGATCCGGACGAAGGAAGTCATCAATGGCCGCACCCTCTTTCAGGAACTCAGGGTTACTCACTACCTCCACCGGAAATTTGGACATCTTCTCAATTTCGAGCTTCACAAGGTCAGCGGTTCCCACCGGTACCGTCGACTTATCAACGACGATCTTTGGTCCGTTCATGTGCTCCCCGATAGCTCGGGCCACAGCGAGAACGTGCGTTAGATCCGCGGAGCCATCCTCATCTTGCGGGGTCCCTACCGCGATGAAAATTATGTCGGAGGAATGAACGGCATCTTTAATAGAGGTGGTAAAGGAGAGCCGCTTAGCCTTCGAGTTACTTTTGACAAGATCTTCCAATCCCGGCTCAAAGATTGGGATCTGACCCGCCTTTAGCGCGTCAACTTTTTTCTGGTTGATATCAACACAGATAACGTCGTTGCCAGTCTCCGCGAAACAGGCTCCCGCCACCAACCCTACGTATCCCGTTCCGACAACCGCGATGTTCATGTACAGTCTCCTTTTAGATGGATGTCTGAGAAACGGTCGTTCCGTGGCGTTACAGCGCTCTTACCGACTTCCTCAGCACGATTCGAAAGTGAGAGTATTCACAAACGGCCTCTACCGATACGTGACGAGCCTCCTACTCCGCGCTCCAACGGCACCCTAAACTCGCGAATCCCAACAGGTTATAGCCGAACGGCCTAGGGAGATCAAAGGGTTGAAGGGGGTGTGGTGTTGCACACCTAGATATCCTTTCCAGGGTAGCTAGAAAGCCACCCCAACTCACCGTAAACAGCTCACCTTCCTCCTTTGACCTGGCCTCTCCCCTCGAGACCAGAGGGCATCAGGAAGGATTCCCAAGGATGTCAACCGCCGCTCCCTTACCGGGCCCTCAACAAAACCAACTCTGCCCCTTGAGTTCGCCTAAGCCCCTCTCAGCACCCCTGCTGGCGTTCGACCCATCACGACGTCAACTCGAGTTTCACTACCCTCACCTTTCAAGGTGTGCTACCAACCGCCCATGGCCACAAAAAATATCACCTCCCTCAAGGGAGTGTTCTCCTCCGGAATCGCCGCTCACATCAAAGCCAACGGCAAAAACGACCTCGCTTTTATCTTTGTTCCGAACGCGTATGGGAGCGCGGGAGTGTTCACTCGCAGCGCCTTCGCAGCACCTCCGCTCATCCATACCAAGAGATCGATGAAGCGCGGCACCTTAAAAGCTCTCATTGTGAACTCCGGTTGTGCGAACGCTGCCACCGGGGCCGCGGGGATGCGTGACGCGCAGAGGACAGCCAAACTTGCAGCGAAACATCTCAACATCAAACCACACGAGGTTGCTCTGGCATCCACAGGAATTATCGGCAAGCTGCTTCCCATGGATAAGGTAGAGGCGGGCCTGGAGAAACTCTTGGCAAATCCCAAAGCGCGCAATGGAGATGCCACAGCAAAAGCTATCATGACCACCGACCTGACTCAGAAGGAGGTCTATGTATCAACAACGATCAACGGACAGCGCATATCCGTGGCAGGCTGCGCCAAGGGCTCCGGCATGATTGCGCCAAATATGGCGACGATGCTGGCCTTTCTCGTTACCGACGCCAAAGTTGATTCCAAGACTTTGCAGAATGCCCTCACGAGCGCAGTGAACGACTCCTTCAATATGACCTCCGTCGATACGGATACATCGACTAATGATACCGTCATGGTGTTCTCGACCGGTGAAAAGGGAGGAAAGATCTCATCGGCATCGGACAAAAGAGCGTTCACTAATCTCCTCACACTCGCGTGTCAAAATCTCGCCAAGCAGATCGCAGCGGACGGCGAGGGAGCCACGAAACTCATCGAAGTGGAGGTGCTCGGAGCCAGAAACGAGAAGGAGGCTCGGCGGGTAGCGATGAACGTCATTAACTCCCCTCTCGTAAAGACCGCCATTCACGGCGCGGACCCCAATTGGGGGCGAGTGCTCGCGGCTGCCGGGAAAGACCCCTCACTCAAGGTAGATCCATCGCGGGTTGACCTTACATTCGCCGGAGCCCCAGTGATGCGTCGCGGGAAGATCGTTGCCCATGACCGTAAGAGGATTCGAAAGCTCATGTCTGTGCGTGACGTCCCTATCCAACTCAACTTGAACGTCGGAAAGGGACGGGCCCGGGCGTGGGGTTGTGACCTTACTCACGGCTATGTCGACATCAACGTCAGCTATAACTGATCCATGGTCGCAGAGATCGACTGGCACAAGATTCATACCATCCGCCTCGCGGCATGCTGCCAGCGCGCGGCGACAGATTTTAACCTCTCGATAACCAGCCCGTTTATCCTCAATGAGGGAGGACCGGACGAACATCGCTTTATTGCCCTCTTCCCCCGTATCGGCCCCCTTAACGGTACGGTGGTATGTCTGGCCTCTGATTGGGATAGTTTAAACGAGGTTGCCCACGCTCACGGATATACGTGCGTCGGAGTTCCGGCGGAGAGTTGCGCCTCCTATGAGGCCACCCGCTGGGGCTCTTTCATACGGGAATGGGATACCCCTTCACCCGACGCCTAAACCGAAACCATCTGGCGTCGACGCTCAAAACTCATTATACCCCTAAAGAGGAGTCCGGTTCGGGGACCCCCTTGACGCCCCACGGCGCTTCAACGCCGGGCTCTTTTGATAGGAAACTTCATGCGCTCCTCGTTGCTCAAAACGGTGCTACTCGCCTCGATGGCCGCCTCAGCTATGGTCGGATGTGGAGGGGGCGGAGGAGACGACTCGAGTGACTTCTCCGGAGCCGCAAATGTGAGCATGTCCCTCAACCCTTCCTCTCTCGATTCGGGCGATAGGACGCTCGTCCGCGTAGAGGTGAGCGACGTGCACGAAAACGGTATAGCTCTCAAATTCCGATATCCCGAGGGGCTGGTGTACGTTTCCAACTCGGGGACACTCGTCATAGACGAAAAAGAGACCTCCATTAAGCCACGAGTCAATGCGGTCACATCAGATGAGGAGTCTGTGTATCTGGTGTTCTATCTGCCTCAGAAGCTCTTTCGACGAGCGGGTCAAGAGTACTCAGGAGAGGGGGGCACGGTCGAGCTTCAGCTGGTCGGAAAATCAGCCGTTCAGGACGGCCTCGTCGAGGTAGACGCCGATGTGGACGACCCTGGGATCGCGGATACCCTCGAATTTAATATCTCAAAGCCGGAGTTCCTAGCCGAAGATCAGCAGTCGATTTCGGTCCAAGTAGCCGAATAACCAAAGATTGCGACCTTTTGACGGTTCGACTATTGTCTCAATCTGAACGTCCTTTCACGCACCAGGTGACAGGAACGGTACCGAGTCTGCTCGGCACTGTGCACCTCTGTGTCGAACTCTGAAAAGCTCGTCTTTGCAGAAGTTTACACGGAGTCACCTAGGAAAGAGAGAAAGAGAGAAGAGGCGTTAGGTTTACTTTACTTGAAGAGAGCATTCGTGGGACAGCACCGCCAAATTTTGCTAGAGCATATCAAGCAGCCCGACCAACACACCCTCCCAGGGTACGAGAGTCGAGGTGGGTACCAAGCCATTCGAAAAGCTCTCTCTATGGACCCCCTCGCTATCATCGAGGAGGTAAAGAAATCCGGTATTCGTGGCCGGGGCGGCGCGGGCTTCTCAGCGGGAATGAAGTGGAGCTTTGTTCCTCGCAATACCGGCAAACCAACCTACATTATTTGCAACGCGGATGAGAGCGAGCCTGGCACCTTTAAAGATCGCCTTCTCATGGAGCGGAACCCCCACGCCGTTATTGAGGGCATGATGATCGCGGCGCTCGCGGTCCAAAGCAATTGGATGTGCGTCTACATCCGCGGAGAATACGCCTATCCCTACACACAACTTAAAAAAGCTGTGAACGAATGTTACGCAAAGGGATACCTTGGGAAAAATATCTTCGGGAGCAATTACTCACTGGACCTCGTCGTTCACCGTGGGGCTGGAGCATACATTTGCGGAGAGGAGACGGGACTCATCGAATCGCTAGAGGGCAAAAAAGGGCAACCTCGTCTTAAGCCTCCCTACTTTCCTGCGGTGCTCGGTCTCTACAACAGTCCTACCATCGTAAACAACGTCGAAACCTACGCCGCGGTGCCTTGGATCATACACAACGGCGCCGACGCGTACGCAGCGATCGGTACTGAGAAATCGAAAGGCACAAAGCTCATCTCTGCGTCGGGTCACATCAACAAGCCCGGCGTATACGAGATTGAGATGGGATACCCCTTCAAGCGATTCCTTGAAGAGGAGTGCGGAGGAATGCTTAACGGTCGAAAACTGAAAGCGGTAATTCCGGGAGGGTCCTCAACGCCTATCCTTCGCGCGGAGGATATCGAGGATGCCGTGATGGATTATGAGGGATGGGCCAAGCTCGGCACCTTCCTCGGCTCAGGCGGGGTTATCATCCTCGATGATACCGTCGACATGGTTGACGCGATCCAGAATCTGGCTCACTTTTATGCGCACGAGTCATGCGGTCAGTGCACTCCGTGTAGAGAGGGTGGTCACTGGGTAGAAAAGACCTTCCGGCGAATCAACGGTGGCGAAGGCGCTCCCGGTGATATCGAGATGCTCCATTCCATCTGCAATCAGATTATGGGACACACGATCTGTCCACTTGGCGATGCGCTCGTGATGCCGGTCCGAAGTTTCCTTACGAAGTTTAATGACGAATTCAACGGAAAGATCGAGGACGCACTCGACGGGAAGAGCCCCTCCACGAAGAGCTTGAATGCCTCATTCGGAGACACTCACTGAGATAACGGGTTCTCAACCATGAAAGATTCACCAGCGGTTGCGGCTCTCAAATCTTTCATGCGGTGTGCACTGCTCATCACCAGCACCCTATGTAGCTTTGCGCTTCCGGGTCTGGCACAAACGCTCATCGAGCCTCCGACATGGGAGAAGCTGGGCAGCGGTCTCGAGCAAACGAACTTCAAGATAAACGGCGATTCCATTATCTCCTCTTCCATAGCCATCGTCAGATCGGACATGCAAAGCCATCGCATAGCGACCATTCGCGCCTCCGAATTCGGCTGGAAACACGCTACGGTTCAAGCTCTCTGCAAAGCCTCCGGAGCGGTGGCGTGCGTCAACGCAAACTTTTTCGACGAGCAGGGAAAGCCACTCGGTCTTGTCATCAGCCGAGGGATAATTCATCAAAAGATCCACAAAGGGGGAGGATTGCTAACGGGCATCCTTTTTGTCTCTCCGAAGTTGGTCGGCGTTGCTCATCGGGATGGATTTTCCACCGAGGGTGTCGTTGAAGCGGTTCAAGCTGGGCCGCGACTCGTGAGCAAGGGAGCAATCGTTGAGGGGCTGAAAGAATCCTCGCGCTCCTCAAACCTCTCTGGGATCTGCATCGATGAACAACAACGCGTTTCGATCTTTCGCGTGACCTCAGGGGTTTTCGGCGGTTCTCTTCATCAACTCCAAAATGTTCTCACACAACCCCAGATTGGATGTGTCGAAGCTCTCAACTTCGATGGCGGAGGTTCATCGAGTATGTACATCTCGGGGGAGATTCAGGGGCATGCGGGTGCTGTTAGAGAGGAGAACTTTCCTGGCACGGATGAGGTTCCGGTAGCTATTGGACTGTTCCCCGTCGTCGGAACTCCACCCGTTGCAACGCCTCATCCTACGCCCTAGGGGAGCGAGCAAGCTAGTTGTGGGAGAGAGAGTGTGTGTGTGTGCCCTCGCTTGTAGGTCGAAGGTCTCCGGTTAGAAACCGGCGGCATTGACGGGGCCGATCGCGTCCACAAGCGTATCGATGACATACGCAACCTCTGTGTCTGAGAGTCCCTCATAGAGCGGAAGGCTCAGGCATCGCGCATAGTACTCCTCTGCGTGAGGACACTTACCAGGGGCATACCCATATTTTTGACGGTAGTAAGGGTGCCAGTACACGGGGATATAATGCACCTGGGGCTGCACTCCACGAGCCACAAGGTGCTCGTATATTCGTTTCCGATCAGAGGCACCGCCTGGAAGCTCAACCGCCGCGAGATGAAAACAGGGGTCGGTATCAGCCGGACACACCGGTGGAGTAAGGCCCGGAACACTACTTAATGCACGGGTATAGTGGTCGACTATCTCTCTTCTTCGACCCTTGATTGAGGCAAGCCGTCGGAGTTGAGAGCGCCCAAGCGCGCACTGAATATCGGTTATACGATAATTAAAACCGAGCTCTAGCATCTCGTAGTACCACGCGCCCTCCCCTTTAGGGATGTGCGCTTGCCCTCGCTCTATCCCATGCGACCGAAGACGCCTGAGCCGCTTCGCAACCTCATCATCATTTGTCAAAACAGCTCCACCCTCTCCGGTCGTAATGGTCTTTACGGGATGAAAGGAAAAGACGGCGAGGTCCGAATGAGCACACCCGCCAGAATGATGCCACGCTCCATCACTGACGTAGCGGGAACCGATGGCGTGTGCTGCGTCCTCTATGACCTTGAACCCGAAACGACGCGAGAGCGCAAAAACGCGGGGTAGGTCCGCAGGCACCCCAGCAAAACTCACCATCACTACAACCTGCGGGATCTCCTTGGTAAGGCAATATTTCTCCAGCGCATCAACCGAGAGACAACGAGTCTTCGGATCGATATCAACAAAGTCGCTTCGCAGACCCACGTATTCAAAGCAATTCGAAGATGCAACGAATGTTATGGGTGTGGTGATGGCCAGCCCCCCGGACGGGAGATCAAGCGCCATACAGGCGAGATGCAATCCTGCGGTCGCATTAGAACAAGCGATGGCGTGTTTAGCCCCTGCGAGCGAAGCCAACTCCTCCTCAAATAGACTCACCTGAGGACCGGAGGTCAAAAAATCTGACCCTAAGGTGTCGACAACGCAGGCGACATCCTCCGCCGTAATCGTTTGGCGTCCGTAAGGGATCGGTTTGAAAGGCTTCGCCATAGAAAATATCACCACAATGTACGTACGGATAAGATGTTCCCGGCCCCCTGATGGGCGCCATCGGATACAGGTGGTTTTTACCCCCCGATGCGACCGTCGTAACCATCTGATTTCTCTAACTGGGTTTGATTTTGGTCGAGTGCTTTTTGCCCCCTCCGACTCCCTCTGGGCCGCATCTAACACAGGTGTGGACTCCGTGAACCGTGCAACAAGGCCTACCATCCTCTTCCGATTCGACGCCTCGGCTGCGATCGGATTCGGCCATGCTATCCGATGCTTTGCACTCTCTGAAGAGCTCTCGGCTCGACTGTACGACCCTCACTTTCTTGTCTATCCGGATACTAAGGCCCCCCTGGAAACTCTCGGCATCCCATCCAGCCGGATTCACATGCTTGAGCCCAGCTATTCGGGGATCGGCGACGCGCGCGAGCTGGCCCGTTTCGCTCAACATCTCGACGCACAGTGGATAGTTCTTGATGGATACGAGTTCGACCTACGCTACCAGTCGGAGCTTCGCGCAGGAACGCGCGCGAAAGTTCTCGCCCTTGACGATGGCGTCCTCGATTCCTTCGACGCCGATATCATTCTCAATCAGAACTTAGACGCGGAGCATCACTCACAATATCTGAACGCTTCCTCATCGAAGCTACTTCTCGGCAGTCGCTATCTGCTGGTGCGACAGGCGTTTCGTCACGCGAACCCTATTCAAGTAAGGAGCGAGGCGAGTAACGTATTACTTATGTTCGGCGGTGCCGACACTCACAACATCACCGCTCAGATGCTCAGTGTCCTCGCAAAAACTGGATGCCTCAACAATCGCTCAGTTCGTGTCATTCTCGGTGGCGCCTATCGACATCGCGACTCACTCGACGCCATAACCATCCCCTCCTCCTGTAACCTGGAGATCGTGCCATTCACCAATCGTATCATAGACCATTACCAGTGGAGCGACGTCGTCTTTTCGGCGGCTGGTAGCACCGCATGGGAACTAGCGCTGCAACGGCTTCCGATGGCTCTCATCACCGCGGCAGACAATCAGATTCAGGTCGCCACAGCACTTGCACGGAAACAAGCCGCGATCTATCTGGGAGACATCCGCTCCCATCCTGTCGATGAGTTCATGGGCCGAGCCCTTGAATTGCTCAGCGATCTGCCGCTTCGCCAAGCACTCCATACACGATGCGCCGAACTGTGTGATTGCGCGGGCCCGCGGCGGGTGGTAGACGCAATGGAGGAGATTACTAAACTAGGATAACTCATGGCTTTACTCGATATCCGAATAGGTGCTCGCTTAGTTGGACAACAACATGCTCCTTTTGTGATCGCAGAGATGTCCGGCAATCACAATCAATCGCTCGACCGAGCTCTCCAGATCGTGGACGAAGCGGCGAAGGCCGGATGCCACGCGTTAAAACTGCAGACCTACACCGCCGACACAATGACGCTGGATATGTCGGATAGCCGGTTCGTCGTTGATTTACCCCTGTGGAAAGGTCGCTCGTTATACGAACTTTACCAAGAGGCGTACACGCCGTGGGAGTGGCATGCACCGATCTTCGAACGGGCCCGGTCTCACGGCATGATACCGTTCAGCACCCCATTTGATGCAAGCGCGGTAGATTTCCTCGAATCCCTCGGCGCTGAGGTGTACAAAATAGCCTCCTTTGAGAATACCGATATTCCGCTCCTCCAGCGAGTCGCCAAAACAGGAAAGCCCATCATCATGTCCACAGGCATGGCGTCGCTCGCAGAAATTGATGAAGCTGTTAAAGCGATTCGAGGGTGTGGAAACGATCAGATTATCCTGCTGAAGTGCACAAGCTCTTACCCAGCCTCTCCAGAGAATAGCAATATTCTCACGATTCCCCATTTGAGAGATATGCATAACGTGATCGTGGGAATCTCAGACCATACCCTCGGTGTTGGGGTCGCCGTCGCATCGGTCGCTCTCGGCAGCCGCGTGATCGAAAAACATTTCTGCCTTTCGCGCGCTGAGGGAGGAGTCGATGCAGCATTCTCTCTTGAACCACATGAGATGCTCGCGCTAGTGCAGGAGACAGAGCGGGCATTTCTCGGTCTCGGACGAATCTGCTACGAAGGAACTGAGTCAGAAGCGAAGAGCAAACGCTTTCGCCGCTCGATCTTCGTGGTAAAGGATGTAGAGGCAGGAGAACCGTTCACCGCACACAATGTTCGAGTTATACGCCCCAGTGATGGACTTGCTCCCAAGCATTTTGAGGATATCTTGAAGCGTACAGCCAGGGTGCCAATTAAGCGCGGAACGCCATTAAGTTGGGAGCTTGTAGAATAACTGAGCAGGCAAAAATATCTGGGGTCACGTAAGGGAGACGCGAAGGTAATAAAAATGCTCGTCGTTTTCAGCCTGAGTAAACCCGACCCTTTGAAAGCATCGTAAACTCGCTTTATTTTCATGGCGAATCTGTGCTTCCAAAGCAAACCCTGCATCGGGCCCTTTGACGCGATCCTTCAGTGAGGCTATCGCTGCCTCGAGGAGCTTTGAAGACAATCCCATCCGCCTCATCGCTGGATTGATATTGATACTTACATTGATCTTCCTGCGAGACCGATCAATATCGAAGCGCACGACGCCCACCAACGCGTGATCGCCTAAGGATCCCATCAGCAGCACACGATCGTCACGCTCAAGCGTTTCTCGCAACCATGTTACATGCTCTTCTGGGGAAACCTGGTCTTGGCTCACGAACATGCTTCGAGCCTCTGGGTCGTTGCGCCAGGCGAGTAAGATCTCCGCATCCTCAATACGTGCATCTCGAATCGAAATTTCCTGGCGCTGCGACATTATGAGGATCTCTTCCGTATCACTACCCGAGCCTCTACTTCATCACCAACAAGAGACGCTCCATCAAACTCAAGTGTAAAATCGCCGTGAGAGAGAAACGCCTTCGGATACCCCTCAGCATCGAGCATCCGGATATGATCATATATTTTCGAGATAGCGCACTCGGATGGAAGCGCGCTTTGATCTGGCGTTCGGCGCTTGAAAACAGTTGGCTCTCCCACCTGAGGGACAGGCGTGGGAGCGGTCTCAATAATTTCGGGTATCATATCTTGTATCAGGAGCGCTACACGTTTGAAGATCTCATCAGCAGAGCCCGAAAGAGAGAGATCTCGCTGCATGTACACAGGGCCGGCATCAAGCTGCGTAGTCATTCGTAAGGCAGAGACCTTTGAGGTAGCATGTCCGCGCTCAATCATGTTCTGAATAGGGCTCCCGCCCCTACCGTACGGAAGAGGTGTCGAATGAAAGCACACACACTCGTACTTTTGTATAACATCCGGCGGGACGATCCAGCTCCAGTGAGGAAAGAACACGTAGCGTGGGCGAATCTCATTGAGATATTCGATGCTAAGGTCCTCTTTTCGATCGACATACACGAAGGAATGCTTCCGAAACGCGGCACCCTTCTCAGCCCCCGCGAACCAAGGTGTCGAGCAAGCGATAACGTGAACGGTCATAGCTCCACCTTTCTCAGCAGGTGAAATGCTTCGGCCATAGGAAGGCCCACAGCGGTTCCACGTGTTCTTGCCAACGCCTCAAGTGCCTCAAAGGAGCGCGTATGGGGATACGGTCTCATTTCGGCTTCGTATGCCTTTAATGCTTTGAGCTTTCTCTCCCACGTCTTGTCGATAGAAACTGAGATAGTGGGAGTAAAAGGCGTCGGAGAGATGGCCGAACCATAATCTGTAGATGATGGAACTTCGCAGGCCCGAATTTCAATGCATGACTCCCCGGGCTGAGGTCGAAAAGCGGTAAGAACCGCCTGGCACACCAACCGATGGTCCACGTTAAGATCGTACGGGAAATGGGTATAGACGAGGGTTGGCTTCAAACGGAACCTTGCTCTTTCAACCTCTCGAATGATCTCAAGGAGAGGCACTCCATCGAGTCCGTTGTCGGGAAGCTCTCCGGTATGAAACCATCGGAATCCAAGGATCGAAGCAGCCTGTTCGGCCGCACGCTGTCGCTCACGTATTTGCTTTCGAGAGGCTTTTTGTCTGCCCCGAGAGCTGACTCCATCCGTCAAGGATATCGCGAAAACATCGCGCCCATCGTCTACGTGTCGCGCTATGGTCCCTCCCGCCCCTAGCGTCTCATCATCAGGGTGCGCTACGACCACTAAGACCGGTCCGGAATCGAATCGAGAGTTTGATCTGGTGCGCTTTGACATAGTGGCGACTCTCTTCTCGTAGCGGATAGTTTCAGGCACGCTCGGTAAGACTAAAGAACCATCGCTCTACGAGCGTAGCGTAGATTAAGCAAGAGAAGAAGATGGCACCGCAAGGCACAGCATCCCCGCCGCGCATCTCCCGTTTGAGAGTAGAGACTACCCGTGCCTTTCCTGGCCGTCCCTTCTCTCCAAGAGCCTGCTCTTTAATAGAGCATGCCTCCTCGAATTATAAGATGCTTAGGAGCTCCCTATCGGAGGGAAAAGAACACCGGATCCTTTTTAGTCAGGCTGCTTTCAGCCGGTGGTAGGGCGCCGCGATTGAGATCTCCGTTCAAAGGAATCCGCTCCCTACGACCAGGGCATGGCTAGCATATGCAGGACACGCCCCCACGGGGATTATGTCGGCAGCAAAGCCCCATGAGCCAGCGAATGTATAAACCCATCACCACAAAGCCACTCGAGCATCGGCTTTAAAGCCTCGGGAGACGTTATCGGGGCCTGGCCCATACTACGAAGGAAGGCGAGTCCATGTTCCTTTCTCACAAGTGCCAAAGAGAGAAGTCTATAGGGCTCCTCTATCAATGGTGGGCAGAGTTCAACCAACTGACTGAGAGATACCCGAGGAGTTCTTTTCGAAAATATTTGATCGACCACGCGCCCCGACCCTTGACGAATCCAGGCTCCGCACAGGATACCGAACTTATCCTTTCCCTCCTCGCTCAGTAAGGTGTCGACCGAGTGGCTAAAAAATGACTCATCGTACTCAACTACGGAACTCGATATCGCCATGAATGGTGCGCTCGTTGTTTCTATGAGTGCAGCCAGTTCATTATAGGTACATCCAGCCACAAGATTCACCGGCACCACTTGAACATGAGCATGGCGGGAGCGCTCTAAACCACCGGGGCGTTGCCCATCCGATCCAAGCGCCAGCACGACGATCTCCTCCGCATGGGTCAAGCTCTTTTGCCGAATCGACTCCTCTTTGACACGAGCCCGTAATCTTCGAATGTCCCCCAAGGACTGCTCTAGGAAGGCATCTTCGTCCTTGGTTGAGGCATTGAGCTGACTTTCTGTTGGTTGCGGCAAAAGCGGAGTATTACGCATAACATGGCTGCACACACGGTCGAGCGCCTCATCTCCGCCCTCCGCCAGCATACTGAAATGCTCAATGCGAAGGTCCGATTGGTAGGTGTTTTTTATCCCGAAGGTTTTAAAATGATTGGATAGCTTCGAGATCAACATCCGTTGGAAGCGATAGAGCTTACGCATATCATCGATTCGAAGATTTTGGGTCGCATCCATCAAGCCGTCAATGAGCCCATGTAGGTAGCGTTTACCATCATCCTCAATGGTTGCGGTTAGCGCGTCCTTGTATGCTGACTCACTAAAGCTTGCCGTCGCCACCCCACGGGCGACAGCTTCAACTCCCGCAGTACTGAGAAATGCAATGGCAGCATCGATATTATGAATCAAAGCATAGGTGTTTATCCGTTCTCCCGGCATGATAAAGCGAACATTTGGCGGCGCCTGCCTCGCAAGCTGGTAAGCTCTCTCGATAAATCCGTGGTCTGCCGTAGCCTGCGCAGACGAGGCGTTCCCGCCAATATACGGGTGGTGTCGAACGACCAGGTAGTCGTCGGGTCGCTCACGAAATACCACCATCAAACGCTCGATAAAATCTAACTGTTCCGTGAATGAATCATAATCGGGACACAACTTAAATTCGTACTCGCTCGAGGTAAAAACACCTACAATGCGAGCCTGCGCGGGGATTCTCAAAAGACCTCGGACCGAACTGTACTCGGTAGCAAAATCTATAAATGGCTCAAAATTACTATCCGTCCCCTGCTCCCTGTTAGAGAAGTAGGTCTTTACTCGCATAAGCTCATCCCGACTGAGCGGGACGTCCTTCCACCGTTCATATCCATCAAATACAGGACGTGTTTGTATCGAACCGTAATTAGAGAACACGGTGAACGAATCATCAGCATGGCCCCGCTCATGCGTTATGACCTCAACACCACGCTCTCGGGCGGCTTCAAACGCTACTCGATACGGAGCGTACCGGGCGTTAAAACAGAACATGTGAGAGGGCTTCACTTGCTCAATAATTCGTGAAACCGAAATATACGTTAAAAGACCTGTCACCAACATAGCGCGGTGTGTTTCGGCAGTTTTGGCTCGTATCTCTTTGTCTAAAAACGCGCGAGGAGTCGTGCGATAGTAGCTGAGCAAGGAGGAAGCACACCACTTGCCTATGGGAACTCCCAGAAAATCCGCGGTGAAATACTCGGTGGGAGTAAGATTATTAATCCACTCTTCCACGCGGACGCGATCGCTCTCGAGCACGGCAGCGCTGAGTTGTAGTGTTGGAAGTCGAAACGCCGCGAAAAATGAATCACCGCAATTTTGGCAGTTAGCACAAACGCTGGGGACATCTGAGACCATCCCAAACTGATCACATCCCGGGAAGAATCCATCGCAGCGAATGACAAATACCTCAGCACCCCGAAGGCGCAGCGCAGAGGCTACCACAGCATCAAGCTGATGATGCACGGTGTATGACCCAAAGGGGGCAAAAAAAAGAACTCTCCGAGCGGTAGCTGCTTCAGTCATGATTGCGTACCATCCTCCGCAAGACTCTTTAGCAAACCCTCATTGCGTCTAATGTGCGAATTGTGGGCCAACGATTCAGGGAGGCTCTTGACGGCGTCCAGCGTGACGCTCAATGAAACAGGCGAGAGGCCTACGGGCAAGGCATTCACGATCTGAGAAAGCCATGTATAGTCCGCGGGCTCGTCGAGGGTCCACCGCAAGTGCGCGAGAGGAATCGGAGACTCTATCCCGGCACGTGGGAACCTTTCCGGATGCTTTCTGATGAACTGAGTGACATGCTCACGTTCCGAAGGAAGAGTCGCCTCCCTCCACGAGCATTCGAGAGCCTCGAAGGAAAACACTTCGACGTCAAGACCATCAGGAAATGTTGGGGGCTCGACGTTGCTGGCGTACATCACCTTCTCCTTCATGAATCGGGCGATCACCAGATCAATGATACTGGGATCGATCAAGGGACAATCAGCGGTGATGCGCACGATAGTGCGTGCCCCAACAGACCGAGCGCACTGATAGAATCTGTCGAGTACATCTCTCTCTGAGCCACGAAAAACAGCCACCTCTCTCTGCTCAAGATGCTCCACAAGGAGGTCATCGGATGAATGGGTAGTGGTCGCGACAACTACGCAAGAGATATGTTTGCTGTGCCGCACCTGATCCACCACATGATCTATGACGCGTTGCCCTCGGAGGGGGAGAAGAACTTTCCCCGGGAGTCTCGACGAACCCATTCTTGCTTGAATAATTGCTACAGTATCGGTCGTCATAGTCTGAAATTCCTATAGGGTGATGGGAGTCTCTCCGGTATTCGTTAATTCTTTGTAGAGAACGCTGACCGCAATACGTTCATCTGGATCGCTGTCGAAGTAAGGCTGGCGATGTGAGAAACTATACTTGTGCATAAGGTGATAGAAGCCGGGATGTGCGAGGACCGCAGCATAGTCGCGTTTATAGGAGAACACCCCAGCGTAATGATGATAGGGACGCGAGTGAGGGACCGCGGGATCGAAGTCCGTAATCGCAAGGAACCCGCCCGGTCGTAACACCCGATGCGCCTCTTGAAGCGAATGACACAACGTGTCCCGATCAACGAGGTAGAGGCAGAAACCAAAGTGCACCAGGTCAAACGAGCTATCCGAGTAAGGCAATCGATCCGCGAGGCCCACCGATAAGGAAAGCGAACTACCCTGCAAACGCTCGTTGCCGCTCCGAACAGCTGTATCAGAGGGATCAATTCCAGCTCCTGTAGCGTCAAAGAAGCCACACAGCTGTTCAAGCTTACGACCATCACTACAGCCTATCTCAAGGATTGATCGTATCGAGTCCCGATGAGGGTGTAGTACGCGGGTGATCTCTATCACCTCCGACGAGACCTTCCCGTCAAGGGAGTGGTCGACGCGATTCCGTTCGAACCAGCTGTTCGCCTCTCCCTCAAGGAATATACGACTCTGAGAGAGGCGGCTCTTTTCTCCAACGTCAGGGGGTGACTTTTCGCCCATACAGTGCCTGTCAAAAAGAGGGTCTTCGTGTGCCGTACCTGGGGTCAGATCCCTGCCCGTTTTAGATGCGCCCCGTTCTGCTGAAGGTGCTACCCGGGCGACGTGGCGCTAGAAAAGACGGTACCTCCCAGCTGCTTGCCTCATCTTATAGAGACGGCCAGGCCCATACGTGAAAGGCCCTAGGAGCAACTATGCTAGATAACTCAACTATTTTAATCACTGGTGGGACCGGCTCGTTCGGCAAAACGTTTGTTCGAACCACTCTCGAAAACTACAAACCACGTAGGTTAATCATCTTTTCGCGCGACGAGATGAAGCAGGAGGATATGCAGCGGGAGTTCGGGAACCACCCCGCTCTCCGGTTCTTTCTCGGTGATGTTCGGGATAAAGATAGACTCCAGCGTGCTTGCCAGGGAGTCGACTACCTCGTGCACGCAGCTGCTCTCAAGATCGTGCCGACAGCGGAGTATAACCCCTTCGAGTGCATCAAAACCAACGTAATCGGGGCGATGAATATCATCGATTGCGCAATTGATACCGGCGTAAAGCGCGTTGTGGCTCTCAGCACAGATAAAGCATGCAATCCGGTTAACCTCTACGGAGCTACAAAGCTATGCTCGGATAAGCTGTTTATCGCCGGAGGAGCCTATGTCGGCGACAGCTCCACCAGATTCTCGGTGGTGAGATATGGTAACGTCATGGGTAGCCGAGGATCGGTCATCCCCCTCTTCCAAAAGCTCGCCGCCGAGCACAAGGAGATCCCCATCACACACCCAGATATGACCCGCTTTATGATCTCGCTCGATCAAGGGGTCGAACTCGTATATACAGCGTTGCGCGAGGCAGTCGGGGGAGAGATCTTTGTCAAAAAGATCCCCTCCATGCGTGTGGTTGATATAGCCCAAGCTATTGCTCCGGATAGCCCGATCAAGATAGTCGGTACGCGTCCTGGAGAGAAGCTACACGAGCAAATGATCTCGCCAGAGGATGCTTCAAACACCTATGAATACGACGAGTACTTCAAGATCATGCCGGGGTGGGCGATCACACAAGGGCATAAGACTCTCGAAATTGAATGTGAATCATCGGCTCCTAAACCGTGTCGCCGAGTGGCGGAGGGGTTCTCCTACTCAAGCAATCTGAACGATTGGTGGTTGTCTGCCGAAGATCTGCGTCACGCCTTGAAAGGAAAGGAGACCGAGCGGCTCGGCCAAGATGCGAGAATACCCAGCGATGTCGTGCTTACATAATGCACACGAACCAACGCTAGGTTTAGGAACCGTTCAGTTCGGGGTTCCGTATGGCGTCTCTAACTCGGTCGGCCAAACGGAGCCTGACGAGGTGCGTGAAATCCTCAAAGTAGCCTGGCGTGCGGGAGTACGATGTCTCGATACGGCACACGCCTACGGCACTAGCGAGACGGTACTTGGCACTACACTCACTGCTGACACGCCGTTCAACATCGTAACGAAGCTTCCACCCTTACCACCATCGCTCACTACTTCCAGCGAGATACTTGCCTGGGTGCGGCACACCGTAGCGCAGTCCCTCATAAGACTCGGCCGGTCTTCGCTCTATGCAGTGCTTGTGCACCATGCTCCTGACGCGGTGGGGCCACACGGCTCAGCGATACTCGACGGATTACGTTCATGCAAAGAATCTGGCGAAGTGACCAAGATCGGCGTCTCAACCTATGAGCGGGAGCACCTAGAGGGAGCACTGCAAACAGGTGCGCTGGACCTTGTTCAGATTCCCATTAATATCCTTGATCAACGTCTTCTTGAGGGGGATATCCTATCACGCCTGCGAGGCAAAGGGGTTGAGATTCACGCCCGTTCGATCTTTCTACAGGGGCTTTTGCTGATGTCTTTACCGGGGCTGCCAGCTTACTTTACGCCGTTCCTGTCACACCTTGAGCACTTTCATAATGTGTGTCGTAACCATGGGGTCTCGCCCATGGAGATGGCGTTGGCCTTTATAAAAACAATCCCGGTCGATGTGGCGATTGTCGGAGTAAATACACACGAACATCTGACAGAGATCACCACCGCCTACGGCACCAACTGTCATTCCCTCTCAAAATTGGACTTTGGTCAGTTTGCCGCACATGAGGAGGCCTTAGTAAATCCGACGCTATGGCGGTTCCCCTCTCGATGAAGCGGTGCTTTATCTTACTTTGAATATCACCTCTATCGGGCTTCCTTCGAGACGACTCTCGACATCGCCTTTGGCCAAGGCCTCGGCCAAGAGCGGTATAACTTCCCTATAGGTCTGGACGATGTGCTCAACGTCAACATCTGAGAGAGTGGCGTTAAGGTTATGGGTACCAAGGGTAAGGATTCCTCGCTTGATAAACTCCTGCTGAAAGAGGCTCTTCAGGGCGATCGACTCGCCCCCATTGTTGTCGTAGAACTTTGTGATAGACCACTGCGGCGTCCCCATATTGACGATGTTCGAGGTGACCCCAGCTTCTTCAGCGAAGGTCTTGATCGCTCGTTGAATCATGATGCCTCTGCGTCCCATCTCGGCGATAATCGGCTCATCCTCCAAGCGTCGAATAACCTCAAGCGACGCAGCCATCGCGGACACCTCACCAGCAAAGGTGAAGGACACAAAGATATCCTCAAACATCCGCATGATCTCGGCCTTACCTACCACTGTTGAGATCGGGAAACCATTTCCCATCGCTTTACCGAAGCACGCCAGGTCCGGCGAAACACCAAAGAGCTTCTGAGCTCCACCCAGCCCCAAGTGAAAACCGGTGCAGATCTCGTCAAATATCAACACGGCACCGTTTTTATGAGCTAGCTCTCGCACCCCCTCAAGAAATCCAGGTGCCGGAGCGGTAAAATTTGTCGGCTCCATTATTACACAGGCTACCTGCCCTGAATGTGCCGAAAAGATAGATTCGAGGGAAGCGAGGTCATTGTAGACAAAGGATTTAGTCAACTCCCGAACAGCTTGAGGAACACCGCGATGGCGCGCCGTCGAACCAATGAACCAATCCTGCCAACCGTGGTAACCGCAACACGCCACGATATCACGACCGGTATAAGCACGTGCGCACCTCACAGCCGCAGCCGTCGCGTCAGAGCCGTTACGACCAAAACGCACCATCTCTGCGCACGGAATAATCTCAACGAGTTTTTCAGCAAGCTCAACTTCGAGCGGGTGCGGCATTGAAAAGGAATGTCCCCGCGCTACCTGTTCAGAGACGGCGCGCGTCACCCCTTCGTCTGCATATCCCAGAATATTCGGAAGAAGTCCCTGAACGAGGTCGAGATACTGATTGCCGTCGACATCCCACACGTGGCTACCTTTGCCACATTCGAGAAAGATAGGAGCCACACCTTGTACGTACTGCGTGTACCCTTTACTAAATGTCTGGGCACACCCTGGAATAACCCTCTTGGCGCGTTCAAATAACTGGTTGCTGCGGGTAAGTTCACGCCTCTGCGCAGCTCGCTTAACTTCGACCACAGCTTCAACGTCCCCTATTCCGCTCTTCTCGGACCGAGCAGCAGCAACTGCCACGCAGGATGCGGGGCCGGAATTATTGGGAATAGTCGCGCTCATAGCACCATATCCTCGCGAAAGGGAACCTACACGTACACTTCCAGTAGGTATTAAGACTACCTAGAGCCCTACAGGGATTCACTGAAGGTGCCTGAGCTACTCAAGGGGGTGATACCAAACACCTTTACAGCCGTGGATTGGCATGGAGGGAGCCCTGCCGTATGGAGGGTGAGCTGAGAGAAGAGCTTGTTTCACTCACCACCCTGCGCTCCGCAGAGTTCAAAACCAAGCTCCTATCTTTGCTCTGTTCCGGTCCCGATCTCCAAAGCCTCTCATGGTTTCTGGGATCGCTTAGACCAACATAGCTGCCCGAACGTGGGAACAGGTGTTACCGGATCCTTCCTCCAGATGCACCGAGGCGCCCATGGTTGGGTGTACTCCTCCGTCTAAAGAAAAAACATTCCCACAGCCGCCACAAACATTACGACGGTTGTCAGCCCTACTACGGCAACCGAGAACGGAGAGCTGGTCTGCCCTTTCAAAATCTCGTTGTCCGTGCCGATGGCGACAATTCCGACGAGAGGAAAGGCGAGCGGAGGATCTGCGGCACGCCCTACAGGGGGCGGACAATGCTCCGCTCGGCCAGGGTGCTAGAGTGCCAAGCCATGCTTTACTCACATGATGCACATAGACAGGCCGCGGTCTTTTATCCCCAGTGAGGGATTCTCTAAGGTGGCTCGACCCTAACTAAGCGGTCAAACAAGGCCTAACGAGGCACTTGGGTTATGAAAGTCGCGTAGGATGGAGGGACACATGTCGACGCGGCGCATCACTCCGGCGAAAGAGAGGAGCAAATTACACCAACCCCTCCCTCTGGCATGTCGCTTCAGATCCTCAAACACCCGTCTCCCGTATCGTGGCCTACCACCACCTGTGCGAGCATCTCAAGGGAACAAAAGGCGGTCCTGAAAAAGCTCAGGACACATCGCCATTCCTCCCCTTACGGTGCACATCCCGAAATACTATAGCCGCAACCCGTACCATTATTGTCATCTCGTTCCAGTGCACATAAACAGCAGTGATGCTCTGTTCCAGGGAGATATAGATAAACTATCGAATCCTTTGAGGTCCCGGCTTGATTTTACATCAAAGGGGGCTGCGCTTTTACCTGACGTCCCGGAAATAATAGTGGAGGTTACCCTTCCGATCTAACTGCTGTACACCAAGCTTGTCTTTGCTATCGGGGGCGTAAATTCGACTGGATCCTCCTCTAGAAAGGGGCCATACTCCCGATCTAACATCGCCAATTTTCAGTCCCATTTGATACAGCATGAAGTGCCCTAATCCGATAGATGGATGGTTCTTGGAAGAGGAGGGAGCCTGGTACCAAGAAATGGTAGCCAGCCGCTCAGAGGGATTAGTTGTCGAGATTGGCACGTGGAAAGGTCGTTCAACGTCTTTTCTTGCCCCGGTGCTTGCCGGGCAGCCCATGAGGCTTGTCTGCGTTGACCATTATTCGGGTAGTTCCGACCAGTGGGATCTTGAATACCGACGCGCCTTAGAGGAAGAGGCCTTTCGCGGTCATCCCGTCAAGTCACAGTTCGAGAAAAATATGGACTCTCTTGGGATTAAGTATCGGTTACTCGATTGCTCAAGCAAGTTGGCTGTGACCAAGATACCGGACGGCTCAGCAGACGTAATTTTTATCGACGCTTCCCACGATAGGCAGAGCGTTCTAGACGACCTCCGGCGATGGTTACCCAAAGTTCGGCACAGCGGAGTTCTTGTGGGACACGACTATGGAATTGAGCATCCTTCGGTTATGTCAGCTGTGCATCAATTTAGCTTGGAGGTCGGCCGGCCTATACTTCGAGGGCCAGGAACTATCTATTTCTTCGAAAAAGATCTGGCCAAGTACGTATTTGATTATGAGGTAAAGAAATGAGCTTGCCCATAACTTTGTACTACACAACCTCTCTCGACGGATTTATCGCGGACGCCGAAAACAACACGCCTTGGTCAAAAACCTCTTGGGAGGCGTACCTTTCATTCTGTGCTCAAGTAAAGAACATAATCATGGGAAGACAGACCTATGAACTATTCATATCGGATCAGACTACGGGTAGCGTGTCCTTTGAAAACCTCCTCGTAGTCTCGAGCACGTTGCGATGTCCGCTTCATGGGTTTATTCCTGCCGATTCTCCCGCTGACGCCGTATCGAAACTTGTCAATCGGGGAGCAAGTCAGGCCGTCATTATGGGAGGCTCCCATGTTGCGACATCCTTTCTTGAAGCAGGTTTGATTTCCGAGATTAGAATCGACGTAGAGCCCATTATTCTTGGTGCCGGCACCAGGATGTTTCTTCCGGGAACCTCCGCAACCCATTTAAAGCTGCTCTCCTCCGAGTCTGACTCTCACGGAAGAACGACGCTTCGATATAAGGTCTAAAATCGACATTCACATCACAGCCCCTCTACCACTACGGTGTTTATCTGGACGGAGGAGCCCATCGCCATAATTGATTTGATCACACTTGCGATATCTTCAGGAGCCAGCAGCTTCACGGGATTTTGCTCTCCCCAGGTGTTGACTCCGGAAGGTTCGATGCATGTCACCCGTATTCCTAAGGGGTTCAGCTCCTTGCGCAATGCTTCACTAAACGTTGACAAGGCGGACTTCGATGCCGCATACGCCGCTAATGATGAGTCTTTAGCGATAGCTTGAATCGAGGATATGTTTATTATCAGAGAGGCGGACCCGTCTTTGAGTTGGTCGAGAAGATATCTCGTCAAAAGCATGGGAGCTTTTGCATTGATATCAAACATCCTAGAGATAGCTTCTGGGTCTGCCTCAGCGAACGGTCCCTCAGCGTACACCCCACAGTTATTCACTAGCGCATCGATGTGGCTGTACTGCCCTCGTAGCTCCTCTGCCAGCCTCCGGAGGTCTGTGCTGGAACTAAAATCAGCCCAATAAAACGCCGCTCGGTCGGTAAAATCACCTCGCACACCGTCGAATGACTTCTCGGAGCTAGCAATTAAAACGAGCCGATCAAAGCTAGGCTCTAAAGCTTTTGCGATAGCAAGCCCAATACCTCTCGACGCGCCTGTAATCGCCGCGATCCTCTCCCTGTTGGCGGAATCAATTCCTGTGTCCATAACTCCTCCCTACTTTTATAGTCTCTAAGAAATATCGTCCGGAACACTCAGGTCAGTTGGAAACCGACTTGGGCTATATTCCCACTTGTAATCGAACCAAGGATTAATCGCATTTCCGAGGCGATTAAACTGCAAGACGGAGAACTCTACGCGCAAGAATGTTCGATAACAGTGTTGATTGGATGGCATCGCGGAGTGCACGCTGTATGCGTTCATGAGATTTATTTCATAGGGGTTCGTGGTAGATGACAACTGCTCGTCCGCAAGTAGGCGCATTACGGCAAAGAAATTAGTTTTTCTGAGGTCATACCGATCGAGCTGAAACGGGTGTTCAAAAAATCTTGTTCCCAGATTGTCCGTCACCAAATAGCTGTGGTCGATCCTTTGAAGATACGGGTTGTCCCTATCTCTGGGTATCCCATCCACATGAGCTCCCGGCAGTCGTTGGCTTGCACCGCTGGGTACAAACCTTTGGTCCACTGTAAGGTAGGCGTAATAGTCTGAAAAACTATTATTAACGGAGGCTTCGAACGAAAATATCTGATCGAGCGCTTCGCGAAATTGCATATACTCTCGCGGAACGCGAATTTCAGACATCGGGAATTTTATTGGAAGATGTAGGGCGCGCACGGTAGCCGGGCGACTATATTCCTCTGCATTTTGAACCCGTCCAATAACAAAGGGTTTTCTGGGTATTTGAAATTTTTTCGGATCCCATAACGTATCGATATCCTGAACGGTATTCGGCAACGAGGTTTTATCGAGTGTTGTGCTTGGACTTGCTTGGATCGTGAAAAAGCCCTGTTCATATTTAGCCGCAGAATACTGATTCTCCGAGTACTCGGCCACTTTCTTAGCAACGAATTTAATGTCCGATGGTCCCCACTGAGCCTCGGGAATTCGGCACAGCCGGCTAAGTCGGATCTCGTCATCCGGGGAAGTGACAAGCAAAGCATTTAAATCGACCTGCGGATAAGTCCCCACCTTATCGCCTATTTCCGTTCTCATGCTTGGTGCTCCATTAACCCCTAATATACGTCACAAATTAGACGCGCTCTTACGCGCGGAGTCATCATTACCGTCCTCGAAGCGGGACAGCACTCGGCATGAGGTGCTTGCCAGATATTCATCGAATGATTGAAAGGGATACTGATTCCAACGAATCAATCGGTACATGGGCACTGATGAGATTAGTTCGAATTGGCCCGGGAATCGATTCGCTATTTCGTCCCTAAGTTGTCGCATGTCGTTCGGAGTTCGAGCTATAGCGGACAGCTCAAAATCCCAACTACCGACCGATTCAGTCAGCGTAGTGATATTCTGGCTCGTTAGAGCAAACTCGTGCAGGGCGGCTCTTAGCGATTTATTCGACACCTTGGCATAGAGAAGCATGAGAATGGAGCTGAAACCAAGGAGCGAGTGATTGACCAAAAAGATAGTGGCCTTAAGTATTCCCTCGCGTCGTAGCTTCTCGACTCGATACTGCGCTGTTGTGGTTGGCATTTTGAGTCTTTCGGCTAACTCCCTATAGGAGCATGGCCTCTCGGCAATTTCCCGCAGCACCAAATGATCAGTCTCGTCAAAGTTCAACTTAGTAAACCTTGGCGACGTTCCGACAAATTCCGGTGAAAATTGGCCTTTATCCGAAAAGCCATAGGAATAATCACGATAGGACACATGTTGTGCGAATACCTTTTTCGAGAAGACCTCTCCAAATCGTTCACCTACCTGGTCGAGAAGCTGCATCAAGCTGTGTACGTCTCCGACGCACACGTTAAGAATATACTCATAATCGCCTCCAACTTCTGAGAACCAAACAACTCCTGGTAGTTTGGCTAAAGCCTCTACGATTTGAGAGCGTTGGGCAGTTTCCTGCGAGCGAAGGGAAAATAGTAGGACGTAGGAGCTGAGGCCCAAGCGGAATACATCAAGATAATTGCGGGGCTCAATAATCCTTTCATCAAGCATCCTCTGAATGGCATAACGGACGCTGGCTTGAGAGAGGCCGGTTTGTCGAGCAATCGCCTCAATAGGTCGAACTGCTGACAAAGCACATGCCGATAAAACGAGCTTTTCATTGTCTGACAGTCGTTTTACAACATCGGACTGCATAGCTGGTTCCTGCGAGCTGTAGGCGTGTAACAGGTATCACAGAAAAAACTTGAGTGGAACCGAAATATGATTTCCCCACGAATTTCATCCGGCGACATTCGAGCGGGGTGATGAATTGAGTTTTCAGGCAGGTGCTTGAATCCAACTCAGGAAGATACCAATTATACAAATGCCGTTGATTGCTGGGCCCCTTCCCTCTTTCCCGGACTACTTATTCATAATCACGTAGGCCCTCGCGCTTACCTTTCCTCAACAAACGATATTCATTCACGAAAGTAGGCGACCTAGAAAAACAGGGGTCCATCTCTATGAGCAAAATCAACTATAACACACACCCCTCTAAGTACTACCCACGATCCGATTTGGATCTCATCAATACGTTTGTGACCGATGCCTTATCCAAGGGCACAACACACCGATACTAAAGTCGAGGGAAGCTGCAAGTCAGGCTGCATCGTTTTTCCCACAGGAGCCTTTGATCGTCATACTAGCAACTGCCTAGTTACCTCATCCACTTTGTGTCTCTTATAAGACGGCTTCAGTACGTATTACGACAAGCTAGCGTCTCATCAATGATGCAAAAACATTCCCACAGCCGCCACAAACATTACGACGGTTGTCAGCCCTACTACGGCAACCGAGAACGGGGAGCTGGTCTGCCCACCCATGATCTCTTTGTCCGTAGCTATGGCGATAATTCCCAAGAGAAGAAAGGGCGAGAGAATGCCATTCATCACGGCCGTCCAGAAGAGCGCCTGCATGGGGTTCACATCCAGAATAGTCAGGAGTACCCCCACCGTGATGGACAGTGCTATGATCGAATAGAAGTTACGAGCTTGTCGAAAGGTTTTATCGAGCCCCTCCCTCCAGTCGAAGGTCTCAGCGATTGCGTAGGCCGCTGATCCTGCAAGCGTCGGTATGGCGAGAAATCCAACTCCCAGAATACCGAGAGCGTACAAGGTAGAGGCGAGATCTCCCGCGAGGGGTCGCAGCGCAAGCGCAGCATCCTTAGACGACTCAATGTGAGTAATCCCAGCGCGATGAAGGGTCATGGCGGTCGTGAGGATAATGAAATACATGACGAGGTTCGAGAAGAATGTTCCCAAACCAACATCGATGGCTCGATCCATTACCAATCCGGCGGGGACTTGGCTTCCTTGCGTAGCTTCAGCACGACCTGCGATCTTGGCATCCTCTACCTCTTCCCCCGCTTGCCAAAAGAAGAGGTAGGGACTGATCGTCGTACCGAGGAGGGCAACCAAAGTAGCCCAGGCATCCGATCCCTCAGGGATAGACGGGACGATCGTAGCAAACAGAACCTCCGACCAATCGATGTGTATAAGAAATGCCGTAACAACGTAGACCAATAAGATCCCCGCGAGCCACTTGAGGACGTTCTCTATCTGAGTAAACCGAAGGACTATGGTCGCCCACATGATTCCAAAACCCATCGGAGCCACGAAGACCCCCGCGGGGATGCCTGTAAGCACCTCAAGGGCATCTGCCATACCAGCTAGATCCGAGCCGATGTTTATGGTGTTCGCAGTCAGGAGCATAAGACTCGCGACGAGCACGATACGAGGGGAAAACTTTTTTCTAAGCGCTTGCGCCAACCCCATTCTCGTCACCATTCCGATGCGCGCACACATCATCTGCACGAACGCCATGAGGGGCCAGGTCAGGAAGGCGGTCCACAAGAGATGTGTACCAAGCTGTGCGCCAGCAATAGAGTAGGTCGCAATTCCCGATGGATCATCATCTGCGGCACCGGTAACGACGCCCGGCCCCACTGCCTTGAAAAGGCGCTTACCTATCGTAGCGGGAAGACATGGAGTACGGTCCATGATAGAAATGAAACGGCATAGACCGAACGACGATACACGCTCACAGAGGGGACGGGTATAAGCACCACATTGTCCCAGATTTGGCACACATTATTTTTAACGCCTCGCTCCTGATTTTTTCCCGGTGGGGAACGGCACCCGCAGGGACTCAAAACAGGAGAGCGCTCATGCGTAGGTCGTCGGGAACTTCGGGATCTTTAAGCCTGTGAAAAGGCGCTACATTTCATGAAATTCGTGCCGCTAAGTTACGTTCCATCCCCCCGGCGCATAACCCTAGCTAGGAAATATTCGGGGAGGAGGACTTTCGTCCATATCTTGCATGGCTGCACCATTCTACCAACAACCACCCGCGGCGGTCGCTCCCGCAGATACCGAAAATGCATTACCAAGCCCAAATGTCGTTGTTCCCTTCGGCAGAGCCACTGCGATGGGCTTACACAACATGAGCACTGACGTAGCTGGCACAACCAGCTCACTAGGCTCCCTTCATGCGGAATTCCGTCCCACCGCCTCGGATTTATCAGCCCTCTCCTTCGGAAGTTCACGAGTCAGTCGCACAAGCCCGATGGGACACCCATTTCTTGACTCTCACTCAACGCTAAAATTTTCTACCCTGGCACCGTGGGAGCGCTTGCTTCTAGAAGCAGGGGTTAACAAGGCGGATGCGGTCTTTGTCTTTAAACCGGGCAGCGAACAGGCCTCACTGAGAACAACCGATGACGTCTTTCAACAAGGCATGCATCTGGATCGTCAAGGACTGACATACAGCGTCCAAGGGGAACCGATCGGAGATCTTACGAACTGGATCATGGGTAACCGCGGAGAATTCTCGGCTCTGACATTATGGACTAATGGGAGAGAGTACGCGTTAGCCCCTTCATATACCCTGAACGAAATCGCACCCGGAACATCCATGTCGGTGAGTTCTAACGTTGGAAGATTCATGTCGATGACGGACGGTCTGACACCGCAGTTTAATCATATGCTCTCTGGAGATATACAAGATCCCTCCTCTGGAGCCGATGTTGCAAACGGTCGGTTGGTCATTAATTCCTACCGTATCTTCTCCCTCTCGGATGCAACCGTAACCCGCTTTGATTTTCGAGGAGAACAGCTAGACGCCTCCTTGCTCCTGGGAACCGGATTACAGGGCTACAATTTTATCGCGCTGCGCGGCATCGGCCACCCCTACCAATCGGTGCTTCAGGGCGACGCTTTCTACCTGCAAAACAGCGAGGGATCCTCGGGGATCGCCGGCTCTCTGAGTGTTTTTAGAGAGCTAGGTCCACAACGGGATCTCTACCGCATAAGCCTCGAAGGCTATCACCTCTTTCGCGGGGGACAGGAAGAGGCAAATCCCTTCTACGGGAGTGGGTTAGGAGGGCCGCAGGCGGACCCTCAGAGTGGGCTACGATTCTACCTCGAACTAAGACGCTGAGCCTCCTCAAGGATTCCGACTAATACCCGCATAGCTCATCCCTGTTTGCGGACTCGGCCATCGCTCTATCGATGAGAACAGGCCGATGTTCATCGAGCGAATCCGTTACCGGAAGAGTCTCGGGTAGCCTCGAAACGCCCTCTACTTACCTCGTCACGCATTTAGTCGAATAAAAACAAACGACTACTGCCCTTTTACCAACCCCATCGTAAGTTTCCAGATTGACACTACGGATGAGCTCACTGTAGCTTAGTTAAAGATGCTTGTAGTAACTTCCCGCTAGTACTCGTTGTACACGGCTGTTCAGAGGTCCCCGGATGAGTGTTCATATATTGGATCGTGAGTTCACCGCTAAGCAGGTTCAAGAGATCCTTCGAACCTTGACCGGCGGAGATGAAAAGATCGGCCTCGCTCTCCTCAACTACTACGCTCGTACTAATCTCGTTCCTACAACCGGAAAGACCAAGAGCCGTGGTCGTCCAAAATATTCCTACCCTGACCTTATCCTCTTGTGCTGGCTGTTCCGCATGAAGCGAGAGGGGCTTCCGGTTAATCGTTTCCGAAGAGGTATCGATTACCTTCGGAAAAAGCTCCCCAAACTTCATAAAAATCCGAGCGACATGGTGCTGCTCACCGATAGCAAGCAGCTTTTCATAAAGCACCGCGTGCAAGACAAGGGTGAGATAGCCGAGGTGCTGACCGGTAAAAAAGCAGGGCAGTACGTATGGGCGTACGCGATAGGCTCCCTTATCGAAGAGGTCGATCGCATCATTCAGGAGCTCAAGGAGCCGGATGATGAACCGCAGAACACTGACCAAGTGGCCGCGTAACGAACACAAGCGTTACCGCACACCGAGGGGGCCTTTCGAGGCCCTCTTTTTATGTGCTATGAGTGCGCAGAGAGTTAGAACAATCCCGGAGCGTACATGAGTAAGTCAGGAACGGTAAAACAGATCTTTCAACTCATCTGGGAAAGGAAAGCGTGGTGGCTCATTCCGATGGTGGTCGTATTCCTCCTCGTCGGACTCCTGATCGTTACGACAGCGGGCAATCCTTTATCGCCCTTCATCTACGCACTCTTCTAAGGAGAACAAAGACGGTATCGATAGCGGAACCAGTGGCCCTTTCTTCGGAGCTGGTTCCGCCGCATCGTAACGTTCTAGAGGTCAATAAGCTTCAGCTTCTATGAAGAGGGCGCAACCACCTGAGGCACAGATTGTGCGCGCTTCGATGGGCGACCTCGGGGCTTCTTAACGACACCCAAGGCTCGCTCAGCTTTTTGACGCTCAATCTCCCTCGGCAACCGCCATCCTCCGGGCTTTGGCGCGTCGTCATCGCTAAAGAGAAGCTGATTCGAGCGCTCATAGTCTACGAGTGCTTGAACGAAGTCGGTCGTTGCTCGCAACGCATACTCACTCACAAAGAACTTAATGGAGCGAAACGAATGCGCTACCGCTCTCCGCAAATCGCGATCGACCGGGAACATGTTATCGCCGTTCTGCTCAAACGCCGACCGAAAACGATGGGCGAGCTCCTCGACGGTTGTCAGATCCTCCCAATCCATCATTTCGATAACACGATGCGCCTTGGTACGCTTCCCTTCCCTCAGCACAATGAACCTCGCGACAAAAGCTGTCCGTCGCGCACGAATAATTGCTCTATCTAACTCCTGCGGAGAAGATAGTCTCGTCTCAAGAACTTCCGTTTTCATAGTGACACCACTTCCGAACTACTAGAACTACATGAAGAACGATTCACCCAAATGGGGGTTGCCGCTCAAATATAGTTTCGGAACGCCAGCGAAGTTTCTTGAGAACTATTACGCAGCCATATTAAATATCCTCATTTCAATGAGTTAGGGCGCCGATCGTACGCTACTCCACCGAAACAACCGCGGGACTGAGAGAAGGGCGGCTTTCGTGACACCCGGGCAGAAGTCTGATGTAATCTGCCTATGAGTCGGTTTCCCCATTTCCTTGCAGAATTTAAGCAGGTCCAACTGGCGATCCTTGTAGATGATCTTAGTACATCCAGGGCGGCACTCATCGCTCCAACAGAGGCCATCTCTGGTGAACAAGTCAATCGAATCCTCTCGATCTCAGGCGGCATAACCCTGGTAGCGATCTCACCTGAGCGCGCGGCAGCGTTTCTACTCTCCACCATGGCGCGACCATCAACAACGGACCACTCCATACTCCCCTCCTCTCGCACATCTCAATACGTATCGGTCGAGGCAAGAGAGGGTATCACTACCGGAATTAGCGCGGCTGACAGAGCCAAGACCCTTCAAATCTTGGGAGCAAAAGTGGCTCAACCTCGAGCCCTCGTAAAACCGGGCCACATCTTTCCAGTAGAGACACGATCAGGGGGCGTTTTGGTAAAAACCGCCATTCCAGAGGGAGCTCTAGATATCGTGAAGATGATAGGAGCAACGGATGCCGCTCTTTTTGTCGATCTCCTCGATACTCAGGGAGAGCTCATGAGCGAACAACAAGCGCAGGCGTGTGCCACCCGAGAACATCTTCCGATCGTGACGCTCTCCGAATTGATCCGATACCGACTGCAACAGGAATCTCTTGTTCAGCGTGTCGCTGAGGCGACACTACCGACAACACTGGCTGGTGAGGTTCGTGCGATCGTGTACCGTTCACACATTAGCGAGATTGAGCATGTTGCGCTTGTTAAGGGAGACGTCAAAGGAGATACTCCAGTAGTAGTACGTGTGCAAGCGGAACACACGGTGCCCGATGTTTTTGGAGGCAATGCTCCGGCAACCCGCTCTCATCTTCAGAACTCGTTGAAAGAGGTTGGGGAACGGGGCCGTGGAGTCTTGTTATACCTACGACGACCGTTCATGGACCCAAAGGGAAACTCTGTACAACATTTAAAGGATCCCCCTCCGTCACCGTCAGCGACGATCATGCGAGAATACGGGGTTGGAGCGCAAATTTTACGAGATCTCGGAGTTACCCACGTCGAACTACTGACCTCCTCAACGCATCTCCTTGAGGGTCTACCAAGCTTCGGAATAACAGTCGTCGCACAACATCCAATCCCACACCATCTTCCTACCTCAGGACACACCGTATGAGTGACATCACCTTTGCAGACGTCGTTCACCAGTCAGTTTCATTTTCAAAGAGCGATCCGGCTGAAGCCCTCATTCTCAATTTAATCGACACCCGATGGTTTCAACGGTTACGCGACATCAGCCAGACAGCGAACACCAAACTTGTGTACATGTTCTCCGAGCATTCCCGGTTCGGCCATTGCCTTGGGGTCGCCTACCTCGCAAAACTTGCCCTCAACAGACTCAGTAAGAACTTTCCAGAAGATGTGGCAGCCTATCGCCCTGCCATCCTCGTCGCCGCCCTTCTTCACGACATCGGACACCTTGCTCCCGGCTCCCATACCGCATTCAAGACATGGTTCCCGGGCCAACCGGATGTACATGAAGAGCTGGCCGAGATCGTCATTACAAAAGATCCGGAGATATCTACACTCCTCCGCGAATTTGATCCGACCCTTGCCCAGACCACGCTGCACATCTTGGAGGAATCCGCCTCAGTTCCCCCTTGGACGTGGCAGATAATTTCCGGAGGGGGATGGAATGTTGACCGAGGCAATTGGTCAACCGTAGACAGCGTCCTCGCGGGTGTTAGTTACGGTAAATATAATATTCCTGCTCTCGTTGATTCCATTCTCATCACGAACGACAAGCAGCTTGCGCTGATGGAGAACAGGCTCGATGCGATGCTGCACTTCATGGTGTCTCGCCACGCTATGTATCGGCAGATCTATCAACATCGGGTACTACTCGCCGCCGACATGATCAATAAGGCAGTCGTACAACGAGCCCGAGATCTCGGAACCCAACTGGAATTCGCGGATGAGGTAATGCAACAGGCTCTCGCTGCGCGGACTGCTCATGAACTAACTCTCGAGATGATGTTCGAGATGCGTGAATCGTGGTGGCGTTACCACATGGCTCGCTGGAGTCGCTCACGCGATCCGATCTTACGGGACCTTAGCGACCGCATCCTGCACCGAAAGCTCTTTAAGACCATTCGTATCATAAATCCGGCCGCGCGTGCTCAGATGATTGACCAAGCAACAAAGGCGCTCGAATCCCTCAAGATGGATCCACGGTATTACCTGCATGAGATTACAACCGCTGATGTGCACTCCGGCGACTCTAAACAGTCCATGCTTGTCCAGCTCGACAATGGTCAGGTTCTCACCCTGAGCGAGGCGGATTCCTTGATCCGCTCCATGGCGGCAAACTCTGATCAATCGCAACGCGCTTGGTTAGCGATGCCCGCCGAGGCTAAGCATCTCATCCAAAAAAGTTAGAGAGATTCGCTGTGAATACCGCTCGCTCACGACGCTACCTGTACATCAGTTCATGGATCTTGGTCGGGTATACGGTCCTTATCATCCTGTGGGGCGCGTGGGTGCGTCTTTCGGGATCCGGCGACGGGTGCGGAGACCATTGGCCCCTGTGCAATGGAGAGGTCGTTCCTCTGACCCACGCAAAAAAAACCTGGGTTGAGTACTCGCACAGACTATCAACTGCCCTTTTCGGGGCTTTTGTCCTCGTGCAAATTTGGTTCTCTCAAAGATATTTCATCAAACGCCATCCAGCTCGCTTTTGGGCTCTCATGACGCTCCTCTTCACGATTACAGAGGCGCTGATCGGCCGCCAACTTGTAAAATCTGGCTTGGTGAATGAGAGCGCCGATCTCTCCCGGCTTGTGGTGATGCCACTCCACCTTATAAACACCTCCCTGCTTCTTTTTTCCGGGGTGATGACCGCTGAAAGCATTCGGCATGGAGATCTCCCTCGACACCACCTTTCAACCGAAACACGAAATCGGGGTGCGCTTTACCTCGTTGCACTGAGCATGGTGCTTATCACGGGAGCTATCGCGGCCCTTGGCTCACACCTGATGCCTTCGGAGTCTCTCCTGCATGGGCTGACCCACGACCTCTCCTCCGACTCTCACGTAGCGGTGCGACTCAGGGTTCTCCATCCGCTGCTTGCTCTCACGCTTCCGGTGGCGATGTTACTCTTTGCCCAGCTGTCAGGGACCTCATCCCGGAACTCCTCACAAGCTTTGTGGTTTAAACGATTTTCCATCGGCCTCGTTGTGGCTATCGCTATAGGGATAGCCACCCTCTCGCTTCTCGCACCCCTTTGGCTCAAACTCACCCACCTCTTAATGACCAACATTCTCGTGATCCTGGCCTCTCTGTGCGTGTTCCACTCGTTCAGACCTGTATCGATCTCGCCAGAAAAAGAAACGCTGGTTTAATTCCAGCCATTCTGAAGATTTTCCCACTCTCAACTCCCTATATACCGGCCTGCCGTTCTCTCTTTCGCATCAAACAAGGAGAGCAGGAATCCGGGACTCCCCAGGAGCGGTCCCATTTCCGGTGCAAACGAAGACACATGAGGTTGCTTTTGCTATCATTTGCCGAAACTTTTTAGAGAGTTGGCTCCACCGCGTATGAACGATCCCAAGCAAAACGGCACGCTCACCTCCATACTGACTCTCGCTCGCGCAACCTGGGAAGCAACCCACGGTGACCGCGTCCGATTCTTCGGGTTTATTACTCTTTCAGTTCTCGCGTACAGCATCGACCTCGTGGTGCCCTGGGCCATCGGATGGATCCTAAACGTGTTTGTAGCCCAAGGGTTCACGCAAGCGGCTTTCGACGAATCTCTTAAGTTCATGGCCGCGTATGTAGTGCTACGCATGTCGATGACGACCTTTCATCACCTTGCTCGCTACCTTCAGGGCACCTGTGCCTACTCCGCTCGTTTCCACAAACTTGAGGAGGTGTTCGGCGCGCTCGTTGCGTTTCCCCTCAAGTGGCATGTGCATCACCACTCCGGAGAGAACCTCAGTCGCCTGAACCGCTCAGTCGGCGCGATAGAGGGGGTAATTAATAATTACCTCTGGCAGATCGTAGACGGCATGGTGAAATTCTTTTTTGCAACATTTGCGCTCTTCACCCTGGACTTTGAGGTAGCAATTACGGTTTTGGTGATGGGGTTCGTTACCGTCGCCATCATGCTTCTCTTCAATCGCCGCCTTACCAAAAAGTGGCGAAGCAATAATCGATTCTACGACAAGCTCAATCGCACCTGCGTCGACTATCTCTCTAACATCATCACCGTAAAAACATTACGCCTCGAGAAGCCCGCGCTCTCGTATCTCACCAACCAACGCGGGGAGGGCTATCGTCTCTGCCGAAAGATCTGGAAGTACCAGGAGCTCAAGTGGGGCACGATCAGCGCGGGATACAGTCTCGTCATGGGCAGCTCCCTGTTCATCTTCTTCAGGAACCATATCGGAGACACCGCGGCTTTTGACGTCGCCCAAGTGTACGTTCTGTTGAACTACCTTGATCGTATCTTCGGTGCCATCACCTCATTCACCGGCTACTACGGAGGGATTATCGAAGCGTCGTTAGCGTACGACGATGCCTCATCCGTGCTGATGGAATCCAACGAACTCAAGACACCTATTCGCCAATCCATGCTTCCTCGTTCATGGGACGCCATCGGTCTTGAGCGAGTGGCATTCTCTTATGGCGGCGAGAGTCAAAATTTGAGGGATATCTTCATGAGCCTACGGAAGGGCGAGAAGGTCGCTCTCGTGGGGCCAAGCGGAGGTGGTAAATCGACCTTACTGAAGGTGCTCTCCGGAATGCTTGCAGCGAACTCCGGAACGGTTACCTCAACAGACGGGAAGACCTACACCCTCGACGATGTCGCAGACATAAGCCTCTTGGTTCCCCAAGAGCCAGAGGTGTTCTCGGAGTCGCTTCGATACAATCTCAGCTTCAATCAAAACTTCTCTGATCAAGAACTGATGAAAGCGCTTGAGCTGTGTAAGATCGACTACCTCCTTCAAAAGCTGCCGAACGGGTTAGATAGCACCTTGGAGGAGGCTGGCTTAAACATTTCCGGGGGAGAACGACAACGGCTCGCCCTGGCCAGAGGCATTCTACGAGTGCCTGGCAAAGACATCCTCCTTCTTGATGAACCGACCTCAAGTCTTGATCCGCTGACGGAAAAGCAGATCTTTGCCAACATTCTTAACGAGTTTAAAGACCTCACCGTTGTTACTGCATGCCATCGGCTTGCGCTCGTTCCTTTGTTTGATACCGTCGTATACATACGGGACGGTCGAGTCGAAGAGATCGGCTCATTCCCTGAGCTTCGCTCGGCAGGCAGAGGGTTCTCCGCCGCATGGGCAGACTATGAACGAACCGTTGTGAAGGTTGAGCCACATGCACAGTAGGTTCTAATGACTACCCCTATCGATCGTAACGTCATTCGGCGTTTCATCACATTAGCGGCTCCGTTCTTCCGATCCAACATGCGGTGGCGCGCTATCGCCATGGTCGGCCTGCTCCTGGGTCTTTCACTGACCATCAACGGTGTGGGCGTCATCATGAGCTACATCGGTCGAGATTTCATGACCGCCCTTCAAACGAAGGACACCCCTCTCTTCTATTGGAAACTCACTGAGTACCTGATGGCGTTCGTCATAGCGACACCCATCGCCGTTTTCTACAACTACACCGAGCAACGGCTGAGCCTTCTGTGGCGACGGTGGCTCAGTCATCACATCTTGGCCCGCTATTTCTCCGATCGTGCCTACTACAAACTCAATCTGCGCGGAGATATCGACAATCCCGATCAACGTATCGAAGAGGACGTTCGCTCCTTTTGCGCACAAAGCCTCACCTTCTGCTTGATCTTCTTCAACTCCTCCGTGCAGCTACTTCTCTACGTGTACGTACTCGGCTCCATTTCGGTTCCCCTACTCATAGCTGCGGTAGCGTATGCACTGATTGGCTCGGTCGTAACGTACTTTCTTGGACGGCCCCTTATCGGACTCAACTTCACCCAACTCAAAAAGGAGGCTGACTACCGATATAAATTAATTAATGTCCGTGATAGCGCCGAATCAATCGCCTTTTACGGCCGGGAGGCACGTGAATTTACACGAACTCGGCAGCGACTTAAGTCAGCACTCAATAATCTCCTGCAGGTCATAAACTGGAATCGAAACCTGCAATTCTTCACGACAGGCTACAACTACATCCTGACCATCCTGCCGACAGTTTTCGTCGCCCCACTCTTCTTCGCAGGACAGATTGAGTTCGGCGCCGTGATTCAGGCTGGAGCAGCGTTCGGCGTCGTTATCAACGCTCTCTCCATCGTCGTAAACCACTTCAGCAACTTGAGCTTCTTTGCAGCGGTGATCAATCGTCTGAGCACGTTCTGGGAAGCCCTCGAAAAAGCGAATGAGCCGGTCTCTCCGGGAGAACGTATCAAAACAAGCACCGGAAAAGATCTTACATTCAAGAACGTAACAATTTTGACGCCCCGGCGCGAACAAGCACTCGTCAAGGGGCTCTCGTTTACCTTTCAAGGCAAATCACTTCTCTTGTCGGGGCCAAGCGGAAGCGGCAAGAGCTCCATACTTCGAGCCGTTGCAGGCCTGTGGGAAACTGGCTCTGGTCAGATCATTAGACCGGATCTCTCCAATGCTCTCTTCCTTCCTCAGAGGCCATACATGGTACTCGGCTCTCTTCGCTCACAGCTCACCTACGGAATTCGAGGTCGGGTTCTGCTCGATCGGGAGCTTCTCTCGGCGCTCGATTTCGTACGACTAACCGAGATGTACAATCGAGTAGGAGGTCTGGACGCAGTGCTTGATTGGCCGAACATCTTGGGGACCGGCGAGCAACAAAGACTCGCGTTCGCCCGGCTGCTGCTTATCAAACCGAACTTGGTGTTCCTCGATGAGGCCACAACGGCGATGGATCGAGCAATTGAACAAGAGCTGTATAGAATACTACCAAACTACGTGGATCGATGGGTCAGCATCGGAAGCAACGCAGACCTCGCGGAGTTTCACGAGCACACTCTTCAACTCAAGGGGGACGGCTCATGGCAGTACGACTAGTCCTTCCCTCTCGATACCGGCTCTGTTGGTCCCTTGTGATCATGTCGATGTGGACCTGTACGCTCGGGACATTCATGAGCCCCGTGCTAGCCCAGGAGGGAACCCTTCAATCCTCTCTTTTTGAAGATTGTGACAAGGCGACAGAAAGCTTCTCGAAGCTCTCTCCGGAGGCGAAAGCTGGATTAGTCGATTACCTAACTCGTGTGGTCGCGCTCAATACGCAGGCACCCGCCGCTCCCGAGGCCTTCGCGGTACTGCCGAACGGCAAAGGGATGGAACCCAATCCCGCGGCCCTGTGGCAAACGACTGACGCGAAACGAGAGCTACGGGGAAAACGATGCGCTCTCGAACTCCTCACCCTCGCCGGCCCTCTCGCCTTCCACGCTGTGCCTCCCCTTGCGACACTCTACAGTGAACAGGCTCTCAGTGATGAGATCGCGGTGGGAATCGAGGAGACTACGGCCTCCATCGCGGAAGAAGCTCACAAAAATGGACAGGTCCCCACCGATGAGGTGATGGAGAGGATGATTCTCTCCCTTACAAGCGAGCGCCCTCTGGTCACTCAGAACTTCCTTCAGGAGTACCTTTCGCTGACACTCCCTCGTATCTTAACCCACCTCTCAACCCTTTCCCCAAGCGACGCCGACAAAGTAGTCACTTTTCTGCGAGACGTCGATCCAGATGGTAGTCGTTCGATGCGAACATTTGTTGAGCTTGTCCAAAAGCTCACCTCAGAGAACGCCAATCGACTAGCGTCCTATCTCCCCTTTCCCTCAAAAGATGCGTCAGCCCCCCTTCTCAACGATTTCGCTCGACTCGCTGCCGATCCAACCCATGGCCCCCATGTCGCCTCCCTTCTCGGTAAGAGCTGCGTTCTGCTCGGTGGAATTCTGATCGACCCCTCCTCATCGGCGATGCTTGGGCGCAATCCTTCGCTGATTCGGGGCTCGCAACTATCTGAAACGGAGCAACGATGCCTGGTGAGTTCAATTCCCTCACTCGCAAGTTCTCTTTTACCGCTTCTCACAAGCTCTCAAGAAATTGAACAACGTCGAGCCTTGACTCTCCTCCCCTCAGCCCTCCCCATTCTCGATGGAGAACGAAAGAACGCCCTCTTCCTCAAAATCAAGGAGATAGCATCCCAACCCGCGAGTCCGGTTCGAAGCGAAGCCCTACTCAGCTTGAGCTTGTTCACGGACAGACGCCCAGACGTGCACACGGTATTGTTGGGGGTTCTCAAAACTTCATTAGCTCAAAAATCAACCCCCAACCTAGACGCAACTATTGATGCTACGTGCCAAAGTGCAGCTACGTTAAATACTCCCAAGGACTCGGCCCGCTACAGCCCGTTTGTTATGGAAGCTCTCAAGCGGGGGATTTCACTCCCGGGCGTTATGGCGCTGGCTGCCCAGATCAGCGCGATTGAATCTCAGGTGGTATCCTTAATTAGTCCCACTACTGTAGAGGCTTCGAATAGAATTCTCACCGGCCTCAAGGGGAAGGAGAACCTCAGCAAAAATTCCCTGGTGACCATAGCTGAGGCTCTGCGTCATCCGACTCTCTCTATCGCAGCGGAATCTCTGCTGATTAAACAGGGGGACTCTATAGTTCCCCTGTTGAGAAAGACCTTATTGAAGAGCTCCACAACTCAACGACTCGGGATCTTGGCGCTATTAGAGGTCTTTGGCGCTGCGTCCAAATCTGAAAGAACCGAGCTTCTCAATACGCTCGTAAGCTCCGACTCGTGTGACGCGCTTCATGCTCGTCCCCGTACCGTTCAAAGCCTGCTGCAGTCGGGAGACTCAGACAAAGCTCTCTATGATCAGTTTGTCACGAAGGTTGTTTCCTGCCTCTGCACCTTCGACCATGCTGCCGGCTCCTCTCTTACGCGAGCATCAGCGACTACTCTCTTCGTGCAACCGCAGGCCGTTCAAAACATTCTGACTAACCAGACACAGTGCGGCCACCTTCAGCCGGACTTAGTTGCAATTACTCAAATGACCTCAGTTCCGGAGTCCGTTCGAGCACACCTCCTCAATAAACTTTTGGAACTAGGCGAACGCAAAACGATACAAGAGGCCCTATCCTCGCTCTCCCGTAACCATCCACTCGCGGAACAGGCACTCCCTGGGGTTCGAGCGTTAGCAGCCTCACTTCGAAATGACCCACAGCTAGCGTATCTTGCGGTCCTAGCACTGGCTCGGTTGGGAGACACTCAATTCGAGTGGCATCGATTTGTTGGTGACGCTATCGACATGTCCGAGTCAAACCCTAACTTTCAAACCGCACTTGAGATTATCAAAACACTTTCACCAGATATCGTCCTCGCGGAGGTAAGCCCTGCTCTGGATTCGGACAAACCGGACCGGGTAGCGGGCGCGTGTCGAATAGGAGCGACCCTTGGCCCACTGGCTATACCGATCGTTTCAAAGGTGTGGAACCTGCGGGAGAAGAAGTCCCCTCGGATCAAATACTCGGCCATTTTGGCCCTGTTAGAGATCAACCCGCTCACACCTGACCTCAATCAGGGCTTGCGCGCTATCTTAGTGAACAGGTACTACGCCTCTGCCGCCTCCAGGCCCATCCAATGGCGCCAGAGTGTGGCTGTGGTCGACCTTGACAAATCGACCTTTGGGACCCTCCGGACGGTCCATTTAGAGCGTCTATTGCTCAAGTAGAGCCCTGTAGCGCCCCCTCAAAATACCAAAAAACTACCCCACTCCGTGTGTTGGAAGTCCGTGTGTTTGTGTATAGTTGGCCCGGAAACTGGCGTGCTACCTGCCTGGTGCTTCCTATTACCCGGAGGGTGTCTCACGTCCCCCCACGGAACGGATTCGCACGTGGTGGCACCCCGCAACGACTGAACGCCTAGAGCCTAATTGGTGTAGCAGAGTGACAGCCCTTTCCCTTCACTTCCTTTCCCGCCTTCCTCGTTCCGTTTCGGCCCTCATTTCGAAAGCTGGATTTACCGCTGGCGACCAGCAACCTGAATCTCCCTGGAGAGCGGAAGTTCTAAGCCGCGAAGCACTCACCGAGCTCGCCCTACAACTCGCTGAGTCGCATCGTGGTACCTTCGGACGCGGACGTTCCACGAGACTTCTTCAAACGTACAAGCGTAACCGTGAGGTGCTCAAACGGGTCTATCAATGTCTCGCCGAAGCAGCCCACAACGGAGAGGCACTCACAGCCGGCTCAGAGTGGATGCTTGATAACTACCACATCGTTGAGCGACACATCGCTGCAATTAAGAAGTACCTCCCGTGGGGCTTCTATAAAACCCTTCCCATTTTTAAGAGCGGAGAGCTCGAGGGCTTTCCTCGTATCTATAGCCTGGCCCTTGAGTTTGTGGTTCACACCGACGCCGCCATGGATGCCAACCTCGCTGCGGTGTTCATCTCCTCATACCAACAAAAGCTCGAGCTCTCCTCAGGTGAGCTGTGGGCTTTTCCGATCATGCTCCGCTTCGCGCTCTTTGAAAATCTGCGTCGACTGATGCGCGAGGCCGAGGCAGAACTGATCGCTCGAAGAGACGTCTTCTCGCTGGTGGACTCAGTGCTCGGTGATGAATCGAAGCCCGGAACTGAGATAATGAACGAACTCGCTCGTCGCCTCGCTGAGCGCGAGAGCTTTCTTCCTCACGGGGCGCTTGAACTCATCAAGCGTCTTCGCGTACGCGGGCGCAAAGCATTTCTCGCTCTTCAGTTCATCGAGGAAACCCTCCGAGAGCGCGGACTCGATCATGAGGAGCTGCAGAGAACGCAGGATCACATTCAAGCCGCTCGACAGATCTCTGTGGGAAATACCCTGACATCGCTGACCGCGATCGACCAAATGAACTGGCGCGATTGGTTTGAGGGGGTGAGCCTTGCCGACCAAATACTCCGAAACGATCCAGCCCGCACCTATTCCAAATGTGATTTCCCGACGAGAGACAATATCCGTCATGAGATCGAACGTATCGCGAAAAGGATCGGAATCACGGATTCCGCCGTTGCAGCTGCCGCTCTTGCGTGCGCTCAGTCAGCGGCCCATCATTTCCCTGAATTCGACAATCACTCCCTGTGTCAGAAATATGTAGGATCTTTCTTTGTTGGAGAGGGCCGACAGGCGCTTGAGGCGAAGCTCGGTTATAAACCCGCCTTCACCACTCGACTCATTCGCTTCCTCGAGCGACACGCTTTTATGACCTACTTTACCGCTATCGCCGCGGTAACCATGTGTCTCATAGGATACATCCTTTTGATCTCGGAGTGGGCAGAGGTATCGATCTGGATGGTTCTTACCACACTCGCAATCGCCATCCTCCCGATGTCCGAATTGGGTTCGAGTATCATTCAATACTTCGTCACCAGAACGGTGCGCCCCCGCCCGCTTCCGAAGCTCTCTTTTGAGGGCAAGATTCCCGAAAGCCTGCATACTCTGGTCACCGTTCACACAATCTTTAACAGCACCAGCTCGATACAGCGCGCCATCGACGGTCTTGAGGTACGCTTCCTTGCGAATGACGACCCAGCCTTCACATATGTGCTGATGGCCGATCTCCCAGACGCAACGAGTGAACATATTCCGCTCGACGATGAGCTGATCGGAATCGCTCAAGATGGTATTAACACCTTAAATCTCCGACACGCCTCGAACGGCCCAATCCGTTTCGCCCTCTTCTTCCGTAAGCGATTGTGGAACCCTAGCGAACAGAGGTGGATGGCGTGGGAGCGCAAACGCGGAAAGATAGAAGAGTTGAACCGCTTCCTTCTCGGTAGTGACTCAACTACGCTCCAGCTCATCGTCGGAGATGCGCTCGCACTTCGAAGAGCGCGCTATATCATCACCCTCGATAGCGACACCGCTCTCAGCCGAGATGTTGCGAAAAAACTTGTCGCCACTATCCACCATCCTCTGAACCAACCGGTTATTGATCCAAAGCTGGGCCGGATCGTTCGAGGTTACGGCCTCATCCAACCCCGAGTCACGATCTCACTCACATCGGCTACGAGCAGCTGGTTCTCACAACTATTTTCGGGACAGGCGGGACTCGATCCGTATACCAACGTGGTCTCCGACGTCTACCAGGACCTCTTCGCTGAGGGTTCATATGTCGGCAAGGGCATCTACGATATTAAAGCCTTTGAGGCGGTGCTTGAGGGCAAGGTCCCTGAAAATACCCTCCTCAGCCACGATCTCTTCGAGGGGTCATTTGCGAGGGTCGGTCTCGCCTCTGATATCGAGCTCTACGACGACTTCCCAACGAGGTACATGGCGTACTCAAAGCGTCTCCACAGGTGGGTTCGTGGGGACTGGCAGCTCCTTCCTTGGCTCCTGCCTCGTTTTGTAACCGGCAATCGAGTGCCCGAGTCTCACCTCTCCCCCCTCCATAAGTGGAAGATGCTCGATAACCTTCGGCGAAGTCTGCTCGCTCCGACATGTCTCGCCGCATTAGTAGGAGGATGGCTCTTTCTTCCCGGCGGCCCACTCGTGTGGACCGTTCTCGTTTCGCTCGTCATCGCCTTCCCGGTGGTAACCGGTCTCGCGAGTGTCTTCGCCCTTCCGACGGTAGGGATCTCACTTGGCGGATTTTTGGGCGATATCGGTGCTGACCTCTGGCGTAACGCCGCTCGATCGTTTTGCGCTATTTGCTTCCTCCCGCACCAAGCGGCCCTTATGCTTAATGCTATAACCACCACCTTGGGACGGGTCTTCATCACCCACAGGCACCTACTCGAGTGGGAGCCTGCCGAGCGTACCGAACGCCGCACCAAAAATGAAACGAGGGACTTTATCAAGCTCCTTACCCCGTACCTCGGGGCAATAGCGGCTTTGGCGGCCTACGCGGGGTACCAACAACCGTCGACCCTTGCATTTTCCCTACCCTTCCTCGTGCTCTGGTCTGCCTCCCCGCTTGTAGCCAAGCGGATTTCAACCCCTCTTGAGGCCGAGCGGGCGCCCCTTACTCGAAGCGACCTTCATTACCTTCGAGAGACCGCCTTCGACACGTGGCAGTTCTTCAATCATTACATCCGCGATGAGTACAACCACCTCATGCCGGATAACCTACAGATGGTACCTCATGAGGTAGTTGCTGAGCGGACATCTCCAACCAACCTCTCGCTCTCCATTTTGAGCGTATTCTCGGCGTACGACCTCGGGTTCTTGCCATTCCATCGAGCAGTTCATCGCTCCTCGATGACTCTCAATACGATGTCACGCATGGAGAAGTATCGTGGACATCTCTTCAACTGGTACGCGATCCGCAACCTTGCTCCTTTGAGTCCTCGGTATATATCCACCGTCGACAGCGGAAACCTGCTTGGGCATCTGTACACCCTGCAAACGCTTCTTGAAAACGCGCCGACCACACCTCTTGCAACAGAACACCACAAAAACGCCTTACTCGCTCGCCTTGAAGCGGCGTTAAAGGAGAAAAGCGGTGCCTCCGCAGAGGAGTTAGCTACCCTGGCTACGCTCAATGCAGCCTTGAGAGGATGTAAATCCGGCGATACCATAACCTGGCTCTCTATTCTTGAGGACCACGTCGAATTCTTGACGGCGGTAGCCCAACAGCACTCCTACAGCAGCGAAGAGCGACACAAGCCCCTCGTAAAACTTGGTGCGGTAGCTGAGGATCTTCTTCATCTCCTTCCGCTTGTGGCCTGGATTCATCCACTACAGAAAATAAAGCGTTACTGCGAGACGACCGCTGCCGGAACTGACGAATCGCAGCGGGACCTAAGAGCTCAGCTAGCTACAAAGGCGACAGCCATCCTTGAATCTGCAGGTAGGGCAACATTCACACAAAACTCGTTAATGGTGCTCTTCACCCAAGTGGAGGAACTCCTTGAGGCTGGAGCTTCCGAGCTACCATCGGACCTTCAGAGCGAGACCCTTCAATCATTGGTGGCTGGCCGAGACCTATTGCTCTCATGCGAACAGACGGTCAACGTGATGTACCAGCAGGTCACCACCCTAATTGATGGGATGGATTTCTCATTCCTCTATGACGAGTACCGCTCCCTCTTCACCATTGGATTCAACGCGGAGCACGCGCGCAAGGACCAAAGCTTCTATGACCTCCTCGCCTCAGAGGCTCGACTCCTGAGCTTCCTTGCAGTAGCTCGTGGCGAAGTCCCTCAGAAGCACTGGTTCTCATTGGGTCGCTCGCTCGCAAACACCCCCGGTGGCAAGGCGCTCGTTTCATGGAGCGGTACCATGTTCGAGTACCTCATGCCCTTCCTGGTCATGAGAGACTTCCCGACCACCATTCTCGGACGAACGGGTCGAGCAGTAGTCGAGGCTCAGATACACTATGCCAAGCGACAATCGGTACCGTGGGGTATCTCCGAGTCCGCCTACAGTGGTGTCGATTTCGAGAAAACCTACCAGTATCGCGCCTTCGGAGTACCTGGACTTGGTCTCAAACGTGGACTGTCAGAGGACCTCGTTATCTCACCGTACTCGACCTTCCTCGCACTACCCTACTCTCCATCTATTGAAACTTGCGTCTCGAACCTTCGCCGCATAGAGAGCGAGGGAGCACGGGGTGTGTATGGATTCTATGAATCCGTGGATTATACGCCAGGAAGAACGCTGCGAGCCGAGGGCAAGCACATCGTTCAGTCCTTCTTCGCGCACCATCAAGGGATGTCACTGGTTAGCATCAACAACGTCCTCAACGACGGCGTCATGGTAGACCGCTTCCACGCGCAGCCTGTGATCAAATCCGCTGAGCTGCTTCTTCACGAGAAGTTCCCTGATCGTGTCTCAGCAATCGTGCCTCATGAGCCTGAGCTTAAGACGATCGTCGTTGAGGAGGCTCCGAAGGAGGAGGCGGGCCTTGAAGTCATTACCTCACCGCACACAGCTGCGCCTCGAGTCCGCGTTCTCTCTAACGGTCGCTACTCAGTCATGGTTGATTCATCTGGTGGAGGCTTCAGCTTCTTCAACAAAACTGCGATGCTTACCCGTTGGCGGGACGATCCAACGACAACCCAGCACGGCTCTTTCATCTATATTAAGGACCTCAGAGGAGGGAAACTTTGGTCCGCAGCGTACCAACCTACCAAGGTTGAAGCGGAGTCGTATGAGGCGATCTTCACACCCGGACGGGCTGAATTTAAGCGCTTCGACGATAAGGTCTTCGTGCACACAGAGATTACGGTTGCCCCAGAGGATGATGTTGAATTACGTCGCGTCACCATTACCAACCTGGGAGACTCTGAACGAGAACTTGAGATAACAAGCTACATCGAGCCAGTGCTTCTTTCACGACAGGGAGACTCCGCGCATCCAGCATTTAGTAAATTGTTCATTGGCGCTGAGATACTCAAAGACTCTGACGCGATACTGTGTTCGCGTCGTCCACGAACGGAGCATGAGGAGGAGCTGTTCCTCTTCCACCGCGTCACCCTCAAGACCAGCTACGCGCCGATCCGATTTGAAACCTCTCGAGCTGACTTTCTCGGACGAGGAGGATCGATGCAGGAGCCTCTGCACCTGACGGCCCAGAGCTCTGAAGCTCACGCCCAGAGGGGAAATGTCGATCCTATCGCTTCTCTTGGATGTAAGGTTCGACTCGCCCGGGGAGCGAGTGAGACGATCGTGTTTATTACAGGAGCAGCACGCTCTCGTCGGGAAGCGATCGGGCTCGTCGATCGCTACCAGGAACTTCTTCACGTAAGTCGCGCCTTCGAATTATCATGGAGCCGTGCGCAGGTTGAATTACGGAGCCACGCCTACACAGCAGGTCAAGCCGACCTCTTCCATCGTTTGGCGGGCTGCCTCTTCTACAGTGAGGAGACGGTTCGTGGTTCGGCAGACTCCATCATGGCGAACAGGCTTCCACAATCGGGACTGTGGAGATTCGGAATCTCGGGAGACCTTCCGATCGTGCTCGTAAAGATCAACGACACGCGTCAAAGCCGTGTGGCTCAGGACCTCCTACTCGCACACCATTTCCTGCGAGAGAGATGTGTCGACATGGACCTTGTGATTCTCTACGAAGACCAAGGAAGCTACCTTCAACATCTTGCAGAGGACCTGAAGGATATCATCCGACTTAGTCCGGCTGGACACCTGGCAGATCGACCGGGAGGAGTTTTCTTACGGTCAACCAGTCAGCTATCTGAATCTGAGATATCTCTCCTTGAGACGGTGGCGCGGGTTGTTATCGACGCGGAGCTGGGAGGATTAGCAGAGGCGCTGAAGTCGTCAGCGTTCGATACCGTAGTGGCGCCTGCACCTCACGCCCCTCGCAAGCGCTTACCTGGTCCACAACGGCGTCAACTGCCCCTCATCTTTGAGAACGGGGTAGGAGGATTCTCGCCTGACACCAACGGCTACGTTATCCCTCGAGAAGGTGCGGTTCGGCCGCCACTTCCTTGGGCGAATGTCGTCTCCAACCCATCCTTCGGATTTATCGTGACCGAGTCGGGAGCCGGGTATACCTGGTCCGAGAATAGCCGCGAAAATCGGCTGACAAGTTGGAGTAACGATCCGGTGCTTGATCCAACCAGTGAGGCCGTGTTCGTCAGAAGGTCTGAGCATGGGGATTACTGGTCCCTCACTCCCTCCCCAGCCGGAGATGGTCTTGAATTTAAAGTGAGCCATGAATTTGGCTTTTCCACATTTGAGACATCAAACTTCGGGGTCTCTTCACGGTTGGTCCTCTCAGGTGCGACCAAGGAGAAGGTAAAGTGGTACTCGGCAACACTCACGAACCATGAGGGAACGGAACAGAAGCTTGAACTCTACTTCTATGCGGATCTTGTTCTTGGAGTAACACGAGAGAATACCTATCGGTTTATCACAACGAGCTTCGACCGTACCGCTCAGGCCATGTGCGCCGTCAACCACTACAACAACGAGTTTGCCGGTCGGATGGTTTCCGTCGGAAGCAGCGAGCCGATAGTGGGCTATTCAGGTTCACGGGTTGAGTTCCTCGGACGGAACGGAGATCTCAAACGACCCGCCGCGCTTGAGCGAGGAGCTGCTGCAGGCTTTTTCCCCGTCAAACCAAAACCGATCAAGCTGAGCGGAAAAGTTGGAGCTGGTATAGACCCGTGCGCGCTGATTCAGATTAGCGTGGTTCTCAAACCTCGCGAGGAACGGACCATTCAATTCTTCATCGGCGAGTCGCAAAGCATCGAGGCGCTCCGGAGCGACGTATCTCGATTCCGTAGCCCCGCGACGCAACGCTCTGAGCTTCATGCGGTTCAATCGATGTGGAAAGAGCTTCTTTCATCGGTTCACGTCAGGACACCGAGCGAGTCATTCAACCTCATGATGAATAGCTGGTTACTCTATCAGACGATTTCGTGTCGTATCTGGGGACGTTCCGCATTCTACCAGAGCGGGGGCGCGCTGGGGTTCCGAGATCAACTCCAAGACTCGTTAGCCCTGCTCCCAATCAAACCAGAGATGGTTCGAGCTCAGATAGTGCT
>JBEGVS010000066.1:0-46364 GCA_041178185.1 Pseudomonadota bacterium
CCGGCAGATTCCGCTGGATGAGTTGCGCGATATCAAAGCCCTGGAAGGGCTCGCGCTTCTTCAGAAGGGATCGCGCCTAAGTGTCATTCCAGTTTCGGATAAGCACTTCGCGACCATAATCAAAGTGGCTTCAGAGAAGTCCCCCGCATAGGAGTTCAGTTGGGCGAACGAATTACAATCAAAACCGCGGAAGAGATCGCGCTCATGCGCGAGACGTGTCAGGTAACGGCCACCATCCTTGACGAAGTGGGAGAGATCATTCGTCCCGGGATGAATACCGAAGAGATTAACTCGTTCGTGCACCGCCGTACCCTAGAGTACGGTGCCATTCCGTCACCGCTTAACTATAAAGGGTACCCAAAGTCCGTGTGCGTTTCCCCTAATGACGTTGTATGTCACGGCATTCCAGCCCCGTACGTGATGCTTATGGCGGGCGATATCGTGAACGTAGATGTTACCTGCTACAAGAACGGATTTCACGGCGATTCAAGCCGTATGTATTTCGTCGGGGGAGAGGAGGCATGCTCCCCTGAAGCGCGTGAGTTGGTAAAAGCTACTCGAGACGCGCTCTTCGCAGGTATTCGACAGGTCAAACCCGGAAACCACATCGGTGATATCGGTGGTGCTATTCAGGATTTCATCAAAAGCACCAAGAAAAATTACGGCATCGTGCGGGAGTATACCGGACACGGGCTCGGTCGTGAGTTCCACGAGGCGCCCCAGGTTATTCATACCGCCCGTAAGGGATCGGGGGATGTAATGCGCCCGGGGATGACCTTTACGATCGAGCCGATGATTAATATCGGAACGGCGAGGACATCGCTGTCCAAGGTTGACGGTTGGACCGTTCGCACCGCCGACGGATCACTTTCAGCGCAATGGGAGCACACGGTGCTCGTGACCGAAACCGGGGTCGATATTATGACTTCGAGCCCTAAGGGGCTGTTTTAGCTCGATCCCCTGAGGGGTGCTGGTTTCTAGCTCTATCAGGCGAAAATAGTCATGGAGGTGTTTTTTAGCCTGCATGGCTCCCGGAACAGGAATTACAACCACAAAAGGGGTACAATATTGGAATAGCAGGAATGTGCTCTCACGATCGAGGGGAGCGCCGTAACCATTTGGGCGCGCACCGAGGTGATGGTTGCCATGGGAAACATAAACGGTCCCTTCGTTGGGCCAGTCAACGATGCACAGCAGGGGGAGAGCTCAGCTCATTTCGATGAGATCTCTCGAGCCGTATGTGATGCTCTGAATCACAGGACCATCACCGCCTCCACTCGACTGGTTCTCTCTGAGCCTGATCGCCTCTCGCTGATAGAACCACTGATGGAGCGAATGCGCGCCGGGGTGCTCTCTTCGGATGAGCTGATCGGATTTGTGAGTGGGGTTGTCCATGGTGGGATACCGACTGCCTACCTGCTCAAGGAGCCCACCATGCCACTGGACCTTACCAACCTTGAGGGGATGAAGGAGGGGCGTTGGCTTCCCCCCTATTTACAGGAGCGTCTCGTGGTGCCGGAGCATCGGGCTGCCGAGTTGAATGTGCAGCAGGAGCGAATTGTGGATGCTATACAGGGGGCCTTGCGTGACGAGCAGGTGGACCTCCCCATCTTCTTTTTGGGATCGGCCGCGTCGCAGCGGGGAGAGCTCCCTCGTGATATCGATATCGGGACGAGTAGGAGCCTGCGTAGCCAACACATGGACCCCTACGACAGGGTTTTTCAGAATCTGCGAGAGCGAATGCACGGAGGGCTTATCCTCGGGGATAAAAATCATGTTGGCTCGGTGTGGTCTGACTTTCACCTCGCCCTGGGTGTTTCGGTGACGCGCTATGATCGAGCGCTGCGTGTGACCGCTTCGGACCTCTACCGCATAGGATCGAGCTCTAAAGAACGCTAGGAAGGGGGCAGCTGCCAAGTAGCCGAGCCTATTTCGACCTTGCAAGTTCAATCGACTGCGGTATGCTCTTCCGCTATTTTTTGGAATTCGGTCTTTCCCGGGATGATCAACGACCACATATCGCAGTTTCCGAAACGGATACAAAACGAGCAGGGAGCCGCGCATCCCTCTGGCCGGAGCTTCGAGTACTCTCAGGACGTTCTTGCGTGTGTTTCGCTTTTTCCGAACTCGGGCACCCGACCTCGAGTTCAACGGTTTGAGGCGCTGCACGCTCTCGAGCCCCTTATCAAGACACTATCGGCGGTCTATGAGATTCCACCCCCCACGCTCGCTTTTCTTGCGCCCGAATTGCTGTGGAAGGGTAAGGGGTGTTACGACAAAGAGCTGCATGAGATACGGATCTCTCCAAAGATCTCATCGGCGTGCATGGTGCAAGTCGTCTTTCATGAATGTCACCATGCCTATCAGGCCAGTCTTATCGCCGCCGCTGTGGTGAGAGATGTTGCAGACGGTAGGGTCTCTCCGGATGCTCTCAACCGATTCTTCCCCAGCTTAGTTGATAGCGTTGTTTTACACCGCAAGCACGATGACCCTGAGCTCGTTGCTATCGGCAGGCTCTTTCAGGACTCGCGCAACGTCGTATCTGCAGCGCAGAGATATGGTTCCATAACGACCGATGTAGATGAGTACCTCATGACCCAAAAGGTCTATCGAAACTCCTTTGAAGAGCTCTGCGCCTCGGTGATTGAGTGCGAGGTCACGGTGTGGCAAGCAGAGCAAAAGTTGCGAGAGCTTGAGGAGTGCACAGCTCTCCGGAGGGAGCTTCTGGCTCAGTTCGGATGGATCGGTGAGGTCCTATTCTCCGTCGAATCACGCTTTCTTAGCTGGAGGGGTAACGCCCTGCGAACAAGAATCCGGCGTCTTAGTGAAGAGATCCTTCACAAGTGTGAATGCATTCACCAAAAGCTCGCAGGTGCAGGGTAGTATGAAAGAGCTCGCCGACCGCTGAGCGGTCGGCGAGTGTATAGATCCTTCTTACTTGATTATACCAGCGCAGTAGTTTTTAAACTCCGCCGGGGACATCTTTACCCACTGCCATTTAGAGGTGCCGTTTTCCTTGACGTGGCGGTAAATAAACACCCCCTTTCGGGTGACAGCGGCTCTGCGCCAATAGTACTCATCGACTACGTGTCCATCCGGGTTAGCGGCGCACATCTTCGCCTTATCAAGGACATGTAATCCCCCTGGCAGCGCCTGGTCCTCGTTGGCTGCATCAAAGTGAACCACCATGTTCGAGTTCGCAGCCTCGAGCTCCTTCTGTATCTCCAAGGCTCGGGAACAGATGTGTTGAGCGTTCTTGGCCGTTGAGCAGCCGCAATCGTGGAGGCTGAAGCAATTGATGCCCGAGCCTACCGAGATACACTGCGAGATCGGTTTAGTTCGATCGTCCACGAAGTTCTTGTACCCATTGGAGTGAGAGTACATGAATCCGCGGAAACACTTTACTGGTGGCGTCCCATTTGCCATCGCTTGTAACCATTCCTGGAATCCAGGGAACGAGGTGTTTCCTGTTGCTCCCTCCATCTTGAAGGTCTTTATCTCCTTACAGTTGTACCACTCCTTCCAACGCTCCGGTTGATTAGGATCCCCCATCGCGTTGAGACAAGCATCTTTGAATCTCTTTTCGCCTCCCTCATTGTATGGACCACCAGGAGGAGAGTAGATACAGAAGCATCCCCACTCATCTTGTTGCGCGTCACACTTGCCATTGAGAGATGGCTTTCTTGGCTGCTGAGGGTCTGTAGGTTTAGGCTGTTGGGGTTGCCCACCTCCTGGAACCTGAGCGGCGGCAAGGAGGTTCAAGATATCTTGAGCCGTGCTCTTGTTCTGATCGATGAGGAGATGCGGTATCGTTCCCGAGGGCGATCCGGTTTTTGAGGTGGTAAAATCTACATCGATTCCCACCTTGCTAAACGCCTCGATGAGACGTGTGCGAAGCCGAGCCGCTGCTTCCTCAAACTTGCGCTGCCGGTAGAGCTCCGTGAGCTCCGCTGGATTCATGCCTAGTCCAACCCACAGCGTATTCTCAAAAACTCGACATGGCGCGCAGAAGCTAGGATCAGTGTAGAGACGGATCGTCACCTTACGGCGAGGCGCCGGTTGAGGATCCTGCACCATTGCGCTCGTGAACATAGTTGTACTTGTCTGGGTCGTGCTTGTCTTGTCTCCCCCGAGCGCTACAAAGTTCGGCTCAAAAATGTTGAGAATCTCCGTCGACCCCAGCTGCCGCATTGGTTTTGACGAGAAATTGAACGCCTCTTGCGAATCGGTTGGAATCGCTCCGTTTGCCTCGAGGATATTCGAAAGCCGATCGAGAAGGCGTCGTTGACGGGTGTTGCATGAGGAGGTGTTCGAGAAATTACACGCCCCTAGCTCCGGGTTGTTGCTCGCAATGGCTTCTGCGACACGAAGCTCCAGAGGCATCGCGCGATTCATCTGCTCTTCTGATGGCATGTTGTTCACCGAGCACTGTGCTGCTGAGACCGTCGGTGTGTAGGCAGGGGTGCGAGTCTGCGTTGGCCTAATTGGCGTGACAATCACCGTTGGTTTTGCCGTGTATGTTGGAGTCGGTGTCGGCGTCGTGCGCACCGTTGGTCTCGCCGTTAAGGTTGGAGTGCTCGTAAGTGTCGGCCGCACGGTGGTGGGCACGATGGTGGTATCAGTAACCCTCGGTGTTGAGATGGGCACATACGTGACGGTAGGCTTCGGGGTTGAGACGTTTACTCGAGGGGGAAGAGCCACGGTAGGGATCGCTGTGGTCACGTATCCATAATTGTTTGAATACCCCACCTGGTTCGCCACCGTTCCCCATACCTGTGGAGTTGAGACGTTAGTACCGCCAGTGTTGGTGAAGGATGAGCCCGCAGAGGGAAGTGCGAACGCCGAAGGCGTCGTTCCACTTAAGCTGGTTGCCGCAATCGCTACTGCAGTGAAGATGCGAGCAGTCGTTGTGTGTATCTCTCTAAAAACCATCGTACCCCCTTTGAGTCGGTAAACCTCTCCGGCTCTGTTGAAACCGTTATGGGGGGGATGGGGAGTTGTGTAGCCTCAAGCCGTTGATTTTTCTAAGGGGGTTGGGGTGTGTCTCTCGCGCTTCTGTGCATGTCTGCGCAACGCTTTGATTCGACAGGAGAAAAAAGCTTATTTAGCCTCCTCTAGGCCTAGTGCTTCTTCTTGGCCCTTTGGGAGGATGCCGGCGCAGCTCGGCTCGCTAGAAAGGTCGTTACTTCAGAAGGAAAAACGGCCCCGATGTCGGGGCCGCTTTCATCAGTTGCGGAGGCGACTGCCCGGCTAATCCTGAGCCTCTTCCTCGCTATCCTGCTGTCGCAAGAAAGCGAATCGCTCCATCCCTTGCGACTCTACAACGAGACGGATTCCCTTGTTGAGATCTCCCTTGCTGAGCGCCTCCTTAAATTCAGCGACGGTAGATATCTCTTTGCCGTTGATGCTCACGATGATGTCTCCCGGCCGGATCTCAGCCTTTGCGGCGAGTCCCTGTGGCGCAACCTCAGTAACGACCAGTCCCTCAGTTCGTGAGGTGCGAGAGCGTTTCGCAGAGCTCTCATTGAGTGGCTCAACCGAGATGCCCAGCTGCTCGTTCTCTCCCTCGCTTGAGATCTCTGGACCTTGTTCACTCTGAGCTGGAAGCTCACCTATCTGCACCGTGACGTTTCTTCTCTCTCCGCCACGAACGACTCCTACCTCAAGGTCAACACCAGGCTTGAGTGAAGCGATGTAATTGCGAAGTTGATTGACGTTCTTGATACGTTCCTTGCCAGCTTGCACGATGATGTCACCCTGCTTGAGGCCAGCTTTCTTTGCAGGTCCCTTCGGATCGACGTGTCCCACAAGGGCGCCCTCGGTGCTTTCGTAATTGAACGATTCGGCGAGATCCTCTGAGAGGTTTTGTATCCCTACGCCGAGCCATCCACGGGTAACTTTACCCTTAGAGATGAGGCTCTCCATGACCTGTCGCCCCATGTTGATTGGGATCGCGAATCCGATCCCCATGTAGCCACCGGACTTAGAAACGATAGCGGTGTTGATCCCAACGACCTCTCCACGCAGGTTCACGAGCGGCCCTCCGCTGTTTCCTGGGTTGATCGCCGCATCGGTCTGAATGAAGTCCTCGTATTGAGCTCCGCCGGAGATCGCGCGTCCCTTGGCGGACACGATCCCCGCCGTGATAGTGTTATCGAGTCCGAAGCTCGCACCGGCTGCAACGACCCATTCACCGATCTTAAGCTTATCCGAATCTCCAAGTTTGGCTGATTTCGGAAGCCCTTCCTTGACTTTAATTTTGATCACCGCGAGGTCAGTTCGCGGATCGACCCCCACCACCTTTGCTTTGACGCTCTTTTCCGTGCTCAACCGAACCGTCACCTCATCAGCATCGCCGATGACGTGGTTGTTTGTAAGGATATGCCCTTGATCATCAACGATTACACCCGTGCCCAAGCCTCGTTGTGGAGAAGGGACCATCTTATCGAAGAAGTCTTCACCCAAAAAATCTCGGAGTTGTTCGGTGCCCTTGGGGCCTCCCTTTTTGGGCTTTGTCTCGGTGGAGATCGTTACGACAGAGGGAGTGATCGTCTCCGCTACGTGCTCGAAGGCCTGTGACAGCTCATCCGCGACGCGAGCTCCAGGAGAGGCCGGAACCGTCTCAGCTCGCGTCTCAGCAGGGAGCGTGGTAGAGAGGAGGCTCATGCTTACGATGAGCCCTGCTAAGACCTTTCTGGAAGCTCTAACGGGCTGAAGGGGTTGGGTTCGTGAGAAGGTACATTTCATAATGAGAAAAACCACCACAATTACAATTATTTGCGATTTCCATCGTGTAGCATGAAAGACGACTACTCGAAAGAAAAATTCAGGCCGGTTGAATGTCTCCCCAACCCCACATCATCTACCTTCACGGATTAGGGTCCGGACCTCGTTCAGCGAAGGGCGAGCTGGTGCGAGAGCACTTTAGTGCCCGAGGCTACAAGGTTTCACTGCCGTCGGTCAGTGTTCCGAGCTTACAAGAGCTCTCTCCCCGAGCTGCAGTGGATCGTATCAAGGACCTCGTGCGTCAGGGTGGGGACAGTGACCTCATTCTCATGGGGAGTAGTTTTGGAGCCTTTCTCGCGCTCCACGCGTATAGCGAGATGTCACGAGGTGACCGCTCTCATGTGCGTGCCCTCGTGTTGTTGGCGCCAGCGTTACATCCGTGGGATCCGAAGAGCGGACTGTTGACCCCGGAGCGTGAGAGACTGTGGCGAGAAAGGGGGAGTGCGCCGGTGCTCAATCTTGAGTCCGGAGTTGAGGTGCCGGTGCACTATCGCTTCGTGGAGGAGTTGCGAACCTTTGATTCTCATCTGGTTGCCCCTACGATACCCACGCTGCTTATTCACGGCATCGATGACGAGGTTGTGCCGGTCGCGCAGAGTAGGGAGTTCGCTGAGCGCCATCCTGGGGTCGCTCTCGTGGTCATGCCCGATGGCCACCAACTTCTTGGTAACCCCCAAAAAATGTTGAGCGAGATAGAGCGTTTTATCCTTTCGGGTAGCACCGACTCGCGGTAATTCGTATCCTAACCCTAAGAACGCCACAGGGAGAGGCGCGTTACATACCGTTCATATGAGTAGGTTCACCGAGTTCAGAGTACGAGTACTGGCGGCGATTGCGATCGGACTCGCTTTTGCTTTGGTGTCCCTCGCCGTCTCGAGAAGGTCTATTCCGGGGTCCTCTTTCTGGAGGTACGGAGCCTCCTCCCCTGGGAGTGAGTCCGTTGTCTCTCTGTCAGGCAGCGATGTTGCCATGGAGGATGGCTCAGCTGAAAAAATTCAGGCTACCGTGACCCCTCGACGGGGAGGACTCCTTATCGATGGGGGAGACTACACGGGTCCGTACGACACCCCCCGACCCTCGATTCAATTGAGTCCTTCACCAACTCCTCGACTGGAGGACGATGAGGATGACGACGCTACCGCGAGAGAGCGGGGTGGTGTCTCGATCACGGTGCCGACAACGCCGACCATGGTGGCGACCCCGAGTGATGGTATGCTCGCCGGCATCGTGAATCGAGGCGGTCGCGGAGGAGGGATAGTTCCCGCCACTCCGCTTTCTGACGAAGGGGGGCTCCCGTGGGTTGGCGGACAAGGTCGGGGCTACGCGATGCTCTATGGGTTACAGCCTGAGGCTCGGGCCGTAGTAGAATCAAATGTGTCGACACTTCTCGCCGCTCGGGTACGCGAGCCCTATATCGGCGTCCTGATCGATGGGACCTTCGGCAAAGATTTTGAGTACCTTCGAGAGTTGATCCGACGTCTCAACGCAGACGGGCGCAACCTGCAGCTTGCCCTCTACCTTGCAAATGGCCCCGCTCAGCGGAGGTATAAAAATCCCCCCTATGAGGTGCCCTTTGTTCGAACCCGCCCCGAGGATTTTCGTCGGGATATCCGTCGGTCGAATAGTGACGCCCAGATTCAGTACCTGCAGATGGTTTCAGATGCTCGAATACTCTTTGAGTTTAATCTCCAGACGAATCCCGAGGCCCGTAACTTCGCCGTTGTGATGCTTGAGGATAATCTCGAACGCGACTCGTTTCGTGCCATGGCGCAGCTCGCCCGCGAACAACTAGAGGCAGTGGCCACCATCGTTCGAAACCCCTGCGTTTCCTGCTATGAGGGGAACGACGGAGAGTCTCTCGGCTATCCGATTGAGGAGCACTCCGTGGAGCGTTTCAATCTGCTTGGCGATGGCGGAGGATACACCCTTGATGGTGTTGGATTCTCGTATCCGAACGAGGCTGGAGGGCGAGGCATAACATCGGAACAGGTTATCTCCCTTGCAAACGGGGCGTTCCAGCGGGGACTAAGCTACTTTGGGTTGTGGCGTGAGGAATGGCAGGGGATTGAGAACGGCCAGCTGTTGAAGGATCCCAAGGGGCGAACATACGTGGCGTCAACCGCGGAGGAGACCGATTTTGAGGTGACCGTGCTTCGTTCGGGATTGCCGCTTCTTAATTCGCAGGAAGGTGCCTCGAACTCGGATAATTCTGAGGTTGAGCGGTTGATCGTGGTCGAGGAGTAAACAGAAGGAAGGTGGGTATGAACCATAGTGCATTGGACGCGATCTGCGATGAGCTTCGAGAGGCGTGTAAGAGGGAGGGGATAGCGGATTTCTCTATCGAACGCGCCTACACGATCGGTGAAGGGTTGCGGGCCGCTCGACAACAACAACTGGCGAGCATCGCTCCACCGGAGGCCACGCAGGGGGAACCGTTTGATCTTCTGCTCCTCTTTGATGTCATCGCAGCTACCGCCTCCCTTGAAGCCGCGAGCGTTGGAGGTGTGCCGGATGGAAAGCCCGTCTCCTCTGAGGTGATCGACCTTTGGATTCGTGCAACTGCCGCTCGAACGTTGTGGAGCGAGCGGTTTATGCAGTGGCCGAGTGAAAATTCCACCAAAAAATTAGAGCACCTGCGGGATACTGCGCGGAAGCTCGGAGCTGAATCTATCGCTCGGGGCTTGGTTGAGGGGGTGCAACCCATTCAATTTACACAATTTGTTGGTCGGCTCTCAACGTTGTAGCCGGCTTTTGTGTTCTAACGCATTGAAATGGGGCAGGCTTGACCGAGATGATGGTTGTGGTACCTTCCGGTACTCATTTTGGGTCGATAGAAGAGGGGCCCAAGCACGTTAATACAGCGCGTTATCCAACGATAACGAGGCGTTTAACGCAGTGAGTGGGGCGTAGGCGCCCACAATAGTTCCTCTCCATAGACCGGTTAAGTCTTAGTTACGTAGTTATGAGCACCGAATTTCTTTCGTCAGAAGCCGCCCGACAGGGTGCAAAGTGGTGGGTAATCGATGCAGCAGAGGTTCCTGTTGGTCGTCTTGCTACCGAAGCAGCTAATCTCCTCCGCGGCAAGAACAAGCCGACCTACACCCCGAATGTAGACAGTGGTGATTTCGTTGTTGTTATCAATGCTGAAAAGGTTCGCCTTACAGGAAACAAAGGCGAGACCAAGTTCTACCGACACCATACCGGTTTCATCGGCCACCTCAAAGAGGTTGCCGGAGCTGATATGCTTCAAAACAAGCCAGAGAGAGCTATTCAGTTGGCTGTTCGTGGAATGTTGACTGAGGGAGTCCTCGGGCATCAGCAGCTCGGCAAGTTGAAGATTTACAAGGGCAGTGAGCATCCTCATGCAGCTCAGATGCCACAGGCACACACAATCGTTAAAAAGTAGGTAAGGAGTTCAGATGGTCAAGGGTGGTGGATTTCATGCGATCGGACGCCGCAAAGAAGCGGTAGCTCGTGTATATCTTCGTCCAGGAACTGGCAAGTTCACGGTAAACGGAAGCGAGACGAAGGAGTACTTCGGTCGCGTGAGCCTTGAGCTGCTCATTAAGGAGCCTCTTGTTGCTACTGGTCTCTCCGAGAAGTACGACGTTCTCGCTAACGTCACTGGCGGAGGAAAGAGCGGACAAGCTGGTGCGGTTCGCATGGCGCTTGGACGTGTAATCCTTGCAGCTGATTCAGCTCACCGTAAGACCCTCAAAGCGGGTCGAATGCTTACACGAGATGCTCGTGAGGTTGAGCGTAAGAAGTACGGACGTCACAAAGCTCGTCGTCGTCCGCAGTTCTCGAAGCGTTAATCGGATCGCCGAGGTTTCGGCGCCGACCTTCGAAGGCAAAAACAGAAAGCCCGGTGGCAGAGATGCCCCGGGTTTTTTGCTTTTGCGTGACTTGTGAAGATATGTGGTGGCTGAGATGCGGTTGTCACGGTTCGCATCTTGGGAGGGCAGCGATTCCTCGTCGCCGAACGTACCACGTCTCACAAGAGCTTTCCGCTTTATGTGCCACGGCGGTCAGGGATGATCGCCCTCTCAGATCTAGGGGCGCGCCTCGGTCGCTGAAAACTCTACCCCCGCACCGTCGAGTAAAAACCGAGAACCCTTGTCTCCACCGTGGCTCGACGCGCGCGCTCAACGGCATCATGCAGTGTACCCCTGGCCTGTGGAGCGGTCTCCAGGTCGATGTGAAACGAGTACTCGAAGGGCTTCCCCGGTATCGGACGTGATTCGATCTTGGTGACGTTGATAGCGAGCTCGGCGAATTCGCCTAAGAGCTTGTAGAGGCTGGCTGGCTCATGGCGGAGGGAGAGAATGAGGGTGCACTTTGAGGGCGCTTGCACCACCGCTCCAGCATCAGTTGCTACCGCAAAGAAGCGGGTCATGTTGCTGGCGTGGTTCTGGATCGCCGGCGCTATAATTGAGAGCCCGTATTCTCGCGCGGCCTCTTCGCTCGCGATGGCGGCGAGGCCAGGGGCGTGGAGCCCCTGCACATGTGCGGCCGCTCCGGCGGTGTCAGAGAAGACGACCGGGGACATGGATGGATGTCGCTCAAGGAAGCTCGAGCACTGTTCGAGCGCCTTGGGATGGGAGAATACCTGGGTAATTGAATCGACCGTTTCTGTGGGTGAAAGGGCCATAAGGTGAAGCTGCACCGGACAGTAGAACTCTCCGACGATGGCGCACCGGTACTCTGAGAGCAGGTCGTAGTTCTCGTGAATTGACCCCGCCAGGGCGTTCTCAATCGGGACCACTCCGGCATCAGCCCGGCCAGAGGTGACGTGCTCGAAAATGTCTTTAAATCGGGTGGTTTGAAGCGGGATGAGGTCAACGCCGTAAAGGGCCCTGGCAGCCATGCTGCTAAACGATCCTGTTATCCCTTGATAGGCTACCCTCTTTCTCATGGATGGTGGATGATACCGCAGAAATCCTATGGATACCATTATCGTTATTCCTGCTCGTTACGGCTCTAGCCGATTCCCCGGTAAACCCCTTGCTCCGATCATGGGCAGCTCCCTTTTAGAGCGCGTCTGGCGCATAGGGAGAGCCGTTCAAGGGGTCGGGAGGGTTGTGGTTGCAACCGATGATGCTCGCATCGTCGAACATGTTCGAGCCTTCGGCGGCGAGGCGGTTATGACCTCCGAGTCGTGTACCAACGGCTCAGAGCGTGCCTACGAGGCGGTCCGGAATCTGGGGAGCACTCCTGATATTATTGTGAATCTCCAAGGGGATGCCGTTCTTATGCCTCCGTGGGTCATCGGCGCACTCGTTGAGGCTATGAGCAAAGATAGCTCCGTAGATATTGCAACACCTGCCGTTCGTCTGAACGCCGAGCACTACAAGAGTATGAGCGCTATGAAGGGCGCCGGGATAGTTTCGGGCACCACCGTTACCTTCGCGAAAAACGGAAACGCGCTCTACTTCTCCAAAGGAATTATACCTTTCATGCGGTCGGCTCCAGCGAGTGGTGAACCACCCATCTTTCAACATATCGGTGTGTATGCCTATCGAGCGGACGCGCTCAAGCGATACATCGACCTCCCTCAAGGGATGTTCGAGGAGGTCGAGCAATTGGAGCAGCTCCGGGCGCTCGAACACGGCATGCCGATCCGAGTCGTTCAGGTCTCTCTCCAAGGTCGTACGATGTGGTCCGTTGATAATCCGCAAGATGTCGCCCGAGTTGAGGAGATCATCCGCGCCGAAGGTGAGCTCGTATGAGATCCATTGTGATCCTCTGTCGACACGGCAACACCTTCAATAAAGGAGAGAAGGTCGTCATGGTCGGTGCCAAAGAGGATCTTCCCCTTACCTCGCGCGGCATCGAGCAGGCGCAATCCATCGGTACGGCCATCGCCTCGAGTCAGACGATACCCAACCGGATTATGAGTGGTCCCTTGCAACGGACGAAGGTGTTCGCTGAATCCGTGCGTGCTCTCACCAATCCTTCGGCAACCGTTGAGATAGATGATCGGTTGATAGAATTCGATTACGGTGCGTGGAGTGGGCTCTCGAATGAAGAGATAGAGGCTCTTTCGGGGCGAGAGGCGTTGGAGGCCTGGCAGGAGAGGAGTGAGCGGCCCAGTGGGGTGACCTTTATACCCTCGGCTCAGAAGGCTCGTGCTGACGCAGAGGCGGTGCTGCAGGAGCTCGCAACGCTCAGCGGGTGTTGCCTTGTCGTCTCAAGTAACGGTCGACTTCGAGAGTTTGGGCAGCTGCTCTCACGTGCTCCTTCCTCGTCCGCGTTTAAGGTACGGACCGGTCACGCCTGTCTTGTCGTTCGCGACGGTGGCACGTGGAGGGTGCTGGGATGGGACCTCGATCCTACGCAGCTCAAAGATGCACTCGACGGGCTGGCGTAGGGGCGAGCGTGACGATACGTCTCCCCGATATGGCACCCGTTCCCGGGCGCCATATCTCGGGGGTTAGCGCTCAAGACGCTTGCTCGTATCGCTTATCTTAACGTGACGAGTGCTTCCGTCCTCAAGCTTGATCAGCACGATCGCGCCATCAGGATAGCTGCCTCCAGACTTGGAGAATCGGAAATGCTCACGGTCCCCATTACCGATACCTGAATACTTGCCCTTTCCAAGGCTCTTTTTTCCATCGGCTGAGAGGACGCGAACCTCTTGAACCCTTCCCGTTAACTGTTTGGGCAGAAGAACAACGAGGTCACCGTTCTTGTCCGATACCGGTTTCCACAGGAAGCCGCCCATTTTGCCGAGGGCTCGACCAAGTTCAAAGGGAGATGGTTGAGCTACAGGTTGCTGCGCTGGTTGTTCGGTGTCTACTGATGGTGTCATATCGATGGTAGGCATCGGGGTCGCTTGATCGCTCGGTGGTATGGATGGGGCGCTTTCACCGATCGGCGGTTGCTGAGTGGGAGCCTGGTCCGTCGATTTTGTGAGGGGCTTTTCCTGTGTGTCAACTACTTGCCCAGGGCTCGTAGATTGCGGTGTTGTCGCGGTCTTGAATGACGCAAAAGCTTCGATCAGTTTAGCGAGTGAATCCACCAAGCGCTCTATCCGAGCGAACATTCTCTTTTGCCCTTGAGGTCTCTGTATAGCCGAGGTCGTAACTCCCATAAGGGCATCCGCAATCGAGGATAGGGTGTTTTCTGGGGAGCTCTTAGTCGATGTGGTGGCGCTTGCAGAGGTCAGAGCGTCCGCAGATACCGTTTGGCTGGGTAGGGTGGGGGTGATGGATGTAGTCATAACAAATCTCCAAAAAGGGAGCCGTCGCTCTGGTGTCCCCAGTGGGGCCAGAGAGCTGCCAGCTCTAAAGCAGGGGGTGTATCGGGGATTCCTTAAAAGAGTTGCGTGGAGGGGTGGGCCAGCTATTCGTCGCGAGTAGCGACGAGATCTTCCCATCTGTCCGATTCGTGTCAGGAGAGGGTAAAGGGACACGTGCAATTTTGAAGGGGGCCCTGGATTAGCATTCGACCTCCATACCAGGGGGGCTGCAACGTGCTCCTAGTTGCGACGTCCAGCCCGTGCACGAATTCACCCATGCTCTGCTAATCCTACCGTGCTGCTGCAGATTCTCTTCTTCTTCTCTCTTTCCTGCTCTGAATGTAAAGCAGAGCAACTCTCCCGAAAATACACCCTACAATTACCCAAAGCTGTGATGCTGGGTGCATCCATCGTCGTAGTGTGGATGTGCGATATTGGACCCGAGAGAGGATACCTTAAAGGGGGACCCGCAAGAATCCCGACCGTGTGGAGCTCTTGCGTCGACATGTGACCTGAGTGGGCCCGCGATCGATAGGTTGAACGCCCTGGTCGAAACGGAGAAAAGTGCGTACGAGCGAGATCTCCGCAACGCCTCACCGGATCTCGACGCTCTTGCGTACGGGTATGTTTCCGGGCTGTTCGATCGGATAGAGGAGAGGCTACGTCCCCATGCACAGAGGGAATTTCTCAATTTCCAGGCAGCGATTAAAAGCGCAATCGTTATGGAGGGCGCGGCTCTCTATCGGGCGGCGGGCCGAGATGTTCTCGGTCCCCTTGTGGTCCGGTTTGTTGAAAACGTTCTTATGTGCGCTCCGAAGGGGGCGACGGTCGCGTTCCTCGCTCGAGACGCCGAGCCGTATTTCGAGGCCGCAAAGGTTCTTAATGAACTCCCGCAATTTAAGGAGCGGGAGCTTGATCTCCGCTATGTGACCCTCAATCGACAACATTTTCAGATATTCGATGAGAACCTCAGCCGGGAGCAGCGAGGGAACTCGGACCGTGAGCAGGAGGCCCTGAGGGACCTCTATCTCAAACAACAGAACTTCGCCAACCCGAACGGTGTGGTGATCGTAGACACCGGATGTTGGGGAACGATGATCGAGAAGTTGTGGGTAATGATGGCTCAGAGGGGCACCGGGGTTCTCAATCTGTGCCAAGCTCACTTTATGTACAGCCATAACCCAGCTATCTTCGGATTCGTCAATCATGTGGCGAACGCCGGGGGCCTGCGTGAGTTGGCCACTCAGGGTGTGTTTGTCGGAGATACCTTTGAGTGCCTTCCGAAGCGTGAGGAGAGCTCCTCTCGGTTCGCGCTACGGGGAGATGGTGTTGTGGAGCCGATCCGGATGCCGATCGAATCGGTGTATCTCGCCTCGTGGAATAGGGCGGTCGTTGAGGGAATTTGCGCTTCGGCGAGGTCGTTTGCTGACCAGCAGGCTTCCTTTGTGACGGCGATTGAGGCCCTGACGATCGTGGAGGAGCAGCGAAGAAGAGCCGATGAGGAATTTACTGGAGTTTTGCCGCAGGCTACGCCAAAGTGGTCAAAGGGTGACGAGTACCTGAGTACTTGGAGCTTGCCACCCATCCCTCCCTGTAGCGTAACTACGAAGAGGTAGCGTATGGCTGTACAATCATCACCGCCCTTTAATCTCACCGGGGTTGTTCACCTCCCTCCCATGCCGGGCTACGCAAGCTCCCCAGGATTAGATCGCGTCATTGAGTTCGCCATCGAAGAGGCACGAACGCTGGAGCGAGCGGGATTTACCGGCGTTTTGATCGAGAATGAGGGAGATCGTCCTCACGTTCTTAAGGTCTCCGATGAGTATATCGAGAAAACCTCCCGAATAATACGGAGCGTAAAGGCGGTGACGAAGCTCCCAGTTGGATTTGAAATCCTCTACGACATGGTTGGATCCGTTCGCGCAGGTATTGAGGGGGGAGCGGATTTTGTTCGTCTCGATGTCTTCACGGATGACACTGAGGTGAGGTGGGGCGTTGTGAAGGGGTGCACTGCTGAGGTAGGTGAACTTCGTCGGACGTTCGCGGGATCCTTTCCACAGATATGGGCCGATATACACGTGAAGCACGGCCGCAATCTCTCCGGACGTTCCCTCGCCGAATCCACCCGTTTGGCGATTGAGCACGGTGTAGATGCCCTGATCGTGACCGGCACCGTTACGGGAGAGGCTCCAACGATCGCCGATTGCGTGGAGATGCGGCGTAACGCCCAGGGCCTCCCTGTGTTGATTGGAAGTGGATTCTCTGTTGATAATGCATCGACGTTACGAGCGGTGTGCGATGGAACCGTTGTTGCGAGCTCTGTACAGGTCGATGGACGATTCGATCTCGCTCGGTGTCAGCGATTGGTCGAGGCCCTCGCGATGAGGGAGGGAGCCACCGCATGATCTCGCTCGCGTGCATCGGAGATATCGCCGTTGATCTCTACGTGACTATCCCGAAAAGTTATGTGGGAGGGATCAGTTTTAACGTCGCGTGGAACGCTCGTGAACACGGAGTTGATGCGCGCGTCTACTCAGCGATTGGTACCGACAACGAGGGCATGGCGGTACGAGAGACCCTCGCTCGCACGGGGTTTCCCACCGATTCCCTCCTCGTGCGAGAGGGGGCTACGGCGCGACAACGGATCGTGATCACCCCGGAGGGGGAGCGGGTGTTCGATGGGTATCGGGCCGGCGTTCTTTCTACTCTCTCAGTAAGAGATCTCTCGGGATGCGGTCTTGATCGGTGCACCGCGGTACACATCCCCCTCTCGGATGGATTAGAGGAGCTCTTTGATTCGGTCGCGTTCGACCTTCACGGTGTCACAAAGATTGCGGATCTCTCCATCGATGGACCGAATCAGGGAGGACTCGAGGCCTCTGCGCAACGGTATGCGCGCTGTTTCGATCTCCTCTTTGTTGGAGGACGGCCCGAGCATCGGGTGGTTATTGAGGATCTCTCCCGCACCTATCCGGACCGGGTGTTCGTTCTCACCCTTGGGCGTGACGGTGTGGTAGCTTTTCAGGGCGGTGCCTCGTTTGTGGAGGACGCTCGTCCCGTTGAGCAGGTCGTTGATACCACCGGATGCGGTGACGGCTTTCAAGGGGCGTTTATTGCGCGGTGGCTTGCCGACCGAAGTGACATTCGTAGTGCGCTTGTGGCGGGAGTCATGCAAGGCGCAAAGGTTGCCTCATTCCTCGGGGCGACCCAGTGTGTGATTGACCACGCTCATGGGTGGACCTGATGCAACCTCAGGTAGCGAACGTTCTTCCTGATGCCGCGTTCCAAAGGCTCTCCGGTGTTTCGGCGTTTATGTTTGATGTTGATCGAACGCTCGCCGAGCCCCACGGAGCTATCTCTGCTGATATCGCTGCAGAGCTGGGCAAGCTTCGAGCCCCTGCTGGAGTGGCGACAGCGCGGACTCTCTCAGAGCTTGAGGAATCGTTACCTCCGGGCAAGAACATCTTCGATATCTTCAAGGGAGATCTACTCTTAGAGGATGGTGGGGTTCTCGTGCCCTCAGGGCAATCCGTAAAGGAGCCTGTTCAACTTGAGGTGCTCGTATCAAAAGCGGAGCTTAGAGCGATCTCGGAGTTTCGGGAGCTCCTTATCGAGGCGTTTGTTGATCTCAAACGTGAGGATCGGTTCGGGGTCTTCCGTGGACTCCCGCAGCCCCTTGTGCAATTCCCACCCGTCAACGACTTTCTGACCAGTATCACCGTATGGGAAAAGGGGCCGGTTGGAGACCCCACCTTCCCACTTGCGTATCAGTGGGTAGCGGCGCGGATGAAGGAACGCAATCTCGATAGGGTTCTCACGCTCACTGAGGTCGGTGATGGGACCCTTCGCATAACCACGCCGAATGCCAATAAGGGATGGGGACTTGAGCAGCTTGCACAGCGGAGAGGTCTCGCTCTTTCACGCATCGCATATGTCGGTGATGGGGCCAACGACATCCCTGCCGCCCTCACGGTGAGGGAGAGTGGCGGTCTCGTTATCGCGGTGGGAAGGGCAACTCCGAACCTTGTAGCCCTTGCGGACTATACAACGAGCGGTGAGGGGCCTGACGCCGTGTTGCACGTTCTCAGGCGTGTGAACCGCATGAGGGGCTAATCTCCGCCCCTGGCCCACACAAGGCTCATCACGTGCCGGTAGCATCTTTTGGTTGTCCAGGACTTCAGGGCGGGGGTTGCTCAGTTAGGAATGACTAAGGAGGGGATTAGTTGCTGATGGTGCAGACCTTCCCCCCGGGAGGTGAGAATGTGCCCAAGGCCGGGATCGAACCAGCGACACGCGGATTTTCAGTCCGCTGCTCTACCAACTGAGCTACCTGGGCGTGTGAACTGAGCGCTCATGGGTATCATGGAGCGCATGAAATGACAAGAGTTCGGGGCAAGGACGTTGCCTGCTCCCTGATTTTAATTCCTAAAGGGTTCTAGCCCCTTATCCGGGTGGGGGGAGGATGATTGAGCGGCGTAACTTCTGCCGTAGGGCCGCTCCTTTTTGGAGTGATGCAGGGGGTGCTGCCGGAAGGCTTATGGACGCCTCGGAAAGCGCCTCTGACGGCGCCTCCGCCTCTTTAAAGGTAACGGTGCCCTCTCCGGAATCCCCGTCCTTGGCGTCCACGGGGGCCGAAGGAGGGGATGCCTTTAACGGTTCCTCATTCGTGAACGGAGAGAGCGCGGCACCGGAGCTCTCCATCATCGGAATAAGAGAGGTGCGCACAATCTTGAGCAGCTCGGCCGCCAAGGCACTCGTAAAGTCGAATTTGGCTGCCTCTTCGCCTGGCACATGCGCAGAGATAACCCCAAAGAATCGGTCGCCGATGTAGAATGCGAAGGTGGCTGTTCGGTTCACAACTCGTGAGGAGATGACGTGCCCACCGGGGCCGTACGTTTCGTGGCGATGGTCGCCTGTGCCCGTTTTTCCGCCGATGACATACGGTTTGCCGTCAGAGCGTGTGTACGCTTTGTAGACGCGGCGGGCTGTTCCCGATTCAACAACATTCGCCATGGCGCGTTTGAGGGCGCGAGCCACCTCTGGCTTGAGCACCTGCTCGTACGTGCCTTGGTCTTGGCGCAGTAGTTTAGTTTCGTACGGTGTTCCGGCGGCGAGGTGCAGTTCGTTGAGTCGCACCAGTGGAAGTTTCTTGCCATCGTTTAAGATAATACCGACCAACTCAGCGAGAGCGACGGGGCGATCGCCGGAGCTTCCGATCGAGGATGCCAATGATGGTACCATTGAGTTGAACGGATAGCCTACCTTCTTCCACTGCTTGTGTATCTCCTCGAACGACTCCATCTCCATCAGGGTTCGAATGCGAATATCTTGTGCCCGCACCGACGGGGTCTTGAAGAGCCACTCGTATACTATCTGTCGCTCCTCTTTGCTGTTTTGTAGAGCCTCTGTGAGCGTCGCCTTCGGATGTCCTTGAAGATAGGCCACGAGCCATAGCTCAAGGGGGTGAACTCGAGCGAGGAATCCTTGATCCTGAAGATTAAACCGTCCCGGCGTAAATTCATGGTACCACTTCTCGGCGAGCGCCGGAGAGATAGACTTGGTGGGAGCCGTTTGTTGGATGAACCCCATCATCTCCTCAAGTGAGCTCTGTGGTCGTACGTATCGAAACATCACCGAGGCTTGACGTGGCGAGGCTCGGGATCCCTTCGCCAAGGTCGGCAAGAGGTCACTTGCGGATACCCCCTTGTAGCGATCGTAGAACTTCTTGAGGAAGTAGCTGCCCTCCTGGTCTGCGAACTTGCGAAGGAAGTGCATTCGCATCGGGTCTGCTCGACCGCTTTCAATCTTACCTTTCGTGGCCACGGACTTTGTATCCGCTGCGACGGCGACCTTGGATGGCTGTGTCGCACTCTTGGTCGAGCTGCTCAGTTTTAGTCCCATTCGATAGACGTAGTAACGTGAGAGATCGCGCATGAGTCGCACGAAGGGAAGGTTAATTGAGTGCGTGAGCGCCTCTTGAATAGTTGGATTCTTGCCGTTGTCCTCTTTCTTGAAATTCACGAAGGTGTGCATGCCGCCACCGGTGAAAAAAGACTCGCCTGGATTGGCGGAGTATCGTCGCTGCAGAGCAGCGTTCAGCAGTTGGGGAAGGGTTATCTTCGGATTTTTGATAAACTCCGAAAGGACGAAGCGCGAAATAGGATCGAGGTCCCGCGTGCTCATCGCACGAAGCTGCGCGGGAAGCATTCCGGCGTGTTGGTCGTAAAGCTCCCCAACGATATCGAGGTAGGTTGTAAGGGTTCGAAGCTTTGCGGTTGAGCCGAGGTCGAGGCGGGTGCCCTCGTTAATGCTAAACGGATTGTCGAAGTTGTCCGTCTGCACTCGCAGGAGATTCGCGTTGCCGACGCGCTCATACAGGGTCAAGCTGTAGATCACCTTTGAGGGATCTCCGCGGTCTAGATTGCGAGCGCCGCTCAATCCGAATTTCCGGACACTCTCGGCATCTTTGATCTGACGAAGCACCGAGGTCACCCCCTCGTTGGCCTCGTTGTCCATGGTGCTCCGCACGGTAAGATCTGCTTGGTCGAGGTCGTAGAGCTGCGGGTACTGCATCAGCTGGAGAAGTCGGGTACGAATAGCGTTGGCCGCCTTTCGCTGAACGAATGAGACGGGGGCTGTTTTTGGAGCCGCTCGGCGGAGGGTAAGACGAACGTCCTTGGCGGCGTCACGGAGCTTCGTTGAAATGACCCCCTCTCGAGCGAGCAGGTCGAGGTAGGTATTCGTGAGGGCGTTAAGTTCAGAGAGCCCCGCAATAAGATAGAAGCTCGGTCGACGGTGCGCGATGAAGAGGCTCAACATCTGCTTGTAGCTCTCAGCGTAGGCGCTCACCTCTTTGCCAGTCTGTTTGTTGCTCAACGCGGATAGCTTCGCGTTACTATCCTGGAAATCAGCGCCGAACCATGCCCACATGCCATCTCCGAGGCCGTTTACCTCTCCGTAGCCGCGCAGTGCCGCGAGCGGAATAGAATTGATGTAATTGAGCGTAATTGTCTTGCGCGTCTCAAGAGTATTACGTCCGTACATATATGCTCGCAGACTCGCTGAAGCCATCTGACGGAATTTATCTTTGATCCCCTTCGTGCGTCCCTCTTTTGAGTGACGATACTTTTCAAGTTGGGTCGCTATCGTGCTTCCACCTGGGGCATTGATGTCGGGTCTGATGATCTGTTTCAGCTTTTCAAGGATCGCCAAACCGAAGCGATCCCACTCCACTGCGGGGTTTTTATAGGGATAGGTCTGATCGAGTATCTCCTTGTTCTCGATGAAGAGGAGGGACCTCACGACGATCTCGGGAATCGCGTCAAACGATTCATAGACGCGCTCTGGACGGTACATCGAGTAGATGGTCGTGTTGTTTTTGTCGAGGATCGTGAGGCCGGCGCGAGTTTTCTCTGGATACGGCGGAAATAAACCGAGGCCAGCGAGCTGCTTGAAGCGCTTGGAAAAACGGGTTTGTTCCACAACCTCGAAACCGTTATGGGCGAGGTTTTCCACCATCGACTTGATGCGGGTGTAGCCGAGCCGTTGATCGTAGGGGCCGTAGGTGGGAAAGAAGGGCTCTGGATTCGGTCCCTTCTCCAAGCGGTAAGTGGCTTGAGAGGCTACACGAGTAAGGTAGAGCGATTGCCAGTAGGATGTCCTGAGCTCAAAGACGAGCAGCATCCCGAGTACAACCCAAACGGGCGCTGTGATGAAGAGGAATTTTATCCCCTTCCTCCTCAAGCTCGCTGTAGCGCGTTGTAGCCGACCTCGAAAAGAGGGCGGTGTCGGCGGGGTCTCTACGCTTTCGCTGGAGGTTGGGGGAAGGGCGAGATCATTCAGCCGGAGGGGCACGACGTTGCTCTTCGTCGATTCGTCATTCTTTTTGGTTTTGGTCGAAATTTTGTCTGTCACGGGCTTCAGGAGATAGAGACCAACATCCTCTAGATGCTTCTTAATTTCTCTTAGGATCGCTTGTACCGAAAGAACTACCACTATCGGAGCAAAAAATTGATGAGCTGCTTGATAGGGTAGGTGTTGGGCGGTAGGTTGTACTGCAGTTGACCGTCGCAACGGGCTCAAGGGGGGCTACCCAAACGCGAGCAAAATCCGTAATCTGAAACAATGTCTCCAAGCGAACTCTCCATCCTTAATACCTTCGACCATCGCCCTACATGCGCTGAGGTTGATCTCGGTGTTTTGCGAGAAAACCTTAACGCTATCAGGGCCTTTGTGTCCCCAAGCAAGGTCATGGCGGTCGTCAAGGCCAACGGTTACGGGCACGGATTGGAGCGGGTCGCGCTCACCCTGCAACACGCCGGAGTTGATTCCCTGGGGGTGGCATACATCGAGGAAGCCATCGCCCTTCGGCAGGGTGGGGTCACCATTCCGATCCTGGTATTCGGCGGACTCCTTCAGGATCAGCTCGAACTTTACCTAAAACACGATATTGATGTTACGGCATCATCGGTTAGCAAGTTGGAGCAGATCGAGGCTACTGCACAACGATTAAAGAGGCGCGCGAGGGTGCACCTCAAAATCGACACGGGGCTGGAGCGGATCGGGGTGCACTACTACTCTGCCAACACCCTCTTCGACGCTGCTCTGCGAGTGCAACACTCCGACGTTGTCGGTGTGTATTCCCATTTTGCGGATGTAAACTTGGGAGACTTGCAGATCGCGGAGGTTCAGCTGGAGCGTTTTCTCGCGTCGCTCCGCTACTATGAGGAGCGAGCCACCGGGCCGTTCCTCAGGCATATCGCATCCTCAAGTGGGCTGATGGCGCTCAAGGCAAGCCACCTTGATATGGTGCGACCGGGGCTCGCTCTCTATGGGATCTATCCCGGATCGGGATACTCATCGATTCTGCCGGTGAAGCCGGTGCTCTCCTTAAAGAGCCAGGTGGTCTACTTCAAGGTTGTGAAAAAGGGAGCAGGTGTCAGTTATGGACACACCTGGTTTGCACCCGAGGATACGCGAGTCGTAACGGTTCCCATAGGGTACGGAGATGGCTACCTACGTGCGTTGTCTAATAAAGCGTCGGTCATCATTCGTGGAAAGAAGTCCCCGATCGTCGGGGTCGTGTGCATGGATCAGCTCATGGTCAATGTGGGACCGGATGGTGTGGGATACAACGGCGACGAAGTAATTATGATCGGGGAATCTGGCGGCGAGCGTATTTCGGTTGAGGAGCTCGCCGGTCTTATCGGGACGACCCCCCATGAGGTAGTGGTGTCCCTCAATCAAAGAATTCCGCGGGTCTATCGGGGATAGGGACGCACGTCCTCCGTCGCCGTTACGAAGAGGTCAGGACTGTTCAGGTACTTAGCGGTAGCAGCGCACGAAAAGCTTGATTTCCTGGCAGGATCAGCCGAGTTATCTGATGGGGAGTTTCGTAGACGATGGCACAGGGCCCGAAGAAAACAGGTGATAGAGCAGCAAACGGACCAACTCCTGCACAAGGTGCCGATACGACCCCCTCTCACCCGCCCAACCTCAAACCGTGGGAGGACAAAACCCTTAAACCAAAAGCTCGGCTTCAAGCGTACAAAGACTTCGTGCGAGAAAAGATCGCCGACATCCTCGCGGCGGCTAACCGAGTGAGTGACGATCCCGCGAGGGTGATAGAGATTCGCGATAATCCTGAAAATCGTCATTGGATCAAAGAGGCAGAGGGGCTCCGGAATGTAACACCAAAGGATTTTTGTAAGCGGAGAGACCTCCTTGGGCCTCGAGAGAAGTTCATAGCCAAATACAACATCGAAGTTCACGGCCCCCATGAGGTCTCCTTTGAACTTCCGCGGGGAGTATCGCGGTATGAGATGTTGTGTGAGGCACAGGAATCGGTACGAGTGCCGGGTAGGCGAGCTCTCGTGTATCCGAATCAGCTGAAGGAGTGGGAACAGGCTCCCGCATTCAAAGAAGCATCCACCACCCCCCATGAGAGAATCCGCATAGACGGGCACGTTGCGGACGGCGATGGGCAGTCGCGAGCGCAGCAAGAGGCTCTCCTTGACAGCAGGGGACTTCGCCAGGCGAAACTGGAAGATCTGGCGGCGGCATTTGTGGCGCACTATGTGGCAACAGGTGAGCCGTTGTTTGGGTGGTTCCAGAATAGTGCGTGGACCTTTGTGGTTCGCGCGGCTGGCGGTGCACTCTACTTCAAGGGTGATGGGTTGCGTCTGCACTTCATGGGCGATGACTACAGCTTGGGCAATATGGCGGTTGCCTCGCGCGTGTTCCCGGCGTAAAGGAACGAGAACGTTGGAAGCCGGACCATTTGAAATTGCTGATTGGACTGCGCCGAAACGCACAGTGCTGTCATTGATTATTTGAACGAAACTTAGGAAGAAAGGCTTCTGTGTTGGTGGCGACCATTCCTGGTCGCCGAAATGTTGCGGGTCAGGAAATGCATTCGCCTCAGGCAACACCGCGCTCAGGAATGAGTGCCCTCCCAAGTCACGGGTCACGCAACGGGGGGATAGTCGTCCTCGGTCGCGAGGTTTGTGACTCAACGACTGAACGATATAGTACCGCTACCAGCGAAAAAAGGCTTATGTTGCTATGGTGAGAGGCAAACCGTTCTTATGGAGAGTTGCCTACCCTATTGCGCAGGGGCCCTAACAAACAGGCTATCAAGCGTTCGACAGCACCAACCCTGCGCGCGGACCCAACAGCATTATTTCTCGACCCGCCTTGTATACACCTTCCCCATCAACTCGCTCGACACGATGAACTCTGCGGAGGCTCGGTTACATGCGATGGGGATCTCGTACAGGGCCGCTATTCTGAGGAGAGCCTTCACATCCGGGTCGTGCGGTTGTGACGTGAGGGGGTCCCAAAAGAAGAACAGGAGATCTATCTTCTCCTCGACGATCATCGCACCTATCTGTTGGTCACCACCAAGGGGACCGGACAAGCACTTCGTAACGGGGAGCCCGGTCGCGGTTTCGAGATAGGTCCCTGTAGTTCCCGTTGCGTACAAGGTATGGTGCGCAAAGATCGCCTTGTGCTTTTGCACCCAGTCGCACATCTCTCGTTTCTTCGCATCGTGTGCGACGAGAGCGATACGCTTCTTAGCCGGAAGGGGAGTAAGGGGATGATCAAAGGTAATGATGCTCATGGGGCAACCTTAGCGAGCTTATCTCGTACGTGCTAGATCGCGTTTTTAACCGTAACCAGCGCGGTGACGGCGGCGAGCTCTGATCGTAGGACCTGGCGCCCCAGTGATGCTGCTGTAAATCCAGCTTCGTGGAGGTTCCGCAGCTCCTCCGGTGTGAGATCCCCCTCGGGACCTATGACGAGAGCGACTGAGCCCCCCGGTTTAAGGTGACACGTCATCTCCGATAAGAGTGGAGCCTCGTGCTCCAGTGAACAGCACACCTTCAGTGTTTCCGATGGCAGTGAGAGCTGCGAGAGCGCTTTGGGTAAGGAGGTTGTGACCATCACCTGTGGTGGCCGCACCTGTCGACTCTGTTGAGCCGCTGCGAGGGCGGCTTTTGAGAACTTGAGAGTTTTCGCATCTGCATCCGCTTCGCTCTTCAGGCGAACGATGCTTCGGTCAGCCTGCCAGAAGATGATCTGGGAGCACCCTAGTTCGGTCGCCCAGTCGGTTATGAGCTCGTTTTTTTGACCCTTGCAGAGAGCGCAGAGGAGGGTAATCGAGATATCGGTGGCAAGAGGGTCGTACTTCTCGATAATCGAAACGGTTATCCCATCGGTATCGGAAGCGATAGTTGCTTTGAAGGTCTCGCCGGTGTCCGGATCTGCGAGCTCGACAAGGGCGCCCACAGGCAATCGCAGAACATCTTTTAGGTAGTGGCTATCGTCAGGGGAGAGGTGAATGAGGGAGTTGGATACTAGAGCGCCCCGCTCGCGCAATCCCTCAACGAAGAGCCGAGGTCCTTTGCACTCACGAGACGCCATAGTGGTTGCTGGATACTACTTCTTGCGAAGACCCATCTTTTCAAGGCGCTGTGCAAGGTATGGGATCTTGTCGTATCCCACAATGCGCTCGCCGCTCTCGAATACGAACGTTGGAGTATCAAATACGCCAAGCTTACGACCGCGCTTGTAGATCCCCTTGACGCGCTCGCGGGTATCCGATGAGGACACCTTGCTCAAGAAATCTCCGAGGTCGATATCGAGATCATCGCAGAGCTCGTTCATGAAGGAATCCTCGTTAGGATTCTCCCCAAGGCCCCACCACTTATTGAATACCTTGATGTTGTACTCCAAGAGCACGCCGAGGTCGTTTGCGATCAGAGCGCCACGTGTGAGACGTCCTGGATCGTGCTCTACCTCTGGCCAGTTCTCTGGGTACACGAGGGAGAGACCACGCTCCTCAGCAAGACGCTTCGTGTCCTCAAAGAGATACGAGAGCTTGTCAGGAAGGATCCCCTGTTGAGGAACCGGTTGCCCAGAAGCCTTTGCAGAGAAAGGCTGCCAGAGGAGCTCTACATCGTACTTCTCAGCGATGTCGTATACAGGGTCGAGCGCGAGGTACGAGTACGGGCTCTGGAACGAATAGAAGACTTCAACATTCACCGTCATAAGCTCACTTTAACTATAGAAAAACACCTTCCGTTATCCGCGTTACGAGACGCGTATGAAACGAACGACGGGGCACACCCCGCTACCAGATTGTGTTGTCTGAGCTTGATAGGGAAGGGCATCGCAAAGAACGACCACCCCCCTAGAGGCGCATCGTCACGGCTGGCAGCCCTCGTGGTGTAGACCATCGAACAGGACCTCACGGTAATCGGATTCACCCGAGTTTGCAAGGATATCTTGCTTGTTTTGCACAAGAATCGGTAAGTTCGTCCCGCCTCCGTTGAGGCGGTAGCCAGATGGGCTCGTATGGGATAGGCTTAGTATCTTCATGGACTTACACGGTTCCAAGGGCCACGGCCCAGAGACCTCTCCGTGAACACGAGTCGCGAAGAGGGGCTATCCCCGACGTCGCGGATAGATGTGAAGGTGTTTTGTTTTGAGTGTGATGAGTACGACCAAGGGAATCGCGCAGCTCCTACCCCCCGGATTGAGAACCGATCGACCGCTGCTTTGTGTTGAAATTAACCCACCCCGCGGGTGCGATGTCGAGGCGATCGTTCAACGATACGAGAACGTGCGTGGTATCGACTTTCTGAATATCACCGATAGCGCGCTCGCCAAAATGAAGCTTTCATCCCTCGCGTTTGCTTCGATCATCAAGCAACGCTTAGGTATCGAGCCCGTTGTGAACGTGTCGTGTCGGGACCGAAATGTGATCGCGTTGCAATCGGATCTTCTCGGTGCGTGGGCGCTTGGGGTTCGATCGATCGTCGCGCTTACCGGGGATGCCGTAACGGTGGGGGATCTTCCAGAGGCAAAAGGAGTTTTTGAGGTTAACTCGGTTGGGTTGCTCAATCTGATCGCCACCCTCAATGGCGGGCGAGACCTCGCCGGTAACGATCTCAAAGGAGCCCCGGCGTATACACCGGGCGTTGTGGTTAATCCCAACGTGAAAAATCCGAATGCTGAGATTAAGCGATTGCTTCGCAAGAAGGAGGCCGGAGCGGTCTATGCGCTGAGCCAGCCCGTCTTTGATCCGGAGCAGGCGTGCTCGTTCTTTGAAGCAGCGTCGAGCGTAGGGATTGATCTCTTTGTTGGTCTTCTTCCCTTCAAATCTGTACAATCGTTTGAGGGAATCGCAAAGGTTCCCGGCATTAAGATCCCAGACTCAGTTGTTCAGAAGGTTAGGTCTGTGCCTTCTGAGAAGGTCGGAGAGACGTCGCTCGATGTAGCGATGGAGGTCGCTGAGCGAGTAAAGCCGTTCGTACGAGGGTTTCACGTGGTGAGTGGAGGTTCTCCTCTTCTTGCGTTAGATTTGTGCCAGCGATTGTCAGGATGGATTGAACGTTCGTTAGTAAAGGAAGTGGTATGAAGCGTCGCGAAGAGATGTCATTTCTGGAGAGGATCTACGTCGTTGAGATCTTCAAGGGGCTCACAATTACCTACGGCAAGCTACTCAAGAATCTCTGGCTCCATACCCTCAAGTCTCTCGGTGTTAGAACGCACGAAGCAGCGGGAGTAGCCATTCAATACCCGAACCAACGGCGAGCCTACCCCGCTCGGTATCGTGGTCGTCACCGTCTTACGCTGTACGACAATGGGGACGTGAAGTGTACCTCATGCTTCTTATGCGCTACTGCCTGTCCAGCTCGCTGTATCTACATCGAGGCGTGCGAGCACGAAGACCCTACTGTAGAGAAATTTCCTAAGCGCTACGAGATCGATACGCTTCTGTGCATCTACTGTGGCTACTGTGTTGAGGCGTGTCCCGTCGATGCTATTCGTATGGATACAGGACTCCACCCAGAGGTGTATCCGGCGGATCCTCGCCTCTTCATCGAGGACAAGGAAACCCTCATGGAGCGCTCTCGAATCCTTGACGACCAAGGCCCAGAGCGTCTCTACGAGATGCACATGAAGCGTATGCAGGAGTTAGAGAAGGTCACGGTATAAGTGCAAAGGCAAGGTGGCTGAGGATGTCTCACTGCTGGCGCAGCGTGACCGAAATCCCTGAAGCCGGCGCAAAGAGTTTGCCCTTTCGTGCGCCGTCGACAGGAGTTTCCTTGAAGAAGCCCGCGGCCGGTCACGTGTTCGCCGGCTACCTCTCGCCGCGCGTCGTGCGCCGTGTCGTGCTCTCACTCGCCTATGCGATCGCTCTTCTCGCGCCCACACAGGGAGGTGCAGAGCCCCTGACCGCACCGCAAGGGGTAGGGCCTCTTCCGGATCTTCAAGCTGGGGCCAAAACCGGAGCTCTCGTAACTAAAGGGTATATCGATACCTACCGTTCCATAATTCCCCCAGAGCTCGCTGAGCTCGTTGACCGAAAAGAGTTCGCATTTGAAGCGGTTCTGCGCCCCACGAGTGAGGATCTTTTAGGAGAGCCCCAGAGCACGACCTCCGCAAACTATTCAGTTGATGACAAGGGAGCGCTCTCACCTTCGCCGGTTAGCGCGGCGGGGTTTTTCTTCTCTGTGCCGCAAAGTGATGGGGAGTACCTCGAACCTAAAACGTACGGATGGAGGATCTTGTGGAATACCACCGTTGCGCAGTGGCGGTTTAAATCCTTCACCGCCTCTACGAGCCTGGTCACCTTCACCACCGGGTCGAATGAGGGGAAGCGCGTTGATTTCGGAATTAGTCGGATATATCCACCCGCGCTTGGACGATCTCCGGGCACATTAAAGCCGATGTTTCGGGAGAAGATCTCAGCCTTGAGTCCACAACCACTGGTCGGACTTACGTGGCTGACCCTTCGGTTCTTGGGCGGTGTGAACGATTACATGTGGGCCGCATCCCCTATACATGGACAGGTTCGTCAGATGACGGGAAGTAATCGCGCCGATTCTATCTTCACCGGTGCGTTCTCTCCCGATGATCTGTTTGTGTGGTCCGGAAGAGTAGAGGGGGTAACGCCGACCTCCGTAAAGCTTGTAAAGATGCTCATCCCGGTTGTAGAGGGAAACGCAACCGTCCAAGTGACCAACAAGGACGCCTGCGGAGTGACAGATTTCTCGAAGTCCTCGCCGATAGACCTCAATATCTCCTCTGAGCGGTTTGCGGAGCTCCCTGGATGGGTTCCGACCAACGTTCGTATGACGCTGCGGTCACTGTGGCGTATCGAGATGGTGGCCCGCGATCCGTTCTCCCTTGATGCTCGACAGACCCTCTACGTTGACGCTGAGACCATGATTCCGGTGTATCGGGTAGTGTGGGAACAGGATGGCAGGATGCGAAAGTTCGTTATGGGCATAGTCGGCCGTATCCCTACCCGTGAAGGGAGCGGTCCGGGGTGGAGGGGGCAGATGATGCTCGTTCCCGGTGCGGCGGTTCGTTCCGTGCTCACGCTACAACGGCTCGAGACCTGCTCTCAACTCATTCCGGGGAGGGATATCATAGACTTCGATCCGACTTCGATCGGTGCGAAGACAGCCAAGGTTACAAGAACGCCGACCCCTGCTGCGGAGGTTGAGTCTGAGCCAGTAGACGAGTAATCGATCTACTTAACGCGTCGAAGGTGTGTGGCCGTGCGCCGCGGTTTCATCGCTGGCGGAGGCATGTATCGCTCAGGTGGCGTCATCGAGGCGCGACGTTCATCACGTTGCGAGAGGAACATCTGCAAGATCTCATCGGGCGCAGATTCTGCCCAGATATACTCCTGTCCACGAATCGAGGAGGCGCCCCAGATGCAATCCCAAGGGAGAACGCAGGTGAAGTACTCAGGGCCGAAGAGGAGCTCGGCGGTGACCTTCTCTTCGTCAATGAAGAGGTCCCCTTTGAAGAACCGACTTAGTCGAAGGGTAACGGTTCTGTTCTCTGAAAGATGTGGAGGGATAATAACCCCTGAGGTTTCAGGATTAATATGAACGAGCACCTGCTCGTCATCCAATAATCGCTCGATCGTTGTCTTTTGATCAGCTGCGGCGTCTTTGTCTGGTGTCATCATGGATACGTGTCCTCAAGTTGAGTCCAATCCCTGGAAGCTTGTTTCGGTTCACAACCTCACAACGAGGTACTGAAAGAGAGGGGCGCTACATTCTTGATTGAACCGTGTTTTACCCACACCGCGCCCCACCTCGACGGCTTCCGGTTCACCCCTTATAGATGCGGCCTGTTCGAAATGAGCTTCGATTGTTTCTGATGGGAAGATTCGTTTTTGGAAACAGGGGGCTAGGGGGGTGAAACCTGTCAACCCCTTGCGGCCCGTGTCCTGACGGACATGAACTCCCCTCGGTAATTTTGTACCTCTTCTGGGCTAGAAAGAGATGAGCACCGGTTTTTGTCGTGTCGGTATGGATACCCACCCCTACAAATCCGTGACAAACTACCGGACGAAGATTCCCTCCCTCTTAGAAGGTATAAAGACGGTGACCCCAGAGAAATCCCACCACAAAAGCGAGTCCTTGTTCGTAATCATCCTCGTAGCGCTCCTGCTCACCCTCCCGTGGCTCGACCGTCCTTTTCATACGCGGGGAGAACCGAGAGAGGCACTTGTCGCACAGTCGATGGTGATGACCAATAACTGGATCTCGCCACCGGCCTACAACGGAGCAGTTCCATCAAAGCCTCCGTTCAACCATTGGCTTATCTCTCTCGTCTCACTTCCGGGAGGAGAGGTCACCGAGTTTACCTCTCGGTTGCCGTCGGCTATCGCGGTGGTGCTTTTCTCAGGGTGCTTCTATCTCTTTGCACGTCGCCGGACCTCTGAGCGGTCGGCGCTCCTAGCTGGGTTGATCCTTCTCAGTTGCTTTGAATGGTTTCGGGGAGCCGTAACATGTCGAGTCGATACCCTGCTTAGTACGAGCTTAGCGGGTGCTCTCCTTGCGCTCTTTGCTTGGAGAGAGAAGGGTAGGCCGGGGTTTCCATTCCTAGCCGCGGGGCTGATAACCTGCGCAGCTCTCACGAAGGGCCCGATCGGCGTTGCGTTGCCACTTGCGATCTTTTCGCTCTTTGAATTGGTGCAGGGGGAGAAAACGATCGGTGCGATCGTGAAGATCGCTTTGCGCGGTTTCATGATAGCGATTCCGGTCGTCGCGCTCGTGTCGCTCTGGTACATCGCCGGATACCTCCAACGGGGAGATGCGTTCATCGAGAAGATTTACTACGAGAACTTCGCCCGCTTAACGAGTTCGATGGAGGATGAGCCGCACAAACACGCGTGGCCCTACATGGTGTTGATGCTCGCTATCGGACTCCTGCCGTGGACCATCGTGTGGATAACCGCGGCTATCCGTTCTTTCGCTCGGCGAAGCTACGCCATAACCGAACTTCGGGGGAGATGGTCTCGGGCAACAGAGCTGCAACGATTCGCGTTCATCTCGGCTACCTTCATCTTTGTTTTTTTCTGTATCCCCTCCAGTAAACGAAGCGTCTACATCATGCCGGCGTATCCGTTCATAGCCTTGCTGGCCGCAGAGAGTTTAACCGCCTGGGAGGAACGATCGAAACGATTGCAGCAGGTCCTGGGGCGAGTGCTCGTGTGGTTCGCGGTTCTCATCTCCGTTGTCGTGATCGGCGGGGCGATATTCCTTTCTCTGCCACAAGCGACGCAGTTTGGATCCTCTCTGCTTTCGAGTTGGTCGCTATGGCGGATAGGCGTGCTTGCTGCACTGGGGATTATGGCGAGAGCGATTATACGTCGCGCGCGTCAGGTGGGAGAGCCTGAGCGACTCGCTCTCTCCATGGTGGCGGCTGTTGTCATTCTGAACGGTGTAGCGGCGGAGCCTGCATTCTATCAACTCTCTCCCCGGTCGTGGTTGAGATCGTCGTCGTTCCAAGGGACCCTCGATCTCTCCAAGCACGAACGGTTCTACTCCTTTGGTTCCGAGGCGTACGTAGCGAGCTTTTATCTCAAGAAGCCCTTCTTTTCTGCGTCCCCTGGTCTGCCGGCCGGTTCAATCGTGGTGGTTGAAGAGAAGAATCTTGGGCGTCTCAAACAGGAGCTAGCTTCTGATGTTCGTGAGGTTGCACGCTTCGCGTCAGGCCTCGAGCCCACAAAAAAGAACCTGATATTTGTCGAGGTAGTAGGTAGCTCGCCTGTACCCCAACAGTAGTCAGTCAGCGCCGCCGAAGGGCGCGCTTCCCACGAATCAGGATGTTGTAGGGAATGCACCCGGAGGGCCCGTCTCCCGACGGACCGGAATCCTCAGTGGACGCAGCTACCCGACGAGATGCCCCCGATGTTTTCGCAGATATTCCCGTAACCCAGGCAGGAGCAAGATCGCCGCAATCCCCATACACACATTGTGCATGCGCATGAAGCTGAAATCGGAATCGAAGGTGAGGTAGATCGGGAATATCGCAACGCTTGAGAAGAGAATTCCAAGGTGTCGTCTCCATCCTGGCTCCTTCATGCACTGAACCGCCCCGATAAGGGCGTAGAAGAGAGGCATGAGAGCACATGCGTCGTAGACCCACAGGTAGGGGGCCGTTACTTGTGAGAGGGTAAGAATGAGGAGCAGGGACGGTGTATTCGTCACGCGCACGCCGAGCGCTAGGAGTGTTCCGAGTGATATCGCGGGCAGTGCCCACAACCACAGCGCGGAATCGTATCCGAGAAGGGCGCCGAGATCTCGCGCGTATGATGAGAGGGTCGCGGTGCGATGCTGGTGTGAAAACCGGTTAGAAGAAAACCATTCGGGAAGATATGTAAGAAGAGGGCTTGAAAGAAGGGTGACAAGCACGAACATGCCAACTGCATACCTGCGATCCTTCGCGGATGAAGTCCTCAAAAACTCACGTGCAAGCAGAGGTGCCACCACGACAAATCCCTGCGGTTTAATGGCAAGGAGCGTCATTCCAATCGCCCATTTCCACCACGGGCGCTCGGTCGATTCCAACCATTCAATGAGGAGTATCGTTCCGAGCAAAAGGAAGATACTGAATTGTCCGAAAAACATCGTCGCCAAGAACGGGATATACCCCCACATCAGGAGTGAGGCGAATCGGGGTAGGGGATGCCAAAGACTTTCGAGCCGACGGATGCACAGGTAGTAGAGCGACAGGTTGGTGAATGCGAGAAGGAATTTCGCGATGGGAAAGGGCCACAAGTAAAAGGGGATCGTGAAGGTAAGCGTCCAGGGGTGTCCCCCAATGCGCTGAGAATGGGGGACCTGTCTCAGTATCCCCGCAAGCTGGCGCTCAAGCTCCTCGAAGTTATAGGGGTCGCCACCGTGTAAAAATATCTGAATGGCGCCCCAATACGCGACGCTATCAAAGACACCAAGAAGTGGATGGAACGTGATGGCGAGGCTCAGAAGAGCGAATATGACCAACGTGAATAAGAGGTGCGCGTGCCGCATGTGGGGCGTTTCCGACGTTGATGGTGGAAGCGAATAGGGATCTCATCGAGCTTCCCCATTTATCCGGTGTGGCGCAATCAGTAATTGAAAAGAGCAAAAACAAAGGGCTCCTCGCATCGCTGCGGGAGCCCTTCGTTGCCGATGGCGTTACGCGAGTTGATTACCAGCTCGACTTCGTAAGCCCGGGGATGAGACCCTTGTGAGCCATCTCACGGAAGGTGATACGGCTGAGCATGAACTTCCTGTAGATTCCACGGGAACGTCCCGTAAGCTGGCAACGATTGCGAATGCGCTCCTTAGCACCGTTACGTGGCAACGACTGAAGCTTCATGCGAGCCTCAAAACGCTCCTCATCGGAGAGCTTTGGATCGATAGCCTTAGCGCGAAGCTCAGCACGGATTGGGGTCTGGTGCTTAGCCATCTTGATGCGCTTGTTGTTGCGGAGTACTGAGCTTTTCTTTGCCATACGAACTGTCTTACTAACTACTTACAACCACCTGCTACACGTTGTGGTGATTGCTTAACACTATGCTCCCGGTACACGGATTGTGAAACGTACAGAGCGGTCGAATAATATCACAACTTTAGGGAGAGTCCATACCCGCCAACCCCCTGATTTTACTGCCGATGGCGTTCCTTTGCGTCCTCTCGAATGGAAAAAAGCAAGATAGAAGCCATGAGGATGAGCGCTGCGCTGATGAGGCTTAACGTTTGAATGTCCAACGCACCCAGAAGGGCGAAGGCGGTCATTGGAGCGAGCAGCCCCCGAATGCCGGTGAAGAACGTATGTACCGCCATGTAATCAGCGACCCGGTCGGTAGGCGCGAACTTAGTGACCCAAAGGGTCCACGCCACATCTCCCCCTGACGTAGAGAAGCCGAAGATGAGAGCTGATATCGCTAGCATGAAGGCCGCATCGGTTAAGAAAAAGGAAACGATGCCGGTCAGAAAGGAGAGGTTGAGGATGATACGCAGAGAGAAAAAGTTCATCGAATCAAAAAGCCTTCCCCAGATGTAGGTTCCTCCGAGTCGCGCCACGTTCGGAAGGATGGAGACAAAGAGCGCGATCTCAAGCTCTGAGAGGTGCAGTCCGTAGGTCGGATTGGCGAGATATTCCGTTCGTAGTGGGAGCATCATCAAGTTTCCGAAGCCGAGTAGCATCCACGATATCGTTGTATTTCGAAGCAGTGGATCGTGTCGTAGGTAGCGGAAACACGAGAGGAGAGGGGCTCGAGGAGTGCTCGAATTATCGCCCGGAAGTTGAGAGAGAAAGTAAGACGAGCAGGCGAGCGCGACACCATAGAGCGCTATCAAAAGATAGTAGAGATGAATCGCTCCGTTTATCGCCCATCCGGCGACTCCACCGAAGACGATGCTGGTGGCGATGCGAATCGCTTGGTTTTGGGCATACAGTTGTCCTCGCTGATGCACAGGATAGTTGTTGTGAAAAATAGAGGTCAAAAGCGGCGAAGCGGTGGATGGAAGGAGGATGCCGATCGCGAGGAGCGTTACGAAGAGTGGGGTAGTTGTTATCCCGGATGCGGCAAAGAACGAGACCGAGGAGAGCCCAAAGAGAAGCGCAAGCATCCGCGGCGCCGAGTATCCGAGTTGTCGTGAGAAAAAGAGGGTTATCGGTGTCAACAGCAGGCCGGAATTTCCGGCTGCTGCGATGACCGATTTATCGAAGGGGGTGCCATGGAACTGCCGCACCAGGATCATCAAGATGAAAACGCCGTAGCTCTCAAACACCCCGGCCGCGATCGCCCGATAGCGCTCAAGCTCGACCGTTCGTTGTATAACGTCGGATGATGCATGAGTGTGGGTAGGTGAGGGCGCTGCCATGGTGGTTGGTGAGCAGTGTAGCGTGAAGTTGCTCACGTTGGCTATCACCGGGCACGAGCACGGGGCTCGTAAAAGCGCTTGTCGTCTCGATATCGGCTAGATTATACCCGAGGCGTAACCTCTGAGAGCGACGATGACATCAACAACTACCCGTGACGAGCTGATTCGACTCCTTAGGAGCTTTTCTCCGAAGGAGTCATCCCAGGAGTCCGCGGTAAAAGATATCATCACATTCGTAGAGCGGGAGCCCGCATGTGCAGAGCGGTCTCATCTCTCTGGGCACCTGACCGGGTCTGCATGGATAGTTAATGACGCACGAACGAAGGTGCTCCTCCTTCATCATCGAAAGTTGAACCGGTGGATGCAGCCGGGTGGTCACGCCGACGGAGAGTTCGATCTCTTGTCGGTTGCTCTCAAGGAGGCGCGTGAGGAGAGTGGCCTCTCTCGGATTGAACCGATATCTCAAGAGATATTCGATCTGGATATTCATCAGATTCCGGAATTCAAGGATATTCCAATGCACTATCACTTCGATGTGAGGTTTCTGCTACGCGCGGATGATTCAGAGCAGCCGAATCGCAATGAAGAGTCGAATGATGTTCGGTGGACCGAACTAGCCGACATTCACAAGTACACCGACGAGGAGTCGGTGCTCAGGATGGCGAGGCTGTGTGTGACAAGGGCGTAGAAGTACGCATCGTCTTGCGCTCGATTACCCCAAAAACCCACGCAACTTTTCAATCTCCGATCGGGCGCCATCGAGGGTCGCAAGGGCTGGTGTTTCGAGGATAAACGGAATATGCGCGAGCTTCTTGTGAGTAAATACGCGCTTGAGGGCTTCCCCGCCAATCAGCCCATCACCGATATTCTCATGCCGATCTTTATTGCTGCCGAGAGCTGTCTTGCTATCGTTGAGATGGATTGACCATACCTTATCGAGACCGAACGCGCTCTCGACGTTCTCGATGACCCCCTCTAGGTCGTTCACGAAGTCATAGCCACTGGCCCACATATGTTGCGTGTCGAGACCGAATCCGACGTTCTCCTTCCGTTCTAGTTGCCCATAGATCATCGCGAGCTCCTCGACCTTATCTCCGATGACAGCTCCCGCTCCAGCGGAGACCTCAAGGATCAGTCGAGCGTTATCCGGAGCCTTCTCCATGATGTAATTGAGTCCTGAAACGACCCGATCATACCCCACGGCCTCGTCCTCTTGATCCTTCATGCTTCCCACGTGAAAGATAACGCCACTTCCACCAATGCGGGCGTTCAGGTCGAGATCGTTGAGAAGGGACGCCCTCGCGTTATGGAACTTCTGATTATCAGGGGTCGCCATATTGATGAGGTAGATGGCATGAAAAAAGACCTTCTCAAGACAGGTACCCTCCCTGGCTTCGAGGAAGGGCTCCTCAACGCCTTTTGGGAATGGCGTAATGTTCCATCGTTGGGGAGGGGAGGGATGAACCTGAATTGTGTTGATTCCAAGCTCGACCGCCGCTCCTACTGCGTTCTTTAGGCCACCAGCCGCCGAAACATGCGCACCGAAGTATCTTTTCATCGTATTCCTTATCCATTTCCCGTTGAACGAACGAAAGCCGAGGAGGATACTTACCTAAACGTGGATATGATGTCGAGGTAAGGATTCGATGATACGAGCCGTTCCATGTATTTTGGTAGGAGCCGTGCTAGGTAGTATAGCGACGTGGGGTGTCTACGGACGTGTTGCTCCATCGATCCCGTCCCCGGGCCCATCGTCGACCCCTCTCACATGCGATGCCGAAGAAGTTGCCCGGCTCAAGCTCCGTGTGGAGCAGCTTGAGAAAGAACGGGGGCATCTCGTTTCCTCTGTTCCCTCTCCTCTGGCAGGGGGCCCTGCACGTATCCCCGAGAGGGAGGGCGAAGGAGAGAATGTGGCTTCCTCCACAGAGACCCTGTCGTGGCGTATCTCAGCTATCGAGAAATTTGTACCCCTTACTCCTGAGCAAAAGGAGCGCTTGCGAGAGAAGTATGAGCGAGAATCGGCAGCGAGGGGGAGCGGCGAAGAGGTTGAGACGGAATCCCTCGATGATATTCTCGGAGCTGAGAACGCCTCGTACTACCGAGAACAGGTTCAAGCGGCCTTTAGGCGGGTGCAGAACGAGGAGATTGAGCGCGAGTCCGTATGGCTCTCGCGTAAATTGGGTCTTACCGCTGAGCAAGAGAGCTCGGTGCGACAACTCTTTGAGCGTGTCGAATCCGAGGTGAGCGAAGCGCAAGACCACGGGCAAGCGAGGGGAAGCCCGCAGGAGCGAGTTCAACAACTCATCGCTGAGAACCGGCGTCGTTCAGAGCTTCGAAACGCCGAGCTTGCAAGGGTTCTCTCACCGGAGCAATTTAAGACCTACGTCCAACTTGAGGCGCAATCCTCGACCTCTGATGTAGAGGTATTTCACGATCCCGGTCCGATGCAGGGAACCCCGGCATCGCCGTGAACGGGGGACGCAGAGATTCTACGCATCGCTGCGAAAAGAAGGGGAGGGCTCCAAAGTGCTCGGCGAATCATTCCGTGATGGGTAGGGAGAGCTATGGTTGGTATTCGCCCTCCCGTTGTGTTGCTGCGTTTTGGGAAGGGTCATAACAAAGCGGGTGTTCCGCGAAGAGTTGTCGAGTGTCAGGGAGCCCCCGTGGTCGGTCATGATATTGCTTGAGATGCTCAGACCAAGGCCGGTTCCCTTTCCCGGCGGCTTCGTGGTGAAAAAGGGATCCATAATCTTTCGGGCGATATCGCGTGGAATGCCCGGGCCTGAATCGGTGACTGATATCTCGAACGCTGGTCCTTGGTCCCGAACCTCAAGTTTGACCCACCTATCTTGCTGCGCCATAGCCGCGTCGTAGGCGTTGTTCAGGAGGTTCAACATGACCTGAGAGATCTGACTCGGGTGACATTCAGCCTCCCAGGTATTCGGAATGTCGCTTACTTCTACGCTGATATCCTTGCTCAAGAGCCGAGCGTGGCAGAGGTCGAGGGTTTCAGATACTAAAGCTTTCAGTGGAACCCGCTTATGCTCATCGTGGGTAGAGTCACGAGAGAACGCCTTGAGCTCAGAGACGATAGTCGCCATTCGGTGGGCGCACGTTTCGACCTTGCTGAGTTGAGACTCGAGGATATCATTCGTTAATCGACCTTCGCCCGAAAGCCGTTTGAGGAGGTGGCTCGTGAGGGTCAGGGTATGGAGAGGATTATTGATCTCATGCGCAACTCCCGCCGCTATCTCGCCCAGGGTAGCCATTTTTGATGCGTTTGCGAGCCCCGCTAGGTGACGTCGAGCCGCTATCTCAGCACGTTGGCGAGCGACCACAGAGCTTAGTTGTGCCGAGAGTAATTCAAAGAACCGGAGCATAGCGTCGGAGTCAAAGCTTCCGCACTCCTTAAAGAATTCAAGAACTGCCACGACCGTATCACCGACAAATATCGGAACTCCGACTCCGTGTATCGGTTTTTCCCCGGAAAGGGTCTTTCGACGAGGGAAGTTTGGGTCCTGATAGAGGTTGGGTATCCAGACTACGTCTCGTGTTGCAACCACTCGACCCGGCAGTCCCTCTCCCTCTCTGAAGCTGCGGGCCATAGTATCTCGGTAGAACTCGGTGTATCGGTCACCTTCATGCATCGTCCATAACCCACTTGAGATGAAGGTTGTGGGATCGTTTCTCGAAGGGACCAGAACATGCCCTACATCCCATCCGAATGCGGGGCACACGGCATCCAAGGTTGTGCGGTACACCGCTTCCTCATCATCGCTTTCCTCGGTGCTCAGAGCTATGGAGAGGAGGAGCCTTGTGATCCTGTTCTTCCACTCGAGGGAGCTTTTTGCCTGTCGGAGTCGCTCTTGATTGAGGATCTGTCCTTGCATGAAGAGGAGAAAATCGAAGATGGGATCCGATATCCGAAAATCGGTGATCGTTAGATTCAGAGCGGAGATATCGCTTGGGCTGGAGATCGATAACTCAAGAGCGAACAAGAACTGGGTGGAAGTCGCGGAGCACGGCAAAACCTGACCTCGTAGTTTTACCCGTTCATTCAAGTGAGCGGTAAGAACGACAAGTTCTCCGAGAAGTTTTTGTGGACGTTCACGAGGAGAAGCGGCCGAGGGTTGATTGATCGAGAAGGTTTCACCGAAGTGTCGACCTTCCTGAATCTGAGGAAGGATCTTGGCGAGGGAGCGCCCAACAAGCTGAATTGTGCCGTGCTCATCGGTGATGAGCGAGAATGGGTGCAGGGCGTCGAATGAATATCGTTCCGCCGAGCTGATCATACCTGAACGAAGCGAACGAGGAATTCGTCATGATCGGATCGCTCTCCTTTGGGAATGTGGGTAACCGATATCGTGTCCCCATACTTCTCCGCTAGTCCTTGCAGGAGACCGGTTACCATCGGTGCCAGTCCGGTCCGCTGTGAGTAGTAGTGCACGAGCATCTGGTCCTCCGAAGGGGTCTCGACAGTGAAGCGGGGCGGTGTGAGCGCCGGCATCATGGAACCCATATGTGCGTGCATGCGGTTCAGGTTTGCTACACACGTTCGGAGGTCCGGGCCAAAGAGCCTCATCAGATCCCCGTACCCGCTCTCTGCCGTGTAGGTGATCCAGTAGTGACCGTATCGAGTCAGGACCTCTTCTTGTGAGAGCTGAAGCTTTTCTGCGGTAAGCTTAACAAGTTTGAAGGTTAAGGTGTCGTCGTACGGACACAAGGGCTCGAACCCCTCGGGCTCGACGCCAGCTTCCAGGGAGATGGCTTCCCACGCCTCGGCTCCAGCAAGTCGAGTGACAAGTTCCCGAATACCTTCGTTGATCAGACCGTACATAGTATCCTCCACCGCAGTGGGCGTTGAGACCTTTGTGGTATCGGCCCGCTCTACATGGCAGTATGAGCCGACGGACTCACAAGGACTCTAGCGCTCCGGAGCCGAATAATAAATGAAATAATAAGCCTCATTACTCAATATTTGAACGGTACCCCCTGGGCTTGCTGCATGATCGAGCGCATGCTCATAGAACCCTTGAGTGGACACCCTCCCTTTCGGTGTGAGTAGTTGACCTGGCGAGTGGCGAGCCATGAATATGCTATGTCATCATGGTATGTTGGCGAGAGTGGGGATATGCAGAAGCTCAAGGAGCTCTCTTGGGTGAGAGAGGAATATCCGCGCTCCAGCCTCCTCAAGCACCGACCGCGGCCGAAATCCCCACAAAACTCCAACGCTCGTCATGGTGGCGCGCAGTCCGGTCACTATGTCGATCTCGGAGTCCCCCACAAAGAGACACCGTTCCGGGGTAGCCCCAAGTGAGCGAGCTATCTCGAGGGCGGCTTGAGGGTGAGGTTTAATTGGGACGCCCACCCGCTCGCCCCGTACCTCTCGAAATGGAACGGTGGGAAAAAAATGAGCGACACACACCCGCGTAAAATCATCCCTTTTGTTTGAGAGAACGGCGAGAGGGATGCCTTGTTCGGTAAGTGCACTGAGTAGCTCAGGAATCCCTTGATAGTACGTTGTGGTCTCGTTCCAGCGTACTTGGTAGTAGGATCGGTAGTCGTTGACGAACGTCTCTATCTCAGCAGGTGTTCTCCGTGTTTCGGGAAGAACCTTTCGAGCGAGATTCGTGAGCCCATCACCCACCAACTCAGTGTAGGTCTCCACTGAGTGAACCGGACATCCCCAATCCTCAAGCACCGAATTACCGCACCGTGCGATATCGGTTATTGTGTTGAGAAGGGTGCCGTCGAGGTCAAAGATAATTGCTTCTGTTTGATGTGCCATAGGGATCGGGTGATACTACAACCCGTCCATCCTACCGATTCCCCCCAGTATTCTCAAATGGGTTGCTTCTCCTCTCTTGCGATGAGGACGGGGTAAGGTCCGACCCTTATTCTACGCTGCGTTTTTCGTCTCCTGAGAGTGTTCAGCGATGAGTCGCTCAACCAAGGCTACCTCGACCGGCTTTGTAAGATGTTCATCGAATCCGGACTCGCGGGCCTTCTGTTTCGTTTCCTCCGTGCCCCAGCCGGTCAGTGCGATGATGAATGGCATGGGGTCGACGTGAGATCGTTTGATCGCTTGAGCGACCTCAAAACCGCTCATCCCTGGTAATCCGATGTCGAGGAAAACGATGTGAGGTTTGAAGGAGGGGATCTTTTCAAGGGCCTCCGGTCCTGTGGAGGCCATCTCGGTCGAGTGACCCAGAAGCTCTATGAGCATTGAGAGGCTTTGCGCAGCGTCGACGTTGTCGTCAACGATGAGGATCCGTCTTTGAGGCCCCTGGGCAACGTGTTGTGAAGTAGTATCGGTGGTCGAGGTGTTGGAGGTTATGAGCGAAGAGGGGAGCGAGATGGTGAAGGTGCTACCCTTTCCCGCGCCCTCACTGTATGCGCTCACGGTTCCTCCATGAAGCTCAACCAGATTTCTCACCAAGGCTAAACCGATCCCGAGCCCCCCCTGCGCTCGATCCAGGGTGCGATTGATCTGCCCAAAGAGTTGAAATACCTGATGGTGCATCTCGGGTGGAATCCCGAGACCGTCATCTTTCACCGCTATATCGATGCCTGAGTTCGTGACACGGGCGGTGAGTTCGATATGCCCGGAGTTGGGGGTATACTTCGCCGCGTTATTCAGGAGGTTGCTGATGGTTTGCGAGAGTCGGGTCGGGTCTGCAAACAACCAAACTTCGTGCTCGGGCAAAGAAACGGTGAGTGTGTGATGTCCTGATTCTATCGCGGGTTTGCTGGCCTCAACAGCGATCTCAACGAGCGTATGCAGCGCAACCTGCTCCTTTCTGAGCTGCAGCCGACCGAGCGTAATGCGGGACACATCAAGAAGATCATCGATAAGCCGCACCATGTGCGAAAGTTGCCGTTCCATAATCTCGCGAGCCTGTGCTGCGTTAGGGCTGGCGGGATCCCGTTTCATGATGGCGAGTCCGGTGCGAATCGGGGCGAGCGGATTTCGCAACTCGTGGGCGAGGGTCGCTAAAAATTCATCCTTGCGCCGGGCCGCCTCTCGGAGCTGTTCCCGGATTGAGCGCTGAAGAGTTATATTGGCGTGAACTCCGATCGCTCGGGTTGGTTTTCCCTCCTTGTCTCGCTCTACAATTCGGCCACGATCCAATACCCAAACCCATGAACCGTTCTTGTGTTTTAGTCGATGCTCTGTTTCGTACACGGGCGCGGTTCCGTTCATGTGGCGCTCAAGCGCGATCTGAATTGCGGGCATATCATCCGGATGCACCAGTCGCTCCCATGCGCGTACGTGTGGCTCTATCTCGCTGAGCTCGTACCCCAGCATGTGAGCCCACTCTCCACCGAATTGGACCTCTCCGGTAGCCACGTTCCAATCCCAAAATCCGAGCTCTCCGGCTTCAAGTGCCAGTTCGAGACGGCGACGATCCCTCCGTATCTGTTCCTGAGCGCGGACCCGTTCGCTGCAATCCTGAACCGTTCCGATTAAGCGTACCGGATTACCTTTTTCGTCGTAAATGACCTCTCCAAGAGATTCGGTCCACCGAATCTCTCCTGATTGAGTTCGTATGTGGTAGTTGTTTCGAAAGTATCTTTCTTTTTTCGCAAAGGTCTCTTTGAGGGTCTTAGTGATGACGTCGAGTTCCTCTTTAGGAACTAAACCTTCCCAAGATCCATATGATGGCTTGAAGGTATCAGGTTGAACGTCATGGATATAGTACGTTTGGGGGGTCCAAAAGAGTTGATTTAAGATCATGTCCCAGTCGAAGATGCCCAGACCGCTCGCCTTCATCGCGAGATCGAGGCGACTTTCGACCATCTGGAGCCGTTCCTCTAAGATCCGTCGCTCTAGGATCGTCGCTGCGAATTGAACCCAAAGATCGCCCTGAATTAATGATTCCTCCGCCTTTCTTCGCTCCTGCTTGGCGAAGCGAGAGAGCACGAAGATATATCCCCATGCATGACTATTGCGGGGACGTATCCTGTGAATCGTCGCGGAGGTGAACTCTTGATCAGGAAAGAGGGCACGTAGTTCAGTGCAGGCGGGATGATCTTCGATATCAAGTATTTGAGTTTCGTGACGGATCTTGGCGACACAGGATGTAAGCTCGGTAAGGCGGGGAGGGGTTTTTGCCGCCGCTCTAGCGATGTATACGCTCTCTGCGCCTCCCTCCGCATCGTCACTCTTTAGTATCCATACAGAGGCTTCAGGCATGCAATCTTCAAGGAGAGCGCCAACGCTCGAGATGAGCTTTTTGGTCTCTGCCTTGCAGTTGAGAAGCTCATAGAGCTGGTTCGGCGTTGATGGTGACGGGGTTGATTCGGATTTCACGCGGCTCCTGCCCAGAGTTGTGCATCACCCGGAATTTCAGTGACATCGCTCCCTGTGAGAGAGAGATAGAATAGTGCAGCCGGGCATTTCTGAAGTCCTCCACGATGCCTAAACCGTCGATCCGTTGCCATAGCAATTGAGCTGCGAGTAGGTGGAGGATGATCGGGATCATGGTATTGAACACGGGCACAAGGTCTCGGCAGTTGTGGAACGAGATCGTACACTATGAGGGACCCGCTCTCGTGCTTCCGTCTTGAATGCGACCGGCACCCGAAAGGGGACGAGCGTATGGTGCTCCCTGGCTATGGAAGTTCCTGTGAGGTTTTTAAGGTGTAACACCTTGCAACTACTCTTTATGCTCTCAGATGGGTATGAAGACACCTGTTCGCAAGTGTGGTACACCTTCCACAACCGTTGCGCAGGTAGGAGCAAGGTCTCCGCACTCCTTTCTTTTGGAGTGGTGTATGTACGACAGCTTTGGCATGAGTCCATTTTTCCGTCAGCCCCTCCTTATGTTCGAAAAGCTCAGGAAGGCATGGCGCTGTTTCCAGGAGGGGGGCTGGTATGCGCTGAAGGCGAGGGTGGTAACACGGCGGTCCTCTCCGCAGTACCAGGAATGGGTCCGTCAATTCGATACACTCCCTCAGTCGGATTATGAAGCGGTGAGAGCGGCCGCTGAACTCCTATCCCACAAGCCGAAGATATCGATCATAACGCCCGTCTTTAACCCATCGGTGGAACACCTTCGGGCATGCATGGATTCGGTGCTAGGGCAGGCGTATCACAATTGGGAGCTTTGTGTGGCGGATGATTGCTCGACCGATCCCAACGTACGACGCCTCATCGAGGAGTACCGCGCCAAGGACCCCCGCGTCAAAGTTATCTATCGAGAGACGAGCGGTCATATCTCTGCCGCTTCAAATTCTGCGATCTCAATTGCGACGGGTGAGTATATGGCGTTCCTCGACCACGATGATGAGCTCACGGTTGACGCTCTCTATCTCGTGGCGCTTGAGATCAATCATCATCCTGATGCACAGCTCATCTATAGTGACGAGGATAAAAAAACGCCGACCGGAGAAAGGATAGAGCCGCACTTCAAGTCGGACTGGAATCCTGAGCTGCTCCTTCATCAGAACTATATCTGTCACCTTTTGGTGGTGAAGAAAGATATTGTCGCAAAGGTAGGAGGGTTGCGCTCCACTTTCGACGGCGCTCAGGATTGGGACCTGATCCTCCGTGTGAGTGAATTGGTTCGAGAGCCACAGATCCGGCATATTCCCCACATCCTCTACCATTGGAGAGTGAGTTCAAATTCGACCGCGCTCTCGACCTCCGCTAAACCGTATGTTCTTGAGGCCCAAGCTCGGGCTGTGCAGGAACACCTCAACAGAACAGGCCAACATGCCCTCGCGCGGTTTCGGCACGCACCGTCGCACATCTGTGTGGAGCGTGAGCTTCAGGCGCCAGAGCCCGGTGTCTCTCTGATTGTCCTACCGACTGATGGGGGGGCTCACCTGGGGAGGTGCATCGATACACTTGTAAGGAGTACCTCCTATAAGAGGTATGAGGTGCTCGTGATCGATACCGGGGGTATTGAGCGGGAAACGCTCTCACGTCTTGAACGGGTGAGGGGAGGCGCTGAGGTTAAGATACTTCAGGGGGAGAGGTCGTGTACCCTCGCTGCCCTTGCTAACCTTGGCGCACGGCACGCAACCGGAGAGCTCGTAGGGTTCCTTGGGGAACGGCTTGCATCTGTCAAACCTCTGTGGTTGGAAAAGATGGTGGCGCAAGGTGTGCGCAAGGAGGTTGGCGCAGTGGGCGCTCGCATCCTCTTAACGAATAATCGAGTGGAGCACTGTGGCAGTGTCCTCGGCATTGGAGACCGGATAGGGTATAGTCACCGAGGTCGTGCCCGTGAGGATTATGGATATTTTAATCGTGCTGTTCTCAGTCAATGTGTAAGCGCGGCATCTGCCGAGTGTCTGCTACTGAGGCGTGACGTTTTTGAGAGCGTTCACGGATTCGACGAGCAATTCTCTCACGCGTTGTATGATGTAGACCTCTGTTTGCGCCTACGACAGGCCGGCTTCTCAATTATCTACGAGCCTGACGCTGAGATCTATCTCCATCCGGCGGAAGGACCCGCAGTTGAAATGATAGCCGATCAAAGGGAAGAGGGAGAGGGCCAATGGGAGCTGCTCAAGAATCGATGGGGGGGCGCTTTGGTGAGAGACCCGTACTACAACCCTAACCTGACGGGAGCGAGTGAAGATTTCGCGCTTGCCTTTCCTCCTCGAGTACAAAGAGCGTGGAGGGAAGGCTACACACG
>JBEGVS010000067.1:0-12406 GCA_041178185.1 Pseudomonadota bacterium
ATAGCGTAAATATCATGAAGGCAACAAACGCCGGTGATTGAAGTTGGAATCCCCAACCGAGCTGCTCGCCACCAGCGCGGAGCGCGAGAAGGGTACCAGCAAAGATCCAGAACGAGACGATTACGCCCGCTGAAAAGGCGATGCCGTGTGCTTTAATGCGCTTTGATTCGTGCCCCGCCTGCTCGATAAAGCTCAGGATCTTTATTGAGAGCACGGGGAATACACACGGCATAATGTTGAGAAGTAACCCACCAAGAAGCGCGAAAAATATCGCTGCAAAGAACCCTACGTTCTCTCCCTCACCATAAGTTGCGGTAGTGTTGGTGGCGGTAGCTGAGCGTTGCGCGTCAGAGCCAACGCCTCCCTCTGGGTTGGTGTCGATCAGGATCGCTTTGGGCTCTCCGCTCTCTGACCATCCCTGTGGTGAATACAGCACGCCACGAAGCCGTCCGATCGCATCTCTTCGATTCGGGTCGCGTTTAAGAGAGATGCGAAGTGCCCCTCCATCGAGTGAGACCTGCTGCGGGGCGGAGTTGGATATTACTCGAGGATCTTCCGGAAAGAATGTGATTGCAGCTGGAAAGAAGCGGGGGCCCAGCGGGATGAGCGCGATGATGATGTGATCCTGCTGCTCTTCGACGGCGATGGAGACGCGTTCGAGGGTGGTTGGGATGTTTTTCTCCGTAAGCGCAAACAGGCGCTCATAGTCTGATGGCGCCGAAGCTGTTTTCGAGATCGGCAAGGTCAGCTCAAGTTGCGCCTCTCCCGGAAGGCACTCATCCTTGCACACCAGATATTGAAGCGAGAGCATTACAGTAGTGGTTGTCGCTCGTGGTGGCGGAGCGGAGAATGTAGCAGGGAAGGGGATCAGTACCTCGTCGTACCCGTAGTTCACGAGGGGGCCTACGGGTATCTTTTTCGGATAGGGCCACAGTGGCGCGTCTACAGCAACGCCTCCCGATGATTCCCACGCAAAGCGGGGCGCAAGTCCGGAGTCGCCCGGGTTCTTCCAATAGATGTGCCAGCCGGGCTCAGGTTGAAAGTGGATACCGAGACGGAACGATGAGCCTGGCGTGAGGGATTGTTGATCAGAGATCAGTTTAACTTCGACGTGCGGGCCTTTGCTAACGCTTGTATCTCCACAGCCTGTACAACAGAGCAGGGCAAGGAGGATAAGGGAGAGAAGGTTGGGGAAGCGGAGCGCGTTTGGCATGTGCAACTTTTTAGCAGGAGCATGCCAGGAGAGAAACGATCGTTATGGAGTGCGATGTACTTTAGGCTGCCTGCGCGAGAGAGCGCTCTTCCAGGGCGGCCGCTACCATAACATTCTTCACATTAGGTAAGTTCGTACCGTCCGCAACGTTCATGCCCCGGAATATCTCTGGTTGCTCGAGGAAGAGGTCTCTAACGGCTTGAGAGCGTAGGCCAAATGAATACAGCTCGAGCCCAGCTTGCAGTACTGGGGCAACAACCTTCCCTAGATCAAAACGCTCTTCACGCTGGTCTTGTCTTGCATCTCTGGCTTGTTGAATCTGTGGTCCCATCACTTTTTCCGCCGCTCACAGAACGCTTCGAATGCGTGCCGTTCTTTCTTCGGACCGTATCACGGCTGTTCTAGGGAGCAAAGGTTTTTCGTGAGGCTAGCGAGCTTCTAATCTGTTTAATAACAGGCACTTGGGCGCTCTCCTGGAATCCTCTCTGAGTGCAAACTGACGTTTGGTTGAGCGGGGATCCCGGCTCGGCCCAACCTTGCCGATGGAGAGCTCTGCCTAAGCAGCTGATTTAGCTGGGTTATTATTCGATATCGGGGGACGTTTCTACGTTCTTTCAAGAAGCAAAACGAGATACCGACTCATCGTAACCCTCATAGACGAGGAGTGCGGTCACGGGACATATGCCCACAAGGGCAAGGTGTGCCCGCACGCAGAACAACAAAGGGCGAATGAATCGACCACGTTTTTCAATTATTACGACATCACTCAACCAGGGTGCGTCGCTCCGTGGAGCGATTGAGTCAGTGCTTGCGCAGGAAGATGTCGGGTCGATCGAGCACATCATCGTTGAGGGTGGTTCTCGCGATGAAACTGAGGACCTGCTTCAAGAGTATCCACACCTCAAAGTTGTTCGAGCTCCCTTCGTATCGCTTTCTCAAGGTTTGAACATTGGATTCGCAGTCGCCTCTGGTGAGATCGTTTCGTGGTTGCATCCTAGTGACAAGTACGCACGTGGTGCATTTGCCGAGGTGCGGTCAGAGATAGCGCGTCATCCGGTAGTGATGGGAGCGTGCGCCATTCTAGACGACCGTGGGGGCATTGTTTCGAAGATTGAGAACGTTGAGCGATCGTGGTTTGACACCCTTAAGTATTGGGTCACCAATGCGATCCCCGCGCAGCCCGCCGTATTTTTCAAGCGCAGCGTTCTCGCAGAGCTCCAGATTGAGCCCAGTGAGGTGTTCGACGAAGGACTTCACTTCGCGATGGATTTAGATCTCTGGCTTCGAATGCAAGAGGTGTATCCATTGTCGCTCCGAATTCCTCAGGTGTTGGCCTATCGCTCTCAACGCGATCTGGCATCTCGTGGCGCCGATTCATCCGCTCTATACATGGAGATGTCGCGCCTGTTCCGTCGACACGCCACTCGCAGGGTACAACCGGAGCAGAACCTATCGTTTGTGGTTCCCGTGACAAATTCTCTGGATGATGTACGTCCATTTCTTGACCAGCTCTCACAGCAAACGCTTCCGTTGATTGAGGTTGTTGTGGTTGACGCTACTGGATCGCCAGAGGTCAATCGGGACATAGCTGACAAGGTTTGGGCCTACGGCGCAAAACATAAACATATTACCTTACAGTATGTCGCTCTTGCCAGCGATGCTGGGCAGTCGTTTGCAGCGGCATGTGACGCTGGAGTGCGGGCCGCTCGCTCGCATATCGTTGCGTGTCTCTCTTCGTCGCGCATGATACCCGATAGCTTCGCCGCCGATATCTTCAAGATTTTTTCGCGCGATGAGATCGGCATGGTCCTTCCAAGTCTCGATCGGGAGCTCACCGACACACTTTTTGTAACCAAGCATGGAACTCGGATCTTCAATCCCTCGGGCCCCTTCGCGTTGCTCTCTGACTCTCGCATCGAATGTGTTGTTCGGAAGCTCGCGTGGATCGACAGTGGGGGCTTCTCTCTTCACGATAGATTTCCCAACATTGAATTTAGTTTAAAGCGTCTGCTGGTGATGGTCGCGCACAAAGCGTGGCGAATCGTTAGTGAGCCGCTGTTAGAGCCTCTCGTGGTGTCCTCTCGAAAGGCGGACTCTCCCTTTAGGCTCTATGAAAATTCCGTTGTAGTAGATGAGCTTGCTCAAGAGTTGCGTCGCAATCCGTTTTCAACTTTGCGGGCGCAGAGCGGTTTTGGATTAGTGCTTCCCGATGATCTGTGGCGCTCCGCACAGTTGGTGATGCAGCGAATGCCCAAAGGTTCGCCCTCCATACAGCCGGATCTGGCAAGCGAGACGTTGCGGGATATCGCCGACAAAAACCCGGTGTATGGGCCCGCCCTCTTTTGTCTTGCCGAAGCCCTTGTCCGGGAGGGTCGGGTAGAGGACGCAGATAGAGTTCGTTGTAAGTGGCAAGAGGTGCACGAAGGGGAGAAGAACTCCCCCCTATATGGAGGAGCTTCTCACTGAGGAAACGCTTGGGTGTCGGGCGGGTCTCAGAGGAGTCAGGTTAGATGATAGAGAATAAAGAGCTTCACAATTCGACTCGTACCTCTCTCTCGTTGAGGGATGATGCCCTCTCCGCGTGCAATGATGCGCCCTCTCGGTTTTGGACTTACAGCCGCTACAAAGAGGAGGCTGTTCACACGCTGTGCAACGAAATCACTCATCAATGGATGTTCGCGCTTGTGACGTTCCACGGGGCTGGATCCATCTCATTCTCGGTCAGTCAAAAAACGTGGGAGCGGGGAGAGGGGCATTTCCCCGTTGTGATGCAGCTTTTTGGCGGTGTGGCAAAGTCGCCTTCGCTTGCGCATCTTCAGGGAAGCTTCATCGTATGGCTCGAAGATGGAATGTGGGATTGGTGTCAGCACTACGCTCGTCGAGCTCCGATGCTGGCTTTTGGGCGAAACGTCTCTGACACTACGACCTTTCTAATTCCCGATCCCGCCTTCATCGGCGCGAAGGGCTACGCCTTTGAACGCAGGCAGTCCGAACGATTCGCTTCTCAGGTGGCGTGGGATCGTCGACACCCCACGATCTTCTGGCGCGGAGCGGCTACCGGTCCGGGCATTGAGGGCCCTGAATGGGTAGACACGGCTCGCGGCAGGCTCGTGCTTGCTGCTAAAGAGATCGGTGACGCGCAGCTCGTTGATGCGAAACTGACCCGCATGCGGCATCTCTCGCCTCAGCAGAACTTCAATCTTGCGCGAGAGGGTGTCGTTCATGATGAGGTACCATTCGAAACGTTCTTTAACTTTAAGTATGTGGTGGATGCGGATGGCTATCACTGCGCTTGGAAGTCCCTCTTCCTAAAGCTCATGATGGGGTCGGTTGTTCTCAAAATCGATAGTCCCCTCGAGCAGTGGTACCACCGCAAGTTGATGCCCTGGAGACACTACATACCTGTGTCTCGTGACGTTAAGGCAAGCGAGTTGAGAGAGCTGCATCAATGGCTCGTTGCTCATGATTCGGAGGCCCGAGCGATAGCCCAGGAGGGGGGGGAGCTTATCTCGGGGGTTACTTTTGAAAGCGCCGTTCAGGACATCGTCAAGGTCGTGGAAAACGTTCTGAACGCCCGGGCGTGACAATAACCAATTGTTTTTATTGCCTTTTATTTCCTGTAGAAGCCGGCTTGCGCCCCTTTTGTAAATGGTACTATGCTCGTCGGCCCTGAGGTTGACCTGCGCGGTGAAAGCCTCTACTATTCCCGCCTCACGTAGTAGGTAGTTACACTATGAAACGCACGTATCAACCAAGCAAAAAGAGTCGTCAAACGACTCACGGCTTTAGAAAGAGAATGTCGACCAAGGGTGGCCGTAAGGTGCTTAACGCACGCCGTGCTCGTGGTCGTAAGAAGATCTCGGTAACTTCGCCGCGCAAGGGGCACTATCGGTAGTTCAACGCTGAAGTATGGGCCTGAGGCCAGACTTCGAAGACGATCTGATATAGAGCGATGCCAGCAACACGGGAGTAAGCTGTACTCCAAACATTTTCTCCTGCTCGTAATTCCATCAGAAACGAAAGAGAGTCGCCTGGCGATAGCCGTTACCACGAAGATTGAAAAACGCGCTACCGTTCGGAACAAGGTAAAGCGCCGTTTACGGGAGCTGTTTCGAGCACATCGCCATGAATTAACGGAACCCCTCGACATGGTTGTAGTTGCCCGTCGAGGTATTCAGGAGTGCGACTTCGACGACTATAGGCGGGAGGTGCTCGGAGCCCTTCGGTCAAAGGGCTATCTCCCTAAGCAGTCATAAGAGGCTCTTCGTGTGTGAGTCGAATCATCACCTTACCGCAAGACGACCTGTCGCCCGAGCTCTTCATTGGCTCTACAAAGCTGCCTTTTCGTGGATGTTCACAGGCGCCTGTCGATTCTCTCCAACCTGTTCCGATTACGCGCTTCAGGCTATTGAGATACATGGCTGGATTTCAGGTGTGTGGCTCGCTCTCCGAAGGGTGGTGAGGTGCCATCCGTATAATCCGGGAGGATTCGACCCCGTGCCTTGACGGCTAGGAGGGGTTCTCCTACAAATGACGCCTCTTCACAACGTTCCCAAGGAGTCTCCGTGACTGACAATTCTCAAGAATTTAATCAACGAACGGTTCGCGCAGTTATCGTGTGCCTGTTGGTCGTGTTCGTCTACACGAATTTCTTTCTTGCCCCCAAGAAGCAGCCCGGCACCCCTGGCGCTCCAGTTCAGCAACAAGCTCCACAAGCTTCTGTGAGCTCCGTAGCCGCTCCCGTCCAGGCCCCTTCGCAGCCGCTTGCACAGCCTTCACAGCCCGTGCAGGTTGTTGGCGCACAGCAACCCAAGCATCCAACGACGGCTGATATTCAAACGGCCGGTGTGAGCTATGTGCAATCCGGAATCTCGCGCATCGGTATCTCGCATCTTGGCGCACGTCTTGAGAGCTACAGGCTCAATAACTACAAGGCGAAGCAAGGAGATGAAACTCCGCTGGACCTCATCGGTGATCTGCATGACGCGGGCCTTCCGTTGGGTGTGTACGTCGGTTCTGAAAACGACGAGCAGGTGCGGTACTCCCTGACCTCCGTCAATGGCGCCCCGGCGACATCCTCGCCCGCCAACCTTCAGATAGCTGCGGGTGGAACGGTAACGCTCGACTTCACTGGAACGCTTCCCAGTGGGGTTTCAATCACCAAGACCATGACCTTCACCGAGGGATCGTACCTCTTTACTGTGAACGTAAAGCTTGGAAAGCCTGTAGCACAGGGCCAGGCTGTATGGCTTGAGTGGGCTCATCGGTTCGCCGAGGAAAGCTCTCGAAATTCGGGGCTCTCTCACGTCACCTACCTTGATGGCGCAAACAAGATTCATCACCTTTCGCCGGACGATCTTAAGGTGCAGCGGCGAGAGACCTCACAGTGGATCGCTCTTGGCGATCTCTACTTTATGGCGAGTTTGATTCCGCCCCTCGCTGAAAATAATGCGGCGCTCGCACGAAATGGTGAGCTCTACGTTGGTCGCGTCGCTGGCTCTGACGTTGGCGGTGCGTTTACGGTGTACGCTGGTCCTAAGATCTATACCCTTCTTGAAAAACTTGGTGCATTCCACCTCGAGCGAGCTATCGATCTCGGGTTCTTCTCGTTCCTCGCGCTTCCACTTCTGTGGATGCTGCACTACCTCTATCTGATAGTTCATAACTACGGCCTCGCAATTATTGCACTTACGTTGATCATCAAGACCGCGCTTCTTCCTCTCTCGCAGGCGAGCTTCAAATCGATGAAGGCGATGCAAGAGATACAACCTGAGATGAAGGCGCTGCGCGAGCGCGTGAAGGATCCAACGCAGTTGAACCAAGAGATGATGGCGCTCTACAAGCGTCGTGGAGTAAACCCGATGGGTGGCTGCTTCCCGATGTTGATACAGATCCCCGTCTTTTTCGGTCTCTACCAAGCTCTCCTCAATGCGATAGAGCTTCGCCACTCGCCGTTTGCGCTGTGGATAACGGACCTCTCCTCTCCAGAGAAACTTGAGCTCTTCGGTATCGGCGTTCCGGTAATGGTTCTCCTGATGGCGGCAAGCATGATTATCCAGCAATGGACCACGCCGAATCCCTCGGCTGATCCTACTCAACAGAAGGTGATGATGTTCATGCCGATCGTTTTCGCGGGTATGTTCATCATCTTCCCGATGCCGGCTGGTCTTGTGCTCTACTGGCTTGTCAATAATATCATCTCGATAACCCAGCAGATGTACCTTCGTAAGACAGAGCAGGGAGGGGTGTACTGGGGAACATTCATCGCCAGTGTCGCTATCTTTGGCGTAGGATATATCCTCACGCTCATATAGGAACTTTATTTCTCCGCTGAAGATTATACTCGCCATGAACGTCTTTGTGGTTACCAAGGTGTAACAAGTAGCTGTAAGAGACCGACATGGAAGAAACAACCATAGCAGCGCTGGCGACCGCGCCTATTCCGGCGGGGGTGGCCGTTATTCGAGTAAGTGGGCCGCGAACGCGACTCGCTCTCAAAGCGCTCTTTAAGGGCAAGAAGGATCCGCTCCGACATCCTCGCACGCTTGTATTCGGTGAAATCCTCGACTTTAAAACATCAGCACCCCTCGATAAGGGGCTGGCTGTCTTTATGCCCGGCCCGTGGAGCTTTACGGGGGAGGACGTCGCTGAGTTTCAATTCCACGGCAGTCCGGTGCTCGTTCAGCAGGTGCTTCGCTCGCTCTACGCCTATGGAATCCTGCCCGCCGCGGCTGGTGAGTTCACGAAGCGCGCCTTTCTTAATGGGAAGATGGATCTCGCTCAGGCAGAAGCCATCGCCGATGTGATTAACGCTAAGGGCGAAGAGGAGCTGCGCTTCGCGGGTGAACAGTTAAAGGGGCGATTAAGCCACGCGGTCTCGGCAATCGGTGAGCCGCTTCGCGATGTTCTCGCGGAGCTTGAAGCTTCGATCGATTTTCCTGAAGAGGATATCGAACCTGAGCGCATCGATCAGATAGCGGCACGCGCTGAGGTCGCTCGCGCTAAGGTTTCTCAACTGCTCTCTACGTATGCCTTTGGAGCTCTTGTTAAAGAGGGTATTCGGGTGCTGCTGTGCGGCCAGCCAAATGCTGGTAAATCGAGCCTTTTGAATCTGATACTCGGAAAGAAGCGAGCGATTGTATCGCCGATATCGGGCACGACCCGTGATCTGATTGAGGAGGAGGCATCGCTAGCGGGGCAGAAGTTTGTGTTCTGCGATTCAGCAGGAATTCGCGAAACCTCAGACGAGATAGAGAAGATTGGGGTCGAGCTCGCAAAGGAGCGAATTCCGTGGGCGGACCTGGTGCTCCTCGTTGTTGACGCAACCGATGAGGCGTTGAGCTGGCAGTCTACGGCGGATCTCTTGCGAGAGAGCGGCAAGCGAGTGTGGCTTGTTGTAAATAAGATCGATCTCAATCCAAACGCGATGATCAAGGTGTTCTGCGATTCAAAGACTTGTCAGCAGAATTTCTATATCTCTGCAAAGACTGGTGCCGGTATAGGCGCTTTAATCGAAGCGCTCGTCGAAGATGTGACCAGAAACATGCCAGAGCGTGGAGAAGTAGGTGAGGTAGTCACGAACGAGCGCCATCGTGATTGCTTACGGCGAGCGGAGCAGGCACTTGCCCGATTCGCCGACACTGTAGCATCAAAGACACCAGCCCTTCCGATCCTTGTCGCGGATATTCGGGAGGCTCTCACCGCCCTTGATGAGATCGTAGGAAAGACCTACACCGAGGATATTCTTGGTCGGATCTTTTCGAAGTTCTGTATCGGCAAGTAACCCTCGCCAAGCGCCTCACTATTTGCCCTGCTTCGGTTGAAGCGATGCCCCCAACTGGGTCTTTCGGTGCGTAAGAGGTGAAAAACTGCTAGTAGTGTGGCAGCAGTTATTGTACTCCTACGCTTTTGCAGCCTCATGGACGCTACCTTTACTCGACCAAAACTTCGCTGGCCCCTCGATATCCAAATGCATAAGCTTGGTGGGCAAGATGCACTCGTCATACAGTGTCCGATCGGGATATCGACCGCTCCCTTGGCACTCATGCCTCAGTTTGCGCCCGTTATTGCAGAACTTGATGGTGTTCAAACGAGCGAGCAGATCGTCGGGAAATTCGCCCAACAGGGTCTAACTCCGGAGATACTTCGAGAGCTCATTGCCCGATTGGATGATCATCTTTTCATGGCGAACGCGCGGTATTTTGCGGCTGAGAAGGTTGCGAAAGATGCGTTTCATTCCGCTCCCGTGCGAGCGCCTGCACTGGCGGGCGGTGCGTATCCGGCCAGCAAAGAGGAGCTCGCTGGCATGGTACAAGGGTATCTCAAGACCTTTGCCCCCTCAGAGACGAAGCGCGATATCGCCTGTTTGATCGCGCCGCATATCGATTACCGTAGGGGAGGCGCATGCTACGGTGCTATCTATCCACGACTCCTTGAATCACGGGCCAACACCTACGTTTTGATAGGTACCGCACATCAGTACAGCAAACGTATCTTTCACCTCTGCGCTAAGGACTTTCAGTCCCCACTTGGGACGCATCCATGCGATCAACCCTTTGTTACTGAGCTGGCTAATCGTTTCGGAATCGATCGTGCGTTCGCCGACCAATACCTGCATCGTCGAGAGCACTCCCTTGAGTTGCAGTTACCGTTCCTGTCGGCGGTCAGACCGGAAGCCTCAATCGTTCCGATCCTTGTTGGCAGTTACCATCAGATGATAGAGGCATCACGCTATCCGCATGAGTGGGAGGAATACGAGACATTCGCTGGCGCTCTCACTGAGATAGTGAAGGAACGAATGAGACGGGGTGAGAAGGTCGCGTTCCTTGCCGGAGTGGACATGGCTCACGTGGGTCGCTCCTTCGGTGATGAAGGGGCGCTCTCTCCTGAACGGATGCGAGAGATAGCCCTCCGTGATCAGATCTACCTTCGAGCGATTGAGGAGTACAATCACAAAGCTCTCTTCGATCATATCGCCGAAGACCAGGATGCTCGTCGCATCTGTGGCTTCCCGACGATGTACCTCGTCCTCGATGTCTTGAACCGTCTGGGAACAAAAGCTCAGGTCGACGTGGTGGCTTACGATCAAGCGGTGGATTATCGGAGCGATTGTGCCGTAACCTTTGCGGGAGTGGCGATGTATCGATCCTTTGGGGAAGAGTTGATTCGGCCATAGGGGCAGGTTTTTCAACATGGAAAGCAAATGTCTGGGCATCAACTCCTCGGGCCGTTAGCGAAAGGGCACTCCAGCCCAAGGGTGACCCGGACCCACATGACGTCCCATTTGAGACGCATGACCGTTGGCAGTACTCGCCCCTTTAAGGGGCGAGTAGTGTGCGGTAGCGCTCAGGGAGGACCAAGTCTTAGCCTCTAGGGATCGTCGCTTCGTTTCTAGCTGCCTCCCGGGCCTTCCTCCGGCCCTGCTGGGGATGCGTGCCTGTAGGCCAGGTGTGAGGGTTTTGGCAGGTATGGGCAAAAAAAGTGGCACTCCAGCGCTTCAACTCATAAAGGTATAAAGAGAAAAAATCGATATCTGGTGTGGGAGGAAAGGTGATGTCTCGGGGACCGACTCAAAAATCAGCCGACGTTAACGTGGTCAAGGGCCAGGGAGGCGCTCCCGAGCACGAACCTAATAGAAATGGGAGCCTTCCCACGGATAAGAGGCCCTGGGAGGACCCCACGAAGGCGCCATCAGAGCGCTTCGCCTCGTACAAACTTTTCGTTGCGCAAAAAATGGAGACTATCATCGAAGCTCTAGACCGATGTGGAACTGATTTGGAAAAAAAGCTAGAGATTCAGTATGCGGCCGAAACAAAGAGGTGGGTCGAAGAGGCCGAGTCGCTGCGAAATATATCAGCGGAAATATTCTGCGAGCGAAGGGATATAGCGAAGGTGCTCGGGTGTAATTTCCTCGGGGCCGAAGCTTGGCTCTCTCTGGGCATAGACATAGGAGATCCTCCTCCGTTGCCTGCATCGGTAACGTGGGACTTGCTTAACTCCGAATGTCCTTTTCACCCTGGCGAGAAGGTAAAGGATACGCACCTCCTAGTGCTCATTCCGAAAACGGTAGATGGAAATCCATATAGTTTGTCTCGTCTGATGGTCCTATGTGAGACTCGCAAGGGATCCGGGAGTAAGTTGTTTTACGACACGTGGGCATTTAGGACCTCCTCTAAATATCGGGATTCCAAAGTTGACCCCCCCGACTCCTGGATCGTGAAACCCCAGACCGATAGCCAGTGGATACTTTTACCCAAGAGCGATCCAGATCCAAAAAAGGTCCCAAAGGAAAGACATTTCCGTAGCAAATATATAATGGAGCAACAGCAGGTGCATGAGCAGCACTACGAAGACTATCGAGAGGCCCATTTACTTGAGCTAACTACAGCTATCATACTTAACGACCTGGTAAACGGAGAGCCGCGAATGCTGGAGGGTTGGAACACTCTCCGTTGCGCAGACGAAAGTTATGACCGAGGCCGGCGAGGTGCTGGCTACTTTCGTACAGATGGCCTATGGGTGGAGGACCATATAGACGATGGTCCACGTTGGCATGTTGGGTTAGCCCTAGCCCGAAAGCTTTAGTCGTCACGTGCTGTTTGTGTTCCCCGCGCCCCCGAAAACGGGTCCCGTAGTGACGCTGATGCACTACCCCCTCAACCCCCTGTACATAATTGCAGATAAAAGGCTAAATATCTGTACCAAAACAACCGAACCTCCCACCGCTCCTCTTCGCGCTAATCCCCGGGGAGCGATCGTTTTAAGTATCACTGCCCTCAGGATCCTCGCATACTGCGCGACGGCATAGCACCCACCACCATATACCCGGAGGGCCCGGCTCCTGACGGGCCGGAACTCGCGCACACTTTGTTGGAGGATCGGGTTGCTCGCTATGTTTGCGCATCACAAAATATCTCTGCCACATTCAACACGGCGCTCAGAAAAGATCGACGTCCCCGCCATGACGCCGATGCTCCCCCCTCAACCCCCTGTACCCACACGCAGATAAAACGCTAAACATCTGTGGCCAAACAGCCGATCCTCCTATCGGGGAGCTACGTACATACGATGGCAAGGGGACCGGATCAAAAAGATACCAAAGCGCAAAACGGGGCAAATCCTACCCAAGGATCTGCTAACGATCTCTCTCACCCTGCAAACCTTAAACCGTGGGAGGACCCAAGCCTTGCCCCC
>JBEGVS010000068.1:0-29486 GCA_041178185.1 Pseudomonadota bacterium
GTCGATCATGCGGAATCCGCCGATCGGTCGGGCCTTGAGGATGATGTCACTCTGAAGGATGGGGCGGGAGGTGAGTACGCAGATATCCATCGCGTCTCCGTCACCTACGATCTTCTTTCGGCCGGTCGCCTTGGCGCAGAGCTTGCCGATCCCGTCACCGCACAGAGTACGCGGAATGAATCCATACAGGGTGGGGCAGTGGTTTGAGAATTTTTGAGGGCGATCGAGGCGCAGAATTCCGGTCTCTTTGTCGACCTCGAACTTCATGGTGTCTGTGGGAACGATCTCGATGTAGCAGGTTACGAGAGCTGGAGCGTCAGTGCCGGCTGATACGCCGTGCCATGGATGGGCGCGGAATTGTTGAGGAGCTTTCTTCATATGCACGGAGAATCGGGGTATTTGGCGATTAAATCAAGCCGCAAAAGTTCGATTTAGGGAAGTGGGGCTATCTCACCAACAAAGGTCAGTTCGTTTTTATTATTAGTGAGTTGTTTTCCGTCATACCAGCGGGTCTTGTTCGCTAAAAGTGAACGGATGTTGGTTAAAATCGCGAAATCAGGGGTCCCTTTAAATTTTACCGTGACACAAAAAAAGGAGCACAGCCGTTTCGAGAGCCATGAGTCGAGTATCGCGAGGGTGCGGTCGGGACTCGTGATGACATCGCAGACCAACCAGGAGACCGGTTCTTGAGGTGTCCAGGTGAATGCGTCTCCCTTCGTAAAGGTTACGTTTTTGTTGTGCATGAGTCGCTCGTCGAGTGGGCTTCGATCGATAGCGGTGACTTTAATGCCGTAGCCGACCATAACGTGTGTCCAGCCGCCGGGGCAGGCGCCGAGGTCGACGCAGGTCTGGCCTCGTTGGGTTTGAAGATCAAAAACCTTGATCGCTTCATGAAGTTTTTTGAATGCGCGAGATGGGGGAGCTTTGTCATCGGGAATGTCGACGTAGCCTGCGATAGAGGGACTCATGTTCGTTCTAAGCGATCGTTGGAGATCTGGAGAGGCGATGCTCATCAGTGTAAGGGTAGGGCTCGCGATGAGTACCTGAACAAAGGGTGCGTCGTTGGAACGTTCTTGAGAGATACCTCGTAGGAGCGAGCGTCGTCGTTGTTTGAGGATCGTCGTAATCTCTTGATGGATAAGCCGAGGGCGGCTGTATTCCTCGCCTGTGTCGACCGCGGCTGCATCGTAGATGTGAAGACACCACTCGCCGGGATCCTCTCCGAGGCCCTCTCTCAGGGCGGCCACAGCTGACTGGGCTATGGTTTTGATAGAGGTTCCCTCAAGGTGGAAGGCGTGCGGAAGTAACTGCCGACAGAAGAGGATGGGATTTTGTGATAAAAAGGGGAGGTCTACCCCGGTAAGCTCTACCACCCCCGGTGCAAGCTGGGTACACTGACAGCTCGGCGAAAGAGGGGAGAGCTCCTGCTGAATGAAGCTCTCCTGTCCCTTTCGGGTAACGCAGATATGTCGGTCGGGCATCGGTATGGGCATACGTAAATCACATTCGAGTACCACAAAGGGAAAAAGAGGGCGAGGTGAAACCGGGTATAAACCCCCTCATTTCGATAAAGAGGAGCGCGTAAAGTACTACGGCGTGCAGTGTTGCCTCGCAATCTTTGAGCACCGACGACAGGATATCAAACGCATCTTTGTGACCCCCGAGCGCGAGGAGGTGTTTAACCATGTACTTGAGTGGGCAGAACGCAAACGGGTGCCGTTCAAGGTAGCTGAGTACGAGGAGATCGCTCGCGTCGCCGCGACCGAACATCACGAAGGGGTGATGATAGAGGCGCGTCCTCTGACATTGATGACTCCGGGAGATATCCTGAAGAGGGTAGCCGACCTTCAACGGGGAGTTATCCTGGTGATGGAAGGGGTCGAGAATCCTCACAACGTTGGCGCAATCCTCCGAACGGCATGCTTTTTTGGAGTGAACGGAGTGCTTCTCCATTCGCAATCCGTTACGTCGCTCTCCGGTGCTGCGTGTCGTATCGCGGAGGGTGCCGCAGAGCATCTTCCGATAGCCTTCATGAAGGATGGAGGCTCCATCCTTGGGCTTCTCAAATCGCGTGGTTGGTCGCTTGTTGCAACTACTCCGCACGAAGCACGCTCAATGTATAGCGTAAAGTGGGCAAACAAAATTGTTTTGATGTTCGGCGCCGAGGGAACGGGGCTATCGCAGGGCGCGCTTGAAGCGGCTGACCTTCGTGTGGTGATCCCCCGCCTCGGTCCGCTGGAGAGCCTAAATGTGAGCGCTTCAGTCGCCTCGGTGCTGACGGAGGCTCGGCGCGAGGCGATCGTGAAAGGTCACGTGCGAAGAGTCGCAGTGAAGTAGCGCGCACCTCTCAAGGTGAAAGACGTTGTGAAGCGGGTGGGTTTTGAGCTTTTGCGAGACAAAGAGCGAAATCGAACCTCCCAAAAAAACCATGAACAGATAACCGACCCATCCTACACACCCACCGGATCTTTAGGGAGGATCCGGTGGGGGTAGGGGGCTCTCTCCGATAGAGGAGGCGGTGCCGGAGAGATGCGAAAAACTCGTTAGGGACAGTTTACCTGTTAAGCACTATGTTCGTGGCACACGTGTAGTGCAGCCCGTTTCGAGAAAAGTACCGTGGATGGACACTAGGTACTTTTTTTAAGCCCTTCAAGGAAGGTTCGATTCGCAGCGCGAGACTATATATCAGTCCGGGTTCGGGGTTCAAGCCCAGGCCGATAACCAGTTTTGTCGACGGATCTGGCGTTCATGAGGCCTGGCTAGGGGGTTGAAATCGTTTCGCAATGCGAGCTGGGGAGGCGATTGACAGTACCTCCGCAAGCTCATCGGTTGATTCCCCCGTTATCAGTCTCGCGATGATCTCACCCCCGAGGGGGGCCGTTATGAGTCCTCGACTACCGTGGCCAGCATTTATAAAAAGATTTCCGTCATCATGCGATGGCAGCTGTCCGATGTAGGGCATGCGGTCATGGGTTGAAGCGCGAAAGCACACTCGAGAGGAGCTGACGCGAAGCTGCGAGATGGTGGGTAGGGTCCGATAGAGGCGTGCGAGGATCTCTGTGGTGTCTGACTCTAAAGGTGTCTCGTTCATATCCTCGTGTCGATAGTGAGCGCCGATGAAGTGAAGCCCATCGTAGCTCGGTGTGATGTAGCCATCGTATGAAATAACGCACCGAAGTGCGCGCGAATGCTCGGTTGAGATAGCCTGTACCGTTTGCCCCCGGATCGGTTCAAGGGGTACCCATGAGGTTCGAGAGAAGGATGCACTCTCGTGAGCTCCACACAGCACGGCGTAGGCACTACAGGCTTGTGCGCCGCCAGCGCACCGTATGCGCCAACCTTTCCCGTCCCGAGAGAGATCCTCTACGCGGTGAGTGTGCCAGACCGTTATGGAGGAATGCGCGGTTTCGATGAGCACGCGAGTAATTTCACCCGGTTTGCAAAAGCCAGCCTCTGCGATGAAGAAGCTTGGAGTGGGAACGGTGATTCCAGCGCGTTCTGTTGCCTCGATAGCTGACACTCGTGCAATCGGTGAGTCGCCCACGAAGGACGTGCTCTCCGTGATGATGCGAGCGAGGCGCTTGGTTGCAGGAAGTTGAAGGGCTCCGCACTGTTGAAAGAGCGTGAGATCGGCGAGGGTGGTTGTCAGGAGAGCGTGTGTATACCTGAAGCCGTGAGCGTAGAGTCTTCCGGGTAAGGACGCCTGGGTAGCCACATATGGCATGAGAAGTCCACGCGCGTTCCCTGAGGCCTTCGGAGCGAGGTGAGGATGAGTCTCACAGATCAGTACCGAGAGTCCCCGTTGCGCCAAGGCGCGAGCAGTGCCCGCTCCGGCGAGCCCTCCTCCGATGATAATCGCGTCAAAGGTTGGAGTTTTCGTCATGCTAGTTTTGAGCCGTTCGATACGGGAAATTCCGGACGCGCGAGTACAACATCACCGTCGGTACCAACGAATCCTGTAACGAGGATCTCAGAAAGAAATGGGCCCACCTGACGGGGTGCAAAGTTTGTGACGGCGAGCACCTGGGTTCCGATCAAGCTCTCTGGGGTGTATCGAACGGTGAGCTGAGCGCTGCTCTTCTTGATACCGAGCGGACCGAGATCCACCCACAGCTTGTAGGCGGGCTTGCGGGCCTCAGGAAAGGGCTCGGCGCGAACTATCGTACCGATCCGTAGGTCTACCCGCTCGAAGTCCTCCCATGTAATTATGTTAGCGCTCATGACCACCTCATCAAAGATAGAGTATCGTGAGACGCCGTGTCGTGCCAATGGCCTCAACACGGCATTTTGCCCCTGGGGATGAGGAGCTCTTTGCGCTAAAGATAGTGCGTACTCGCAAGGTACGTCCCCTCAATTCTCAACGCACACGAGGGGTGTAACGTAAGGAGCTAAAGCTGTGTCCGAAACTCTCATCGCCGTTATTCTTGGAATAGTAGAGGGAATTACTGAGTATCTTCCCATCTCGAGCACGGGACATCTTATTCTGTTCGGAGATCTCCTTGAGTTTCAGGGGGAGAAAGCGAAAACCTTCGACGTGGTTATCCAACTCGGCGCCATCTTGAGCGTGGTGTGGCTGTACTGGTCGCGATTCACGGCGCTGCTCGAAGGACTCGGGACGTCACTCAAGAATCCCAAGACGATCTTTAATCCTGGACTGCGAGGGGTCGCCGGACTTTTCAAGTTGGGGATAGTAACGGGACCGGCCTTGGTGATAGGCGCGCTCTTTGGCAGTCGGATAAAGGAGCACCTCTTCAATTCAACCTCAGTAGCGATCGCGCTCGCATGTGGAGCGGTGCTTATTTTGATAGTTGAGCGTTTCGGCAAATTCACCGAAGAGAACGACGCGGATTCTCTCACCTGGAAAAAGAGCATCGTGATCGGATGTGTCCAGTGCCTGGCTTTATGGCCCGGAATGTCGCGATCCGCCTCTGCGATTATCGGGGGGATGATTGTGGGGCTTTCACGCAAAGCGGCGGCTGAGTTCTCCTTTTTAGCGGCTGTTCCGATCTTGGCTGCGGCGGCATTGCACGATCTCTTTAAATCGGCGGCCGTCTTTACGATCGATGATGTGAAGCTTGTTGCGATCGGATTTGTGGTCTCGTTTTTTACTGCATTAATCACCGTTAAATGGTTCATCGGTATGGTTGGACGGTGGAGCTTGAGGCCGTTCGCGTATTACCGGTTGGTGGTAGCTGCAGTAGTGCTGGCGCTGATGTAGGTCCAAGGGGCGCTCCGAGCAGTCCGGAAGCCGAACCGAAAACGCGACCGGGAGTTTCGACCCGTCGGGAGCCGAGCCCTCCGGGATGAATCGAGGTGGTGGTGCGTTGGATGTTCCTTCGAAATTTTTCTTTAGGGCGCGCCTCTACTCGGGCCGAAGTCCGCACCGCGAGCGTGATCGAGAGCTCTGATTCGTCGCGAGATGAGTCTGGAATAAAGGGAGCAAACTCAACGGGGGGATCCTCAACGACATGACATATCGCACGCATCAAGAGCTACGCTTTCGTTTTCCAAGGTTGTGGGAGGAGATTTGTGAGAGAATGAAAAAGGAGAAGGGAAGCAGTTGCGCGAACAATAACCGAAAAAAGAAAGATCAATAAAACGGGAACCAATGTAACAAGAGAGTCAGACACCAGAGACACCACAGCTTGGAAGCTCTGGAGTCTGACTCAAATGCTCAAAACAGACACAAGCAAAGAAGCTCGTGTAAACCTTGTAAGAACCTTCGTAACCGTAAGTTCAGCGCAACGCTTCACTTCGTAAGATGCCCACCGGACAGCTTACGAAGCACAGAAAAGCTTCTGACCACGTAACTAGTATAAATGCTTGGAGTCATTAATTCAAAATTGTTTTTTGAAAAATCTGATTTCAGCAGCTTGGCTAAGTACCTGAAATTACGATAGCTCGATGTGCTCGACCACCATCCCGGGGAGAAAAAGAGAGGGGGGGCTCCGTGGAAAACCCAAAAGAGGCCATCACATATGCTGAAAGGGAGTACCCGAGGAGGCCGTAACCTCTCGCCCGGCTACTATCCGGTCGCACAGGGCTATGAGCTGAGAGGTAAGAGGCCCAAAGTCACCCCCTCCCTGTTTTGCGAGCAGTTCGATCTGTTCGGCCACTCGGTTCAGTTCGGCGTAGCCGTACAGTCCAGCGCTGCCACGGAGTTTATGCGCTCGCGTCTCAATGGTGTGCCAGTCCTGACCGTTGCACGCTTTTACCAGATCCTCGATACGCGGTCGCAGTGAATCTATGAAGTCGAGTAGGAGCTGATTCATCTCAGCATCGTCGCTGAGCTTCGTACTCACCACAAGATCGGGGCGTGAGCCAGCCGCCGAGTTGTCATTGAGAAATCGTTGAAGCATCCCGAAGAACGACTCTCGGGTGAAGGGTTTTGCAAGGTGCATCGAGCAACCGGCGTCGATCGCTTTGAGGACGTCACTCGTGAACGCACCAGCTGAAAGGGAGACGATCGGCGTCCGAACGCCTGCATTACGAAGAGTACGCGCGGCGCTCAGACCATCAACATTCGGCATCTGTACATCAAGTAAGATGAGGTCGAACTCCTGGGCCAGCGCGGTTGTTATCGCTTCCTGGCCATCCTCTACAAGCACGGGTTCCACTCCGACCTTTCGGAGAAGGTGATCAACGAGTCGACGATTATCTAGCGCATCGTCGGCGAAGAGGACCCTTCCAGATAGCCTCGGCTGGACGATTCGGGATTGTTCACTTGGGGCTTCCTCAGCAGGGAGCTCGTTGATAAGGCTGGCGGCGTTATCCAGTTCGGGGGCGATGCAAAAAGAGAAGGTCGAGCCGTGACCTGGGGCAGAGGTGACCTCGATGGTCCCTCCTAATGCATGGACGAGGTGCGATGAGATGGTAAGTCCTAAGCCTGTACCGCCAAACTGACGGGTGATGCTCTCGTTAGCCTGAGAGAAGGGTTTGAAGAGCTTCTCGATCTGCTCGGGGGCGATACCGATTCCGGAGTCGGCGATGGTAAAGCCAACCCGTTTCGTGGTGGAATCGAAGCTCACCGTAAGTTCTATCCATCCGTTGTCGGTAAACTTAATCGCGTTGCTCAGGAGGTTTATAAGAACCTGCTTGAGGCGGAGTGGGTCAGTTATGATGTGGGCAGGAAGAGGCCACTCATATTTGACCGAGAAGGAGAGCGCCTTTTCGACGATACGAGGCACGAACATTAAACGAATCTCCTCGATCACCTCAACGAGGTTACATGAGGTGCGCTCGATCGTGAGAGCCCCCGCGTCGATCTTTGAGAGATCCAGGATTCCGTTGATGATATCAAGCAAGTGTCGCCCGTTGCTTAAAATGACATCCAAACAGTGAAGCTCATCAGGCGTGTGTTTGCGCTCGTCACGGAGTGCTTCGGCGAAGCCGATAATCGCGGTAAGGGGGGTGCGAATCTCGTGGCTCATGTTGGCAAGAAATTGGCCCTTTGCGTGTGTCGCGGCCTCTGCTGATTGCTTGGCTTCGACCAGTTCCGAGTCCGCCTTAAGGCGAGCGGTGATATCCTCAACAGTTCCTACCCACCCACTCACGGTATCTGTAGAGTTAATCGCGGCTGCCTTCACGCTCGCCCACGCTATTTCGCCGTTTGGCTTTCGAAATCGGTATACCTCTTCAAACGGTTTCGCCGTCCGCGTTGCGGCGTACCAACTCGCCGCAACGCGCTCACGGTCTTCGTCGGCGAGAGCGCGTTGCCATCCGGATCCGAAGCTCTCCTCAGCTGTTTGGCCAGTAATTTGTTGGAACTTGATGTTGGTATATATGTAGTTTCCGTCTGAATCTGTAACGAAGATCCCCAGGGGGGCCGCTTCGCTGATCGCTCTGAAGCGCGCCTCGTTATTTTGGTATTGTAACTCGTCGGTCATGCGGGAGGAGAGGTCAACGCACGACGATACGTACCCTTCAAGGCGACCGCTCGATGAAAACATCGGCATCGCCTGCTCAAGCACCCATCGATAGGTTCCGCTGCAGTGTCTGAGGCGGAACTCCTGTTGGAATCGGATCTTTTGTTGAGAGGTCTCCGCCCATTTGCGATTGTACACCTCACGGTCATCCGGATGAATGGATATCAGCCAATGATCCGCGATGCTATCCTCGCGACTCAATCCGGTAAACTCGCACCAGGCCTGATTAAAGAACGTGCGATTTCCTGCCTCGTCTGAGATCCACAGGAGCATCGGGGAAGCGTCTGCGATCGTTCGAAATCGTCGCTCGCTTTCGCCTAGGGCGTTGACCTTGGCCTGAAACACACGGAGCTCCGCACGGGTTTCGATGTGCTGAGCGGCCTGACGTGCGAGAGCTGTTAGGGATTCGAGCTGGGTAGGTGAGAGGTGATGGTGCTCGGTGTGCAGTACCGAGAGAGAACCGATAGCGAAATTGTCACTCGTGATGATAGGAGCGCCGGCGTAGAATCGAGCATGGGGTGAATCTTGTACGAGGGGATGGGTGGCGAAACGGGTATCTTGAGTAAGATCCCCGATAACAAGGGGAGAGCCCCCAAGAATGGTTTCGGCGCACAACGCGACCTCGCGCGGGACTGTGGTGATGGAGAAGCCGATACTCGATTTAAACCATTGGCGGTCCGAATCAATCAGCGAAAGGGACACGATTGGACAGCGGCAGATTTCGGCCGCTAATTTGGCGAGTCCGTCAAATAATTCCTCGGGCTCTGTATCGATGATGCGGAGGCTCTTCAGTTTTTGAAGTCGCTCTCGCTCATTTGGAGGAACTCTCATGGTCTCTTCCCAGTGTCGGAGGAGGAAGCCCTCTCTTCCATCCCTCACCATGGTACATCGACAGGAGTCCTCTGTTTCTGAACACCTAGAGCCTCTCTAGGATAGTATTTTCACCGGGCCGACCTTGTTAGATCAGTTAGTTAGAGCGTTGTGTTCGGGAACCGCGCTTCAAGGATAGCGAGTTGGCGGTCGTACGAGGCCTGCTCGGCGTTGAGCTCTAAATGATGCGCGATCCCGGACAGAAGCCTAAGCAGTATCTTTCGACTATGGGGATCGAGGTTTTGCTCGGTAAGAAGTCGCAACGCGGTCTCTGCGTTGCTCTTGGCTTCCAGGAGGGCAGAGCTCATGCCATGGGGTGGAGGGCCATTATAGGTGAATAGGGAGTAGTAGTTGTAAGCCTTGAGGGTTCGGCCTCGCGCCTCAAGGATTGTGTTATGGTCAAGTTCGCTGTCAGCGATCGAGAGGGCTGTGTCGATCAGCGTATTTGACTCGATGTAGTTACCCTCGACCTGCTCGCAAAATGCTTGCTGCAGAAGAATAGAGCATCGAGAGAGAGGGGATACGATCGCTCGTTTGACGAGGCGCTGAGCCTCTTCAATTTCCTGACGCGCCTGCGGGTAGAGGCCCGATCGACGGAGCACTTGCGCCCTCACGAAAGTAATCTGAATTTGGTCCTCTATCGTCAGCTCCTCGCACTCGCCTCGTTGTTGAGCGATAAGGATCTGCTCCCGGTATGTAGATTCGCAACCCTCCTGGAGCGCAGCCTGCGCTCGCAGATTTGCGATATGCCGCTCTAGGTGGGGACGTGGTGCCACGTCCATCCACAATTCCTCTGCTTGATTGAGGAATTGGTGCAGGCTCTTCATGTCCGATTTGAAGCACGCGATGTTCGCGAGCATGAGCAACGACTCACTTTTTTCGACACGGTCGTCACACAGGTCGCTCGCAATATGAAGAGCGGAGGCTGCGGCGTCCCAGAGGCCATTGATGTAGAGCACGTGTCCTATCTCGCTCAAGCAGGAACCGCGCTGCTTCGTGGGGCTAGGCTCACGTACGCAGGACTCGAGCAAGGAAAGTAGTTCTGACTCTGGCTTTCGCATCTCGATCGCTAGGAACGCTTCATCGCTGAGCGCCTTCATGACCTCTGGGCTTCCTGCTCCAAATCTAGTTCGCGCGAGTCGGGTGGTCTCTCGGAGCGCGACGGCTGCGTTTGCTCTGTCTCCCTGCTTCCACAACGATGCGCCGATAAGATTGCTTGCGGTGTAGCAGATGTGGGCTCGATGATCAGGGGAGAGCGAGTTCTCGCTTGCTGAGCGGATAAGAGCGTCCTTTAGATCGGGAATCGCGTCTGAAAATTGATTCGTTTTGAAGAGGAGTCTGGCACGGTTCAGAAGCACAAGGATGATGCCCGGGCCGGCTTTTACCTCTTGAACGAGTTTCAACTCCGCGTTGGTGAAGGTCAGGGCATCCTCGAATCGGTGCTCTCGCTCTGCAGCCGCACTGAGGTGATGAAGTTGCTGTGCCGCATGAAGAGGAACTTCTCTGAGCTCACAGAGGAGGTTTCTTATGATGCCTTGCACGCCGCGGTTTGGGGAGGATGAGGGATCTGGAGATTCACGCATAGGGAACTGCTGTTCAACTGCTACAAGCGCCACATCGGCACCCTGTGGATATCAATCGCCGTTTGTTTTCTCAAGATTTTGCCGAGTATATCTGCGACAAATGCAACAGGGGCAGTCCACTCCGGACCGGTTTAGTACGGATGTGTACGGGTACCAGGCAACGCCCTAGTCTGGACACCTCGACGTGGAGCAACGAGCGTTACGCCGGGCCTAGGAATCCATTCCGAGCTGTCTGCGCGCCTCGTACAGCGCAATCGATACCGCGTTGCTCAGGTTGAGGCTGCGAACATAGTCTGTAACAATCGGTATGCGAAGGATCTGATCTGACTCATAATGCGAGAGAAACTCCTCTCCGAGCCCCTTGGTCTCGCTCCCAAACACAAGCGCGTCGTCCATTCCAAAATCAGCTGTGTGATAAGTCCGGGTGCCAAATTTCGAGAAGAGCCAGACCTTTCGTGGGCGTCTGCTCTCAAGGTATCCCTCCCATGTTCCATGCCGGGCGAGCTTCACATGCGGCCAGTAATCAAGTCCGGCCCGGCGAACCGCTTTTTCTGAGAGGTCAAAACCTAGCGGACCAACGAGGTGGAGTGGGGTATCGGTGGCGGCGCACGTCCGGGCGATTGAGCCAGTGTTTTGAGGTATCTGTGGTTCTACAAGTACGATATCCATACTTCTCGTGTCCGTACGCTTTTCAGGAGTGGCAGAATTTGTAATCCTTACCCGGTCCGATTTTGTTCGCAGTAGGGTATAAAACCGCCATGTTAAATTCAACAGTAGTAGGTCGCGTCGATATCACTCCCGAGCTCATGATTCTCCGGGTTAAGCCTGATGGCGGGGTTCCAGCCTTCCAGCCAGGACAGTATGTGGCCCTCGGGTTACCCGGCGCTGCCCCTCGCTATCCCGGCGCCCCAGAGGAGTCCGAGGTTCCCGCGGCAGATAAGCTTATTAAGCGCGCCTACTCTATTGGATCTTCTCCCGTTGCAGGAGATTTCTTCGAATTCTACATCGCTATCGTTGCGAATGGCGCGCTCACCTCTCGCCTGGCGATGGTCAAGGAAGGGGACCGGATCTTCTCGCAACCTAAGGTCACCGGGACATTCACGCTTGAGGGAGTTCCGGAAGATCACAACCTCGTCTTGGTTTCAACGGGAACTGGCCTGGCTCCCTTCATGTCTATGGTACGGACGCCAAGTGTGTGGACCCCGCAACGAAGGATAACGATCGTTCATGGCGTTCGCTATCCACAAGATTTCGCATACGCTGATGAGCTCTCCTCGTTTGCGTCTGCTAATTCGCGCTTCACCTACCTGCCGATCGCTAGTCGAGCTGATGGGTCATTCGTGGGACGCAAGGGGCGCGTACAGGCGCTCTTCGACGATGGTTCAATTCAGCTTCAGCCGGAGACCGACCACGTGTTCCTATGCGGAAACCCGGCCATGATCGATGATCTTGAGCGAGACCTCACTACAAAGCTCGGGTACGTCGTTCACTCCAAGAAGACGCCGGGTAATCTTCACGTTGAGAAGTACTGGTAATCTTCACCTCGGTCTGTAATGTATCCGTCCCCAGGGCGGGGCATGCCCGTGTCTAGTGGTAGAGAGACTCGAGCGTATCGATATAGCGAGCCACAATTGCCTTGCGCTTCATCTTCATCGTCGGCGTGAGAAGTCCGTTCTCAATGGTAAAATCCTCTCCTAGTATCGCAAAGCTCTTGATGGTCTCATAGCTCGCTAGGGTGGAGTTCGCATCTTTCACAGCTTCGTCAACGAGAGCTGTGACCGCTGGCAGAGTGGCGAGGCTGGTATTTGCTGGCACCTCAAATCCTTGTTGCTTGAGCATCGCCCGGAGCTCTACCTCGTTCAGGGTAAAGAGCATCACGCAGTGTGGTTTGCCATCTCCATAGTAGAGGGCCTGGGAGATAAACGGGTGTCTCTTGAAGAGCCCCTCAACACTGATGGGTGCTATCTTTTTCCCACCTGCCGTGACGACGAGCTCCTTCTTTCGATCCGTGATCGAGAGAAATCCCTCCTCATCGAGATGTCCCACATCGCCTGTGTGGAACCACCCCTGGTTGTCCCAGGCGTCCGCGGTTGCCTGCGGTCGATGGAGGTACCCTTGAGTGATATTTGGTCCCCGCATGAGGATCTCCCCGTCGGCTGGGGCGATGCGAACCTCGACCTTCTCTAGAGCGGGGCCAACCGTACCGATTCGACGTCGTGTGGGTAGATTCACATGGGTTGCGACACACGTCTCGGTGAGTCCGTACCCCTCACAGATTACGATACCCAAAGCGTCGAAGAATCTGTTCACCCCCGGATCAAGTTTAGCACCCCCCGAAATTCCGTGAGAGAAAGAGGCTCCGAAGAGTTGCGCTTTAATCTTAGCGCGAATGGGTGCCAATCCTTTGTAGAGTACCTCTTCGAGCAGTCCGAGGCGCTGCCCCTTCGAGCGACGCTCGTAGGTTGCTTGTGCGTTTCGAATACAGAGCGAGAGGATCCGTTGTTGCAAACGTGAGCCGGTCGCACGTGCTTGAATAGCTGCCCCCATCTTCTCAAAGAGTCGCGGAACTGAGGGAAGTACGGAGGCGCCTGCCTCTCGAATATCTTTAGCGATGGAGGCGAGGTCCACCTTCGATGTTTGATGATCGATAATCGCTGGTAGTACAAGGTGAGCAGATGTGAGGAACCCTACGTAGTACGCGAGACGCGCAAACGAGTGAGCAAGGGGTAGGTAGAGGAAGAGCGATCCGTTAAGGATGAAGACCCCAGCCTTTGATACCTGCTCCACGTTGGTTAGGTGGTTACCGTGGGTTTGGATGACCCCCTTCGGTGGTCCTGTGGTGCCGGATGTATATACGTATGACGCCACAGACTGGCGACTCACCTCTACCGGCACGGGGGGCGGTTCCGCTGAAAGGGTATCATCCTCGAGTATCGAGGTAACAGCAGGAATAGAGGAGGCCTGAACCCGCTCAAAAGATATGACGTGTGAAATGGTGAGTCGAATATCGTGAGCCTCAACTCCCTCATGCTCGGGAATAGGGCAGGGATGTGAACGCAAGTGCGCTATCTTTTGAGCCTGTTCCTCGTTTTCAACGAATATGATCTGGGCCTTTGAGTCAAACAGAATGTATCCAGCTTCATGGGCTGGAAGACTTTGGTAGATACTTACCGTGATTCCGCCGAGAGTCTGAATCGCTATATCAGCTATCATCCATTCCGGTCTGGTTTGAGACATAATAGCGACCGTGGTACCGACACCAACACCGATTGAGTGTAGGTAGTGAGCCAAGCGAGCCACCTTCCGGGTGGTTGTTGTGTAGGTTTCAGTGTGCCACACCCGTGTTGCATCGGCGCTTGACGCTGTGGCCCATTTGTAGAGGGGCGCATTCGGAGTAAGCGCCGCCCGCCGCCAGTATGCCTCCGCGATACTGCTGGCGGTGCTGACGTTATCGTAGAGGTGAGCTTCGTTCGTGCGCATGACCTTTGAGAGAGCTTCTTCGAAGGGAAATGGCTTAATAGGTAAAAACCCCGTGCGGAGATGAGATCACGACCTCATTCTCCCCATCTCCAGAGGTTACTCGCCCTATGACCTGGGCGGCAATCCCAAATTCCTTGGCACATGAGATCGCCTCGTTAGCGGCAGCCGCTGGCATGCAGGCCTCCAATCGATGCCCCATGTTGAATACAGTATACATCTCACTCCACGGTACATCTCCGTGCTTCTGAATGAGAGAAAAGAGGGGAGGCACCGGCAAGAGGTTGTCTTTTACGTAGCGGACGGAGCGCCCGAATCGCTTTATCTTTACCTGTCCACCGCCGGTGCAGTGAATGAGTGCGTGGACGTGCTCTCGGAAGGCCCCCAGGAGCTGCTTAATAAGAGGCGCGTACGTGCGCGTCGGGGATAGGAGCGCCTCGCCGACGGTCATGCCCAGCGATTCGTGGTAATCGGTTACGGAGAAGGGGCCTCGGTAGGCAACTTCGTGCGAAAGGCTTGGGTCGCATATCTCGGGATACACGCTGGCCAGCTTTCGACTGAGGAGGACGTTACGCGCCAGCGTTAATCCGTTGCTCCCCATGCCGGAATTTGGTTCCTTCTCAAAGCGAGCGGTGCCGGACGAGCTAAACCCCACGATGAGATCCCCAGCCACTACTCGCGTTGTGTCGACGAGATCGGAGCGAGGGATTCGTGAGGATAATGTGGAGTCAACGATCAGGGTGCGTACGAGATCTCCGACGTCGGCCGTTTCTCCCCCGCTCATGCGAATGGAGATGCCTTGAGCGCCGAGCATCTCAACGCAGTCCCTATATCCACCGATAATCTCGGCGATCGCCTGATCAGGGATGAGCGAGCGGTTTCTTCCGATGGTATTGCTGAGAATAAGCCCTTCAAGACCCCCGGAGCACGCGATGTCATCCAGATTCATGACAAGACTATCGGTTGCCAACGATCGAAAATACTTTATCTCGCCTGTTTCTTTGTAGAGAAGGTACGCGACGATGCTTTTGGTGCCTGCGCCATCTGCGTGAAGAAAAAAAGCGTAATTTGGATCGCCGACTGGGTCATCGACAGGGGATGCGAAATAACGTGCCGGGCCACTCTCTCCAACAGCGGCAAGAACCCCACCTTTGGCTGACGATGCTCCAAGGGCTGCGTAGGCCGAACTTTCCGGGGAGTTCTTGCTCACTGATGGGCTCCGTTACTTCTTGAGAGTTTTGACGAACGCAATGATGTTGTCGAGATCCTCAGGCTTAAGGTCCGATTGCGCTGGCATGAGGGGACTCAACCCAACACCGGCGCCACCCTTTTGGAGGAGCTCTTTGAACTTCGCGTCATCGGTGGCGTACTTATAGGCTTGCGAGAGGTTGCGCGGCTTCATCCCCTCCGGAATGGTTGCTGCGACGGGACCATCACCTGCTCCCTTGTCGCCGTGGCACATTGCACAACGTTGTGCATAGAGCTCCCCACCTTTCTTCGTGTCGGCGGCGATGGCGGCATCAGCGTAGCACATAAGGCAGGAAACGACCGCGGTAAGTATGTAGTTAGTTCTCATGAAGCTCCTCTTACAGGTACGCACTTTTCCAGCTCTGGTTGACATCTAAGGAAGCGTACTGAAGGCTTCCTCCCAGGCCGCCGCAAGTATAGACCTGTAACGAGAGAGTTGCAAAGAAAGATGAGTCACTCTCCGAGAAGAAATCTGGTGTTCGACTGGGGAGCGTCATAGGATAGGACCGAGGTAAAGTTCATGCCTAATGTGTGGAAAGTCATAACGGAGTTTGCTCGTGCTCGTAGCGCCGAGGGTTGGAAAGCCCTTGCCGCAGAGCGGTTCGATGAACTTCGTGTGCTGGTCCGTGAAAACGGCGAGAAATCAGCTCTCGTCGCCTTCGGCGTAGGCATTCTGGTTGTGTTCTTCTTTAAACTCTTCTTGATCATCGTGGCGCTCTCGGCCCTGGCGTTTCTGACCATTCTTTGGCTAGCTGATTCCTAATTCCTGTGAAATTCAAGGGATACGAATTCCTCGCACGTAAATTCCTGATTGAGCAAAAAACCTTGATCCCATGCAGCGTGCTCCTGGCATCTTAACCAAGGTAAGCGGGAATCGAGCCTTAGTTCGTTAAGTTAGAATGAGTTCCCGTCGAAACCAGACATGAGGACGTAGAGTGAGGCTGCTGTGCCGAAAAACGCAACCCCAGCTGACAAGTTTATATACGTAGCTCAAGATCTTGAAACGGCGGGGCTGTTCTGGCACCCGGAAGTTGGTGACGAAGTCACAGATCGAGGTCTCAGAAACCCCGTGGCCATTCTCGTAGATCCCCAGGGGCTCACCCCCGACGAGCTGAGGTCGAATTATATTTGGCTGCCAACCGTAGAGCAGATGATTCAACAGTTCGAGGCGCGGCAGGCCGTGCTTTTCCACGCGGGCTTCGAGATGAGTGGAAGCGTGTGTGGATATAAAACAGTCATTCAGGCACCGGTTGGCCACTTTGAGAGTTGCGCAGAATCCTTCCGCATCTCTCTCGGTTTAGCTCTGCGCGGCCTCCTTCTAAACGATACAACGAGCACCTTCAATTAGCGCCTTGGAGCGCGCAGTTCTCTCGCTTTTCTCGTCAGCCACTCGTGCGGTGCGTTTTGATCGATACTCAAGAGAGTGGGCGCAGCCCCTTTCAGAAGCGTTGCGTCTACTCCTTAGAGCGAAAATTTTGCGCCCCCTTATCGGCAGGTTTGTTACAAAACTGTACATAATTCTGTGGTGCGAATCCCGGCAGTTTCATCAAATTTCTGACACGCCTCAACAAAAAAAGTTCCGCGTCTTCAGATAACCTACTGTATTCCCGAACAATATAAACCTAAAAAGAGATGAGACGGTTCGGCATCGTCAAGAATCTAACATTGATAGTCGTGCCTGGTACGAAGATTGCCAAATCTGTGACAGTCGCGCTTCTTGAAGTGAGTTGAGGGGCGCGATCGAAGGTTGGACGTATCACCGCAAGGAAAGAGAGGGCTAGGAGCGTCTCTCTTCAACGGCGACATTGAACAAGGAAGGTTCTCATGATGCAACAAGCGTTTTCTGGCTCTCTCGATCTCGTTCTTCCCTCCCTATCCACGACCGATAGAGGTGCTCTTCCCACTCCGTTTCTCGGTATCGTAAGTGAATGTGCTGAGATGCGGAAGATCTTCGGCGTGGTCGAAAAGGTCGCGAAGACTCGCTCGACCGTCCTTATTCTCGGCGAAAGCGGAACAGGTAAGGAATTAATAGCAAAGGCGCTTCACACCTTGAGTGGTCGAAGTGGAAAAATGGTTCCTGTCAACTGCGGTGCTATTCCTGAAGATATCCTGGAAAGTGAATTGTTTGGCCATGAGAAGGGCTCTTTCACGGGTGCTATTAACAATCGCGTGGGTCGATTTCAGCTCGCTGATGGGGGAACGATCTTCCTTGATGAGATCGCAGAGATGAGTCCCAAGCTTCAGGTGAAGCTGCTGCGTGTGCTCCAGGAGCGAAAGGTAGACCCTGTCGGCTCCACACGTTCTATCGATGTTGATGTACGGGTCATCGCCGCTACTAACAAGGACCTCGCCGAAGAGGTGAAAGCGGGACGGTTCCGCGAGGATCTCTACTATCGTTTGCAGGTTGTTCCGGTAACTCTTCCTGCGCTTCGAGAGCGTGGCGACGACATACGCCATCTCGCGCAATACTTTCTCTCGCGTCAAGCGGACGAAAATGGACGGCAAAGCCTGAACTTTTCGTCAGGGGCAATGGACCTTCTTGCGGCCTATCGATGGCCAGGAAATGTGCGAGAGCTTGAAAATGTGGTTGAGCGACTCGCAATTTTGAGCGAAGGGGACCTGATCGACGTGAACCAGCTTCCTGAGCACATCACGGCGGAGTCTGGAGCTCTATCATCCTTAACCTTCTCGGAGCTAACTCTTCCCCCAAATGGGGTCAATTTCAATGAACTTGTTGATACGTACGAGAGTAAGCTGATTTCGTCGGCTCTTTCGCAGACGGGTGGAAACAAGAAAGCAGCAGCCAAGCTCTTGGGGCTCAATCGCACAACGCTCGTTGAGAAAATCAAGAAGAAGGGACTTGAGAGCAAGATTGAGGTTCTGGTTGTGGGGGAGGAAGAGGGAGAGAAGATAGAGAGAGAATGTTACTAATTAGTCGTAGCACGAGCGCCTCTTACAAGAGAGAGAGATGATGAAATCGATTTTGCACATTCCGTTACTCGTCAGCGCAGTAATCGTTTTAGCCCTTCCCTGCCAGGCTAGAGCCCAGCATGCCGCCGAAGTGCAGAAGCTTTCCGCCGATGGGGAGCACATGAAAGCGCTCGTCATGTACGAGTTGCTCCCTCAAAAGAAATTAGTCTCAGAGACCCGTATCGCAGCCGCTAAAAGTGCTTGGGCGCTTGGCCTCAATCGTCAGGCGGCGGAGGGATTCGATGCCATCCTGCGGGATCCTTCGATCGCGGGAGATATTCGGACCAGATTAATACTTTCTCGGGGTGTTATAGAGTACCAAGAGGAGCGATACCAAGAAGCCGCTCTCTACGCCGAAAAGGCCATCAGTTACATGAGAGAGAGCGTTCCCTTAAGGGGGCGTGCATACCTTTTGTGGGGACAGAGCCTCCTTCGGACTGGCGCCTTTGTGTCAGCGCACGATAAATTCGAAAAAGCGCTCGCGGATGTTCAGCCACAAGATCGAGCGGAGGCCCATTTTGCGATCGGCCTTGTTGATCTGAAGCTCGCGCGATATGCCGAGGCCCAGAAAAATCTTGAAGCGATTCCGATGGATCATGTGCGCACGCCGGTGGCCGTTCGGATGCTCGCCGCAATCTCACTTGAGACTAACCAGTTCGAACGAGCGAAATTTTGGATTGAGAAGGGAAAGACCGATCATCCCGAGGCGTTCGTGGATAGCTGGGGGGACTACGGGCTGGTTCAAGCGGCGCTTGCTCGGCAGGACCTAGACGAAGCTCGCCGCATTACAGATAGTGCCCAGAAGCAATTCGCTCCTTCCGACTCCTGGCTCATTCTGATGCAGGCCTCCTTGGAGATCGCCGAGTGGAAGAAACGTGAACAGGTAAGTGTGGGGTAACAGCTATGTTCGCGTCGAAGCAGAAAGATCGGTCGCCCAATCCAATTACGAACCTTGTGGAGGTAATCGAGCGCTTCAACGAGAGTAGCTCTATGCTCGAACTGAGGCATACGACCCTCATGCGCGAGGTCGAGGACCTGCGAGAACAGCTTCGAGCAAAAGATGAGGAGATTAAGCGCTCCGAGCGGTTGGCCGTACTTGGTGAAACCGCAGCGGCGCTTGCGCACGAGGTTAGAAACCCCCTCGGCGCGATCTCTCTATTTGTATCGATGCTCAAGGGTGATTTAACCGATAGGCCTCAATCGCTCGAGCTCGTCGAGGAGATAGAGAAGAGTATCTCAAGTCTTGATCAGGTGGTCTCAAACGTCCTGCACTTCGCGAAAAATAACAAACTTCACCTAAGCCCGGTTAATCTCCACTCGATAGCACAGGAGATAGTGCATCATTTTTCAAGTTTATATGGCGCAACAGCGAAGATATCGGTTTCGCTTGAGGGTAATCCCTTTATCATCGCCGATGCTCAGGCGCTTCGACAGTGCCTCTACAACCTCATCACGAACTCGCTTCAGGTTACCGAATTCGGGGGCTGTATCTCGATTGCTGTTTCGGAGATCGACCCGGAGGGGGCGGTCAACTTGGTGGTGCGAGATAATGGACCGGGGATTCCAGAGGAGATCTTCCCCCGCCTGTTTGAGCCGTTCGCCTCAGGTCGAAGGGAAGGAACAGGGTTGGGCTTATCGATTGTTAAACGAATTGTTGTAGCACATGGTGGTCAGATCTCGGCTCAGAATGTGCCGGGCGCTGAGTTCAAGGTGGTTTTGCCGCGTCGAGCGGTACAAGGTTAAAGGGGAACTAGGTATGGATACACAAGACACGACTAATCAGGCGGGTGAGCGGGCAGCGCAGAATGTGCGACAACGAGTGCTTGTCGCGGACGACGAACCGCAGATGCAGCTTGCGGTTAAGACGTGCTTGAGCCGTAAGGACTTTGACGTCACCGTCGTCAACAATGGGCTCTCTGCGCTTGAGTTGCTTGAGCGCGAGTCCTTTGACCTTATTATATCAGACCAGCAGATGCCCCAGATGTCGGGTAGTGAATTACTTGCAAACCTTCAGAAGAAGGGGAGTGAGATTCCCCTGATCATGATTACGGCCTACGGAACGATCACGCAGGCGGTTGAGGCGATGCAGAATGGAGCAGCCGATTTTATCACTAAACCGTTCACGGCCCAAGACCTCGAGCGTATCGTTGAGCGTGTGCTTTTGCCGGAGAGTAAAGCTTCTCGACAACGACCCGCCAAACAGAATCGTGGTCGACCGATTATCTCCCAAGATCCCCTCATGAAGCGAGTTCTTGAGGTCGCTGAGGCTGTTGCTCGTAGTGAGGCTACGGTTCTGATCCAAGGTGAGTCTGGAACTGGTAAGGAGCTCATTGCGCGCTTCATTCATGCCAGCAGCCCTCGGTCACATCAGCCCTTTGTCGCCGTAAATTGCGCGGCGCTTCCGGAGAGCCTACTCGAAAGCGAACTGTTCGGTCATGAGAAGGGGGCATTCACTGGCGCTCAGAATAAGAAGATCGGTAAATTCGAGATGGCGCACGGGGGAACGATCCTTTTGGACGAAATATCCGAGATGGAGCTTGCGCTGCAAGCGAAGCTCTTGCGTGTGCTGCAGGAGCGTGAGGTTGACCGGGTTGGAGGTAAAGATCCCGTCTCAATTGATGTGCGCGTTCTCGCCACTACGAACCGTAACCTTGAGGATTCGGTTAGAGAGGGGAGGTTTAGAGCGGATCTGTACTACCGCTTGAACGTGATTCCGTTGACCTTGCCGCCACTTCGAGAGCGAAAGTCTGATATCAAGGTACTCACAGAATATTTCATGCGACAGTTCCTTGGAGATAACGCTCCACGCCTCTCGGAGCAGGTTCTCGAGGCTCTCATGAACCATCCGTGGCCTGGAAACATTCGTGAGCTTCAGAACGCCGTTCAGCGAGCTGCTATTCTTGCTGCTGGCTCGGCTCCTCGTCAATCAGACTTCCTGTTATCCATGAATCCTTCAGACCAGTTGGATATGCTGCGTGAGGAACGGCCGGTCTCATCGTCGATAAGCTCGGAACAACCGAGCACTCAACCGGCGCGTCTTGCGGATGCTGTCGAGTGTATTAGAGAAAGCTCTACGAGTAGCCAGGATGGGTCTTTGGTAATCCGATCGGGGACAACAGTTCAGGACATGGAGAAGGCTCTTATTCTTGAGACGCTTCGGGCGAATAATAATAATCGCACCGAGGCAGCAAAGCTTCTTGGAATAAGCATTCGCACCCTGCGAAACAAGCTTCATGACTATCGGCAGGACGGTATCGTCATCGACGAATAGGTATTCGGGTGTGAATGCGGAGGCTCGGTGGTATGTCGAGTGATTTTGCTCTGCATTCCTTGGAAGAATCCTTTGACATAACTCTAGGCTACTGATTAGGCTCGTTGTCATAGGGCCGGCTGTAGGTGGGGCTCTGTTCACGTCCGTCGCAAGTGTTTCTCGTCGAACGTCCATCAATATAACCTTAGGTGCAGAATAGAAGTCTATGGCCATGGTATCAGTTTCGGGACAGTGGCTGTGACCCTTTTACCAATGTGCGGAAGTCGAAATGGCTAAGGAATCGGGTTCCACGAGAATCACCCCCAACTTGGGGCCCAAGGAGCGTCGATTGGCGTCGATGGTGCTCCATAAAGCCGACGCCTCGGTCTCGGATATTGCAAAGCTCACAGGATATTCGCAAAGCGTTGTGAGACACTCCCTTGATAAGTTTCGAGAGCAGAAAATTTTAAAGCGGCAAACCTACATCGACGTCTATCGGTTGGGCCTCTCATACAGCACGCTCTACTTTTCTTTGGTGCCTACCTCAAAGAGGGAGACGAATCGTCTAATCCACCACTTGAAAGCGTCTCCACGAGTCTCCTATTTTGTTGCGCTCGGGGGAGACTTCGACTTCTGTGTGGATATTTGTGTGCGGGAGAATTTGGAGCTCTTTGATTTTATGCAGGAGCTCTCCGGCGAGTTTGGAGCGCTCTTCAACACTAAGACGCTCCAACCCTTGCTCTCATTGACCGATTATCCGGTCGCCCTGGGTGAGGATGGAAGGAAGTGTCAAAAAAATCTAAGTTTCGGGATTAGTCACGAGAAGAGGGTGCCGGTCGACCAGATGGATCATGAGCTTCTATCGCTCCTTTCTAACTATCCGGAATTAGAGAGTCGGGAATTGGGTAAACAGTTGGGAATATCGAGCTCGACCTTGTACTATCGCGTTCAACGCTTAGAGAAGGCCGGCGTCATCCGTGGGTATCGTTACTTAGTTGATACATCTGCTTTTGGACTTCAATCGTTCGTTCACTGTGTGTACCTCCGCGGGGTATCTCAAAAGTTGAGAAACCTTTTGATTGAATTTTGCCAACAAACTCCGTGCATCACCTATCATCTTGAGTGTGCGGGAAGTTGGGATTTCGAGTTTGGGAGTAGTGTGCACACGGCCCTCGAAGTTATGGCCGTGGTTAACGATATTCAGCACCGATTTAGCAGTGCGATAGCCAAGATCAATACCATTCCGCTGTTTCTCTACCACAAGGGCTCTAAGTATCCGTTTCCACGGGAGTGGTCGACGGAGGCGATCTTCGGCTCGTAACCGATCGAGTTCCGCGGGGACGTGGGTGAACTCGTGCTGGAGGTTGGATGTTGCGCCGGGGCGGCTACCAATGGCCGCGATTGTGCGATACAACCATAGGCTATGGCGCGCGGACGTAAGCCACAGATTGTTCAAGGAGAGTGGTCCTCTGTCGTAGTGAGGTGGGTCAAGGTTGTCTGTGCTCTCTGGATCTTTTCGGTCGTTCTCCTTCGTTTTATCGCTCCGCCAATAACCCCATTGATGATCATCAGAGCGATTGAGTACTGGGTCCAGGGAGAGTCGGCGATGAAGGGGTGGGAATGGAAGCCTCTGTCATACTACCCAATCCACGTACAACAGGCGGTGGTCGCCGCTGAGGATGCCCGATTTATCGATCACTGGGGTGTTGATCTCTCCGCCGTAGAGGACGCTCTTGATGATTCCGATGAAAGGTCAAAGCCGCGCGGCGCGAGCACTATCACCATGCAAACGGTAAAAAATGTTTTTCTATGGCCTGGTCGGAGTTATCTTCGAAAGGTGATTGAAGCTGGCATGGCTCCGATCGCTGGTCTGGTGTGGGGAAAGCGTCGCACCCTTGAGTTGTACCTGAACATCATCGAGTGGGGACAGGGGATTTACGGACTCGAGGCGGCATCCCGGTACTACTACAACAAGCCAGCAAATCAGCTCGATATTCGTGAGGCTGCTGCTCTTGCGTCTATCTTACCGGCGCCGCGTAAGCTGTCGCCAAGATCGCTGAGCACCGCTTCTCAAAAGCGGTATCAGCGTATCCTTCGAGAGGCTCAGGCTATCATAGTGCCTGAGCAAAGCTCTGCTCGAGCTGCATACCGTTGGAAAAAGAGAAAATCGGAGTAAGGTGATACCTTTCACTATTTCACGATCTCATAGACCGTGACGTGGGAGCCGTTGAGGGGTGGTGCGCGATACTGTTTCACGCGCCGATAGGTCACGCCTGGACGGAGTTCCACATCCGCAGGGAAATCTTCATAGCTTTCTATGGTCTCCCTGATGATATAGCGGGGAGGTAAGATTGCGCTTCGGTATAGAGGTACGTAGACAAGTCTCGCTGTCTCAGGGGCGAGTAGTCTGGCGTACGAAAGCCGTATACTGTTTTGGAAGTCCTGATCTCCTCCGATACCTATCTGCTCATCGCGTTCGTGAGAGACGATACCCGCAAATATCTCAACAAAATGTGAGCGTCCAAGTGTTGCGAGCGAGATCGTGTGCGTCGTGTTCGTAACTATGTAGGTGCCAAGAAGGAGGGTCGCGATTAAGAATCCGAACCGGCCTTGACGGATGAGCCGATCGAGGAAGCGAGCGACGAGCAGGTACGCGAAAAAGATCTGGATGATAAAATATCGAGGAAGGATAAAATGCGGTTGAAAAATACTCACAGCGATCCACGGGGTCACCATGATAAGCGCTACCAGGGAGGCAAGGGAGGATCCGGTTCGTACCCAAGCGATCAATTCCGCGACGCACGCAAGTATGACAGCTAGTGCCAGAACGATGCTCCATCCGGTGACATCTGGATTGATTGAAGAGAGCGTTTGTCCCCCAAATGCAATGCTCACCGTGGACGCAGCGACTTCGAGATAAGGAAGGAGCGGCGCCCCTCCTATCTCCATATCTCGATAGAATGTCAGAGTGAGGCCACACGCAACGAGGACCGGTGGGACTATTCCGTACCAGAGAATAGCTCTTGAGTTGCCAAGTAAGGGTTGTCGGCAGAGCCTCCACACGAGCCATGCTGTTGCAGGAGCGAGGAAGAGGATGAAGATCGCATGTGACACGCAACCTATCATCGCCGCTACGGCAAAGGCCCATATCGATCGTCGATCGAAGGGGTGCTCTGTCAGACGGCACAGGGAGAAAAAGGCCATCCCCGTGCAGAGAAGAGCCAGGGAGTATCCTCGTGCTTCGGTTCCGTAGAGCGTGAGGGGATAGGAGCCCGCAACGAGAGCCAACCATAGAGTGGGTACCTTCCCTTCCAGTTGTGCGGGCGTTCGGACCAGGAGGAGCCACAGGAGGAGGGCGCTAAAGATAAGCGATGGGGCCCGGTACACCGCGGATGTGTGAGTGGGGCCCCATAGCCACATCCATAGGCTGTTAAGAATGTGGTTATTGTCGTGTTTTAGCGCAGTGACTATCTCAATCGGACTGGAGAGGGGGGACACCTTCAGAAGTGACCATATTTCGTCGAGCCATAATTCCCCACCGATGGCGGCGGCTCGAAGTATGAGCCCCACACCTACTATCAGGCATCCGATAAAGGTGGTTGACGAGCGCCCGGGTCGGAAATTTGACGGTCGGCGAGAGGTGTCAGTCATTTGACACGCCTTGAAGTGGGTAACTGCTCATATTCATTGCTTTTTATTGTAGCACGCCTCTTGCTTATCACGTCTGTGCAGAGGTGGATATATGAGATTACTCGATACACTTTTTGATCGTTCGGTGACAGGGCTTTCTCGCACCATGGACCTGACGTGGAAGCGAAATCAAGCGCTTTCGGCCAACATCGCCAATGCGGAGACCCCCCAATATCGGGCAATTGACGTCTCGTTCGGCAATGAGTTGGAGAAAGCCTTTGAGGCTCAGAGCGGGTCGCTTGCTCAAACCAACACGGCGCACATCGATACTCACTCGACACAGGGGGACACCTCGAAGCTGGTGCAGGACCTCTCCGGGCCGACGAAGCCGGATGGAAATAACGTCGACCTTGATCTCCAGATGGGTCGGTTGGCGCAAAACAGTGGTGAATACGCCAATGCTGCTCGTCTCATTCGGCGGCAGATCGGATTACTTCGAACCGCTATACGAGAGACTAGATAAGTATGAGCTCGATTAATAATCGCATTAGTCCTATCGAGATCCTCGCCAACGGAATGGCTGCAGCGCGTATGCGTGTCAACACGCTCGCCTCGAATATCGCGAATGCCGAGACTACGCGCACCGCTGATGGTGGACCGTACAAACGCCGCGATGTTGTGCAGGTCGCCAAGCCTATCCCGGGCAGTTTTTCCTCAGCTCTCGATCGTTTATCGATGCAGAAACCCGTCGTGACAGCGGTAGTTGAGGACCAAGCTCCTCCACGCATGGTTCATTCGCCTGGCCATCCTGATGCCGACAAAAACGGATTCGTCGCATACCCCAATATCAACGTAGTGCAGACGATGACCGATCTATTGTCCGCGAGTCGCCTGTATCAGGCGAATGTGACCGCTGTGGAGACTGCACGAAACCTCCAGAGTGAGGCGAGTAAGATCTTAACTCAGGCGTAGGAGATTTAGACCATGTCAATTAACTCAATAAATCCGCTCCTTCCTAATATTACGCCGATAAAAACGGCAACGCAGCAGGCCTCTAAAGTAGAGGAGGGCGGGACACAGAGTAGCTTCGGCGACATGCTGAACAACGCGCTCAAAGAGGTGAACGACCTTCAAAATGAAGCCAATACTAATATCGAAGGACTCACCCTTAAAAAAGAGGGAGTAACCCCACACAGCGCAATGGTTGCGCTTGAGAAAGCTGATGTGGCGTTTCAGTTGATGAATGCCATCCGTGGCAAAATTATTCGCGCGTACGAAGAAGTTATCCGAACACAAGTTTGATTGATTGTATCTAGAGGAATACCGTGGCACTTTCGCTTGATCCTAAAGCTATTCTCATGGGGTATGTTGAAAAATACCTCAAGCTTCCCATCGCTCACAAACTAGTCGTCCCAGCACTTATTATATTTCCGGTGTGGGCGCTCGTATATGTATCTAAAATGGCCACCGAGCCGGATTATACGGTGCTCTATTCCGACCTCAATCCATCGGACGCTGGTGCCGTTATCGAACGGCTCAAGGAGATGAAGACCAAGTATAAGCTCGATGGGGACACGGTATCCGTCTCTCCTCCAGAGGCAGTGCATGAGCTTCGCATAAGCCTCGCTTCTGAGGGCTTGCCCAAAACGGGCACGGTCGGATTCGAGCTTTTTGATGGAACGAATTTCGCCACCACCACCATGGGGGAAATGGTAAAGAAGCAGCGCGCCTTACAAGGGGAACTCGAGCGAACGATCATGTCCCTTGATTCAGTGCTCTCCGCACGTGTTCACATCTCTCAACCCGAAAAGACGATCTTCGCCAAGCAAGCGCAGGATCCCGGGGCATCCGTTCTTCTTAAGCTTCGGCCGGGAAGTGAGCTGGACAAGAAACAGATTCGGGGAATCGCTAATTTCGTTGCAAGTGGAGTCGAGGGACTCAAACCGGAAAACGTCACAATTATTGACGTGTACGGGAACTTGCTCACTCCAAAAAATGAGGAGGGAGAGGAGCTCGGAGCTGACGCTACTCGATTGACCTATACACGAGAGGTCGAGAAAAGCTATGCCCAACGTATCGAAGCGATGTTAGCGAAGGTGCTTGGGCCAGGCAAAGTTGTTGCACGAGTAACAGCCGATCTTGATTTCTCATCAAATGAACGTGAGGAGGAGAGCTTCGATCCGGGTGGACAGGTTGCGCGCTCCGAGCGTGTTATCGAGGAGGGAGTTGGTGGAGCCGCGAGAGGTGGTGTACCCGGTGTGGCTGCAAACTTAAGTAACGATCCCGCACTGCTTTCCCCTCCATCAGCGGGTGGTGAGAGCAACACCCGGCGTGAGAACGTCAAGAACTTTGAGGTCTCCAGGGCTATTATTAAGAGCTCTCAGGCGAAGGGGAAACTTCTTCGACTCTCCGCTGCTGTTCTCGTTGATGGGAAATATGAAGATGTCCCCGTTCAAGGGACGGGTGGCGTCGTAGAGGATGCAGTTGCTGCACCTCGCACTGAGAAGGTATTCAAGGCGCTGTCGCCCGAGATGCTTGCTCAAGTTGAGGGGATCGTTAAGTCGGCTATCGGATTTGATTCGACACGGGGTGACGTTGTTACCGTTGAGAATATCCCATTCTTTCAAGCAAATGACGGGTTGATGGAGGAGCTCGCTAAAGCGGCTGAACTCAATGCGTGGTACCGATACGGCGCGTTGAGCGTTCCAATTCTCGCGCTCCTCATCTTTGGTATCTTCGTGCTTCGGCCGATGATGAAGTTCCTTACCTCTTCCTCCGAAACTGAGATCGATATTACCCGTCTTCTACCGCAGGGAATGGAGGTTGGTTCATTGAGTTCCTCGCGAGAGAAAGCTGCTGCGGCTCTGGATGGGGGCAGAGGAGGAGACGCATCCGCTTCTTCGGACCAAATGGCTCGACCGGGAGAGGTTCCAGGAAAACCGGCTCTTCCGGATCTCAACGGTCCAGTTGATATGGAGCAGTTGGGAGAAATTATGTCCGAGAGCTCACGACTGGTGAAGGAGAATCCGGCTCAAGCGGCCCTCCTCATTCGCTACTGGCTCAACGAAGGGCACCTGTAATCGGTGGGTAACGCATGACGACGGAAGAACAACAGGCGACACGAGATCCCTTACGGCCGAACGTTCGAACGTTTAAGCCTTCGACCTTTCGGATATCAGAGTTTCAGATAGTTGGCGACGGTAATGCCGCCACACAGTTCGCACCCGAGCAGTTCGCTGTTATTCACGCACCAGGTCGTGCGGTAGATCCGATGTTTGACGTCTACGACGACCTCGTCGCTACCGAAACGTTCCTTGAGCAGGTCCCCGCGGAGGATAGCGCACCCGCCATCGAGGACGAGGTGTCGGCAGCGTCGGCTCAGGTGGGGCAACGGTCGATCGGCGATGCCGAGGCGGATAGCAGCGCTAACGATGCTGATGATTCGCAGGGCGCGGCTCTTTTGGAAACAACGAACGAGCAATCGAACCAAGAGGGTGAGAGCTCGGCTCCGTCTGTGGTATCGACCTCTGAGCTCGAACAGTTGCAGAAAAACTGGGACGAAGAGCGACTTGCTCTTCAGGCCCAACATGAACAACAACTCGAAGAGGTAAAAAGCGCTCTACAACAGGAATTTTCCGCGCAGCTCGCGCAAGAGAGTGACGCGAAAATCCGCGCCATTGAGGAGCGTTATCGAACTATCATCGACGATATGCAGGGTCAGATCCGCCAAGAGGTCGATGCGGTTGAGCGACGTGCTGTTGAGTTCGCGATGCAGGTTGCTCGAAAGCTGGTAGGAACGATCGTTGACATTAATCCTGAATACATTCTTCAGGTGATTAAGGAGGCGATCGCTTTGACGGGCGGAGCGACCATTAAGGCGATACGAGTTAGCCCTCAGGACCTTGAATTTATCAAGATGTTAAGCCCGGAACGGCAATTTAAAGAATTTGATGGTTCATGGAGCTTTCGTGCCGACGATACTATTAGAGCTGGCTGCGTGCTGGAAACCTCGTCCGGCGAGGTGGAGTTCGATCTCGAGAAGGCGTGGGAACGAATTAAAGAGAGCGTAACGAAGGTCCGGTAGGCTGTACGATGGAAACGCTCCTAGAACGCGCATTAGTGGCAGCATCTCAGGTGAGTACCTACGAGCTACGCGGGACCGTCACCGATATGACCGGATTGATAATTGAGGGAACGGGCCCTCTTGTTCCGGTTGGTTCACAGGTCGTTATTAATTCCGGTAAGCACTCTATTCCTGCTCAGGTAGTGGGATTTCGCAGCGATAGGATCCTCTTGATGCCATTTTCGGAGGTGGAGGGTATAGCCCCTGGCTCTACAATCACAGCCTCGGAGGGAACGTCTCGAGTATCGGTATGTTCCGGACTCCAGGGCCGTGTGATTGATGCTCTCGGAAACCCGCTCGATGGACAACCACTTCCGGTGATGAATGAGAGCGTGCCTCTCTTTAGAGATCCTCCTAATCCGGTCACGAGAACTCGAATTCACCACTGCCTTGATCTCGGTGTGCGAGCT
>JBEGVS010000069.1:0-50678 GCA_041178185.1 Pseudomonadota bacterium
TATCGTGTACTGCCCGTATCGGGTTGCGCCTCGTGCCTCGCGGACAACATCGACGCATTCCCTGAAGTAAATCGCACCGCCCTGGCTGAGAAGATGCTTGAGCCGCATATCGGAGCATTCGCGGCGCTCGCTCGTAACATCGATAAATTTCCGGAGCTGAACCATGCGCGGCTCGTTGAGTGTTTTTTGCGGAGCAATCCGGACTACCAGGAGGGCCATGATTTCCTGCGACACCTTTTTAAATTGCGGGGTGTCGACAGCTTTCATGTGGCGGAGGTGCTGATTGAAAAGGACCCAATGACAGCAGCCTGCCTAATATATGAATTCAAATCTCTCGGAGGCTCCCAGCGACACTTCCTCGCCGAGCGGTTCCGTGCGCGAGGTGAGCAATTCGCCGTGTTAGCGCTGATCCTTAACAAAAGATTTCCACGGGACGATGATTTCTTTACGGGGGCTTCTTTCAAACCAGACCCTCGATGGGGCATCCGCGACCAACTCGCTCTGCACGGATCCCTCTTACCCTCTCAAATCCCATACCTGCTGAGTAACCCCGCTCAGGTCATTGAAAATTGGGAAAGCGCCCCGAAGCAATATTTAGAGTTGGTATTTCGAAGATTTTGGAGTCTTCCGCAACCGGACAGGATTATGAGACAGCTTGTTGATAGCCCTACAGCTAGAGAGCTTTGTCGCGAGCTGCCTCACTTTACTCCTCGCGCCTCGGATGCGCACGTACTTCCACTCTTAGCTGAAGCTGGATTCCACGAGAGGGTGCTGCGCATTCTCGGACACTATTCTTTTCTTGAGCCTACACAGGTCAAACTGATCTTCAAGGCGGTAGCTAAGGGGTATGTCTTGGAGGGGCACTTCCAAAAAGCTCGCGACCTTCTCTCTCGGCACGGCATCTCGGAAATGGACTTCAACTCATATATCGTCTCTGAGATAGCTCAAGATCTAGAGGACGAGAACATCGTCGCTCTATGTGGTGTGGCAGCTTGGTTGAGCGATCGCCCCGAGGCCGCCGCCCTCCTTGATAACTTAGCTATCAGGGATGGCTTCAAAAAGTACCTCGACGCTTTTCCCTCTAACAAAGATTCAACTGGATATCGGAATTCATCCAGCGAGCAATTCATAAGAGAGGGCATCGCCCTCCTGGCAGGGCTGACGCTTTTCCAGCCTGCCCATGTCGAAGCGATTCTTGATGCCTTACCCACCTTCTTTCAGAGAGGAGCAAGCACAGCAGCAGCGTGGGCAGTTCACAGAGAAAATGTGGGTCCCGAGCTAATTTCCAGGGCGATGGCTGACCTATCCCCTCCCCTCGTCGTCTATAAGCTGGAGGAAGATCTGCCGACAATGATGACTATTTTCACGGATAAAGAGAACTGTTCCAAAACGGGACTCGATACTCAACCCGCTCCCCCCGACCCCAAAGCCGAACTAGCTGACTTACTATCTTTCTTCTGCGATTACTCAAGTATTCGGGCGCCCGCTCTCTACAGTGAGTTCCGAGCTCGGAAAAGAGCATCGCTACCGCTCGGTGAGTTAGGGCCAAAAGAGATCGCGCACCGCACTCAGGCGATGTTGCGCGAGCTGCTCGCCGACAAAGCGCTATCTCCTCTCTCCGATATTGAATGGGAACTCCTCGCCGCGGTCGTCGGCGGACCCCCAGATAAGGTCAGGAGCATAACAAAGACTTTCTACGAAGACATAGAAAGAGAACGAGTCAAGCCCCTCGATCCTCGCCTCAAAGACAAAACGTACCAATTTACCGCCGATCGGCTCTCCTCGAAGTCGGCAGAGACCTTCATTTTCTCAGACACGAGCACAGGGCTCTATAAAACCTTCACGGATATCATACTCAATTCGGCGACAATCGATCTCGACGTCGTGCTCGACCATAAAAAGGAAGCTGCGATAAGTCGCTTAGCGTTCATCTCTCAAGAGAACGAGAAAAAGATATCCGAGGTTCCCAAGGGTCGGGCGCACAACCTGGAGCTCCGTAGAGTCGCCATACAAAACGCCCTCGAGGCCCTCCAAAACGTTAACTCCATGTATTCCCTCTTGGTGACCCTGTGTGAGCACGCCACGGTTGACAAGGAGCTGAAAAAATATGTCAGAGAGGTTGCCGGAAGCCTAGCTCTTCGAGATACACGCCTGGATGTTGGCTGGATTAGCGCGCTTAGCTCTCCCGTCCCAACACAAGAGGCCGTGGAACGATTGTCCGAGCTCATTCAAGAGCACGTGTTACACAATCGAGCCTTAGTTGAACCCCTTGGAAAACGGGCGTCTGTACTGAGAGCCGCTATGAATACGGCGTCATTCGAGGAGGATCTTCATCGACTCCAGAAGCTAGGAACGCATGGTTCAGAGAAGCTCCTTGCTGTGCCTACCCGCGGATTACTCGGCGCCCTGTCCGGCTTCATCTGTGATGTCTGCTGGTCGCGGCAAGTGGATCTGATGCAGCGCTACCCACACGCCACAGGATTGATATTCGTAAAAAACCACGACAACCCCGTAACGGCTCGCTTAGAGGGTGGTTGTATGTTGATCGCCGTTAAAGACAACGACAATCAGGACGTCCTAGTAATCAACGGGCTTAATCCAACTCAGAACTTAATTGTGGGACTGAACGCGCAATCCTTCTTCGAGAAGTTCCTTGAGGAGGTAGTGATTCCGATTGCGACGGATTTAAACATCAAGAAGATTGCGATCCCTACTACGGTACCCGGCTCATTTTTCGAACCACGGTCCAATCGGCCATCATTGGCCAGATACCTGACCGAACGGTGCAAGAACTTGCCGCGGATCACTTTCGAGAAGGATCGTGACAGAGCTGTCTTTAACGATAACTCGTTCGAAAAGAACTGTGTGGTCTTGTGGTCGGCACCAACTTAGCGACTGGAGCAGTGGATGTCGGCTTAACCCAAAACCGGCGGGTGCGAATGACTTCGAAAAGCAGGTACGTCGTTCACCCATCTCTCGGAAACTGCCCACGGACCTATTCGGCCTCGTATTAGATTAGCTAGCTATCGCCGGTCTCGACGCCATTACGCTAGCGGGGGCGAAGTTTTCAAAATCTCAAAGCTACCGCTACGATCGCAAGAGGCGCTCGACGGTCGCACGATTGAGCCTCTGGGCATGTGCATCACCTGCAGTCCGCTCATTCTCGACAATGCGTTCCCTGAGCTCTTCGGCTAAGCGAACGGCTGCATCAACCTCCTTCACGGAAGCTGCGGAAGCGCTAATGTTCGCGTCTTGAATCTCCCGGGATGTATCAAAAAGAGAGTGCAGAGTCGCAGCTGATGCGATATTCGAATCGGCAGCATCTCCCAGCCTCGCGAGCTTCGAATCGAAATATGCCTCTCCCTTGGGAGAGCTCTTCGAAACCTGAACCTGATTAAAGATACTAGCCCTCAACGACCCCTTCGAGGAACGATTGTCAGATGGATCTACGCTCTGACTCGCTGCTTTTGTAGAGGAGAGCCTCTTGAAAGCAGGCGAGCGGCGAGACGCGGATGGGTCAAAGTCATTATTGCCCATGATACAACCTCACTGTCTCCGTGATGGCTTGAGCGTCACCGCTCCACCGCCGCCACGTCCTAACGTGCCTTGGAAACATTTCCGCGCAGCTCCTAGCGACGAGATTAGCGTCGCCTCTGCTCGAAAGCCTCCAACGTGTGACCATTCCTACCTGCACTAGAAACTATCGGCGAAAGATGTGTTTGCTGAATGTTTGGAAGCTAATCCGTTTGGGAAAGGCCCACGAGGCGCGTGCTCGCCCCAGAGAGAGCCTGGTTAGGGGAGAAAAGAGGCATAACCACTTGAAACAAGGTCCTAGCCTACCCGACCAGGCAGACATTCCTCACGCAAGCGCCGCAACCGATCCGGTCAGGAACCTCATATCGTGTTTCGCGCCTCGCAGAGGTTTTGAACCCGGCGGCGGCGCACTCTGACCCCAGAGCCTCGGTGATGTGGCCATCACATCATTGAGATCCATGGCGACCTCAGCCAAACGTTCCCCGGCCCTCATAAAACACCTTAACCATCTGGTTTTACTGTGCAAGGAATTCTCCTCCGAGTGCTGCCCCGGTCCACGCAGTTTATGTGAGTGCTGATTGAACACCTCGATAGTATACTCAGAAGACCGGGACGACTGCAGACTCGCTTCTTCATTCGATCCACAACCATTCTCCGTTAGCACAGAATTACCACATGAACGGACACACCTCTCAACCTCTACCGGCCGATCTCATCGATACCGTCTCATCACTTCTCTCCAAGGAAGATCACCAGATCCTCTCAACTCTTTCCGATCCCTTACATCCACACGAACGGTTCTCCGTGGCGACCTATGTGAAAGCTCTGTTTGCCCGAGCCACACCTGATTTCGTGAGCGCTCAAACCCCAAGCGACGTACAGCGCATTATATCCGGAGCTCTTCGAGCGATCGCGGCTGTCACGTCTCAGAGAGAGCGTATCGTCTTGAACTTCTCCCTCGCTGACAGCTCGGGCGCGCTCTTTATCGCCCTGGACGATCACCCGTTCATCATCAGCTCCATAGCTGAAACACTCTCCGATGCCGACATACGAGTCGACGCGTTTCTTCATCCGATCGTGCTTTACAAAGGAGCACCTATCGCGACCTCGTTCATAGAAATTCATAGCTCCTCTATCGACAGGACCCCTTCGTTACTTCCGCGTCTCCGTGAAATGTTAAGGAACCTCACTCGTGTTGGAAGTGACTTCGCCACGATGAAAGCTCTCATCTCAGAGACGCAAGGCAAGCTCCAGACCACGAACCTACGAACCAACTGCGGAGACCTACCCTCATCCGAGGTCTCTCAATTTCTGGCGTGGCTCAACGACGGGTGCTTCTTCTTCCTCGGTGCTGGAACCGGAACGCTTGAGAAGGGACTCACGACCTCCCCTTCCCTCGGCATATGGCACGCGGAGAACTCATACATCACCGATCTGGGCACTGAGGTACATGAGGACATCCAAGCGTTACGTGAGAGCGAGCTCCACCTCTCAATTCGCAAGCTTCGACTCACCTCTCAAATTCATCGGCATGCTACGCTCCTGCACATCCTCGTCCAGCCGACTAAATCTTCATCCGCTATTGCATCGTTTATCGGGTACCTCACCTCCAAGGCGTGGGCTCACGAGGCCCAAGACATTCCGATCCTGCGGCGAAAAATAGATACGATAGTAACGGAGGAAGGCACCATACCGAACTCCCACGACTATAAGTATATCGTCGAAGTTATCGACAACATGCCAACGGATGAGGCTCTGGCAACGACGACCGACAATCTGGTCGCGCTCACTCGCCTTGCACTCGGCGTCTTCAGCCAAGAAGAAACTCGCAGCATCACAACGGTAGATGAGTTCGGACGAAGAGCCTTTACCGCTATCGTCCTTCCGCCCGAACGATACAGCTCGGCGGTTCAATCTCGAATTCAAACCCTTTTGGAAGCTACTTTCCAAGCTGAGCCTTGGTCGAGCGAGATCCATATCGATTCAAGCAAGAAGCGGCAGTTCAGGTTTTATATCAGCACGCCACTCCCCGTTGGTCGGGGTCCGGTCTTCGTCCCTGATACGCTCGCCAACCTAATCATCGCCGCAACGCTCCCGTGGGACGAGAAACTTCAAACCGCCACTGAATCCCTGAACCTGCCATTTTCCCTCGCCGGTATCTTTCCAGAGGATTACAAGGCGGCGACCGATATCTCCGAGGCCGCCCACGACCTGCAAGCGCTCGCCACCTTATCCAACAGCACGACCGTGGCGGTGGCGCTCTTTACTCCTGAAGGGAGAGGTCACCCCCTCCTCTCTATCTTCTCACTCGAAAAAGAGATCTCTATCAGCCTCGCCACCCCAGTTCTTGAGAATGTCGGGCTTGAGGTACTGAGCGCATATTCCTATGAATGTGCCGGACCCAGTGGGGCAACACACCTTCTCAAACTCGAGGTTCGCCCCTACGAGGGAGAAACACTCTCGGCGGAGGCCTTCAATGCATCGGTTGCCCCGGGCCTTGCGAAGGTCTTGCAAGGAGAAGCAGCGAACGACCCCCTAAACGCACTTCTGCGCAAGGCCCCTCTCACTATCAAACAGATCGGACTTCTTCGAGGATACTGCGCACTTTTGTGGCAGGTGCATAAGATCTCAACCAAGCGAACGATGTGGGAGGCTTTGGCCGGTGCCCCAAACGTAGCTGCGCAGTTGTGTCGGATCTTTGATTGGAAGTTCAATCCGGAACACGGGATATCCAGTGAGGAACGAGCTCGAAGGGCAGCACTTGAAGAGTCGGTTCTCGTCGAAGCTCTGCGTCAGGTTCCGGACATAACGCAGGACCGGGTGCTCCGTGCCCTCCTCGCCCTTATGCGCAGCACTGTCCGGACGAATTTTTATACTGCGACTGATACCCTGGCTATTAAGCTCCGCTCTCAAGAGATCGAGTTCATGCCCCACCCGCGACCACTCTTTGAGATCTTCGTGTTCTCGCCTCGAGTTGAGGGTACACACCTCCGGAGTGCTCGGGTGGCGCGTGGAGGCATTCGATGGAGCGAGCGTCTCGATGACTATCGCTCAGAGGTATTGGGTCTTATGAAGACCCAAAAAGTGAAGAACGTCATCATCGTTCCGAGCGGCGCGAAGGGAGGGTTTATCGTCAAGAATCTCCCACGCCAAGGCGAAGGCGTGGCCAAAGGAGTGGAGCAAGGCTATCGGGAGTACATCACCGCTCTACTAACTCTGGCAGACACGAAGAGGGACGACACCGTCGTACACCCCTCAGGCCTCATCATCCACGATGAACCCGATCCCTACTTCGTCGTTGCTGCAGACAAGGGCACTGCGACGTTCAGTGACCTAGCCAACTCTATCGCCCAGAGAGATTTTAATTTCTGGCTTGGCGATGCTTTCGCATCTGGCGGCTCAGCGGGCTACGACCACAAAAAATACGGAATTACGGCGAGAGGCGGATGGGAATGTGTTTTACGGCACTTCCGGGATCTCGGAATCAACTATGAAACCGAATCGTTCTCCGTCGTGGGGTTAGGCGACATGTCCGGTGATGTTTTCGGCAACGCCCTTATTCTAAACCCGAACATGGCGCTGATCGGCGCCTTCAACCACAAACACATCTTCATCGACCCGACCCCAAACTTATCCGCAACATTCGAAGAACGGGTGCGACTATTCAAAACGCCCCGCTCTCAATGGTCTGACTTCAATCCATCCATCATCTCTACCGGAGGAGGGGTCTTCAACCGTTTCGATAAAGAGATATCGTTAAACCCTCACATGCGCGCAGCGCTCTCAATCCCGGACGATGTTCCTGACGTAGTCGACGGTGAAGGGCTGGTCTCCCTTGTCCTGCGAGCTAAGGTCGACCTGATGTGGAACGGTGGCATCGGAACTTACGTTAAGGCTCGCTCGGAATCTCACGCGGACGTCAACGATGGCACCAATGATGGAGTGAGAATTAACGCCGATGAATTACGGGCGCGAGTCGTTGGCGAAGGCGGCAACTTGGGCTTCACTCAAAAGGCACGTATCGAATTCGCCCTCCGAGGTGGCCGGATCAACACCGACGCTATCGATAACTCGGGAGGAGTGGATCTCTCCGACCATGAGGTAAACCTTAAACTCCTCTTCTCGCCCCTCATGTCGAAGGGACGACTCTCTCTAGAGCAACGCAACGACCTTCTAAAAGAGATCGCACCTGACGTTGTGGAGTCCGTCCTTCAACATAATCGGGACCAGGCGCTCATGCTTTCGGTATCGCAGATCCGGTCCACCAATACCATGGAGCAGTATCGATACCTCATTAGAGAGATGCATCGCCGGGGCTTTCTCGATAGAAATCGGGACGCCCTTCCGGACGAGGCGGAGCTTGATGAACGCGCGTCCTCGAAAATTGGGCTCACGCGCCCAGAGCTTGCGATATGTAGCGCTGCAGTAAAGATGTGGCTCAAAGAGGATATCCGTCCCTCAAACCTCTGCAAGGACCAAAGCCTTGAGCGATTTCTCCTCTCCTATTTCCCCGCAAAGGTACAGGAGTCCTTCACCGAGGACCTCCTCGCCCACCCACTTCGCTCAGATATCATCGCTAACGAGATTATCAGTGCGATACTCCCGGTGGTCGGGATCTCATTTGCGCACTCGATCGTATCGATGAATGGAACCACGGCCGCGACTGCGCTGAAGTGCATTCTCGCGGCCGATACGATCCTTGGCGGAGAGGCGCTGCGGGCTCGCTTGAAGACCCTGGATACCCCAACTCACTGTCCGAGCTTCACGAAACTGTGGCTCGACATGGGAATCGCCGTACGCGAAGCAGCGAATTGGCTCCTTGCCACCCACGGGGCGACCCATTCATTGCAGGAGATCGTGAATCTCTATGCCGACCAATTTAAGACCCTTTCGACACACAGCTCGATCGTCTTCACTGGAAAAGAGCTTGCCCGCTTTGAGCGACGGGTCGCCGAATATAGAGCGCTTGATGCGGAGACACCAGAGGCGAACATCCTCGCTCTCTACCGCCGCATCTTGCCGCTCCTTGAGATGTTGTGGTCCGCGCGCGAGTTCTCATGTGATGTGAAGCTCGTTGCGAGCACCTACTCTCAGGTTCTGGAGAGCCTCCGTATCAATGAGCTCTTTAAATTTGAGAACCTTTTGGAGACCACCAGTAAATGGGAGCAAGAGCTCGTAGATGGCTCCTACCAGGAGATTCGTCGCAGCATCTCTCTCATAACCGGCCAGATAGTCGGTAAGGGGATCTCTAACCCCGATGACATTCAGGCGGCACTCACACAAGCGTCGGGCTATGAAGGCATCCGATCTACCATGAGTGAGGTCGAGGAGCTGCTCAAACAGAAGCGACCGTTCCAGGTTGCCGTCCTTCCTGTAATTACACGACAGCTTCGGATGCTTAAGGTATAAGAGGCCCTCTTTTTCCTCTCGCAGCAAAGTTACCACCTCTTCGCTAGGCTCCCCAACAGTGCGTTGAGAATTATCACTAACAGTGCGATGGTGAGTAGGTGAAACAGGAGAGATTTCTTGCCGGCATCCTCGCCATCCTTTGCGCCTCGATGTTGTCGAGCATCGGCTGGATCCTGGAGGGAGAGGCGATCCTAAGGCTTGCGCCCCTTCCCGTCATCTGTGCGTCCTCGCTTCTCGGAGGGGCGTGTTTGCTCGCGTTGGGATGCTTCACCGGGGCCAAAACTCTTAGAGAGGCCTCTGCCTCTATCACCCCAGCCTTCATTCTCTTCTCGATCGTCAGGTCAGCGATCCTCTCGCTCCTTTTCGGGTACTGCTTGACCCTCACGAGCAGCACCAAGACGATGTTCCTTACAAAGATCGAGCCCTACATCGTCCTTCTCATTCAGATAGTATTCTACGGTCACAGGACCACTGCAGCTCATATCATTCTTTTGTTGGTGCACCTCGCAGGAGCTATCGTGCTCTCGACCGGGGGCTCCCTTGTATTTTCCGCCGATACCCTGGGGGATCTCCTGATTCTAGTGGCGGTCACCGGAAACGCCGCGCTCTATGGACCATCCCAGCGATATGCTCAAAAGATGGGCGCCCTCTATGCAAGCGGAGCGTCGCAGCTCATCGGTGGCATCGCCCTCATCCCCTTTCTGCTCACGATCTCCCCCGACTCGTACCTTGGTACCCCGGAGCATTTGGTTGGATGGTACTATACCCTTGCGACGATCGCTGTCTTCTATGTCGTAAGCACCGCGCTCTGGTTCTTCTCCTTAAAGGAGGTGCCTGCCTGGTTAGCCTCCGCCTTACGCTGCGTCGGTCCCGTAATTGCAGCCCCCATAGCCTGGCTCATTTTTGGCAAGGGGCTTACCCCTCTTCAAACCTGTGGCGCTCTTATCGTGGTGGGCACATCTCTTTGGATGGTGATATTAGAGCGTCGCCGATAGGTAGGAGCCTCGATTGCATTCGAGGGAAGCATCTCTTAACGGCACTCGCTTCGAGATGAGAACATGGGGCTTCTTCCTGCTGGGAGAGCAAAGTTCTGTGAAATAGAATGCGCTGAGAACGCTGACAATGCCCCGGTTGATCGAGGGAAAAGGACGAGAGATGAAGTCTCGAGTTGAGAGATAAAGCCGGTCAGTGCAACTACTGTGGAGTCACAACATTCTGTGGCTTTTCACCCCTAATGAGGCCTCGAAGCTCGAGTGCGAGCGTATTCTCAGGCTCGAATATCAGGATCTTTTCGACCTCAGACTTCGCCTGTTCAACCTTGCCCTGAGCAAACAGCACACCTGCGAAGGAGTACAACATCTCGATGTTCGCGGGATGCAGCTCAAGGTACGAGAGGATCGCCTTCTCAATCTCTGAGTATCTCTTCATCGGATAGCCGAGCTGAAGAATCCCGAGCAGCGCCCGTCGATTTTCCGGATTAGAGGCAACAGCTTTCTGGAAGAGCTCAAATGCTCGCTCCTCCTTCTGGCTGACCATAGCGCACAGCCCGAGCCCCGCCAGAGCTACATCATAGGTGGAATCGATGGCCGCTGCTTTGGTGAAATACTCCTGAGCTGTACCCCAATCTTGTCGCTCTGCGGAGAGAGCACCCTTGCCGCAAAGAGCTCGCACATTACGAGGGTTGTTCGCTACGATGCGAGAGTACATCTCATCCGCCATCTGAAGGTCACCCTCCATGACGTAGAATTCGGCATCGATGCAATCGAATCGTTCACGTTGCGCACTCGTGAGAGCTGCACTGCGTCGGATCTTTTCAAGCACCTCTCGCGCTTTATCTGCCATACCCTCACGCTTAAGATTCTCAGCCTCGTCAAGCTGACCATCAACTAAGGTACCAGCGTCTGCATCTCTCGCACCCACTGCTTGAGCGCTCTGGGATATCGATTGGGTTGAGGGCGTGCTCGAACTCGAGCGTACGCTCTCGGTAGGTGTTGTCGGCTGTATCGGCGCTGAGGGCTGCGCAGTTGCCTGCGAGCGTGTCTCAACCGGCGAAGGAGTCGCCATCTGTTTCGCTATCATCTCCTGCAGTTCGCGAGCGCCTTCATGATCTGGGCACTCGGCGATCACCCGTGAGAGCTCGCCGTTTGCTGGATTATACAGTCCCTTTTTGTAGAGAATACCAGCGAGGCAGAATCGGATCGACGCATCACTCGGCTTAACCGAGAGGTATCGACGCAAAGCACTCTCGGCGCGATCGAATGTCCCGAGCTGATAGGCTCCATTGAGAAGCTGATGCAGCGAAATGAGATGGTCCGGCACCTGAGCCAGCACCCGCTCAAATATGGCCATGGCCTCCGAGGTCTGACCAGACACCGCAAGACACATACCGAGCCCGGTCAGAGTGTCGGGATCATGTGGTGTAATGTGCAAGGCTCGATCGAAGTATCCCTGCGCCTCTGCGGTCCTCCCCTGCGCCAACAATACCGCGCCTCGAGCTTTGAGGGTCCTCGTCGACGTGGCATCGGCGCTCTCAGCTTGCCGAAGCAAGGCCTCCGCTCGCTCAAAGTCACCTTCGCGTGCTGCCATCTCACCTTGCTCGGTGAGGGTCTCTATCTGTTTCGATTCAATGCTCATATCGTAGCATCCTCCAACTGGTGTAGCGGGTGGCCTACCACCGACTTCAGCCGAACTACCTTTTACTATACCTTCGTAAGCCGAAGCGGTTCTTGCCACCGCATTATCCCACGTATAACTCTTAGCCATCTCTACAAGCCCCTCCTTAACGGGCGCATAGAACGCAGCGTCGATAGCTGCTTTAATCGAATCCGGATCCCATGGTTGACAGTAGAAGGCCACAGTACCTACGTAGTCCTCTGTCGTTCCTGTCCGGGTTACAACGATATTTTTTCCATGCGCTGCTGCCTCAAGAGACACCAAGCCTGGGAGCTCATACCAACTCGGAAGCACATGAACACGACAAGCGGCATAGGCTGACGACAACATGTCAGGGGTAACCCGATCCAAGACGATCGTGCGTCCCTTGCGTTTAAACGCCCGCACTGCTGCTTCGTATTCAGGCTGATATGAGAAACCTCCACCCGCGAGGACTACCGTGAGGTCAGAGTCCTCGAGAGCTTTTAGTAACATCAACTGATTTTTCCGACTCTCAATTCTGCCCACGCACAACACGAAATCCTTGACTCCGTACTGACGCTCGAACAGCTCTGGGCCGACCACTCGACCTACTTCATGGCCAACTGGGACCTCTACCACCCGGCTCCCTCTCGGAAAATCTTTGACGATCGCGGCGGTCTCACCTGACCCGTTGGTGAAGAGAGCCGCTGCGTTATCTGCAAGCCAATCAGCCTTAAATCGGTCAGCTGGACGAACAGAACGGAGATCTACGTTATGAGAGGCCCACCACTGACGGTCTTGGCCTCGAGCCACATACTCCCGAAGCGTCCTCGCCGCAGCATGAGATTGATTGTGAAACGTAGGAATGTCTTCATAGAGGGTGGTCACAACAAAAGGAACGCCAGCGCTCTTCGCCTTCTCCGCCAGCTGGGTAGTTAACTGCCACGTAGCGAAGTTGAAGAGATGCACGATATCATAATCAGATGGATCCTCGGTGCCTGCGACATCCACAGTGACATCGAATCCTCGTTCCTTGAGCCCCTGACTTAAACGCTCCAACACAACGGTATCACCCCCCCGGTGTATGAAGGTATTGGGACGGTTCTGCATGAGCACTCGCATAGCGCCCTGCTGGCGAGGTGGTTTCACAGAAAATGGGGAGGTAGTATCGACAGGTGCAATGCGAGACTGCTTCAGGTTTGGTCGTTCGATCTCGGCCGCGCACAGCTCCTCGTACGCATCCTGAATTCGAGCAGCTACCCGAGGCCACGCATTCTCCTGGGCGTATGTTCGCGCGTTCATCCGAATCTGCTCTCGCAAATGCGGATCGCGAAGGAGGATCTCAGCAGAGAGTCCGGGAGGATAGCCACCGGTCATGTGCCAAACCGCATCGCCAAACGCCATCATAGCCGGAGCAAGCGAAGACATAACAACGGCTCCGGCCCCGATAGCAAGCGAGCAGGCCCCAGATGCTTCGAAGTAGTCTGAGCGGTAATTCATGACAACGAGATCAGAAGCTGCGAGATACTCGCCTACCTCTCTGTCACTCACATACCGCGATACGAATGAGATACATTCCTCGAGGTGGTGAGTACGTACGAAATCTTGAAGGGCTTTGAGATACTGCGCGCTTACCTTGAGTTCAGGGCGCGCTTCTCCGACAATAATCCCGCGAGCCGGTATATTCTGCGCTCGCAAATGCGCGACAGCTTCAATCAAAGCCTCCAGTCCCTTGTGCGGCTGAACGAAGCCAAAACTTGTGAGGAGTGGTCCCTGACCAGAAATCCCGAGCTTGGCGCGTAACGACTCACGAGACTCGGCCGCAAGATCCTCACGGATGTCGACACCGTGCGGTATGACCTTAACGTTCTCCGGTCGGGCCCCGTTCGCTAGCGCCTCAAGCCTATTCTCTCGCGAGTGAACAAGGACTTGGTCGGCAACAGTCAGGAGAGCGGGATGTTCTGACCTCTTTGTGAAAAGCTGGTGGAGGTGGACAACGATCCGTACTCCTTCATTCTTCACTCGATTGAGCATCGCAGAAAAGGAGGGCTGTTCAAAGAAGGTCGTATGGCAGTTGATATGAAGGATATCAAGTCGTGCTTGGAGTATCTGCGCTTCGAGGTTGGAGTAATCGGGAGACGGAGACGTAGCATGCACACGGTGCCAACAGCGAGTTACGAACGGCTCATCGCTTCCAACAACGGTGCACTCATCTTCCGCAAAGATCGCGACAACATCCGCTGTGAGGTGGGGCACAAAGAACTTCGCATAGGTAGCAAGACCACACGCCTGATTCCACGGCGTGAGGAGTCCCACTCTCAAAGGAGTGCCCCCGGCGTCACGTGTGCGACCTAGCTTTTGTGTACCTGGTAATTCCGTCATCGTAAGTAATCCTGCCCCTTCTTTTGGGAAGCAGATGTTACGATGCAGGTATGCGGCCGGAGGCCTCAAAGATTTTAGAGGGGGATTGAACCGTCGCCAGAAACGGGCATCTTCTCATTACACCGGTTTATTTCTCACTCTTGAATCAATAAACCCTAAGCGTTACAAGCGGTTATATCACGCAACGAGGTTAGTCCTCGGTCACGTTTACAACGCAAAACCCAACAGATACTCAAACACCTCTTTAGATTGCGAAATACTATGAGAGGCCGGCTGACGAGCCTTCGCTCCTTACATCGCTGGAGCAGCGGGCTGCAGATCTCGAGCGGCGCGTCGACACGCATCCTCAAGCTTATCGAGCTTGGGTTCGAGATCCTTCTCAAGGCTCTCTCCAAGGGCCCACCATGATTGATAGAGCTGCTGCTGACATATCTTCTTACAGGTCTCGGAAATCTCCTGAACCTGCGGAGTAATATCTAACTTGGAGCGATTAGCGTTAGGAACGAGTTGAAGAAGGGTGCCGTACCACTCAAAGAACGCTCGCAGAGTATCGACCGCACTCTTAAGACGCTTATTGCCGGTAATCATGTCACCATCTTGGAAGCCCTTACGAGCGTCGCGAAATTCGAAGAAACAGGATCTAACGACGCGTGACGCATCTTGGATACGATCAGCTACGTAGGCTTCAGGGCGGCCTGTTTCAATATCAAGCACCTCTCCGTTGAGCTGGGCAGTATTTTGAGACCACTCCTCATCCGAAAGCTCGCGACCATCAATCAAGATACTGGTCATCATGTGCTCTGGGTCGATCGACACCTTGAGCAGCTCAATAAGATCTGTAAAGCGAGGAACTGCCGAACAATTGACATCCGTTTGTTCACCATTAATACGAACGCGCAACATATGATTCCCCTTTCTTAATTACGAGCGGCAGCTCTTGTTCCTTATCTATAAACCCAGCACTTCGAAGGTCACCTGAAGCACCCGAGCAACTCCCCAGTGACCGCGGATCAAGCACTTGCGTAATACGCGGCGAACTTCTGGCACCTGCGTTCAAGATCCTGGTAGATGCTCTTCATTTGAGATGCAAGCTCCAGGGGATCGGATCCTTGTAAATTTTCCTTCGCAAACATAAACATGCGCGTGACCGCCCCAAGCGGACCATACGCGAGTCCCAACTCCTCAATATGGCGGTCTAATTCAGAGATATCTTCATTGATTTTCTTAAACTGCAGGGCCGTGGTCGCGTTATCTCGCACATAGGACGAGAGCATATCCATGAGGCGTTGCCCTTGCTCTGCACATTCCTTGACCTCCGGCAGGCCATGAAGGTCCTCTCCCAGCACCATGAGAGAGGTGGCCCTAGGGGACTCTTCTACTTTGTATCCACCGATGTCATCGAGCCATAGTTTTCGGTATGCCTTCCGGTAGCGAATAAAGGGATCGTTCGAATTGCCGTTGATCGGAACGAGATCGCAAAAGCCGAAAGAATCGAACTGCGAGCGATACACAATCACCTGGCGCGGGTCTGCCAGCTGCGCGGAGATCTCTCGCACCTCCCCCTGCACACGCGCCATGGCGAGATGTGCAACGAGCTCAGGGGTAATCGTATCGTGGCATTCAGGCTTACTGCATGGCTTATTGGGATTACAAGGAGCGCATCCAATCACCGGCTGAAGAACGATATTTCCCTCGCTGTAGGGACCCGTCTCAAAACCGAACGCAGACGCGAGGAACATCGACACCACGGGAGTTCCGACTGCCACTGAGATATGCATGGGGCCGGTATCGCCCGTAACCAAGACATCGCAGAGACTGAGCATCGCCGCGAGTTGCGGTACTGAGGTTCTTCCGGCTACAGAGATGACATTCTCTGACTTACATCCCTCAACGATTGGATCAATGATAGCTCGCTCCTTAGCGGCACCGGTCAATACCACTCGAGCACCATGTTGCTGAGTAAGGATAGAGATCATTTTCACAAAGCGGGCTGGGCTCCACTGCCGCTTGCCTTGGCTGGCACCAGCCTGTACGGCGATCAGTGGTCCTGTATTGGAGAACCGGGCGGTTTCTATCAATTTCTCGCAGTATTCCTTCGCGTCGGGCTCCACGTTGATCAGCAGTTTTCGAGGATGTGAATCTACATCCGCCGACGCTCGGAAGACATCGACCAAATTAAGGGAGTTGTACTGCCTATTCTGATGAAATACGGATGTTGCAAAGAGCCGCGCCCAATCGGTCTCAATCACACGATATCCCTCATCATCAGCGGTCCACCCACCGTTACGCTTGATACCAATGAGACTCAAGAGCAAGGCGGTATAGGCCGAGGACGACATATTGAGACAGTAGTCGAAGTTCTTCGCTCGAAGATCCTCGACCATTTTCGTGATATAGTCGTACGCGTCGTTTATTCCGTCTTTTTCCCGACCAAGAGCACGAACCACCAAGTTGAGGTCGATACCGAAGATCTCGTCAATATTCGGAATAACTCGACACACGTCCTCGAATTGCTTCTCGACGAGCACCGTGATGTGACATCCCGGGTTCTCAGCCTTAATTCCGGCGATCGTTGGGGTAGCCTGAAGCATATCCCCGAGGCGGGTGATATTGACGAGCAGGACACGGTTCTTAGTTGGGTAACGTTTCTTCATACGATTACTTATTTAACCCTGACTCCTCGGATCGCATGCGAATAATCTGATTCTTGACGTGATGCAGGAAGAGAAGCTTTTGCTCGGTTTCCGAAAGTTTTCCTCTCCCCGTCACGATATCGGAGATCAGCCCATCCAAAGCTGGCTCCTCGCCCCTCATCATCGCACGCTGGCATCGCTCTTTGAGCTCCGGATCGCCTTCAGCCCGTCGAAGCATCTCGCCCCATGGACTACTGCTCTCCCGCTGTCGAAGCATCTCGTACTTGCTAGCGTATATAACCGAGAGCATCTGCTCCATTCGTCGCGCATACGAATGGTCCTTTAAGACCCGAGCGCGGGCTCGTTCGCACACCACCTTCCGCTCCTCCGGATGCGCCAGGTAGTATTGTATCTTCTCAAGCATATCCTCTCGGCTCGAGAAGGTGATAATCTCCTTTCCAACCTCGAAGAGCTCAGGAAGGAGTTGACGGTCATCGCACAACTGGAACGCTCCACAGGCCGCGAGCTCAAACGTACGGGGATTAACAAAGTCTCCCGTCGGATCCACCCCGCCACGCTCAGAACTTGAGTGCAAGTTGAGATTTACCTCGGTGGCATTGAATATCTTTATGTATTCCTCAGGCTTAATTCGTCGAGCTTCATCTTGCACCAACCTATCGAACGGCTTCACAAGTGGCCATTCACTCCCCCATATCTTAAATGGAGCGTTGCCGAGAGAGGCAAAGGTTTGCACCCGATTGTGATATCCCGCTCCAACGAATGAGATAGGGGAGCCCCATCTCTCTTTATCCTCTGGCGAGAGCTGGAGTGGCGCATGAAAGAACGGATCACAGGCGGTCGGAAGATAGTGAACCTCTCCCGCTCCCGCGGCCTTTATCTTTTCAATACAGTCACCCTTCTGAATCGTGAAGACGAAGTCATAGTGCTTAGCCATTTCACGCCAGTAGGTAAAACGGAGATAGTCCTCAACGAACCATAAAACCGTTATGACTCCCTTGCTTCTAAGCTCGTTCAATGCCTTGGCTGATATCGGCGCTTGTGCCATGCAGATGAGGATATCAATCGGCTTCTCGTGTAAAGTCTCCAACAATACCTCAGAGACAAAATCAACGTAATGACTACGCATTACCTTTTGACGCAACTCGCTCTTCACGAATTTGTCCAGGATCATGAACCCATCATTGAATCCACTGACATCAATGCCGCGCACACGTTGTCCCATGCGCTGGAGAGCTTGATAGGTATAGGTCGCTGTAGGAAGGGTTCCTCCATGGAACGGCCCAAGTACGGCGATCTTAGGCCGTAGTTCGGAATGTCCACGCTTTGAATAGAGTGCCGATTTAGCGCGTTCGACGTACTGACCATGCAGGATCGTGGACTGAGGACGTACCAGAAGCTCAGCACCCTCGGAAAGCTCCAGAGAGGCAACCTCCTCTCCTACGACCAGGTGCGTAATCTTAGAGAGCACCGGACGCAGATCAACGACACGAAGGGCGTGCTTAAATACCGCTCGATCGGGCTCGCAACATGCAATCGGGGTTTGACACAACTCGAGCAATGACTGAACGTGATACCCAGCTCCCAAACCAACCACAACGATCTCTCGAGCGCTCTTCATCCGCTCGTCAAGAAGAGCCCTACGGGCCCACGCATCTGCTGCGGCTTTTGGCTTCTCCGCGTGGTCCAAGCATGTTGAGCCTACATAGACAACAGCGCCGTCTCTCGTACCACGCACACTGATAGTGCCTGCACCTTCATCGACCGAGGCAAGGATCTGATCATACACCTTCGGAAACCGCTCCTTTACAACGGCGAGATTATCGGCGTACATCGCCTCTCGCGAAGGAGATAGAAATTCCTGACTAGGAGCCTTTTGGTCCCCCTCTTGCGTCGTCTTCGAGAGAACTCGTGAGAGGATATCTTGAGTGTCAATGGTTGCGCTCTGACAATTCGCTACAACATACTCCACGGCCTCTTTTGCTTTTTGGGCCTCCCCGCTATCCGCCAAAGCCTCGGCGTAATTTAAGGCCATCCATGCCTCAAGAGCGGCTGGATTAACTTCTTGCGCCTGCCGAGACTCACCACCCGGTAACAAAGCCTGCGCGACACTCTCAGACGAAGCTGCTGGAAGCGCAGTTGGGGTCAGATGTGCCACGCAATCCTTGAGGCCGAGATCAGAGCTGTCCCCTTCGCCTACATTTCGTTCACCGCAGATCTTACAATCAAATCCGGCAAGCGTTGCGGCCTTACTAAAATTTTCGGGTGCGAACGATCGAAGGTGCAGGGTGTCGTGTTCATGAACCAGCATCTCCTGACCCAGGTATACTTGAATTCGGGCCACTCCGGACGGCTTGAGCACCCGCCTCATCTCCACCAAATAATTTGCGATTACCGGCACCGGCATACACGCGAGCGCAGCGTAGCTCCAAACGAAATCGACGGAATGTGATTCAACGGGGGCGAGGTCGAAACCGGAACCTACTACGAGATCTATCGCAGGATTCGGACCTATAAGCTCGCGTGCCTTGTCAACGGCGAGTCGAGACACATCGAATCCGATAACTCGGCCGAAGCGCTGCGAGGCAGCTTTCATCATGCGTCCAACACCACATCCGATCTCGAGCGCGACAACTGCTGGGCCGCCAGTAACACCCTGGGCAAGCGCGATGAAGTCTTCACTTCCCGTTTTCCATATCTGCCCGTCGTCGAGATGCCCCTCTCCCATCCAGAACCTATAATCGTGTCCCACACGACGGTCCCAGTCGCTTTTCATCTGTTCGGCAAGTTTCTCTAACGGAGTCATGGATCGCTTCCTGCTCTTCTACATGTCGTGCGGCCACACCAACGAGATACGTCGTATGGTCGCAAGGCGGTCATCTGAGGTGAAGGCGATACCAAACACCTCACCTAGCTATGGGAACCCATTGGTTTGGATGCTGAAAGGGTCGGGGGAGCTGCGTAAATCGCAAGGGGCCTTGCAAGGCTTATAACTGCAGGAAATTCAAGGGGATACAATCTACTCGAAACTCAACACCTAAAAACAACCCACCTATCGAACGTGCGCTTCAAGCTCATGTTCGATAGGTGGGTCGATGAGATAGCCTAGTGCATCGGTCGTGAAGGTACTCCAAGTACGCCTACGCGCATTATAGCGAGATCTGGACCCGGCGAAGCGCTTCTCCTACCTTTTGCGCCTCGTCTTGCCCATTACCATCACTGAGGTGCTTGTTCCCCTCGATGATCTCACGGTACGCCGAGTAAATGGTGTCGATGAGCTGAATCGTCTTGTTGATGCGCTGCACATCACGGTACAGGTTCGCCTCACTCAGGTAGAACAACATGAAATCGTAGAGACGATCGAGGTCCTGAGCGATGGTGCCCCCCTTCTCGAAATCGAGCGTATTCATTAATTCAGCGATGATAGCTTGAGCTTTGCTGAGGTAGCGGCAAAACTTGGCGATATCTTTCTCCTCAAGTCCCGCTGCAGATTGCTTCAGGAATTTTATCGCTCCCTCATACATCATCAGAAGGAGTCGGCCGCGGTCTGTCGTAGTGATTTGAACTGCTTGGTAGGTGGAATAAGCGTTTTTTCCGTGCATAGTTATCTCTTCCTAGACCGATACATTCCCATCTTCGCAACTTATATTCGAAATGTTCCACGTACCGCTTTGTGGCCCATTGCGTTGAAGTCTCTTCAACAACAGTACTTCGGCGACTTTCCTGGTCTGTACTGAGAACGCTTCCATGCATTCGGTGGAGTGCTCCGCAAACTGCGCTGCGGAATCATTCATCTCCGATACAATTCCTATCGGAGCTCCCTCTCACGTTCTTAAGGGCTAAATTTAAGCGAAAAATATCTCGTGGTATTAGGCGGTTATCGCGCCTAATAGGTGGTAGGCTGCAAATGTGCGCTCTCGCGGCGCATGAAATCTGGAACTAGCCCGTACTCGATTGCGAGCTGCGCACCTCATAGCGCTCGTTCAGTCATGCGCTTGATGGGTCGACACTGCTGAGTTCATCTCCCGATCTCCTCACTATATGCGATCGATCAACGATACCTCTGTGGCTTTGCACTATAGATTCGCTCTAGCCTTCATGTCACACCGAGGTCGTTCGATGCCCCGATTGTTTGCATCCTCCGAGCGCACCGGATTTCTCGAAGGTACAACAACGAATTCAAGCACTCGCATCATGCGCTAAGGACGTACGCAATGCTGTGCGGCGCGCACAGTTGGCTGGCGTTCCGTTCGCATCACTGAACGTTGAACATCCCTCGCTCAGGGGGCCTCTCCCCGAGCGAGACGGGTCTAAAAGGTTTCTCGGCGAAATTGCTAAACCCTGCGACGCGGATATGCGACATGTAGCAGGGAAACAAAACATCGCGGCTTCGCTGTCACGATACGCGCCGAAATCTACCGGAATGTGGGCCCCCTAGGCACTTCGTCGTAGCCCCTCAAGAGTGATTAACCACTTACTATGACTCATACTACGAACCCGCCGGGAGCCACAGTCGGCCGACAAACCTCGTCTCTCCTGCCCCGCCAAAAGTGCCAGTTGAAAGACTGGCCTTGCGCCGCCTTCCCATAGTAGAGTTCCTGCACCTTATTTTTTGGAGAACCTATGAAGTTACTGAGTACTCTCTGTGTTATCGCTGGCGCTGTGTTCGCCATCGGGTCAACTCCTGCATCGGCACAAACAACTACCACTCCACGAGTATGGACTATTAGCGAGATCCTGGCAGAGCGTCAGACTCCGGTAGAGAACAATAACCCACGCATGTGTATGGGAGGTCGATTCAAGCCATGCGTATGCGCTGCGGATGTGACCAAACTCGTTCAATATCGCCCTTCCATAGCCCAGTGCGGGAAGAAAGCGGGTATTGTCATGTCGGGCGAGAAGTACATAAAGGCTTTCAGCGTGGTTGTGCGTGACCGGGACAACCGCGACCGCTGGCCACTCGAGTTTCCAGCTACAGGAACCGGCTACGGTGGGTGCACACTCGCTCAAGCTAAAGCAGGTCTCGGTAAGTGCAGCGCCTTCAAGGTTCAAAAGATCATTAAGGTCAGCAACGAGAATGGCAACGCCGAGGTTCATTGCCTTGGACAAAGCGGTTATCACCCTCTCATGAGAGGGATCTCCAGAATGACCATTAAACTTAAGGATGTACCGGGCTCACACGAGGATCCTCTCGAGCGACTCTGTCTTAAGGGACCAACGGTTCCGCTCAACTAACCTCTTCGAGGGTAGCCGCTAAAGGCTCGTCTCCGAATGGAGGCGGGCCTTTTTTATTTGTTCACACAGCACACCCTAGCGGATGAATCAGGAACCCAACTCCTGGGCGCGTTTACATGCTGCTGTAATAGCCTCTCGAACCGAGGCATCGACACACCGATCAGCAAGAACGGACATCGCGGCCGCGGTCGTTCCCTGCGGCGAGGTTACTCGGCCACGTAATTCACTGAACGTAATCCCTGACTGCTCAAGGTAGAGCGCCGTACCGCGAAATGTTTGCAACACCAGCGCATGAGCATCCTCCTGAGAGATGCCACACTCCACCGCTACCCGCTCAATCTGCTCCCCCAGCCAGCACAGATAGGCCGGCCCGCTTCCCGCAACCGCCGTAACGACATCAAGGAGTTCCTCCCGCTCTAACCGCCAACGCTTACCCAATCGCGAGATGAGAGATTCAACATGCTCTACATCTGATGGCGTAAGAGTAGCACTGCAGTAATAGTATCCTGTCGCGCTCTCATCGATAGAGGCGCCAAGATTAGGCATAGCCCGTACAATTCGTTTGGTGGGTAGTGCATGGGCAAGTGTATCGATCCGAACCCCCGCCATGACAGAGAGTATGACCGCGTCCGATGAAACAAATGGGGCGAGCTTCGAGCACGCGATCTGGGCATCCTGCGGCTTCACTGAGAGGATGAGAAGATCTCCCGCACCGACCCGCGTTTCCGAGGACAGCTCCGAGACAACATGGCACCCATGTCGAGATTTCAGCACCTCTCTATCAGAGAGATTTCGCTCAATAAGCACGATCTCCTTTGGAGCGTAAGAATGCATGAGGCTCCGCACAATTGCGGAGCCTAAGTTCCCTACTCCAACTACGAAGATCCTCATTGACGACGACCCCGCTCGGCGTTTTCCACCTCAGCCACCGTTCCCTCTTCAAGACCGAGGTACCGCTTCATCTGATCAACCAGAACCTGATAATCCCGAGGATCTGCCATGTTGAGTCGGTACTCATTGAGCACCTTTATCTGGACATCTTTGCTCCACTCATTCCAGGCTTGGGCTGAGACCTTCTCAAATATAACCTTCCCCATATCTCCCCCGAATGGTGGCTTCTCAAGGCCCGGCAGCTCCTTCTTATATTTTGAACATACAACCGTTCTCGACATACATTACCTCGTCAACACTGTGGTCCCCGAGCTATTTCAGGGAGGTGTAGAATCTACGTTGGCCGTGATATTCTCACGTATCTGGGCCGCTGTCATGCCCACTCCACGACGCTTTCGGTACAAGTTTCGAATGTTTATACCCCTTGGCGACGACAATCGAGGACGGAGAATCATCCCGTTTGTGAACTATGGCCTGATCGGCCTTAACGTCTACATGTGGTTCCTCCAATTGAACCTTGGGGAGCCCTTTACCGCTTCGTACGCGGCCATTCCCCTGGAACTGACGCAAGGAACAGATGTGGTCACCACCCAGTACATCACCGTCGACGGGGAGCGTATCCCAATACCCCAAGCCCCAGGCCCTCACCCGATATGGCTTACGGTATTTACCGCCATGTTTATGCACGGGTCCTGGATGCACCTCATCGGTAACATGGTGTACCTCGCTATCTTTGGAGACCAAGTAGAAGACAGGCTCGGCCACGTCCGGTTTCTCCTGTTCTACCTCTTCGCTGGCGTCGCCGCGACCCTCACCCAAGTGTACGCCGACCCGATCAGTATCCTACCATCCCTCGGGGCATCAGGAGCTATCGCCGGGGTACTTGGAGCGTATCTGGTTCTTTTTCCGCACAACCGTGTGCGCGTTCTCTTGATTCGAGACATCGTGGTCGTCCCCGCATCCCTAGTGCTCGGCATGTGGGTGGCACTCCAATTCCTAGGACAAGCCTCAGTCCAACAGGGCCAAGGTGGCGTTGCCTACATGGCGCACATCGGGGGCTTTATCGTGGGATTCGCGACCGGAGCGCTCCTGCGCATCGCACGACCTCGACAACGGGGCTATTCCTCTCGGGTGTGAGGGGAGAGGCCAGATGAACGGCCTCCGTGCGCCACCCATCCCGGATCCTCACGCCATCGCGCGTGGGGGCCACTACCACCGGTTGTACCGGCAGGAACCGAGGAGCCTAGCGGTTGAAACGGCCCCCACGAGCCGCCTGATATGAGGGGTTTAGCGGCCTTAACAATCGGATAAACCAGCCCCTTCTTTTTACAATTCCGTGACAACTCGACTGAATCGATATGTCAGTGTGATCCCCATCAGGCGAACATTTCTTTGGAGGGAACCATGGCCACCGAAAGAACTGACACGGAACTTGTTAAAGGCATCGCTCTTAAAGATGAGAGCGCCTTCGAGGAGATCGTAGTTCGCTACGGCTCGAAGGTACTAAACCTGGCCCTTCGAATCACGAGAAATCAAGAGGACGCTGAAGAGATTCTTCAAGACGTGTTTATCACGGTCTTCACGAAGATACAGAGCTTCGAGCATAAGTCACAGTTCTCAAGCTGGCTCTACCGAGTGACCATGAACTCAAGTTTCATGAAGATTCGCGCACGTAACAGACGACGTTCCGTCTACCTTGAAGAGATTGAGCCCTCAACCAGGCTGAACTGGGTCGGAAATCGAACGGAGATGTTCGACATCGATTTCATGTCATCGAGACATGAATTACGCGAAGCGATAGAGGTCGCTGTTAAGGAGCTTCCTGAGGAGTACAAGGCGATCTTCATACTTCGAGATATTGATGGGCTCTCTAATGAAGCGGTTGGAAAGATACTTCATCTTTCAGTCCCTGCGGTAAAGAGTCGTTTGCATCGTTCTCGCCTATTGATGCGACAACAACTCAAGAAGCACTATGAGGGCTTCGTGCAAGGCGAGGAGTCGAACGATATCGAACCACGCCACATCGTGTAGCCAACATAGTCTATGAAGAGGGAGTCGCAATGCCCTTCCTCAAACAAGTTATCAATCCTCTCCTCACCCCGGTGAGGAGAGGCACCTGCCGAGAAAGGGTCGAAGCTAGATGCCAAAGCCCTTCAGTATTTCGTCTGCAGCGCCCTGCCCTATATTAGCGCTATCACCTTTGCCCTGAGTGCTCACCGAGCATTTCGGCGCAATCTTAAAATGAGCGAGCAAGGCTCGAAGTTTCACATCCAGGCCGTCGACCAACTTCATGACCTTCTCAACTTTTTGGCTGCAGAGATCCTGAAACCCCTGCGCCATCACAAACTCATGAGATAGCTCTCGTAGAGCTGCCTGTGTCGTCCTACTTTCAGATATCATCTGAAGGATTTTGTCGGTATCCACCGTTGTTCCACGCAGCAGACCTTCCAGAGCCGCTAGGTGCGCTTCGTTTTCTTCTAAAAGAGTCCTCTGTCGCTCCACCAAATGGAACACCCTTCTCGCTGCCTCCCCTGTCTCCGTTAATACGGATGAAAGCTTTGCCAGGGAGTCAGGGATATTGGTCGAGGTCATCGTAATAGACGTGGGGTCAAAGTCCCGTTGGATCTCCTCGAGGATGCCTTCAAGCTGACAGAGACTATCTCGAGATCGGGCGGAAACTATCTCCATAAGTGCGGCATGGAGATCACCAACACATCGCACCTCGGTGATAGCCTTGGATGGGGATTTGTTCTTAGAACGCTTTGATTTCGAACGCATCATGCGAGACACCTACGCCGAAGCTTTTCGTTTTGCGAATATGGCAGTTATCTTCTCCTCCAACGAGGCCACGGTAAATGGCTTCACGATGTACTGTGAAACGCCAGCTTTAGCGGCCTCGAACACGTTCTCCTTTTTGGCTTCGGCGGTCACCATCAAGAAGGGGATCCCCTTCAAGGTTTCTTTCGACCGCACCGCCTTGAGAAAGTCCAGGCCCATCATGTTGGGCATATTCCAATCAGAGATGATAAACCCAAAAGCGCCATCCTCAAGCTTGGCGAGGGCGTCGATTCCATCGACGGCCTCCGTCACATTGGTAAAACCTAATTCTCCGAGAGATCTCTTGACGATCTGTCTCATCGTCATGTGGTCATCGACAATCAGGATCTTAATATTGGGGTCAACGTTCGGAACCATACCTCACTCCAGCGAAGCTATATCTGTTCTTTCTGCTGTTCCTCGGGGAACTCGCCCTGAAATGATTGAGGGCAGGCAGTCTTCTTCCAAGTCTCCTCATCGGTCACCAATTCCCGAGCTGCACCCTTGTGGCTCCAATATTCTGCTCGCGAGGATGTATGGGAGTGTTTTTTATGCAGAGGCGTTTTGCACAGGACATCTCCCGGCTGTGCAATGTAACTGAGCCAGTAACTTGCGGCCTTGAAATCTTCCGCTAAAAAGACCTCCTCAAGTTTACCCTCAGAGGTTATTCGATAGACTACAAATGGCACCTTCCAGTCCATACACTCCTTCTGTCAACATTACACACGTTACTCACACCACTGCTGCTCTCAACCATACCAATCGGAAAATCCCCGATTTCTCTTGATATCGGAATATTCGCATCAATTGAATTTTTGGAATAATACATCGTATCGCTCTCCCTCTCACACTCGCCGCTCCGAAAAAGGAGAGAGACCTTCCTTGGCAACGCTGCCAGAAGATATGACCGAGGCTATCTCCTCAAGCGACAGAACCTCTGAGGCGAGCCCCGCGTCAACCACAGCTCCGGGCATACCCCATACAGCGCAGCCCTGTCGCTCCTGGACGACGATACGTCCTCCACCTTCCTTAATCCGCTGACATCCACCAACTCCATCCTGTCCCATACCAGTCAACACCACGGCCAGTGCGTCAGGTCCGTATACCTTTGCGATAGAGCGGAAAAGAACATCTACTGCCGGACGACATGAATGCTCAGGAGGCCCCTCATGAAGCGCTATGAGGGTTCTTCCGAAGATCCGCTTCACCTCCATGTGAAAACCCCCCGGAGCGATATACACACGGCCTGGCTTCACCTCCTCTCCTTCGACGGCCTCCACGACAGGAACGCTGGATTGTGCGCTCAACCGTTCCGCAAGAAGCTTCGTGAAGAGGGGGGGCATGTGCTGTACCAAGAGGATCGGCACTTGAAGATTTGCAGGAAATCGGGGCACAAGCTCCTGAAGAGCGTTTGGTCCACCGGTTGATACACCAATAGCGACGACCCCAAAGTCCTTGTCCTGCCTCACTCCACTCTCGAGGATCGTTGTTCGGGCTTTCGTCCCTGATTGTGAGCACTGCGTTGTCGTAGCGACTGGAGGTGGTCCTCGTAAGGGCTGCGTCGGAGCAGCGGCGAGTCCCTTTATTTTTCGAACGAGCTCCTCTCCAACGACCTCGCGGGTATTCACCCCGTGACTCGACGGCTTCGTCACGTAATCGTTGGCCCCGAAACTGAGTGCATCGAGGGTATGGCTCGCTCCATCAGCCGTGAGCGAGCTACACATGATTACGGGAACCTGAAAGCCTTGCCGTCGAATCTCTTGAACGGTCTGAAGACCATCCATCTCTGGCATCTCGATATCCAAGGTAACCACATCCGGGTGAAGGAGGGCGAGCTGCTCGAGTGCAAGCTTACCGTTCGCGGCGGTTCCTGCCACCTCGAGCTCAGGGTCGGAAGCAATTAGGTCGCCGAGGACCTTCCGAATCACTGCGGAATCATCAACCAATAAAACCCTGATTTTTTTCATCTCTCCCCCCGGTCAAGCTAAAGCCGCTCTGTGCTGCGGCTCCGTTTGACAAGGTCTTGTTCGGCTGAATTTCGGAACGACCCAACAATTTTGTTCGCTCTCGCTCAACAAATCATTTAAGCACCTGGAATTAGGTCTTTTATCCCTACCGTCCCAATCCTGAATCCCCCGGGCCTTAAAAGATGGTAAGCCCCCTCAAGTTCCGAGCATAAGTATCCGACCCCTCTTTTGGATAAACTCCGGGGGGACAGGCTATGGGCGAGCAGGACGGACTGCTGAACGATTTTCTCATTGAAACTAAGGAAGGACTCGACCACCTCGACGCGGAGCTCTTATCTCTGGAATCGAGTCCGGAGGACAGAGACCTGATCAACTCCATCTTTCGAAGACTACACACCATTAAAGGCGTATGCGGATTTCTGGACTTTCATAAACTCGAATCGGTAACGCACGCAGGCGAGACACTACTGGGGGAGCTTCGAAGCGAAACACTCAAAGTCGACGACAAGATTATCACCCTTCTCCTCAAACTTTGCGACGCAATTCGGACCATCGTTTCGAGTATCGAGGAAACAAAAAAGGAGGGCGATGCCTGCTTCAAGGAGCTTGTGGCAGAGCTCCTCGCTGCTGCCGAGGCTCCGAAAAATGCGTCCGAGTCGAAAGAGCTCTCACTCGATGAGCAATTTGAATTGCTGCTCGCGCAACGAGAGGCTGAGGAGGCGCTCAAAGAGGCCACAAAAGTAGCGCCAGAGGCGCTCCCCTCAAGGGAACCTGACACCGCGCCAAACTCCGAATCACAATCCCCAATCGCATTACAATCGGAACCGCAGGAATTGACTCAAAGCAGACCTGGAGGCACGGAGACCTCCCTGCGAGTCGATGTCCAGCTCCTTGACCACCTCATGAACCTCGCCGGTGAGTTAGTTCTTGCCCGTAATCAAATCCTCCAAACAACCAAAGGCTTTCAAGATGTCAACTTTCGAGCGATCACCCAACGACTGAATCTCGTTACCTCTGAACTCCAAGAGGGGGTGATGAAGACTCGGATGCAACCGATCAACACAGTGTGGAGTAAATTTCCCCGCGTGGTTCGGGACCTTTCGATAACCTGTAAGAAACAGGTGCGACTTGAGATGTACGGTAAGGAGACCGAGCTGGACAAAACCTTGATCGAGGCTATTAAGGATCCCCTCACTCACATCGTGCGAAATTCGATCGACCACGGCATCGAAATGCCAGATGCACGAGTGGCAAACGGCAAACCAGCTGAAGGATGCATTACCATGCGGGCCTCCCAAGAGGGCGGCTACGTTATCATCGAGATCGTCGATGACGGAGCCGGATTGAACACCGATAAGATTCGAGAGCGTGCACTTCAGAGGGGCCTCATTTCACGGGAAAGGGCGCAATCGATGTCCGAGGTCGATATTCATCGCCTGATCTTCGCTCCTGGATTTTCGACCGCGGATACGATCACCAATTTATCTGGACGAGGCGTCGGCATGGACGTCGTGAAGTCGAGCGTTGAGAAGATCGGAGGACACGTCGATATTGCGAGTCGTGCCGGACAAGGGAGCACGATCCGCTTAAAGATCCCTCTCACCCTCGCGATCATCCCCGCTCTGTTACTCTCCTGCTCGGGACAGAGATTCGCTGTGCCTCAGTCGACCATCACCGAACTCGTTCAAATTGGAACGAGTGAGAAGGTTGGCTCTCTATCCTGGATCGGAGATTATCCCTTCTACAAGCTACGGGGCGAGCTTCTCCCCCTTCTCTTCCTTGAGAAGCAACTCAAGGTTGCTCCTCAAACCTCTATCTCTGATGAAAATCGAGTTATTGTCGTTATCGACGTCGACGGCTCGAAGTTCGGGGTCGTCGTCGATGAAGTTCATGACACCGAGGAGATCGTAGTGAAGCCCCTCGGCCGACAACTCGGTGGGCTATCAATCTACGCCGGTGCAACTATTCTCGGGGATGGGCAGATCGCTCTGATCATTGACCCCGTCATCCTTGGGCGAGAAGCCAACATCGAGCATCAAGAAACGCTCATCTCGAAGCCTGTCGCAAACTCAGGTGGAATGACCGCGATAGAGACAGAGCAACTTCTTGTGGTGCAGGTGACCTCGGATATCCGGGCCGCCATTCCGCTCAGCAACGTGAGACGTCTTGAAGAGTTTCCCCTCCACGATATCGAACGTGTGGCTTCGACCGCGGTTATTCAATACCGGGGATCAATCCTTCAACTCGTCGATGTCGCAGCCTGTATCGGCAGCCCCGGAGAAAACTGGACCGGGGGGCATGTCGTCGTGGTGGGCCATGGAGGCTCCGTGGTTGGACTCCAGGTTCAAGCCATCCTTGACGTGACACAAGAGCTCACCGCTGTAAAACCGGTCCAGGGGAAGGCTGGAATAAACTCCTACGGCGTCATTCAAGGTAAAGTTATCGCGCTTCTTGATGTGGAATACCTCATCAAACAGGGAGCGGCCGGTATTGGACAATTCCACGGTGAGGAGAGTGCAGCACTATGACGGAACAGAGTAATAATCCACCCCAACAACTGGTGACCTTCACAACTGGTGAGTATTCGTTCGGCATCGACGTGCTCGAAGTCCAAGAGGTACTCAAACATCAGCAGATGACATTCGTTCCTCTGGCGCCCGAAGAGGTTCGTGGCCTTATCAATTTGCGAGGCCACATCGTCACCGCTATCGGAATGCGCGAACGACTCAATCTGATGAACTGCTCGGACGAGACGGAGGAGATGAACCTCATCGTTTCACTTCGAGACGGCGCCGCGAGTCTCGTTGTTGACGCGGTGGGCGATGTTATTACTCTCGACCCATCACGCTACAAGCCGCGTCCCCGCGCCCTAAAAGCCCCCCTAAAAGAGATGGTGCTTGGAGTCTATGAGTCCGAGACGGGCTTGCTTCTCCATATCGCACCCGAAGTCGTCTGCAAAGTTTGTGAGGAGGAGAAGCGTGGCTAAAGATATTCTCATCGTGGATGACTGCAAATTTACAACAAAGGTGCTCTCACAGTGCATGAAGGAGTTCGGCTATCAGGTTCACACAGCCCTATCCGCAGAGGAGGCGGTGAGCTTCCTCGAAATGCACGAGCCTCCGAGCCTCTTTTTCGTTGACTGGATCATGCCTGGAATGAGTGGGGTGGAATTTGTGGCCTGGCTTCGAGCCCAGAAAGCTACCCAATCGACCCCAGTCCTCATGGTGACAGCACAAAAAGACCTATCGCAAATAGCGCAGGCCCTTCAAAGCGGCGCCAATGAATACATCATGAAGCCGTTCTCGAAAGAGGCGATCGAAGAGAAATTAAAGATTCTAGGGATAGATTCCGGCGACTAGCATGGAGAAGATTAGACTCCTCGTAGTTGATGATTCGCTTGTCATTCGACGAGCTCTGCGGGAGTACTTTCGCGCCGATCCCGAGATCGAAGTGATAGGAGTCGCTGAGAATGGGCTCAAGGCATTGGAGCAGATCCGAAGTCTTAAACCTGACGTGGTTACCCTCGATATCGAGATGCCAGAGATGGATGGACTTCAAACGCTCAAGAATTTGAGGGAGCAAGGATCCACTATTCCCATTATCATGTTCAGTAAGTACACCTCTCATGGAGCCACAGCCACCATTGAAGCCCTGGAGCTAGGCGCAACAGATATCATCGCGAAACCGGAGGCCCACGGCGGCAAAGGTAGCTCGTGCGAGATTGTGAGACGGCAGCTCTCCACCCGTATTCGTGCTCTCGGTCGACGAGCACGTAGCCCTCGCCCCCCCGAGCATGCGCTGGCGACGAGTCCCGAGGCCGCTAGCAACACCACCTTTCGCCCGCAGCTGCCGATTGAAGCGGTGGGGATCGCGATATCCACCGGCGGCCCTAGCGCGCTTATTGAGCTCTCAACAGCCCTTAGCCCCTCTCTTGAGGTGCCGGTCTTTATCACCCAGCACATGCCGCCCATGTTTACGAAATTTCTGGCCGAGCGACTTACAGCACGAGGCGCTCTTCCTGCGTTTGAGGCAACAGACGGAATGATCGCGCGACCTGGGCACATATACGTCGCCCCCGGCGATTTTCACATGGAGCTTTATCGCCAGGGTGAGGATATCCTCGTGAGCCTCTCTCAAACCCCTCCAGAGAACTCATGCAGACCCTCGGCCGATGTGATGTTCCGGTCGCTGGCATCAACATTTGGCCCTCACCTCCTCAGTATCGTCATGACCGGTATGGGACAAGATGGGCGTCGCGGATGTGAGGTAGTGAAAATCGCTGGTGGAACGGTGATAGCGCAGGACCAGGAATCGAGCCTCGTCTGGGGGATGCCTCGAGCGATTATCTCAGCGGGCCTTCATGATGCTGTGATGCCACTCTCAGCTCTCGGTCACCTTATTAATGATTGCTGTTCCAAGTCGAAAAAGGAGCCCACCTAAATGTTAACACAGGAGCAGTTTTCCAAACTCTCAACCTTACTCAAGAACGAAACAGCGGTTGTGCTCGAGACAGGCAAGGAATATCTCGTGGAGTCGCGGCTCTCAAGTCTTGCCCGTGAGGAGGGATTCAGCACGATCGCTGAGATGATCGATGTCGTTCTTCGCAGAACAGATGCATCTCTCAATAACAAGGTGCTCCTCGCGCTTACCACCAATGAGACCTCCTTCTTCCGAGACCTCTCAGCGTTTGAGACATTTAAGACTACGGCGATGGTTGATCTGATCAAGAATCGATCAGACCAAAAAGCTCTTACTATCTGGTCCGCTGCATGTTCCACCGGGCAAGAGCCGTACTCAATTGCCCTATCCTTACAAGAGAACTTTCCGGAGCTTGACCGCTGGGACGTTCGCATTTTGGCGAGCGACCTTAATCCCCGCATCGTAAAAAAAGCTGCTCAAGGGATCTACACCTCACTGGAAGTTAATCGCGGACTTCCGATCCAACTTTTGGTCAAATATTTTACGCAGGAAGGCGACAATTATCATCTCTCCGACGATATCAGAAAAAAGGTCTCCTTCTTCGAACAAAATCTCATCGCGGCGTGGCCTACAACTCCGGTCGACATTCTCTTCATGAGGAACGTTCTGATCTACTTCGATACAGACACTAAACGAGAGATCTTTGAGAAGATCAAAAAGGTGTTGGCGCCCGATGGATACCTCTTCCTTGGAGTAGCCGAAACACCGTATCGAATTGTCGAGGGATTCGTGAAGGTTACTGGGTCAACCAATGTGTATCGTAAAGAGCCACAGGGAGAGGAAAAAAAGTAGGCGATTACCTCTCAAGGTCTCAAAGGTAGCCACCGATTGATACTAGTGAGTTTTTAAGGGAGCGATAGCATGGAAAGGAGCAAAATTAAACCAACTGGCGTAGAGAGAAAGCTTGGTGAGGAGGAGATCATCGTAAGTAAGACCGATACAACCGGTCGAATTACCTACGTTAACCAAACCCTCCTGAAGATCTCCGACTTCACAGAGGAGGATCTCATTGGGCAACAACACAGCATCGTGCGCCATCCTGATATGCCACGAAGTGTCTTCAAACTTCTATGGGAGACCGTCGAGAGCGGGCAGGAGATCTTCGCCTACGTCGTGAACCTCACCAAATATGGGGACCATTATTGGGTCTTCGCCCACGTCACTCCATCATTCGGCCCAGACGGTAATATTATCGGATTTCACTCTAACCGCAGAGCGCCAAGTCCCAAGGGTGTTGAGAGTGCACAAGCGCTCTACAAAGTGCTCCTTGAGGAGGAGCGCCGACACTCAGATAGACGCAAGGGAATGCTCTCAGCGACCGAACTGCTGCAATCGATGCTCGCTGATAAGCAAAAAGAGTACGACGAATTCGTCTTTACACTATAGCTCGGAGGGATGGACATGGAACAACAGACACAGATCATTGAGACCGAAGACGTTACCCCACAGAAATATCACAACTCGAATGGACACGGGGATTCGTCGCCTCGTCCCGGCGGCTCGGAGGCCAAGGAATGGATTCGAAAAGCCACGCAGGTGTGCCGCGAGGCTGCCAACGGTAACCTCGAGGCTCGAATACTCGGCTACACCCGAAATGACGAGCTCGGCATGATGATACACTGCATCAATCATATGCTCGATGTAACTGACGCCTTTGTCCGTGAGTCACGAGCCTCACTCGAATATGCCGCAAAGGGTAAATTCTTTCGACGGGTCCTGCTGCGTGGACTTCCGGGTTCGTTTAAAGCTGCTGCTTCAGTTATTAACGCTGGAACTGAGGAGATGAAGCGGGGCGCAGATGCGCTCGTCGATGCTCGGACCAAACGCATTAAGCTGGCAGATGACTTCGAGCTCGCGGTTCGTGGTATCGTCACAACGGTAGCCGCGGCTTCGACCGAGCTCACCGCGACAGCACAACTCCTTGCACAAAACGCAGCGGGAACAACCGACCAATCGGTAGCGGCAGCCGCCGCCTCCGAGCAGACCTCGGTGAACGTCTCTCGAGTCGCCGCAGCGACTGAAGAGCTCACCAATACGGTGTCAGAGGTCGGTAGACAAGTGGAGGACTCCGCTGCATTCGCTACGGCTGCTGTTGCTGAGGCAGATCGGTCGCAGGCAACCGTTAACGGACTCGCCGAGGCTTCGAAGAGAATCGGAGGCGTGGTCAAGCTGATCTCCCAAATTGCGGGACAGACCAACCTCCTCGCCTTGAATGCAACTATCGAGGCTGCTCGTGCTGGAGATGCCGGCAAAGGGTTCGCTGTTGTGGCATCGGAGGTGAAGAATTTGGCACAGCAGACCGCCTCTGCTACCGAGGATATTCAGAAGGAGATCGAGGGAATACAGTCGATCACTGGGGATACCGTCAAGGCGATCTCTGAGATCGGAGATACCATCAAGAAGATGAGCACTATCGCTGGCTCGATCGAGCATGCCGTATCGGATCAGCAGGCCGCAACGACTGAGATATGCGCTAACATCAACCAAGCAGCGACAGGCACGAAGGATGTATCGAAGAACATCGCTGGTGTAACGATAGCGGCTCAGGAAACAAGTTCAGGCGCAGGCCAGGTTCTTGAGGCCGCTCAGGAGCTCTCACGCCAGAGTGAGGCTTTGCAGAAAGCGGTCGAACACTTCTTGGTGAGCGTGCGATCAGCCTAGGCAGGTATACCTAGACTCAGGCCACGGTTTCGAGAGGCACCTCGCAAGGGGTGCCTTTTTGTTGAAAGACCGCTTGCTCGCATCGGTGTAATTCGAGGTAGTTCGGATGCCCCTCATTCTTTGAGCTGGGCTCAGTATACGGCCCCCTCTCTTCGAGGATGGGGAGGAGGAGAACTGCTACGCCGAACTACCCGGACAAGAAACGACCATTACAGGTCACATGCCGAAACTCCCCAGCCATATCTCCTTTGACCCACCGCCCTAAGGGGGTTATAGGATCCTCCACGTATGTCCTTCGTTGCAGCCTTCTACAACTTCACAGTCGACTTGAGCCACAATGACCGTGACATATTCACCAGGTTTCGGGTCAAAACTCCGCTACACCCTAACGAATCCTTAGAGCACCTCTTCGCTCGCATGATCGCCTATGTTCATTGCTACAGAGAGGGGCAAGCATTTTCACACGGTCTCTCCGAGCCCAAGGAACCGACCATTTGGCACAAAGATGTGCTGGAGGAGCTCTCGCTATGGGTTCAGGTAGGAACACCTGACAGAAAAAAGATTGAAACAACGCTCCGGGTCAATCCGAAAGCCGAACATCGGATATACTTTTATGAGGCCTCGCAAATCGCTCAATTTTGTCACCTGCTGCGTGGAAGCAAGACAAACTGGGTCAAAGATGTTCAGTTCTACCTCATTCCGAGTGAGATCCTGCAAGCTCTCGTCCCCCTCGAACGGACCAGTCCTCTATGGACCGTCACCATCATCGACGACGAGGTGTACCTGACGTGTGATGGCAACGAGCTGCAGACGCATATTACCGCCGTGGATATCTGGGCAGCCTATCAAGAGTCCCTCCTTCACGAAGAGGAGCAGGAACGGGCGAGTGCGAACCAGGGGCCTCGCGGCTAATCACCTCCCCGACCTGGGACTTCGCTCAGGAGATCTCCAGGACCTGCGCAACGACCTCTCATACGGGTAACTCATACCGGACGCCGCATGTGCACGACAGAAGCGCTTTACGATATCTCTCCGGGTCGGGTTGATGTACAATAACGAGACTGAGAGCCTGCAAGATATGATTCATCACGTTCACGTTCGAGTAAAAGGGCGCGTGCAAGGGGTAGGCTACCGAAACTGGACCTATAGCCAAGCCAAGCTTCTGAAGCTCACCGGATGGGTACGGAACGCTCCGGAGGGCGATGTGGAGATAGAGGCCGAGGGGCCTGAGGGCAGCCTGCAAAGCCTCCTAACCTTTCTCAAAACCGGCCCAGCTCTAGCCAAGGTCACGGCGGTGGAGGCTCAGTGGACATCCCCCTCCAAGCCCCAATTCAAAGACTTTCAGATCAGGAGATGAGGGTTCGAGCGGATACGGGTCTACCAAGACCCCTGCTAAGCAAATCCTAACCGATATCTTACGAGCTTATCTGGGACATAGGGGAAAAAATCCTGTATAGATGGGGCCATCACTGACGGCGTTATCCCTATTCTGCATGAGCCCTAACCCTCTTCATAGAGCAACAACGAGTAGCTCGGAGCCCCTTTCCCTCAACCTATCTGGCCCGCGAATAGACCGTTCCTCAATACACGTTGAGATATCGAAGGGGCTTGAGATCGAGGCAAAGTTCTTTGTACCTCGATCGGTTGCTAAAAAGATCACGCGCTCCCTACCGTTCGCTCGGATAGAGCAACACTACTTCAAACGAGAGCATGTGAAGCCCCTCCTGGAGCGATTCCTGGGTCATGAGCAAACGACCAATACCCAACTAGGGCTACACCTTCCTCGCGTCCTACATCAGCGAGAGCTTGAGGAGCTATCGATCGCGAGGATCCGAAAAACGCGAGAGCCAGGACAGGATCCCAAATACTTCATCGAATTTAAGGGAGCTAAAGAGGGCGATACCCTGTTCCGCATCTCTCGCCGAGAGTTGTCAAAGCCCATATCGGAGGAACTGTACAAAGCCCTCAAACATGAGGCTACCGCCGGCACCATTCAGAAGCGGCGATACTGTGTTTCTGGAACTATTACAGTAGATAGCCGAGTTATACCCGTGGTAGCTCAGGTTGATTGCCTCGAAGCGGCGGGCAAGAATCTACGCAAGGTCAAGACCGATTTTGACACCGTAGATATCGAGTTACACGACGCAACCCATATTCACGCACTTCGCTCAGGGGAACATTCCTTCGATTTTTTACGTTACTGCATCGAACTCTCATCAGCCGATACAGAGGCGGTAAAACCCCTATCAACACGTCGCATCGCAAAGAAAGGGCTTTGCGACGAGGCTATAGAAGCGATCAAAAACTTGATAACCGAGGCACAACGCCTCCATCTCTAGCACTAAAGCGACCTGAGCAATTCCGAAGACACGCCCACGATGACCCCAAGCTGGCGGTGACAGGTGCTTTCGTCGTGAGGATGTTGAGAGCTCTGACTAACCGGGACGGAGATGCCGTTACCATCAGACTATCGAAATAAGCGGCAGGAAATAATCTTGCACCACCCTGCTAGTTCTCGAGTCGAAACGACACCGGAACAAGCATGGTAAGATCGGCCTGGTTCATCTCGGATGGAAATGCCGGGAAAGGAGCCGCTCGATCTACCATCCGCAGTAATTCCTCATCGAGGATGTTGGATTCAGTTGATTTGATAACCTCAACCCTCTCTACATCTCCGCTCGGGGAGACGGTGAGTCGCAACGTTCCACTTCCAACAACACGCCCTCGCACCGCTCGTTCCGGATACCGCTTCGCTTTAGCAAGAAGGGTCGCTACCATGTGGTGATAGCTCACTCGCGCTTTGTGCGTTAGCTCTTGCCCCCCACCGACCGACGACGAAACCGCAGCGACCGGTGGATTCACAACGTCTGTAGCGGGCGGTGATTGATTCGACTGCTGTTTCACCTTCACCGGCTCAATCTCCTCTGACCGCTTCTCCTCTCTCTTGGGTTGCGTGGAGCGGACCGCGCTCTGAATAGGGAGAGGAATAACCGCTTGAGCCTTCGGCTCATGGTGCGGAAGCTGCGGAGGAGGAAGCTTAGTTTCGAGGGCAGAGAGCTCGACCAGGGTGACGTCGATGGCACGCGGCCCAACGACTGGGGCCTGCAGAGAGAACCAATACGCCAGGCCTCCGCCACACAGAATAACGATATGAAGGAGGAACGAGAGCGCGAGAGCACGACTCATCAGCCCCTCGTCAGAGCGACGTGGTTGATCAGGACGCTCATGGTGCGCCACTGAAAAAACCATCTGGTGTGCGATAGCCAGGTCTGACACGCCTCTCCCTTTCACAACTGAGTTGCAATAAGTTACCACAAGGGTAAACCCTATCACAAATGGCGCAGAGAGTTGGAAGTTTTCAGCGCCTCCCGCCCCGCCAACCACTTGTTTTCACGTCTTTTTTGCATCACCTTCTGCTCTACCCAGCCGGCAATCTCGAGGCGGAACACCTCCCGCCCCCCCAGCGGCCTCCGCCCCCGGTCTCAGACACCGCGCGAACCGTACTCGGCGTCCCGCTACCGCGCGCTCCCTGAGAGGAGGTGAGGGTGAGGCTGAGAGGAGGTGAGGGGTGCGGGTGAGGGGCGAGGTTAGCGCGCGTCCTCCGATACGAAGTGACGCGACATAGTGTGGCTCTGCCTGCGGTCAACACCTTGGCCCGTGAACGTCTCAATCTCAATAAATGGATCGTTATGTGAAGGTTGAGTGCTATCGTCTGACCATGGAATACGGTTGTCCCTAGGTTTTCTGCTATGAAAGGAAGGTCGTATGGACAAAGAGCGCGCCAAGCAGCAAATGCAGCGCGCGGCCAACTTCGCCGTAACTCGGGTTGAGGGGCGCCTCCTGGCCCAATTCTCGAATCGGGAATCACGGAGGTGTTATCACCACAGTTACACCGATCTGGCCCGCTCCGTCGGTCTGGGAAGCGATCCGAAGACCCTGGATGAGCTCAGAAAATGGGTCCTCTCCAAGGGGCTTCCGGAGCCAACGAGACCGAAACCGAAAAGGTAGAGAAGGTTTTTCTCCAACCTAGCGAGGGCTGAACCATACCCGGTTCAGCCCTTTTTTTGTTTTCAAAGAGAAGGGCGGTAGGGATTCGGTTTATGCAGACATGCACGCCGAGGGTGGCTCTACCTCCTGGTCTCAAACACCTCGCGCGCTCTGAGAGGAGGTAAAGATGGTACTCCATCTCTCACGTCGACGAATCGGCGAGTGCCGCGGATCCCATCTGAGATCCAAACACCCGCTTCACGCTACGCCAAAAGGTGCTCCAGGACTCCCTCAAGATACCGAAGTCTTCCGTAATCAACCTCGGCGGTATCCCTATTAAATCGTTGACCGATCTCTCCGATAAAACCGACACAATTAACCGCCGTATAGAGGCTCACCACTCGACGCTGTGTTTCGTTGAGATTCCAAGCATCACTCCACACCGTAATATAATCTCGATCCGCCTTCATCGAGAAAAGGGCCATGTTCGTGAGAGAAAGGACGTAGAGCCGATCCCCGAAACACATATCGTCAATATCAACCACACCAACGAGGCCACTCTCATTGACCATCACATTCTTCGTGGTCGTATCGTGAAGAAACGCCCCCGGCTCCACATCATCAAGGTAGCCACCAAGGGGCAGTAAGGCCCGAATAACTCTATCGACATGTGCCTCAGAAGCGACTCCAACTCCTCGGATCCACGCTCGGGCGCGATCAAGTTGTTCATCGAGCACAGCGCGCCACGTCGACGTGAGTCGTGCATCGGAATAGGAATACCCGTAGCCAAAGCCCTTAGCCCTAGGCAATTGAGCGACACGATCCTGCATCGCAGCGACGTCACGCGCTATCCGCGCTCTCGCGGTTGGCGCCAGGGTAGAGAAGACATCAACCAAATCAGCACCCTGAAGGTGCTCAAGTATCGTATAGGGGAATACCGCCTGGAGATCGTGATATACTATTCGCGGGGTTGGAAGATTAAGCGATCGGAGCTCCTGATCCCAAAACACACTTCCCCTCAGGTGCTCTCGGGTCTCATCATGTCCTAGCCGGACAACGATCTTAGGACCGCATCCGGGAGTTACCTCGTAGACATAATGACACATGCCGTTCGAGTAGCGCCGCGTCGTAAAGTCCTCGTGTCCCAAGAACTTTGCTGCTGCCTCCCTCGCGTGCTGCTCGGTCGGGCGAGCTGTCGTCATCATAGTGCGCACCTTACATCATCATCTCGATGCTGTGTTTTGTCTTCAGAGCCTCGAGTAGCGTCGCCATGGACGCATCCACCTCGTCGTGCTTCAAGGTACGATCCGCTCGCTGAAACGTCACTCGGTAGGTAACACGACGGAAGCTCTCCTCCTGCTTGCGGAAATCATCGATGATCGAAGCCTCCGTCACCGACTCAAGGTTGAGCTCGTGAAGAATGCGAAGAACCCGTCCTGCTTGCTCTTTCAGATCGATCTTAAGGGTAATATCTCTCGAGATCGGCGGAAGATCACTCACCGCTGGCGCCTCGACCTTGGACATCAACTTGTACACGAGCCGAAGATCAAGCTCGGCGTACAACGCCTCCTCCTTGAGGTCACACGTTTCACGAATCGTTGGATGCACAACACCAAAATATCCAACAACCGAGCGGCCCATCTTGATGGAGGCCTGCATACCGGGATGGAGCAATTTATGCTCGCTTTTTCCGACCGAGAACTCCCCTCCCAAGCTCTTCACGATAGCGGCGATGGCGCCCTTAAAGAGCCGCGCATGCTCCTCAAGGGACTCTCCCTTTCGCCATTCAACATCGCTCCATCGCCCAGCGGACGCCAGACACAGCACATCTCGCTCGTAGTTATAATCCAAAGGATCACGCTCCTTCGGCTCATCTGAAGGAAGGTCAGCCGACTTCGAAAAGATTCGACAGAACTCAAACACCTTGGGAGCCCGGACCCCTCGCTTTCGGTTCGCTGCAAGAAGTTTGGTTACATGAAGTATGTTGGTTGCCTTCATGTGCGAATTACTCTGCTCAAGGGAGTTCTTGAGGGCGATGTGCTGTGCACCTATCCCGCGATGGAGACTCTCAAGGAGAGCTACATCCGATGCTGAGTAGAAACCCTTCGTAATTACCTCAAAGAACCCATTACCCAAAACGGCCGAGCGTACTCGGTGAAAAACGGTCTCAATGGGATTCTTGGCGGGAGCCTCATAATCAAGCGCTGGAAGTTCCGGACGAACCCGATTCAAACTAACCGAGCGGGCCACATCCTCAACGATGTCCTCTCGATTACGGCAATCCCAGAGGCGCCAGGAGGGAATAGTCAGCGAGAAATCGCGATCTTTTCCGACGTTCGTTGCCTCAACGGAGTACCCCAGGTGCTTGAGGCGTGCAACAACCTCAACCTCCTCAAGGCGAGGCATGTTGAGCTCTCGACGAAGAAGACTGAGCGTCACATTCACCTTTCGCTTCTCCGGCGCGCTCGCCTCAAGGTAGGTGAGCCCCAAGGCATGTGCAGACTCGGCTCCTGGAATGGAACCGGCAGAGCCCTCCGCTAACGTAACGAGACGCTTAAGCGCTGTATGAATCCCCTCTGGGTCAACGCCACGCTCAAAAGCGTGCGACGCTTCGGTGCCAATCCCCATCGCGCGTGCGGTGATCCGCACACTTGTTGGATCAAACACGGCGGCTTCAACATAGACTTTGCGGGTCGATGCGGTCACCATGCTGTTCGCGCATCCGATAACTCCTGCCACGGCTACTACCTTCTTTCTGTCGCGAATGAGGATCGATCCTTCAGGCACCCTGTAGGTTTTTCCATCAAGGGCCTCTATCTCCTCAACCTTCGTGGCGAGGTCGATGATGATCTCGCCATCGATCTTGTCAGCGTCAAAGGCATGCATCGGTTGACCGAACTCCATCTGCACGTAGTTCAAGATATCAACGATCGCTGGATGTTTCCCCGGCTCGTCTACAAACGCCGCCACATCGTTACGGAGGGGCATCTCTCCTGGAAGACTCATCTCGAGCAAGGCGTACCGCGGACATTTCTCAGTCACTCGCCGAACTGGGATAGAGGCCTTCCGATCACTGAGCTTTGCGGCCAAAGTTGGCAACTTTATCTGTGCCAGCGTTCGAGCGGCCAGTTCGCGAGCGACCCCCATCACATAGAGATGGTCGCCTCGGTTAGCCAAGGTCTCGATTGTGAAGATAACTCCCTTCTCAGGGGAGACCTCCACCGACTTGACCTCAAGGCCGATATCATCGAGGGTGTGCCGAAGCTGCGAGCGAGTCGCCGTTTCAGGAGCGCACTCTGGGATCTCCATCCATTTCTCAAGCAAACGAACGTGTAACTTCATACGATCTCCTTGAGAACACGTAGATCATTTTCATAGACGGAACGAAGGTGCGGGAAGTTGTAGAGCTGTCCCGCGAGCCGAGACGTGCCTAAACCAAACGCAAATCCGGAGACCTTATCCGGATCGAACGAAAACTCTTGCAGAACGTTGCGATGGATCATTCCAGCACCACCGACGGTCACCCATCCGGCGCCACCGCACGCACCACATCCATCTCCCTTACACACCGAGCAATCGATTTGCGGACCGATGCTTGGCTCCGTGTAGGGGTAGAATTTCGGAACGAAGCGAACCTTACGGCGCTTTCCGTAGAGCTCCTTCAAGATGTGGGTAATGAGTCCTGTGAGGTGTGAAAGGGTCAAGCCCTCCTCAACCCACACAAGCTCGTATTGATGAAACATCGACTGATGCGAGGCATCCTCGGTCTCGTTTCGGTAGACACGGCCGAGCGAAGCTACCTTAAGGGGCAGCTTGCCGTTTTCAAACAACGAGCGGTGCTGCAACATGCGCGCCTGCACCGATGTAGTGTGCGTGCGAAGAACATGCCCTGTCTCGGTGTAGAAGGTATCCTGCATGTCGCGCGCCGGGTGGTGCTTTGGAATGTTCAGCGAATCGAAGCAGTAGTAGTCAGTTTCGATCTCCGGGCCCATCACGTTCTCAAACCCGAAGGGGCGAAGGATCTCGGTAATACGCTCCTCCACGATAGTAACAGGGTGAACAGCTCCGAGGCCCGAACCCGCTTCAGGAAGGGAGAGATCGAGGTACTGCTCATCAAGCTGCTTTTGAAGCTCCTTGGCTTTGAAACTCTGCTCTTTCGCGTCAAGCTCAGCCTCAACCCTCTCCTTGAGTTGGTTTAAGAGCTGCGCTACTGCTGGCTTCTGTTCGGCCGGCACATCTCGCAACTTTTTGAAGAGCTCCTTGAGGGTCCCCTCTTTGCCCAGTAGATCGCGGCGAAGCAGCTCTACATCCTCGGGGCGCTGTATCTCTCCAAGCTGGCGCTGAAAACGCTCGCCAAGCTCGGCGATGTGGCCTTGTGACAGTTCAGTACTCATCAACTCTTCCTCTCGTGGGCGAAACTCCCACAACAACACGGCAGAGTACGAATTTAGGCTAAACCGGGAACCCGGTAAAGCGTTCTAAATAGCGGAAAGATTGCAACTATCTGCGCTCCACGGTAGAAGCCTGGGGGGCGGGTTTTTAAGTACCGTCTCCGTTTGAGTGCGCATGACAATTCGACACACACCTCCCAAATTTGCTGTATTCCTGATCGTGCTCCTGGATGTCATGGGCCTCGGACTCCTCATCCCCGCTCAACCCTTCTTGGCCAAGCATTTTGGGGCCGAGCCAGGAACGGTGACACTCGTTGGTACAACCTACGCCCTGATGCAGTTCGTTCTTGCTCCGGTGTGGGGCGCTCTGTCAGATAAATATGGACGGAAGCCGATCCTCCTCACAACCCTCTGCATGACGAGCTTCGGGCACCTCGCTTTCGCTTCAGCGACATCCCTTTTCGGACTTTTTGCTGCGCGAGCGCTGGCGGGCGCAGGTGCCGCCAACATCTCTACAGCGCAAGCGGTACTCTCTGATACACACGCCCCACACGAACGAAGCCGTGCGATGGCGATTATCGGTGCCGCATTTGGTATGGGATTCGTATTCGGACCCGCGCTGGGGGGAATCCTTTTTAAAATTCAGCCGTGGGCTCCAGCGGCCTTCGCGGCGACGCTCGCGGCCTTCAACCTCCTTTTCGTACTCCTGCGCGTACCGGAGACTCGCCGCCCTTCTGAGAGCGGAGAACGAAACCGTTCCAAGTTGTTGGATTTTTTCAAGACCGATAAGACGATTCGACCTTTGGTTTTAACGACCTTCTTAAGCATGACGGCATTCGCGCTCATGGAACAAACCGTTGGACTCTACATCGAGAGTGTGTGGGTACAGGCATCGGGCAACGAGGGGATGAAAGAAGCAACATCTCGTACGGCAACCTTCCTTGTCGTCGTAGGTCTATCTGCCATCGTAGTGCAGGGCTATTTTGTGAGAAAATGGCTGAAAAAGAGCGCTGAAATAACATTGTGCCGAATCGGGCTCGTCACCATCGCGGTAAGCCTCGTGCTCATCCCGATACTTGGATATCTCGGGTCGTTTCCCCTCTTCCTGCTTACGGCGGTTATTCTCGCCTTCGGCTCCGGCATGTTCAACCCATCGATGGCTGGACTGGTGTCGCTCGCCTGCCCGGATGATAAACAGGGACTCGGCCTAGCGCTCAATCAATCGAGTCAAGCTCTCGGACGGATCGTGGGGCCAACCGCTGCCGGAGCGCTCTTTGCGGCGGCCACTCCCGCACCGTTTCTCGCCGGAACCCTTCTGACGGCGATCGCGTTAGCGATACTCCGCCCGGTACAGGCTACGCGCTAAGACGTTGATCGTGTTCGCGATGACGATCCTCTGGCTTGTCCAAGAGAGAGAGGAAGAGCCGCAGCTTAACCTCCTCAATCGCGATATGAGCGCTTGCTTTTATACGCTCCTGTTGGAGCCGCTCATAGTAACCCTGCAGCATAGAGCGATATCGCTCGCCCATCTCTTGCTCGTGCATATCTGTGTTGTTCATGGCGGTGCTCCTTTAGTTTAAGCAGCCTAAAGTAAGGATGAGCTTGGGGGTATGAGGGAGAACAGCGTCTGCGCGGGGAGCCGCAAGGGCATGCGCACCTCTTGGCAGGCTTCGCTCTAAGGGAACCCGGCCCGCCGAGAGGCATCACGACGACACGGGAGCATGTAAAAAGGGCCCCGCGGTAGCATACCTACCGCGGGGCCCCTTGCACGAAGGCTTTACGCCTTACGCCAGGTCATCTACCGCGAGAAGGGTTGGCCCCTCCTCTGCCTGATGACCTTCGTTAGAGCCGTGCGCCTCATGAGACTCACCACCCTCGAAGCCGCCATCAGCTTGGGCACCCTCTGCAGCTCCCTCGCGTGGAATAGAGAGGGTCACAGCTTTTTTGACGTAGTACTTCGATCCCGTGGATGGAACGGAAGAATCACCGAGCTTTTCAACAACTTGATCAGCTACAGCCTCAGGCACGTCAACGAATGAGTAGTTCTCTCGAACGCTCACACGATGAACGTCGCCCGCGTTAAGACCACAAAGGCTAATAACGTCCTGCGTCAAAGCCTCGCTGGAGATCCCGTGCGTAGCACCAGCTCCAACGTAGAGGCGGGCCTCCTTGTCGACAACGATCGGCTTGCGCTGTTGACGTTGTCGCGGCTCCGATGAGCGCTCTTCGCGCTCGCCACGATCGCCCTGCTCTCCGCGATCACGTCTGCCGCCACGCTCCTGACGTCCACCATTGCCACGTTGACGGTCGCCGCCACGATCTCCACGATCGCGCCCACGACGGCCATCACGTCGACCACCCTGTCGCTCCTCTTGGCCCTCTGCGGTGCCTAAGAAGCGCGCCTGGCTATCGTCATCGTCTTCGAAATCCTCCTCGCCTTGCTCTTGCTGCCATCGGCCTCGACCTCCGCGATCCCCGCGATCTCCACGACGACCACCTTGACGGCCTCCGCGACCTCGAGAACCACCCTCCTCATCCTCCTCACCAGCATACTCGCCGGACTCATCAGCGGCTGGAGCAGCCTTGAGAGATGGAAGAACGGTCATCGTGTTGTGAAGCAACAACGCCACGATATCGCGAGCGTTACCGTCACCCAGCACCTTGTCCACAAGCTGCCCAAGAGCGGCATCGCTCAAGAGCGCCTTCTCCATAGCCTGTTCGCGAAGCTGTGTGAATTTCGCCAGGAAAAGCTCTTCCGGCGTTGGCAAAGTCTTCTGAACGAACTCAAGCTTTCCAAGCTTTTTAAGGTAATGGAAGTTTGATAAATCAAGCGCCGCTACGAGGCTGATAACCTTCTTGGTCTTTCGATCAGTCTCACTCTCAGAGTAGCGGTGGAAGTACACCTCCGGATCTGTAGGCACAGCGTAGTTCACAACGATATCGAAGTCCTCAAGCGGAATCCCGCGAGCGGCGACATCCGTCAAAACGAGGCACCCAACCTCTTTCTTTTGAATCTGTTGAATAGCTTTGCTGAGTTTAATCTGCGGAACGTATCCAACCAACTTGAGAGAAGCGACGCCGCGCTTTCTCAAAACAACGTCGGCGAAGTCCGCATCTGATGGGGAATTACAGAAGACGATACATGAATGCCCTGCCTCGAGCTCAAGAATGTCGCAGAGCGCTTGAGGCTTTGCTAAAAGCGAGGTGCCGACTTCGAAATAAATATGTTCCATAGTTTGTTCTACCACTCCTAAATGAGGGACACGTTATGTGCGGATTGAACACGAGCTCCTGCGTGATAGCAGAACAGCTCTACAGGACCACCCACCGATAACTTCCATACATACAGCGATCGAACGATTCGATTCAGACCGCTTTGCTCGCACCCCTCTCGTGTTGGGACCGCTTCCACTGATGTGGGGAAGCTGTGCGAATGAATACCAGAAAAGGTCCTTACATGACCTTCCTAAATCCTGGTCAGTTAGTCTATACCATTGGAGTGGTTAGCGGAAGTTTCGTGTATGCTTTTTCGTTGAGCCCCTAGGATCCCCGTCGGTATGGCCCAAAACACGTACTATCCAGTCCTTTGTAGCCTCTTTCTCGCCATTTCGGGGTGCCATATCGCCGATCAGGCGGTTGATGCGTTTAAGCCCGGGGATACATCCAACTACATAATATCACAGGATATAAAGCCAACAGCAGCTCTTTCCCCGGCTCAGTTTGCCCCTACCGCAGGCCATACCGGAGAGGTCCTCGGGTTATACCCCCTCCCGTCGACCTCACCGGCTGTACTATCGGTCGGGCAGGACGGTCGAGTTGTCGGATGGGACCTCGGCACCGGACAGGGGCATGAAATCAAGCAGCTCAACGCCACCCCCAGGGTGGTCGCACTTGGAGAGACAAAAGCCCTCATCGCGTGGGCAGACGAGAAGGGGATCACCATCGCCTGCCTGATTGGATGCGCACAGAGGCGAACCTTCTCCCGGTTGAAGGTTCGGCCCACCACCCTAGCGTTCCACGACCTAGACACCTCACTGCTCATTGGTGGCACCGATGGTCGAATATATCGATGGCGGTTTATGGAGGAGCAGGAGTCCCCCACTACCGAGCGACTAGAGAAGATGGTGGAGCGATACATCGGACATCAAACTATGGTGAGCGGCCTTGTGGGGCATTCGGTCGGCCGAGCGTTCTTCTCCTCCGACTGGGACGGAGGTCTCATAGGGTGGCTCAGCTACTCCGCTGACGATCACGCCGGCGCGTATGACAAAAACCTCTTTAAAGGTCGATTCTACACCGACATTCCCGCCGCACTCGTGGCTCCACGGCCTGCGGACAGAGGGATCTCGGCGCTGACAATCTCTCGAGATGGAGAGTACGTCGGTGTTGGCACAGAAGATGGGCATATCGAGGTTTGGCGCGTGAAGGGATTCATGCTCTCTGCTCGAAAGAAGGTTCATCAAGGGCGAGTGACCGGCGTTGCGCTCTCGGAAGATGGGCAGCGGGTCGCCTCGGTTGGGAAGGATTCCCAGGTACACGTTCACATCCTTGCAACGGATCCGACCTTCACGATCGCTCCTGCGGCCCTTCCAAAACTTCTTCAAGAGCTCTCCGATCACCACATCCCACTTGCTCAGATAACCACCTTCGTGACCTCCCAACGCCTCGCGGTGAGCACAAAGAACGGCACGATCGCGGAGGTCAAACTTGACGCATCCTCGGTAGTGGTAGAACCAACTCCAACCCCGAAGCCGACAACGAAGGTCCGGGATAGCGATTACTAGACCCCTCTCCGTAAGGAGCCAAAACAGCACCCGTCGATGCGCCTCCACGAGGGTGAGCGGTACGTCGTGGCAACTAATTCAATCAGAGCCCCTCGTTCCTACTGCCCCACCGTCTCACCATCTGCTAAACTTAGCGGCCATGACCTCCTGTTGCTCATCATCCCCTCTCAAACGGCGCGGCATCTCGCTTATTATCACGGTCGCTACGTTCACGATCCTTATCGATCAGATCTCAAAGCAACTCATACTGAAGACCTTCCGCCCAGGAGAGATCCTCTCGGTTATTCCCGGACTCTTTAATCTCACCCTTACCTTTAATCCTGGCGCAGCATTCGGACTTTGGTCCAACCTCCCTTCCGGGTGGCGTGAGGTCGCTCTTGGCGTCTCAATCCTCCTCGCCTTGGTAGCCGTCGTGGTCTTTCTTCTTCACCCAAATTGCCAAACGCCCCTGGCCCGAGTGAGTCTCTCCGCTGTGTTAGGTGGGGCGATCGGTAACATTATCGATCGTTTTACGTACGGTTCGGTCGTCGATTTCCTTGATTTCTATATCGGCGACTACCATTGGCCTGCTTTCAATATCGCCGACAGTGCGATCTTCCTCGGTATCATGGTGGTCGTGTTCCTGCCGCACAAACCGGCGACTCCCGAGAGCGTCTCAACAGAGGAGAAGGAGCTCCCACTGTAACGTCAGCGGTAATTCACTACACGCGACGATTTTCACATTGCCCGAATCACTTACAAACCATTAGAATCAAAGAACCGCCAGCGCCCTGACCACGGGTGCTCCAGTGGCAGTTACACTAAGAGCAGGCTCCGCTCACAAGAGAGCGAGTCCGAGAGATTGTCTCTTCATGAGAGGTAAAGAGATGAAGCGCGTACACCTGATCATCGCAGCAATTGCAACCATCATTATTACCGGATGCAGCTCTCGACACGAACCGCCTCCACCCCTCGATACCTCCATGGACCTCGACGCACGTGAGCCCGATAAGTTGCCCTACGTCGATCCAGCTCTGCCCTCAGGAGATCTCGAAGCCGCAACGGACAAAGAGCGTGAACACTTCAAGCAATTGCAGTACGAGCGCATGAAAAAGCAACAGCAAGAGGTCGACGACCTTCGACGTCAAAAATTTCACGATGGATACTACAAGCAGCGCTATCCAAACGCCTCCGAGTAAGACTCACGGGAAGTAGGAATACAAAACAGGTGCAAGGACGTATGACACAAGCTCTCTCACTAACTCGAACACTCCTCTTCCTCACGGTAACAGCCGTGGCGGTTACAGGGTGCACAAAACCGAAGCAAACGACAGCTGTAAGCGCCGCAGCTGGGGGAGCCATCGGTGCTGGACTTGGCGCAATTGTCGGCAACCAAACGGGTAACGCCGGAAGTGGTGTCGCCATCGGCGCCGTTGCCGGGGCTGCAACAGGTGCCCTCATCGGCAACGCCCTGCAAGCGCAGCAAGAGAAACTCGACTCTCAGAAAGAAACACTCCAACGTCAGGACAAAGCTATCCGAACACAACGCTCTGAGATCGAGGAGCTTCGTCGCATGCAATCTGACACGGGCTATTCGCCGGCACGCACGCAGAGCGTCAACGCATACCTCGTTGAACAGAAACGCCTTCAACTGCAACAGCGCGGGCCATCACCACGAGGACAAAGCAGCACCTCTCGCTATTCACCCCCACCCCTCGCCGCCCGACCCTCTGAGCCTCTCGCTCGATACGAGTCGAAGCCAGCTCCCCTTCCCGTGGAACCTAAGAAGGTGAAAGCATCCCCTCCTGTCGGCAAAGGAATTGAGGAGAAGGACCTTGCGAGCCAAGCCTCCACAACAGCTGAGGTCATCAAGACTGAAACACAACCCGAGCCGATCCCTGTAAAGGAGGAAACAACCGCGAAGATTGCTGAGACGACCCAAGCGACCGGTGGATGTGCGGAAGGAAAGGAAGCCCGCGATGCAGCAGCAAACGCCTCTGACGACTCCGATAAACTCTTTCATCTTCGCAAAGCTCTCCGTCTCTGCCCCAACAACGCCGAGACTCACTACGAACTTGGCAAAGCCTATCTCAACATGGATCGTGCAGCAGACGCCAACTACGAGTTTAAGCAAGCGCTGTCGATCGACCCCGCCTTCAAAGCCGCTCAAGAGAGCTTGAAGGAGCTCGATCAGGGGAAGAACCATTACTAGAGGTCGCGAAATGCGCGAACGTTACAAGGGGGCCCTACGGGCCCCCTTTTTTCGTGCCGGATGACGAACTGCGACCCGTGACGTGGGAAGGCGCTCATTCCTGAGCGCCGTGTTGCGTGAGGCAAAGATATTTTGCGATGCGAAATAACACAAAAGGCTGCCCACAAATTTCGATCAAACAGCCGCGCCTCCGCTTCGCTACGGCTTCCAATGGGACAACCCCTCCTACCGGAGGGGACCAAGTATCCAAGTACCAACGAGCAAGACCGCCCCTTCTAGGGGCTCGCGAGCTCAGCGAGGGTGGGGTGAATACAGAGGTAGCAATTGCACCAGTGCCGTAGAACAGCTCGGTGAACTATGTGCAGGTAGCGGTCTCCGGCACGCGTTGACCGGAACTCAATTGCTACCACTTCCGGGCAAGAGCACGACCAACGCAGCCACGGTCGTGGCCGCCGTAGGCACCGCCGACCCCCAAGCCGCGAGCAAAAAAGACGCCAACGCTGACGCGCCCGCCATATTTATTTGGCTCTTCGCAGCGAAGGTGATTATTTCCGTCAAGCATCCGGGGCTCGCCATTTATAAGGTCATTCAGCAACACCGCTGTCATAAGCTCTATCGCCTTAACCTCTCGATATTCAGGGTAGAGCTTATGAACTTCATCTTGT
>JBEGVS010000070.1:0-5039 GCA_041178185.1 Pseudomonadota bacterium
CACGGTGTTCATCCGGAGGGCTCGTGTCCTCACGAGCCGGGTATGTGCGAACGTTTGATTGCGGGTTCCGGCCCGTCGGGAGACGGGCCCTCCGGGTGGCGCCATGATGTATGCGCGATCTAGCGTGAGCTCGGTATGGCACATCTCGACGTATCGAACGTTCGGTGGGAGCTGTTAACCGATGAGACCGAGATTGAAGCTAGGGCGAAGGGTTGTTGGCGCACGGTGTTCATCCGGAGGGCTCGTGTCCTCACGAGCCGGGTATGTGCGAACGTTTGATTGCGGGTTCCGGCCCGTCGGGAGACGGGCCCTCCGGGTGGCGCGAAAAGACCTGCCTTAACCATGGGTAACCCCTTGAAACCATGTAGTATCCTCCCCAACCCCCCGAAAGAATAAGAAACATCGATACGAGAACCTCGCATAACTCTTTTAGGCTAGGGTCGGTGGTTTCTAAACGCCAAATGGTGGGGTTACGGCCCGGCTGTGCCGATAGAGGTACTGGTAAGGAACGTTTTCCTTGGCCGAAAAACGTTTGTGTGTGTAAAAGCCTCCATGGGGAGAGGTGAGGTGAGAAAAGGTTTCTTTGTTGTTCATGCGTTGAGGTGTGTACGCCTCTATTCATTCATAGCTCTCTGCGCGCTTGCGCTCTCGCACGTCGTTGCACCTCGCTCCGTCTTCGCACAATTTCCTCCTGGTCTGTTTGGTGGCAGCAGTTCAGCGGCAGATGGTGTGGAAACCGCAGAGAAACTGAAGCAGGGCAAGGATGGCAAGAATACATTTCGGGTAGATCAAGAGAGCAGCTCAGGTGGAGTAGCGAGCGAGGGGGAGGTGCTTGAAAACATGCGCAAGCTCTTCGACAAGATCTACCTCAAGCCTGAACAGGCGATGACCCCAAAGGAGGAGCTCGATAAGTGGTTCAGCCCGCACCTGCGCGACCTCGATATTGATCCGGGGGCCCGAGAGGAGGAGGCTATAGGTCCTGCTGGGCGTGCCTGGGCCGGGGTTCCGGTTCCCAACTCCCTATTTTGTTACGGAGCGTGCCCGGGTTGCTTCTGGCCCGGTGAACACCAAACGCCTCTGTGTTGTGGAGTCAGCACCGATGTCTATTCCGCTTTTACGCAGCCGACAAACTTTAAGGCGTGCTGTGTTCGCAAAGAGGACGAGTGGGCCTACATGGAGGAGATCGCCTGTAAGCACCCTATGGGTGATGGGTGGGCGGGACTTTTCGAGTACTACTTCCCCGTAAACGCAGTCGGCTGGGAGCCGCAGCGTGGCACAACCATGATAGCCTCGCGAGACAGAGTTCAGGCGTGCATGGGGGCAACCGACAAAATGATGGAGAATAGCGAATGGGTCACTCAGGCGATTCAAAAGGGCGCAGACGTTACGGATGACTCGATTCGCGCGAAGGTCGCCGACTCCTTACAGAACCTCCGTCCCAAGGATAAATCTCTTCGCTTCACGGATAGCCTTCAGGGGGGTGGCCTCACTATGCGGGTGAACTTCGCTCATATGGATCCGCAAGAGCGACGGGCGCTTGCGGTGCAGTTCTGTATGCACCCAGATCAGTTCATGAAGTTGATGGATCCTCGCTATGATACGAAGCAGATCATGGGCGGTCCTACCCTTGAGGCGCTCCAAGCGCTTCCGATATGGGCGAACTATTGCCCACAAGCTGTAAAGCTTATGACGGATCCGAAGGAAACGTCGCGGGTTTTCAACACGGACGGCACGAAGACGAATTTTACAATGGGAATGATGGCTTACGCAGCTGATCCCCTCTACTGCCAGAAGATGAATGTGATGGCGAATCCGAAGGGTGGAGAGTTCCTGCTTGAGGGCGTTTTGAAGAAGCAGGGGCTCGGTCTCTTCACCGAGCAGATGGTGGGGTATACCTGCCGGGTTGGGGACCCGAAGGAGGGAGGTTTCTCTACTCGGATGGTTCCAGTTGAACTCCACTCGACGGCAAAGATCGATCCCCGAACGCTCGACCACGCCATCCCCTTCCTCCACGCAGCCGGTTACTATCCAGGAGAGATGTCTAACGGTGTTCAGAGCATCTACAAGCGGTTCGAACCGATGCCGTATACGAGGCAGATGGATCTCTTCACCGGAAAAAAATGGGAAGGGGAGGGAATGAACGAGCTCTTCCAGCTTTGTCGTTCCTACGATGGCGAGGATTATGAGGGAGCGGACAAACCTGATCAGCTCTACATCAGCGATGTTAATCACAAACCATTCACACAGGATAAAGTTCAGGAGTTTAACAAGTACGATCGTGAGTGGGCGGACAAAGAAAAGGAAAACTTCCACAACCGCAACTTTGATGAGAACGTACTCAACTACGCCGCTGCGTTCCGTGTATTTGCAACCTGTCCAGCCGGTTACGTACGATGGAGAAATCCAGCAGCAGCGGGCAAGTTTGCTGAGGCATGCGGAGAGGAGAATTTTGGTGGGATAACGCCGCCACCGCCGCTATGAGGAACGTATCGTTGGCCAGTATCACATCCGTTTGTTGTCAGTTGGGTTTGGCTTGTATCGCCTTGTTTATGGCTTTTGGCGCTCCTCTCGTGTATGGTCAATCAGGCTCTCCAGGTTCCTTTTACGACAAGAACTATGCCGGAGCGCCGAATATCTCGGGACAAGGGATGCAGCTTCCACCACAAGATCCCGCTCCCGTAGTGCGTCCGAAAGAGGGAGCACCTCCAGCGCAAAAGGCTCCCGCAGTAGCTTCAGTTGCCGCTGCAAATTCCTCTCGCCCTCAGCCAGCACAACCTCGCATGCGAATCACGCTGTATGTTGCGTCCAATGATAAGCGACACTTCGAGGAGGTCATGCGGACAGCATTTAAGGTTGCTGGAAAAAATCCGAGTGTGCTGTTAGTTGAGATCTACCACATCGGAGATCATCGAAACGTGTCGGACGCAATCAAGAACGAAGCCGCCGCTCGAAAGATATACCTCGGTGCCGTACATCGCCCTCCGCAGAGGCTCAACATCGAATCGTCACCAGCCTGGGTTCTAAGAGATAGTAAGGGTATTCATATCGTAGAGGGAATTATGGCGATCGATAAGTGCATTGATCGCGAGGGTGAGTATCGAGAGCCGGAGCGATCGATGTTTGAAGTTCCCGCTACTCCTACGGCAGGTGTGAAGAGTTTTTAGGTATGAGACGTTTGGGGATGATAGGTATCGTATGTGCTGTCGGAGTTACGGCAGTGATGGCATATGCCCCTGTTGCATTTGGGGACGATTCCCTCGCAGAACTCCAACGTCACGTTGATAGACTTCGATCGCAGCAACAGGGAGCCAGCAACGCCGAAACACAGCGGGTCTTCGATAAGGCTCGCAGGGAGGCGGAGGCGATGAAACAAGCGATCGACGCGCGACAGCCCATACCAACGTCGGTAGCTCGAGGTGATACAACGCCAAGGACTCACGTGAGGGGAGGAGATGGCATTCCCTTTCCGAAACCGGAGCAGGTGTACCTGGATCCTCATCCTCCTATCTCTTTCCGAACTGAAAATAAAATGGTTGATACCATCCCAACGCCGACCTACTCCAAGCCGCCACGATGTGAGTCCTCAGAGACGAAGCGAGAGGAGCGTCTGATAGATGATGGCGCTAAGGGCGAGACCACCTTGTTTGAAACGCTCTATCTGCCTGAGGAATTTGTGCCGGTGGATGTGAGTGAGGTGTACGGAACCAAGGTGCGGCTCTACCCGTATGGCGCTGCATCAGGCACTGGCGTCTACATCCGCATGCGCACCGATGCTGTGCCGTGTGTTCCGTATCGAATCCGCATCACGACACGTGCCTGGTACTACGATCGCGGCAACAATGCGCTCAAGAACTACGACAAGCAGCCCGGTGGAAGAGGCGAGTACTCAAAATGGATCCAGCAGAAGTTGTTTTTGGGTAAGTAGCTCGCTCCTTTGTGGTGAGATCGTTGCGCAAGCTCCTCGAGGTCGCGAATCTTCTTCGTATAGCGAGATCCACGTTAAAAGTTCGCTCGGGCGTCGCCCCTGACGAGACACATTCCTTTCACAGCCTGGATGGGATGGCAAAGTTTAATAAAGTTGAAGTGCATCTTTTTGGCGAGCTGACTATGCAAATCGGGAATAGCGCCGCGTTCCTCCTAAATTCCGGTACAAATCTGGTACAAATTCCCATCCAGTAACAAGCTGAACATACTATTAAAATAGGGGTTCAAAAAAAGACTTCCTAAATGGGAGCGATTTTACGCAAAAACCTGCAGAGTTTTGCCCCCTAGAACGATCTCAACCTATGGATGAAAAGCGCTTTTGGCCCGACGGGGCCTCCCGCAGCAGTTGCCTTGAGAACTGGCGGACTCGTCCACCAATCAAGGCATTACCTCATCGCAACCGTGATGATAGGGATAGTGTATCTACTGCACGCACTTCTCAGTGGGCCGTTGATCACAGAAGCGCACGCGCAGGTCTCGGTAGTTGGCGCATCGACCTCAACGAACTCCACCACCTCAGGTAGCAGAAAAACATTCTTCGATTCAGGTTCGAATAACCACTGGGTGTTCTGGTACACAGGTTCGCAGATCGACTACGCCTCATCGTCAGACGCGTCGACGTGGACCACGCGAGGAAACCTCTCGTACAACACATCGAACTTCTCGGTAGCCTTTAAGGTTATCGGGGGAACATCGTATGTGTTCCTTGTGACGGAGGCGAATACCTATGACGTGGTTATACGTAGGGGTTCGATCTCAGGTACCACGATCACCTTCGATAGCGAAGTGACTGTGCTCGATGGTAGCTCAAGCAGTGACAAATACATCATGCCGGCTGTCTCGCTTGATACGAACGACAAGGTATGGACGGCGGCGTTTAAGGATTTAGGTGCCGTCACGGATCGGTACCACCTCACCGCGCGAAGAACCACGAACGCGGGCTCGTCAACCCTTAGCTTTGATTCTGCGAGCACGATGGGTAAGCCGTCGATATCGGTTGCTAGCGTTGCTGTCGTTCCGCTCGCGTCGGGGAATATGCTCGCGGCGGTTTCAGG
>JBEGVS010000071.1:0-57459 GCA_041178185.1 Pseudomonadota bacterium
GTTCCGCGTCGGACAGTGGCTTCACGTCTGCTGACGCCAAGCGGCGGGCAGACGAGGAGTCTCCGGGGCTTACTTCCCGTTGTTCTCGTCGCGGTGATGCTACGTGTGCTCCTGACATGGACATTACCTCTCAGTGTATCAATTGTTGGTACTACGGATCGGAAAGCTACTCAAATTGTTTCGTCTGCTTGATGATTAATCTTTGGTAGCGGACCGATCCTACGGAGCTCTCCGTGCCCTTCCTATGACGGATCAGTCGGTATGTGTTGGGATGTGACCCCAACGAGCGATCCCCCTAAGGGTGCGATTTTTCTCACTCTCAGAGCGTCGCGAGGGTAGGCATGGCCCGCCAAGGGATGTGTATTCGGCCAGTTGGACTGCGGATTGTTGTCTTTCATTGAGTAGCGGGAGTCGTTAGGGCATAAATCTAGGTCCATCAGTTCTTAGCTAGGGGTAGTAGGGGAGTGCGAACGGGATCTGCCGTTTGCGGTATACAGACCATCCACACATGCGGTCGGGCACGAGCGCACGTGTGGATGGTGGAGAAATGGTTTTCTACCCAGGTTTTACTCGTTGAGGATAAGACGATGGTAAAAGAAGTGAAGGACGTCGCAGCGCGGCGTGGGATTGGAAGTGACGATGTCACTAGTAGTTCGTTTGATGAGACGGCAGAGCGACGTGTATCTCCGCTCACAACGGAAGAGCTCGCTCAGAGCTTCGGAAAGTGGGTCGCCTACAATCCAGAATTTACTTTCGAGGCGTGTCTGAAGTCTTGGGTCGCTGCGCGGCGTGAGATGAAGCTCCCGGTAAACCCGACTTTTGAGGATCCTGAGGAGGAATTAAAAAAACCTACCAAGGAGTTCAAAGCCGTTCTGTTTTCGATGTTTGAGAGGGTGCGAGCTAGGAAAGGAAATAAACGATAGTTCGCATTGACGGAGTTTGTGGGGCGCCAAAGAGAGTAACTCCTCTTTGGCGCTCCTTCGTGTTTTTAATTCCACCATCCTCCACAAGCCCTCTTAGCCCCCGTTCCAAGCAGGCCCTTTTTCACAGTGGGGCTGGTTTCACAATTCGCAAATGTCCGTTGAGCGTCACGCGCTCCTTGAGCTCTCGATTCTGCATCGCCTGAGGGATAGAGCGTCGATAAAAAGCTATCAGGAACTCTAGCCGCATCCGCTCGCTTCGCATCTCGAGCAGCTCTTGACGCTCGACGTCGGTCAGTCCTGCGTTGTGACCCAGAAGGAAGGATACCAGGTCATGCGTCTCGTAAAGGGGCACCTCTACCTTCTCGGTGGTAAGTTCGATCAGTTTCGTATGGAGCGAGGATGCGACGTTAGCGAGGCGACAATCTGGAAACGAATCGTCATCGTAGTATCCAACGATAGCTTGGGGATACGGACGTCCTGATACGAAACGTTGCACGAAAAACCGTCGCGTGCCCCGTGTTAAGATATCGATCGAGCCGTCGGGATAGCGCCGCAGTACTCGATCCACCTGAACGCAGCATCCCACCTCCGCGTTATCTCTATCTGTGGCGAAGAGGATCCCAAACTCACGTTTCCCTCGGTCGCCACTCTCGTCGAGACAGTCCTGCACCATCGCCTTGTAGCGAGGCTCGTAGATCCTAAAAGGTATCCGTTCGCCTGGGAATATGACAAAGGTTAAAGCGAAGATAGGCAGGGGCTGAGAGGCCATAGCTTAAGTATATCGTGGGAGGTAAAGCTCAACGAAGGGAAATTGTTTGCGTAGGGAAATAGGCGAGTTATGGCGCCTCCGGTGTGCAGTAGAGGTGCGTAGAGATTCCCGGCCCGGTATGCCATCCTCTCGGTTGTTATCGTATGGGACCCGCGGTGGTTAGATGTGGGGGCTCTCCGCGGAGGTGTCGTCCCAAGAGTTTTTGAATGATGCGCCGAGCTCGAAAGAATCGATCCTCTTGCTGTGGCAGTTCCCCGTATCCCTCATAGAGAGCGCCCACCAGACGCCCCGGCGAGCCTTGTTTCCCTCGAAATCCGATGTTTGGATAGTAGTCTAGGGCGCTCAAAAGGTTGTGAAGATCGAACGTTGGAAATCCTGGGCTCGCGGTGCGAAGCTGCGTGCCAAATCGTTGTAGATCGATTACCCACATAGTTCGTTCGAGTGAATCCCACAAGAAGTTTCCGCAGTTGGCGTCGCCGTGGATTAATCCACATCGAAGACCGGTTCGTACCAATACATCGGCACTCTCTCTGAAGTCCGTGATCGCCTTGCGGCATTGTGGCTCATCGAGTTGCCACTGTGAGGCCTGAGCGATCAAAGCTCTCGTTTCGTTGATGTACGCTGTGAGCAGCTTCGTTGCATCAGGCGAGTAGGGAAGGGGCGCTGCGTCATGCAAGTTTCGAAGCATCGTTCCTACACTTCGCAGCACCCCACAGGTGTCCTCAATGTTTTGCTCTCCTCGCTCGAATCCGATTAGGAGGTCTGCGATCGTTTCTCCTGGGGCGGACTCTATCCAAAGCGCGAGCGGATCTCGTGAGAGCTCGCCGAAAGGAGCTCGAGCGTTGGGAATGTGTAGGGTGTTAAAACTTTGAAGCCCAAGAAGCTCGTCTGAGAGATTGGTTTCAGGATCTCGGTGGGGAGGCAGGCTCTTTCGGAAGGCAACCGTTTTCCCAGACACCGTGCGCACGCGATGCAGAGCGGAATCCGAGAGAAGTCCATTCATGAGGCCCTGATGCGGCTCTAGGGAGCAGGACATGTACCGTTCCGGAAGGGGAAGTTCTTGAGCAGGGACAGGAGAGGATTCCAGGAAAGGGGTTCTTATCGAGCGGGGGCGAAGATAGAGCCCCTCAGTTCTGAGAATCCGAACCGCGCTCTCATTGAGCATCGTTGATGCCGGAGGGTGAGCGCCCCCCGCGAGCGTTTCTCGAATATGGGAGGAGCTACTTGTATTGAATGCCAATTGTGTCGCTCCCACGTACAGAACCGGTCGTCCCTCAAGGGTCACAGGAGCGCTCGCGAGAGGAGCGTTTCGTCGTTCCGTGACAAAGATGCTCTGAGCATTAAAATGTCGAGATATGCCGAGCTGAAGAAAGCGATTGAAGGTGTCGGACCCTATAACTCCCACGGTGAGGTGGTTGCGAAAGAGCTCCTCAAGAGCTGCGCTGGGAAGAGGTGTCACTACCGAGTGTGAGTCCTCCAAGAAATATGACGAGGTCATCTTTACGCGGAGATGGTGCGGTGAGAGATCGGGTTTCCAGGTAGGGGCGAGTGGGTAGCAGGTAACGACCAAGAGATCTAAATTTCCGATCCCTATCGCTGCTCGTGCGGTCTCCTCATGGCCTCGATGAGGAGGGTCGAATGCGCCATCGAAGATACCGACGCGGAGGGGACGGCGTTCGAGATGGATAAGAGAGGATAAGCGTAGTTTTAACTCTCCTTGGAGGAGAGCGGATTGGTTGACCGGTGCAAGAGTTGCAACGATGCGCTCGATCGTTGGGTCGATGACGTACCCGTCCCTCGAGGGGGATCCCAAGCCAGACAGAGACGAAAGCTCCTCCTCGTGAGATATCCGGTTTTGCATAGCAATCACAGGCCTGCGGTGTCCTGGTAACGATAGGGGGACGACAGGAGAGATGCAAAGCACTTACGGGGGAATCGGTGTTCTCTTCTGAAAGGGGGGAGGTGGGGGAGCTTGTCGTGAGTTATTTCGTGTCGCTCGACCCTACCTGGCGACCTTCGGCGGTTGTCTGGAGATCCATCCGATCTCATGGTAGCGTTCCACCATGTTCCCTTCTCGTGTGCGATACTCACTCTCCCTGACGATGGCCCTTGTGCTGTTGTCGTTAGCTGTTGTGTCGCGTGCACCGCAGAGCAAGTGCCGTTGTCATGAACGTAAGGGCGCTGCGCGCTCTCAGGCCCAAGAGCAGAAGCCGTGCGTCTTCGGTCAGATGCGATCCCTTACGGCGAGCTATGTCCTTCCGGCTACGGTAGAGCCTGAGGAGAAGTCCACTGTCGAATTTGTTCCGATCGTTCATTCCGCGCGCGCCGGGGTCGGGGCTCACCGTGGAAGCTGCGATCATCCACGGGCGCGCTCTCCGCCGCGCCTTGCATAACCCGATACATTCACGCCAAGGTGTGCCGCCTCTCTAGGTTGAACTCTCGGCTACGTTCGCGGTTAGCGCCGCTAATAAATCTTACTATCAATGGTTATGAAAAATCGATTCATACGGCATGCACTCGCCGTTTCTTATGGAGTGCTTCTCTTCTCGCAAGCAGCTCAGGCATGTGATGTTTGCGCTCTGTACTCAGCTGTTCAGGTGGAGAGCCCAATTCAAAGCTCCTTTCGGCTCAGTCTTGCCGAGCAGTTCACAGCGCTCGATCGGATTCAGACCGATGGGCACTATACCGAAAACACGTACAATCAGTTCCTCAAGAGCTCGGTCTCTCAGGTGTCCGGACAGTACGATGTCAGTAACTCGACCTCCCTCCAATTGGTCGTGCCGGTTGTAAGCCGCACATGGCGTCGAATTGAGGATGAAAAGGTGCAGCGGGGGAGTGATGCGGGGATTGGCGACATCACCTTGTTGGCTCACTACGTTCCGGTGAACTACGCGAATGGCGATCTTCTCGCGCGACTACGCATGTTCGGAGGCGTGGAACTTCCGACCGGAGACGCGCACTACCTCGGGGAGGAGAGCGCTCCTGGGCATCATGGAGATGAGGAGGATTCCCACGGAGAGGAGGACGAGAGCCCAGGGGATAGCGACTCTCACGGCGATTCTCACGGGGAGATGGAGCACCATTCCATCGCCCACAAACATAACGGAGTGGTTCACGGCCCTCAGGCGGCGAACGCGATTCACGGGCACGACATCACGCTCGGATCCGGATCGTGGGACTTTCCGCTTGGGGTAGGTCTCTACACTCAGTGGAAGAGCTTCATCTGGCAGACCGACGCACAGTATACGATTCGAACTGAGGGAGCGTTCGACTACACCTTTGCGAATGACTGGACCTGGGCGACCGCGGTGGGGCACTACCTGTACCTCGAGGATGATGCGCAGGTTGCGTTGCGAGCTCGTCTTTCGGGGCAGTACAAGGGGTACGATACGGGCAAAGGTGGTGAGCGATACGACGACACCGCCTTCAACGGTACCTTCTTAGGTCCTGAGGTCACCGCGTTGGCCGCTCACCGGTGGCAGGCGGTCCTCGGATACGACCTTCCGATTAATGTGCACAACTCTGACACGCAGATTACCCCGAGCTATCGGATTCGAGCTGCGCTAACCTATCGGTTTTAAGGCAAAATCATCCTCCCCCCGGCTCTTGACGGAGCCGGGGGAAGCCGCAAGTATAGGTCGGTATTCGTTTCAGCGGCTTACAGGGGGAATGGGAATGTCAGAGCAGGTTCGAAAGCTGCCTCAGCAGGAAGGAGTTCAGGGTGAGGCAACGGCGCGAGAGCTCCCGGTGAAGGATATCCGCTCCCTGATGACCGAAATTAGAGAGCGCATTAAGGCGGATATCGAAGGTAGTCGGGATAAGAATCGCGAACTCTCTCGAACGGTTTCCCGCTTCGCCAAAGACGGTAACGTGCGGGTGGGGGATCTCCAGCATTCGGAGGAGCTCCGATTCGTTAATCAGAACTTCGCATACGATTCTCAGCTCACGCCGGCGGTCATTCCGAGCCATCGTCGGGGGCCGCTCGGCAAACTCGTACCTCTCTTTAAGCGGATAAGTCGGAAGGTCATTCGCAAGCTCTTCTTAGCTGATTACCTCAACGCGGAGCGAGCCTTTTCAGAGCACCTCGTTCGGCACTTAAATGAGATCGGCCGCTACATCGATGCGCGAGACAACGACGTTATGCGCAAGATCGATCGAATCGATGATGAGAAGAGCTCGGCAATCCTCGCTTTGCAGCAGGATATGCAGTCTCTCATGAAGGATCGCATCGGAGCCCTTGACGAGATGGTTCGAGGGTTAGAGGGGATCGTGAATAACTTCCCTCGCTATACGGATCCGAAGCCTCCTCGTGTTTCAGAGAGTTCCGAGTCGGTGGCGGTTCCTGATCCTTCGTACCTGCTCCTTGAGAATCGATATCGTGGAGGGGAGGCTGAAATTGAACGACGCCTCTCCATCTACCCGGAGATATTTAAAGCCGCTCCCGGCACGGTGCTTGAGATGGGGTCGGGGCGCGGGGAGTTGCAACGCCTCTTTAAGAACGCAGGTGTGACGTCGTACGGTGTCGACCTCGATACGGTTATGGTGAATGTGGCCAACGCAGCTGGATGCGATACGAAATATGGGGATGGCATCGCGCACCTTCGTTCGCTTCCAGACGCCTCGCTCGGCGGTCTGATCGCCATTCAGGTTGTAGAGCACCTCACTCGCACGCAATTGAGAGAGTTGTGTGAATTGGCGAAAAAGAAATTGAAGGTAGGCTCTAAGATCGTCTTTGAGACGATCAATCCGCAATCTCTTCTCGCACTTTCATCGAATTACTTCCGAGACCCAACACATATCTGGCCGATGCATCCAGATACCCTAGGATATACGGCGACCCTCGCTGGTCTTAAGATCGTTGAAACCCGATACCTCTCCCCGGTTGCCCCGAATCACCTACTCAAGGAGATACCGGTCGATCCAAATCATCCACCGACGGTTGTGGACACGGTGCATCGAATCAACCAGAACATCGAGCAGTTGAATCGATTGATCTATGGATTCCAAGACTACGCTCTTGTGCTTGAGGTGGCGTAGGTATGGCACGAGTTCTCGTCCTTGGAGCAAAAGTTCCGTTCACCCATGGTGGCCAGGAGATCCTCGTTGCGACCCTTGTGAAGCATCTTAAAGCAAGGGGACATGAAGCCGATGTGATTGAACTTCCGTTTAATCCCCTTCCAAAGCAAAATCTGCTAACCCAAGCCGCAATGTGGCGCTCCCTCGACCTCGCGGAGTTCGCTGGAGGCAAGGTAGACCTCATTATCGCGACGAAGTTTCCAACCTACTATGCGCGACATCCAAAAAAGAGTGTATGGCTCGTGCACCAACTTCGCTCGTTGTACGACCTCCATGGTGGACAGTATTCCGATATGGGGGACGACCCTCGTGATGAGGTGCTTCGTCGAATGATAACCGATGGTGACACGGTCGCTCTCGGTGAGTGCGCGTATCGATCTGCTATCTCAAAGAACGTGGCGGATCGTTTGCAGTCGTATAATGGGCTCTCGTCAACGGTTTTGTATCCCCCTTTGCCACTTGGGGATCGGTACCAAAGTCGAAACGCGAAGCCGTACATCCTCTCCGTTGGACGCCTGTGCCGCATCAAGCGTCTCGACCTCATGTTGAATGCTATGAAGCATGTATCGCCTGAGGTATCCCTCAAGGTTGTTGGCACCGCGGATGAGCCAGGTGTGATGGAGTACTTCAACAACATCATTAAGGGACACGATATCGGACGTCGTGTTGAGTTTTTGGGTCGAGTCAGTGATGAAGCGCTCGTAGATCTCTACGCCGAGTCGATGGGGGTCTTCTATGCGCCGTTCGATGAGGACTACGGCTACGTAACCCTTGAGGCGATGGCGAGTGGGCGTGCGGTTGTTACCGCCACCGATAGTGGTGGAACGTTAGAGTTTGTGAAGGATCGTGAGAACGGTCGTGTCGTCGCACCAGACCCGTCGGCGATTGCGGAGGCCTTTAACGAATTGGCTCGCGATAGAGATGTCGCTACGCGTATGGGATCGGCTGGACGAGCTTTCATTGAAAGCTCAGGAATGTTGTCTCAGGGCTGGGATACCTTGATCGATTCACTTCTCTCCCCACTTTCTCAGTCCGGGGCCTCACAGGCGAATAAGGCCGCATAATGGCAGGAAGGAAGCTCCGTATAGCTTGGTTCACCTATCTCGCTCGTCCGAGTGAGGTCGCTGCTACGGTGTCGCAGTACTGCACTGACATCCTTGTTCCCTTAATGAAGGATGAGTTCGAGATCGAGGTGTTCTCGGGACTTCCACCCGGGAGTCACCTAGGGGTGCCCCGCTACAACACGTTGAACGCCTATCAGCGTCATCGCGCGAATCCATTCGATATCTTTTTCTATCAGGTTGAGGACGGACCCCTCGGCCGTGTCGTTCGAACGCAAGTTGGAATGATGCCGGGGATTTCGTGGATGCACGACACCTTCCTCTCTGATCCGGGCGCCGAGGGGATTCATACGAGCCCGTGGGAACGGTCGGTTCAACAGATGCTCGACCTCTCATTGCCATTCCTCGAGCGAGATGACCTTCCGCTTCAGCCTCAGCCGCAGGGGTATCGTGAGACCTCGGTCTCTCCGATAGTGCTGTATAACTCCGAGTGGGCTGAAGGAACGTTGCATCGTTTTCTCTCGGGTCGATATGAATACGCTTCGTGTGGTCATCGCTCGGAGTCCCTTCCGGTGCCGGTAACGCCTGTAGAGGATTCGCGCTCGACAGACCCACATCGCCCCTTTGAAATTGTGGCGCTTGGATCGGCACGCCTCGATGGTCGCGCGCACAAGTTTCTTCCCGCCGTGGCGGATTGTGCGCGCCCTTCGCGCCTGACGTGGGTGATTGAGTCCAGCGAACGAGCCGATGCTGAGCGCATGGTTAATGAGTTTGGGATAGGTGACCGAGTTACCCTCGTTGAGGGGAACTCACCCGAGAAGTGGCGGTTACTGGTAGCTAAGAGTGATATTGCGCTGCACGTAACCTCTCATCCCCACACTCGACTGAGTCCGTACCTTGAACTCTCGATGGCGGCGGGCGTTCCTACCGTTGTGATGCGGATTGGAAGAGGGGAGGCCATCTCTGAGGATATCGCATTCACGGTGGTTCCTGGTCTCCACGAGACGGCGCAGTTGACTGCCATCTTCGAAGGGATTGCGGTTGATGATGCTCGACGGTTCGGACGAGCGGGACAGCTTGCCGTGATGCGGGAGAACAACCCAGCGCAGGTCGCTTCGCGATTGGGGGGTATCTTTCGCGAAAGTGCGCCTATCCTCGCTGACGTGATGCGAGCATGGAACGGTCTCTATGAGCGGGCCGAAGAGGCGCTCCTGCAGGAGATTCGTGCCCTGGTTGACGCCCCGGTGGGTGCAATGCCAGGAGCCTTTGAGAGGATCGTACAGCCCTTTGTTGAAGAGATGCGGCGAGTGGCTAGGTGACATTCGCCGCATAGGGTGAACAGTTCCTTTCTGTGCGGAGTTCTGAACGGCCTTTTGGTTGCAAAAGGCCCACCCATCCATTAGATTCCCAGCATGATTAACCCACGAATAGCTTCGATGCGGACCTATACCGCGGCGCGGAAAACGCAGCTTTTCTCCGCCCTGGAGCGCCCTGTGGTTGCAGACCTTACGATCGGGGAGCCGCAGCACGATCCTGATCCCAAGGTGATTGAGATCTTACATGCCTACGCCGCAGAGTCTGTGGGCCGATATCCCAAGACGAAGCAGGAGTCGTACCTCACCGAGGCGATCATAGCCGCCAACCTTCATTCAAAAAAGCTCCAGGGATCGATCAGTGAACATCAGGTGCTGGCCGGACTCGGGAGCGGAGAGCTGTTGTACTCCTTCGCTACGGCGTGCATTGATCCGGCGAAGCCTTACGTTCTCATTCCTAATCCAGCCTACCAGGTCTACTCCTCCGCCACGGAGCTCGCGGGAGGGATTCCGTACTATTTCAATCTCACCAAGGAGAATAACTTTCAGCCCGATCTTGCGCGCATCCCTGCAGAGATCCTTGAGCGAACGAGTTTGGTCTACCTTAACAGCCCAAACAATCCATGTGCTGTTTCGTATTCGGAGGGGATCTTACAAGAGATCGTGCTTCTCGCTCGGCGGCATGGGTTCGCAGTTGCTTCAGACGAGTGTTACAGCGAGATCTACTTCGACCGGAAGCCGGTCAGCATGCTTGAGGTGTGCGCCGCTTTAGATGGGGATACTTCATTCAGCAACGTCGTTGCTTTCGATACACTCTCGAAGCGCAGTAGCCTGCCCGGACTCCGTTCAGGCTCCATGGTGGGAGATGCTCGTCTTGTTTCGAATTACCTCAAGATCCGGTTGAGTGAGCGCAAGGTTCTTCCGAGCAATGTGCAGCGGGCCTCTGCCTACGCATGGACCAACTACGAGGATGTCGCCCGAAGCAGAGAGCTGTATCGGCAGAAGTTTGAGATCGTTCGTGATGCCTTTGAATCCATCGGACGTCCGATGACGTTACCGGACGGAACGTTCTACTGTTGGCTCGATATCTCTGAGCTTAATCCAAGTGACGAAGCTTTTGCGCTGAGTCTCGCCAACGAGACCGGTATTCTGACCTTTCCTGGCAGCTATTTCTCAGTCGTCAACGATGGTGTAAATCCCGGCGCGGGCTTCGTCCGTATCGCGCTGATCGACACCGTTGACGCGACCAAAAAGACAGTTCAAACACTAACAACGTATATTAAAAACTATAGGTGCTAACCATGTCAGCAGACCTAGCGCGCGGGCATTTCGCAGAGAATCTTCAACGGCTCACGACAGCGTGTCCTGAGGTAGGGGTGATAAAGCTCTACCTTGACGGCAAGCTGATCCGCACGATCGCGAACGTTCCGGGACAATCAGGATCTCTTCGGGTGTTCTCGCACTTTCAGCAAAACGGTGAGCTGACTACAGCTGCGGTGGCGGGATGTCTTGAGGTCTTTGCTCCCCTTGTGCCAGAGGCTAAGGCTGCCCCCGGAGCCCATCCGAACATCGATCTCCTCCTTGGGCTTGGCTCCGATCAGGTGCTCCGAGTTGAAACGGTGCGAACCTCTCCTGAGCTCTTCTCAAAGCTCGCGGATGGATCCGCCAGTCAGAGTGAGAAGCAGGGCGCGGTTGAGCTCCTCGATAAGGGGCTCGTTCGATGCGCCGAGAAGCTTAGTAATTACACCACGGGCTCTAAGGGTATTGAACTGACCGGCGATGGAACGTGGGTAACGCAGAGTTACGCCGTTGCATGTATGAACGCCGGGTTCTCCGCGTTTCCTATGGTGCAGATGGGGGAGCACTTCTATGACAAAGTGCCGCTCAAGACCGAGGGGTGGAGCGAGGCGGATTTTGAGAAAGCGGGGGTCCGTTTTATTCCGGGGTCTTTCGCTCGACGTGGCGCGTACATCGGCGCCGGTACAACGATCATGCCCGGTGGGATTGTGAACATTGGGGCGTATGTCGAGGGGAGTGGAGTTCTGATCGATGGTGGGGCTCGTGTCGCTACCGGTGCGCAGGTTGGCAAAGCTGTAAAGCTTGGCGCTGGATCGGGTATTGAGGGGATTCTTGAACCGGCGGGGCGTCTCCCATCGATTATTGAGGATAACGTTCGCATCGGTGCCAACTGTGAGGTGTGTGGGATTATCGAAGAGGGCGCTGTGGTAGCCAGCGGCGTCGTGATGGCATCAGGCAAAAAGATCTTTGACCTGCGAACAAACGCCGAGGTTGAGCCACGGTACATGGCGATCGGTGACACGTTCGTTGAGATACCATTGATTCCGCGAAATCGAGTAGCCGTTTCGGGTGTGTACTCCAAGACTGAGCGCCTCGGGATCGACTGTATCGTGTTGCTAGAGAAGGATGCTTCGGATACGAGCTTGGCGCAGATCCCAAAGAACGCAGCTCTCTATGTTAAGCTGTAAAAGAGCGCCTAGTGGATAGCCGTGTGATAGGGGAGTGAATGAAGATCGAAACCTCAGTACAACTTACCCGGATGTTACTTCAGGAAGATACCTGCACGGGCTCTTTTGATACGGGCTTTTCGAGGAAGTTGGCTAGCTGGCTCGAGTCGCTCGGATTTGCGGTTGAGTCCGTGGAGGTGGCAGGCATCGCGCATATGGCTGCAACCATCGGTCCTCGTGATGCGAGGATGCGCCTAGCTTTCGTCGGACACTACGACACCGTTGGAGCAGGAGAGGGGTGGCGTTTCCCACCATTCGGCGCTGCAGAGGAGAACGGAGTGCTCTACGGCCGGGGCGCAAGCGACATGAAGAGTGGGGATGCCGCGATGATCTTCGCTGCCGTACAACTCGTGGCTCAAGGAGTTCGCTCGACCGTATTTTTGCCGGGAGATGAAGAGACCTCCTCTCGTGGAATGCCGGCCTTGTTGGATCGCTTTGGCAGCGATTTCGATTACTGTATCTGTGGTGAACCAACCTCAAAAAAGAAGCTCGGGGACTGCGTTAAGGTAGGTCGCCGCGGGGTGTTGGGGGCAGCGGTATCACTGTTAGGCAAACGTGGTCATACGGCATACGCCGATATCACGCCTAACGTGGTCCATGCGCTTCCATCGGTGATCACGGAGCTTGCTAAACCGTGGAATGATGCGTGCTACGGGGTTTCGACAACCCTTTCGATCACAACCATCTCAACCGATAGTACCGCGCATAACGTTATCCCGGGCGTTGTATCGTTTACATTTGACATGAGATTCGCGCCGAATCGCTCCGTTGATGAGATGAAGCGTGAGGTTGTCTCCCGCCTTGACGCGGCTGGGGTTTCCTACGAGGTTGCGTGGCAATGGGAGACACGCCCCTACGTCACCGGTATCGGCGCCGACCCCTCCTCTCCGCAAGGTAAGCTTATAGCTGTTACGCAGTCGGTCATCGAGGAGATGTTGGGAATTACCCCGATCCTTTCGTGTGATGGAGGTACCAGTGACGCGCGTTTCGTTGCTTGGCGTGGGATTCCGACGATAGAGTTCGGCGTGCCGCATGGGAATATGCACGGGACGGATGAGTTTGTTGAGGTTAAGAATATCGACAGCTTAGAACGAGTATTCGTCGCGATTGGCGAGAAATTAGTTACAAAAGCGGTCTAAGTGCCCCTATTCTGCTCATACTGAATCGTGCCCGCTCATCGATTAGGAGTGTTCTGGCTTCCATGAGGGGCACCCATGCCGAGCCAGGAGTTTTGCTTCACTACCTGACCTCCACCCCCAGTCAGGCCGTATCCACATCTGACAAAAAAATGCTATGAATTCCATCAGTAATCGGCTGATGGTGCTCTGTTCTCAGTGTCGCGGTGGGAGGTGCGTGTGCGTATTTTTGTTCATACTTTTTCTCTAGGATGTGTCGCCCTGGTTGGTGCACTGGCAGCGAGTGGCTGTGGCTCAAAAGAAAAGGCCCCTGAAGCGCCACAACTAGAGATCTCCGTCGTTGATATCGGGCGAAAGGATGTCGTTCTCTCTTCCGAATTTGTTGGACGCACCAGCGGTGCGATAGACGCTGACGTGCGCGCTCGTGTAGAGGGGGTTCTTCAAGAGATCCACTTTCAAGATGGTGGTGAGGTTACGGAGGGACAGGTCCTCTACTCGATCGATGATGCGCCACTGATGACGATGGTAGCCCAAGCAAGGGGTTCGCTGGCCGAAGCCCTTACTCGGCAGACCCAGGCCGATGTTGATCTTAAACGCATTCGCCCACTCGCCGAGATAAATGCGGTCAGTAAGCGTGAACTTGATGGTGCGATCGGCCGAAAGGGGGTCGCGGATGGTGCTGTAGACGCGGCGAAGGCCCAAGTGGAAGCGGCCGAGATCCAGTTAAGCTACGCGAAGATTAAGGCCCCGACCTCAGGAATTATCGGTATCAGTAAATTTAAGGTAGGTGAATTGGTCGGAAAGAGCCCGACTACATCGGTGCTCAATACCGTATCGAAGATCGATCCGATTCATGTGAAGTTCCCGGTAACTGAGAGTGAGTACCTCTATTTCTCAAAGCTCGCCGAACAACAAGGCCCGAACCGCGAGAAGAGGGTTCTGCAGCTTATTCTTGCGGATGGCTCTGTTCACCCAGAGCGCGGCGAGCTCGTCTCGATAGATAGAAACATCGATGCGCAAACCGGAGCTATCTCCGCAGAGGCATCGTTTCCCAATCCCACCAAGCGAATTCGTCCTGGGATGTTCGCAAAGATCAAAACCGTCGCCGAGACCCGAAAGGATGTCTTGGTGGTACCGAAGCGGGCGCTCAAAGAGATCCAAGGTAAGTATCAGGTGTTCGTGATCGGAGCTGATGGTTCCGTTGATGTTCGCAATGTTACGGTGGGGGCAGATGCGGGTGACGCACGGGTCGTTGAGACCGGTCTGAATGAGCATGAGCTCGTCGCCATAGACGGCATTCAACGTCTTCGAAGTGGGATGACCGTGAAAGCCAAAACCGTCAATTAATCCTCTCGTTCAATATTCTCGGAGGGAAAAATGAAAGAGTATTTCTTCGTTCGACGGCCTACCGTTGCGATCGTGCTCTCGCTCGTGCTTGTCATCTTCGGTCTGGTGACCATTATGGGGCTGCCAATTTCGCAGTATCCGAATGTGGTCCCGCCAGAGATTCAGGTCAACGCGACCTATTCCGGAGCAAACGCTCTCGCTGTTGAGCAATCGGTGACGACTCCCCTTGAACAAAAGATAAACGGCGTTGAGAACTCAATCTATACGCGAAGTATCAACGCGAATGACGGCACGACCTCCATCCGTGTCTCGTTTGAGGTAGGCACGAACCTCGACATGGCGAACGTGCTCGTTCAAAACCGAGTCAGTGAGGCTCAAGCGAGTCTCCCAGAGGAGGTAAAGCGGCTTGGTGTCACGGTCAAGAAATCACTCTCATTTCCACTCCTCCTCGTTACCCTCCGTTCCCCAAATGGAACCTACGACAATACCTTCCTCAGTAACTACGCCACGATTAACGTCCTCGACGCGTTGGCTCGAATCGGTGGGGTGGGGCAGGTGAACCAGTTCGGTGGAAGTGACTATGCGATGCGAGTGTGGGTGAAGCCTGATCAGCTGGCACAGCTCTCACTGACCGTGTCTGATGTCTATCGCGCGATTCAGCAGCAGAACGTTATCGCACCTGCCGGGCAGATAGGTGGCCCCCCAGCTCCCTCGGGAACAGAGTCCACGTTAGTTGTGCGCACCGCGGGTCGTCTTGAGAGTCCTGAGCAATTCGGAGAGATCGTCATTAAATCTGATGATGCAACTGGCTCTCTCATTCGCCTCAAAGATGTAGCTCGCATCGAGCTCGGAACACAGCTCTACAACGCGAAGGGTCGGTTCAATGGCGAAGATGCGGCGGTATTGTCTATATATCAGGTGCCCGGCTCGAACGCTCTCCAAGTAGCCGACACCGTTCGCAAGACGATGGAGGAGCTGAAGACTCGTTTCCCAGACGATATCGAATACATCATATCGCTCGATACTACTAAGGCGGTAACCGAGGGTATTGATGAAATTATCCATACCCTTCGTGACGCGATCATTCTCGTGCTCATAGTAGTCTTTATCTTCCTCCAAAGTTGGCGTGCCACGTTAATTCCTATCCTGGTGGTGCCGGTGTCGCTCATAGCGACCTTCTCAGTGTTTCCGGCCCTTGGTTTCTCGGTGAACGTTCTCTCCCTCTTGGGGCTCGTCCTTGCTATCGGTATCGTGGTGGACGACGCTATCGTAGTTGTTGAAGCGGTGATGCACCACATTGAGCACGGTCTTTCCCCACGTGAGGCGACCAACAAGGCGATGCAAGAGGTAGCGGGTCCAGTTATCGCAATTGCGCTGATCCTCTGCGCAGTGTTTGTACCGGTCGTTTTCATGGGGGGTATTACCGGGCAGTTTTATCAGCAGTTCGCTGTTACCATCGCGGTATCGGTGCTCTTCTCAGCGGTTGGCGCTCTGACTCTCACTCCAGCGCTCTGTTCGCTGATGTTACGACCAGCGACCCCATCGGCCGGCATGATGGGGCGATTCTTCACGGGATTCAATTCGGTGTTCGACCGATTCACCGGTGCCTATGTTGGTGTGGCTGGCTTTATCGCTCGGAAGCTGATTCGCGGGTTCGTGATCTTCGGTGTGGTGATTGCCGGAGTTCTCCTCCTCGGAAACGCTCTCCCCACAGGTTTTGTACCGGAGGAGGACCAAGGGTACATCCTCGCGAACGTCCAGCTTCCCGATGCCGCCTCCCTTGAACGAACCGGTGAAGCGAGCCGACAGGTTGAGCGGATCCTGATGGAGACCCCCGGCGTTGATTCGGTCACGACGGTTGTGGGGTTCAGTCTTATCTCGCAGTCCTACTCAAGCAACACAGCTTTCTTCTTCATTTGGCTCAAGCCGTGGGAGGAGCGAAAGGGGCTGACCAATTCCTCGTTTGGGCTCCTCATGAAGCTCAACAAGCGACTTCAGGCCGAGTTCACCGATGGTGTTGCAATCGCCTTCGGACCACCAGCGATCCCGGGTCTCGGTACGGGCTCCGGTTTCAGTATGATGCTCCAAGATCGAAGTGGTAAAGGGCCTGAGTACCTCGACGAGCAGGCGAAAAGCTTCATCCAGGCAGCGATGAAGCGTCCCGAGATCGGACGGATATCGACCTCATTCCGGGCGTCGGTCCCCCAGCTCTTCGCGCAGGTGGACCGAGATAAGGCGCTCGGCGCCGGCGTGCCGATGAGTGACGTTAACTCTACCCTTGGTTCCTATCTGGGAGGGAGCTACGTGAACGACTTCAACCGTTTCGGACGACTCTACAAGGTGTACCTCCAAGCCGAGGCGAACTATCGCGACAAGCCCGAGGATATTCGAACCTACTTCGTTCGAAACCGGAACGGGGATATGGTTTCGCTCGGTACCCTCATGAATCTGACACCGACCAACGGTCCAGAGTTCACGAACCGTTTTAATCTCTTCCGCTCCGCTGAGATGATCGGGTCTTCCGGTCCTGGTTACAGTTCGGCGCAAACGATGGCTGCTCTCAAGGAGGTCGCCGCTCAAGTCCTGCCTAAGGATATCACCTACGATTGGAACGCTATGTCGTACCAGGAGGAAAAGGCGGCTGGTAAGGGAGCCATCGTCTTCGTGCTCGGAATGGTGTTCGTCTTCCTCATTCTCGCAGCCCAGTACGAGAGTTGGTCATTGCCGTTCAGCGTACTCCTGGGAACGCCGTTCGCCGTGTTCGGAGCGTTGCTCGGAGTATGGCTCTGCCGACAGCTCGATCCATCGTACGTCAACAATATCTTCGCGCAGATCGGTATTTTGACCCTGGTAGGATTGGCGGCAAAAAATGCGATCCTGATCGTTGAGTTCGCACGGGCGAAGGTCGCTGAAGGAGCGCCCCTGATTGAGGGAACGTTAGAGGCCGCGAAGCTCCGGTTCAGGCCTATTCTGATGACCGCCTTCGCATTTATCCTTGGGGTCGTACCGCTTGTGTTCGCATCAGGGGCTGGAGCGCAAGGTCGCAAGGTTATGGGAATGGCGGTGTTTAGCGGAATGGCTATGGCAACGGTGATCGGTGTGGTGCTTGTACCGATGCTCTTTGTCTTTATCGAGAAACTGACCCATAAGGGAGGGCGAGGCGGTCCTGCACAAGGCGCGACATCTTCGACAACGCAAGCAACGGGGACACATGGCTAAAAAACACGCACTCATCTCAATCGGCTTCGTGGGAACCGCTCTCCTAACCGGCTGCATCTTCAAGCCCGACTTTGAGCGGCCAGTGGTGTTAGACGAAGCACCTTTCACGGAATCGGCTCCAACGCAGGATACCTTAGCGAACCTCTCATGGTGGGAGATATTTAAAGATCCTCACTTGCAAGATCTCATTCGCAGATCGCTTGCCGCTAACCGTGACCTCAAGATCGCTATGGCGCGCATCGATGAGGCGCGTGGTTTGCTCGGTATCGCTCGACCCGACCAATTCCCCCGACTCGATGTTGCTGGTAACGCGACCCGCGTGGATGGGAGCGACCTCGCTCTTATTCCGACCGATGCCACCAACGACTTCGGTATCTATGCACGACTCGGATTCGAAGTTGATGTGTGGGGTCGATACGCGAGCGCGACCGAAGCGCAACGTGCGCAGCTTCTCTCCTCTGAGTACGCGATGCGGGCGGTCACGCTCTCGCTGGTAGCCCAAGTTGCGACCGCGTACCTGCAGTTGCAGAACGTCGATCGGCAGATCGATATCTCCGAACGGACCTTAAAGAATCGTCACGACGCCACCGTGCTGAACGAGCAGCGTTTCAAAGGGGGATATGTTGGATTGCTTGACGTGAACCAAGCGCAGATCCAGGAGGAAGAGGCCCGGGCCTCTCTTGTGGCTCAGAAGCGGGCGATGCGGTTGATAGAGAACGCATTAAGCGTTCTTCTTGGTGAGGTTCCCCACCCGATTAAGCGCGGGCGCTCGATGGTAGATCCGCTAACGGTGAAGGAATTGCCAGCGGGTGTTCCAGCGATGTTGCTCGAACGAAGGCCGGACGTAAAATCGGCGGAGGAGAGCGCTCGAGCCGCGGTGATGCGTATCGGCGTTGCTCGCGCGCAGCAGTACCCTGCGTTCAGCATAACTGGATTCTTAGGGTTAAACTCAATCGAGCACACCGATCTCTTTAAGAGCGACTCCCGAACCTGGAATATCGGGGCGGGGTTGCTGGGGCCACTTGTAGATCTCGGCAAGAGCTGGTCTCGAGTTGATGTCGCAGAGGCGCAGGCGGAGCAATTCCTCCAGAGTTATGAGCAATCGGTGCTCCTTGCTGTACGTGATGTTGAGGATGCCCTCGTAGGAGTTCGCACCTTTAAAGAAGAGAACCTGGTGCGCACCGCGCAGGTTAAAGCCGGAAGAAGTGCGTCGTTCCTCTCACGTCGTAGGTATATGGACGGTGTGACCTCATACCTTGAGGTGCTCGATACGGAACGGTCGCTGTTCAACGCGGAGCTCGCCCAATCTACTACGCAGGAGCGCTACCTTGGTGCAATCGTGCAGCTCTACAAAGCGCTCGGCGGGGGATGGCAACCTGAGCCCCAGGTGAGGTAGGGACCACGCATCCGTTTTGAAACGACCCGGTATACGACAGGGCGACCGTCCACGGTCGCCGAAATGCGCCGGATGGCAAACGATCTCTGCCTTACGCAGGACGGCGGTTGGGCTCGACCGCTGCTCCCGTGTCACGGCTCGTACTAGTGAAAAATGACCGTTTCCGGATGTGATTCCCCTCACATCATCCCCCAGCCCGCAGGCCTATACTCATGACTCTATGGTATATCTCACCGCAATTCGAAATTTCGCTGCCTCACTTGCACTATCGCTCTGCGCCCTAGCTGCTCCGAACGCGCAAGCTGAATCCGCAAAAGAAATGCAGCGCTCGGCCCGCGCCGCTTTACAGGAGCTGTATCGAACAACACCGGCCGCCTCGGCCATTGGCGATAAAGCTGCCGGTGTTCTTGTGTTTCCTGAGATTATCAAAGGAGGTTTCGTCGTAGCGGCGCAGTACGGAAACGGTGTGCTCTTCAAGCGAGACGCGGTGGCGGGATATTATAACACAACATCTGCGTCATTTGGATTTCAGGCTGGAGTGCAGAAGTTTGGCTACGCTCTGTTTTTCATGTCAGAGGATGACATCAAGTATTTGAACACCTCTGAAGGATGGGAGATCGGAGCTCTTCCAAGTTTGACGATCGTCGACACCGGAGTAGCGAGATCGCTCTCAACAACCACCTTGCAAAAGGGGATGTATGCATTCTTTTTTAGTCAGAAGGGATTGATGGGCGGGCTTTCGCTCCAGGGGACTAAGATAACGAGGATCCATCCGGATAAGTAGGGAAGCGAGGCAAGCTCGCCCTCCGGCCGCTGCGACCAGAGGGCATACTAGGGCTAGCTCTGCATCGCGCGATGAGCTGCTAGGAGGAGATCCTCCGTGACATCCCACGAGATGCATGCATCCGTAATAGAAACGCCATACCGAAGTTCACCGCTCCCGAGGTCCTGTCGACCCTCATGGATATTGCTCTCAAGCATCCAACCAACGATCGACGAGTTTCCAGCGCGGACTTGGTCGAGCACCTCATTGAACACGGTGGGCTGGCGGGTGTAATCCTTAGTAGAGTTCCCGTGGCTGCAGTCGATGATGAGGTTTGGAGTAATCCCATGTTTCACCATCAAGTTGGCCGCTGATGCGACGCTCTCTACGTCGTAGTTCGGAGTCTTGCTCCCTCGAAGAACGATATGCCCATATTTATTCCCCCTCGTCTGCACGACCGAACACTGTCCATGTTGGTTAATGCCGAGAAAACGGTGCGGTTGAGCCGCTGAAAGGATGCCGTTGACAGCGATCAGGATGTTTCCATCCGTCCCGTTCTTGAAACCAACAGGGGAGGAGAGTCCGCTCGCCATCTCGCGGTGAGTCTGACTCTCCACGGTGCGAGCCCCAATAGCGGTCCACGTGATGAGGTCTCCGATGTACTGAGGTACGATCGGATCGAGCGCCTCTGTCGCTATGGGGAGTCCAAGCTCCGCCACCGACATAAGGAGTCTTCGTGCCACGTACAGGCCCTCTTCAACATGAAACGAGTCATCTAATCGTGGATCGTTAATAAGACCCTTCCAGCCGGTTGTCGTGCGGGGTTTTTCGAAGTAGACACGCATGACTACATACATAGTGTCTTTGACGTCATCCGCCAGAACTTTGAGGCGTTTGGCGTATTCGAGCGTCGCCTCTGGATCGTATGCAGCACAGGGGCCAACGATAACGAGCTTTCGCTTGTCTTTTCGATCGAGGATCGCCTCTACTACTCGGCGGGACTCAGTGATCTGGTCCTCGAGCGTTTCGGTAAGGGGGAGGGCAGTCTTTACCGCTGACGGGGTGGGTAATGTATCGACGGACTCAACGTGAAGATTCTCTGTGGTAACCATACAAATCGACCTCTCTGGGGGAGGATTAGGGTAGCTCTAGCGATGTGAGGGAATGAACGATTTTTACCCGCGCAGCGGGAAATAGAAAAAGGAGCTGACGTAGGATCGCCAAGTGCGTGACATACCCACACCTTAAGAGTGAAAGTATTCGAAGTCAACACAAAAGGCTGGGAGGATTACCGACTTGGATTCCGATGCCCAGAGTAGTCCTCCTGGTAATGGAATGAGCCCCCTGTTTGTATCTGTGCCGGAACGGTGCGACACAGAGGGTGCAAAGTCTCACGAGGAATCATCCAGACCGTGCCAGTGTGCGTGGGACAAGATGCCGGGAGATGACGCTTAGTTCATGGACGCCGGTCCGTCCAGGTCACCATGAATCCGAAGACTAAGGGGCTTCGATTGTCCGTTGAGTACCTTCAGAGCATCGCTGTACGTCCATTGCTTGGTTTGGGAGAAGTACTCAGCCATGACGCTTTCGGGAGTGCTTCGGTTCATCAATATATTGCGGACTGCGAAGACAAGGGGAGCGAACGGCTCGGATGCCTTGTTGTTCTGTATGCGACGAGCCATGGCGTGAGCTGCAAATACTCCCTCTGCGGTCAAGAGGTGACCGTTTGCATCCCGCTTGGTAAGAATATCGTAGATGTTTTCACCACAGGCAAGTCGCATGCCTGCTTGCACGTTCCGACTGGTGAGGCTATTCACCGTGAGGTTGAGGTCCATGCCGCCAGCCAACATGAGCTGGCTGCTCTTTCCGCCACCTTCGCCCTCCGCTTTAACCACGTTCACTATCTCGCGACTCGCGAAGTGCACCAGGCGAATTAAGCTGTGAGAGTCGAGACTCGCGCTGTGTTCTCCGTGGCTGATAACAACACGGTTCGTTATGCGGAATCTGCCATCAGGTTCGACAACGAGCGCCCCATGCTTTTTAAGAATTCCGAGAATGATTCCACCAGCAAATGCCGCAACATTCTTCATGGAGGCTGCTATCTCGAGGGCTGTCGGGTTTGTATCCAAATCCAACGTCTTGTCGCCACTCATACCGCTGAAAACGTAGAAAGCTTTCGCCAGGGCATCGGTTGCAGTGGGCTTTCTCCCTTCCCTGCCGGCAAGGCTTAGTCCAACATGACCGTCCTCTTTGACGTCCTTAGCGAATCCAGGGCCACCCACAAAAACGAGATTGTTCTTCACCTCTCGCCAATTCGGATGCTCTCGAATGCACTCCAGAGGCGTGAGCGCGCGCGCCCCGGCCGGGGGGCCGTCACGTAGAGAGCTCTCCGAGGCGAGGGGGTCCCAATCTGGCACGATAAGTCCCTTGGCGAAGCTTATGACCACGCTCTCTTTGTGGGGCCGAATTTGTGAAAGAACGTTCGGAAAGGCGTTCGAGGGCACGGCCAACATGATGATACCGCGACCCTTCAGTGCGGTGTTGAGATCGTTCGTGACCATGTCGCTACTTAGGTGATCGGACGACTTACGAGCCCATGGAAGCACATCGAAGTTGTTCTGTAGTCGGGCATAAATAGCCTCTCCGTAGACCCCGAATCCAATCATCGCGATCTTTGAGTGAAATTCGGCTCGTTGGGCTGAGGTAAGCTCCCCCTCAAAGTTGGTTGCAGGTGCGACCGAACCCAGCTTTCGAAGGGAGCCATCTTGGGAAAAGGTGGTATTGAGGTTGACTCTCCCTGCCAACGGTTGTGGCACCTTGAGGTCTTTACGAGGGTCGTCTGGAGTTGTTCGTTCTTTCGACACAGGGGGTTCCTAGAAAGGTCTTAACTCGTGCCCAAGTCTAGCAACTTCAGGCCGTTTTTGCATGTGGGACGGTGTTAATCTTTTGTGAGTTGTTCTAAAACCCCGGCCGGGGTTACCCTAACAAAACGTTAATAATTTAGCCCCCCGAAGGACTGACTTAGGGGCTCATCTTGGGTAAGATCCCCCACCAGGACAGTAGAAGTTAAAGATACAGTTGAGTGGTGTATGAGTAGTGCAGTGTCTGCAGAAACGAACTCTTTCAATCTAAAAAGAACCGTTGATACGGTAACCCGTTCTGGGGTTCTCTCGTCTATGGCGAGCGTGCCCGTCTACGACATGATCGTTGTGGGTGGTGGTATTCACGGGGCCGCGGTCGCGCGACTCGCCGCGGGGCACGGGTTTAAGACGGCGCTTCTTGAAAAGAGCGACTACGCGGCGGCGACCTCGAGTCGTAGCTCCAAGATGGCCCATGGAGGTCTCCGGTATCTAGAGCTGCTCGACTTCGAGCAGGTCTTTGAGGGGATCAAGGCACGGGAGGAGATGTTCGACCACGTGGGCAATCTCGTGAAGCCTGCTGAGTTCCTCATCCCCGTTCCGAAAGGGGCCTGGTTCTTTAAGATTAAGTTGGGAATCGGACTATTCCTCTACGACCTTATGGTCAAGAAGAGTAACCGTCGTCATCGATGGATTCCTCGCGCCAAACTCAACTTCCCAGGATTCCATAGTGGTCGGGAGGACCTTATGGGGTGCTTCGTCTACACCGATGGGATTATGAGCGATGCTCGTCTCGTTATCGACAACGTTATTGCGGCGCGTCGGTATGGAGCGGAGTGTCTCAATTACTGTGAGGTGAGATCGATGACCCGGGATGAATCCGGTATCTCCGAGGTAACGGCGGTCGACACCAAGAGCGGAAAGCAGATTAAGCTCAGAGCGCGACTGGTGGTTAACTGCACCGGTCCGTGGGCCTCAACGTTAGCTAATACCCTTGGCGCGGAGCCACGCCCCCTAAAATTTAGTCGAGGGTCCCATATTATCTTCAATAAACCGTGGACAGGTCCAAGCCTCTTCCTTCCGATGCCAGGCAAGGCCCGCTACTACTTTGTTTGGCCACATCCTGCCGGCACCATGGTGGGAACAACCGAGCGCGAAGTGTCGAGCGTTGAGCTTGATCCACTGCCCTCGAAGGATGAGATGGACGAAATCTTTGGGCGTCTTGAAAAAGACATTCCCGACGCGGGTCTTAACCGCGAGAGCGCGTGCTACGCCTTCGCCGGCATAAGAACGTTGCCGATCCGCGGCAAAAACGCTAACTCAACGGTTCTTTCCAGAAAGCATATCTGGACGCACGTGAACGGCGTGCTAACCCTTCTTGGCGGAAAATACACGACGGCGTCGTGGACCGCTCTTGAGGGCGTAAAGGAAGCTGCGCAGATCCTTGGTAAGCCCCTTTCGTCAGACGCGCTGAAGAGTCGCACCGACCTTAAAGAGCTGCCAGGCAGTGCCTCCGAGGTCGAGTGTCATGAGTTGCAACGCTCCCTTGCCGCGCACGGTGTGTCACTCGAATCCCAAGCCCGCCTGCTTGGGCGCTACGGCAAACGACTGGGTGACAATTATCTTGAGTTAGTTGATGGCTCGACCGAGAAGTTGATCGAACTTGAGACGATGATCGCGCTCGACACAGAGCAGGTTGAAAGCCTTGAGGATCTCATGCGGCGACGTCTTGAGCTTGAGTATACCGAGGGGAATGGCGAGAGATATCTGCCGATTATCGGAGAGGTCTTCAAGCGCATGCGCCCGGATATCGACTTCGACAAGGAGAGAACCGAGTATCTCTCGCGGATGAAAACGATTCATTCGTTATTGGGGAAGCGGTAGGGCTAGTCACGAAGGGACCGCTGCGGGCCTTTCAGCCGGGCGCGCGGTCTTAGCTATGCAGCATTCTACACTATGAATTCTCGCACCGTCGTGCGACCGCCCTCATAGGTGATGAGGTTGATTGAAGGGCCATAGAAGACGTCCATCTCAATCTCCTCCTGTTTCGGAAGGGTTGCGAATCGCGAGCTTGTGCTGGGCCCGGCGGCGTAGAGAATCCCGTCATATGAGCACGAGAAGAAGCGGTGAATATGGCCGTGGAAAACGCCCCTAATCTTGGTGGCGCCGGAGGCGCTCACAATACGATGGAGCTCCTCGCCGTTCGTGAGAACCATCTTTCGGTCTGCCCATGGAGAGATCGCTGAGAAGGGCGGATAGTGGACGAATACGGTGAGATACTTAGGCTGTCGGGATATCTCTGTGCGAAGGAACGCAAGCTCTGCCGGCTCGACCCGTCCGCACCACTCGGGTGAGTCCTTCTCAGAATCTAGCACGACAAAGCGTTCTTCACCGATCGAGAAGGCGTACGTTGAACGATCATCAGAGAGACGAGTATCACGGCTCCCATATGGAAGGAGCGACTCCATACACGAGGTGTCATCATAGTTTCCCCGTACGAAGTAGCAGGGAATTGAGATGCCCTGATAGAGCTCCGCTACGAGGGGGTATGCCGCCGTCTCCTCCTTGTGAATGATGTCCCCCGTGTGGATCACGAATTGTAGCTCGTCCTGAAACCTCTCGATGAAATTGACAGCCCTCTTCAGCGTTTCGTAGACCTGTACCCCTCGGAAAATTCCCGTCCGGTCGGCGAGGAGGTGAGAGTCGCTAATCTGTGCGTAGGTGAAGCGAGGAGGTGCCATAGAGGTATCTTCAACTGAATCTAAATCCGACTTATAAGGCCTAATGCGATCGATTTCCAGCGCATCACCTTTCACCCCTCGGTATAGCAGAAAGCCTAAGAAGTTTGCTAGGAGTTCATTAAATAGTGCCCCGATGGCTGATTAAAGCTTAGAAAATCGATACCCTTACTTGTAGTTCTAATGCCGAGTGCGCCGGGTACGGCGCTCTGGTGAGTTTGGAGACGTAGGAATGAGCAAGGAACAATCAACATCCGGCCAGCCAAAAAAAACCTCAGCGGAACAAGGTAAGAGCCAACTTGATCTCCGTACGGCGCCTTCCCTTCCGGAATCCGACGGCCGAGAGAGATATCTCAGCCAGATAGAGATGGGAGCTCGGGCGCCGATCGTTCTCGTTGCGGGGCTCTCAGGATCGGGGAAAACTACGCTCATCAATTTTCTTGCTGATATGGGGATCGAATCCTCAGAGCGGTTGATTCCCCGACCACGTCGAGGTGATGATGTAGAGGGAGACCGTCCTTGGGGACGCGCTCAAGATGAACGAGGGCGAGACCCTCTCTCCCAGCGGTCGGTTGTATGGAGCGATCACAAGTACACTGGTTACATCGGATTTCGTTCCAAGCCCATCATCGAGAGCGTGTTGAAGACGCCCGATTGCAAGGGCGTAGCGGTTATCCTCGGTCGAGGAACTGAAATAGCGCCAACGATTGAGGCATTCCAGCGCATCCTTCCGGCGCAACCGATCGTAGTGGTTCGAGTTGATGCTCCGACCGCTGTCATCGCTTCCCGCTTATCGGTTCGTCCTGGTGCTACACCTGCTGAACGCGAGGAGCGTCTCGCGAAGCTGGAACCTATGAATCGAGAGGATGCTCCACAGATTGAGCCCCTGGCACGGGTATGGGGAATGACCTCGATCCTCAATATCAGTGAGGAGGAAGTTCGAAAGCTCGGGCTCCCACCATCTCAGGTTGCTCCGGCAACTAGGAGTAATCTGAATGCTTGGGTTGCTGAGGCTATTGGGCGTTCGCAAGCCGAGGCAGCTAAGGTTGCTGGCGATATGTTGCGTCCCCGAGTCGTGGCCTACGGTAATCGATTTATCCCAGATTCAGTTCTTGACGTGCTCGAGAACGTTCTTGTTCCTGCCTTCCAAAAGATGGGGGACGGAAAAGCTGCGCCACGTTGGTCTCTTAAAGGAGGTCTCGCGGTCGCATTGTACTTGCCGGAGTCCCGCCCCGTTTCGCCAGATATCGATTTCGCAGTGCGCGGCGGAGTTAGGGCTGAGACATTCCTTGGTGAGGTGATCGCCGATATCTTGCAACAGGATGCTAAGTTTACAGAGGCGTCTCCGAAACCTGTCTACCACGACCGTAAATTCTATGGCGAAGTGGAGAGCAAGGCTTTTGGTCAGAGGGTGGAGCTTGACGCGTTGACCGCGACAAGAATTCAACCAGACGAGGGGAGCTTCTGCTATAAATTTGATATCGATACCTACATAGAGTTCCATCGCCGCTCCGTGCAACTTCCAAACGGGGCGACCGTGGATCTCTGTCCTCCGGAGCAGATTGTATTCGAGAAATTGATAGCCGGTCGTGGTCTTGAGCTTCATAAGTTCGATCTCTTCGACTCTGCTGGCCTCATGGCTACATTGCCGATGCAGCCAAGTATCTTCCGCCGCATTGTAGAGCTCCAAAACTTCGATCCTGAAGTTGATGACGCCGTAGTAGCCGCCCTGGGCGCGAGTGGCAGCATTTCAACAGAGGAGGCCCTCGCCGCCCTCGGAATCTCAAGGGATGATGCTGTGGCTCGAACAACTATCCGCAAGCTTCCGACCCTCGAGATTACCTCAGAGTTGCCCGAGATGCCGAGCGCGACACGATCCTTCACGCTTACAGAGCTCAAGAGGGTGTGCATGGTTCAGCGGGCAGTAGCGTCGTTGGATAAAATCATCGCTTCGGTTGATACAAAAGTTACCGCGGGGGATGAGGTTACGTCGATCTCAGAACGATTCGGCCGGGACAAGGTGCTCGAAGCGGTCAAAACTCTCAAGATGCAACTTCTTCATTACGTAGAATTTGAGGTCGGAGCTCGGGATGTTTTCGTTCGGCGAGATCCCGTGCAGAGTAGCGCTGTGGCAGAGAGATACTTCTCGCAGCTGGAACGACAACGAGCTATCTTCTCGACCAAATGATAGGCGCTAATTGGTCGGGTGGCCGAGTCGTTTAAGAATCTCGAACTGCTGCAGAATCCTGATTGAATCGATGGCGGTGCCTAAAGTGTCATAGAGCGACTGGCAGAACGCGTCAAGCTCTCTGCTGTCCTCGGTCTCAAAACGAAGCTCGTAATCCCAGCTCCCCGTGCACGAGAGAGCCGCTAGGACGTTTGGACAGTGCGTAATAGCTTTTCGAAAAAGCGCCCTCTGAGCATCGTTCATTCCTCTGTCTGAAATTAGAACCCGATAGCTCTGCACGCCGATTTTGTGCGCGGCTACGGTATAGATTTTGCCTCGAATAATTCTCCGCTCTTTTAGCTGCTCAATGCGATACTGAACTGTGCTTGGGCGCATCGCTATCGTTCGAGCGATCATTGAAAGGCTGGCTGCGGGGTTGGCGCTGAGAGTCCTGAGGATCAATTCGTCTCTTTCGTCTAATGTTACCAAGGGAGTTTTGGAGGTGAGGTGAATGGACGATCTCTTTGGCTTGTTATGCGAAAGGTACTGCGGTGTAAACACGGTCCAGTCTATGGCGATGCGCACCGTTTTTTCAAAGTGGGCGCCAGCCTCAGAAGGTCTTAGTAGTGTGAAGAGCTCCTCCGGCTCGTGAATTTGTTTCGCCCAAAACCACAACATGTAGCGGTATCCGCCGCCCATGCGGTTGAATCCCATCACTCGTGGGTGATTCATGACTGTCTGTTCTAAACGCCTTTGACCAGCAGAGCTCTCTGCACCCCGATTGAAGAAGGCGGTAAAGTCGAGGTAGCCGAGGGCGAAGGGGTCAATGTGATAGAGGGGGGCAAGAATGCCCCTCTGAAGCAAGGAGATTCGAATACTTCGAGAGGTTGATTGACTAAGCCCCGACTTTTGGGCCAGCTCCTTGTCGGATGCGTCGGCGTCCAACAAGCAGGAGGCAAGAAATATCCGCTCCTTTTCTGAAAGACGTGTGTAGCTCTGCATAACCTGTTGTATAGCAGGTGGAATCAGCTTGAGGCGAGGGGAATGTTGTGTCGGTCAGTTATTTAGGAGTAACGAGCATCTGCTACATCCTCTCTATCAGAGTGGCTGCAGTCGGCAGTCGTAGCCCCGGATGCTTTGCGAGGATCCCTCTTTCGTAAGTTCGATTGGACTCGTACGGACGCTCGCCTCCAGGTAATCGCTTGGCGATTCAGCGCTTTGAATGTTGTAAAAACATGCAAAGGTACCTGATGCATCGGTGTTCAATAGGGATGTGAGCTCGTAATTCATAGTAGGTATTACCTTTCATTATAGAATTTAGAATTGGTGAGGACGGGACTCTCTCACTGCGCCGTTTTAGACGACAATGTATGGGGCGGGGGCGGGAAAGTGGTTCAGAGCGCTATTCAGAGAGATGCTTCTCTCGAGCTTTTGCTGAATTCTTTTCGTAGCGAACCAGAGAGTGTCGACGTGGTAGCTTCCTCTAAACATAGGACACCACTCATAGGGGTAGAGGCTATAAGATCCGTGCGACAATGGAGAGGGTCTCTCTGCATTGTCGCGCAGGGGTTCTTGGTGGAACCGTAGGTTTTACTGCTCGGCATTTGACACATCTCTATGAGAAAGATTGGTGCATCATGAACGAGTATCGTAGTGACAGCCTTGGGGGGGCTTATCAAGACCCAAGGGAGGTCGAGTCAAGGCGTGCGCAAGTTCGAACGCGCACGCAGCTCATGTGGGAGGAGGCAGCGCGAGAGGCACAACGCAGTCGGCTGTCCTCCAATCATGAATCTTCGAGTTCGACCCACTCGCCCTCTGAGGTATCTCACAGTAATTCGAGTGCGGGAGGCAAGGATGTTCGTGAGAGGGATCTGTCTTTTCAGATCATCGTCAGCCCGATCAGCTCCGGTAGGAGTGGGCTTTCTAAGGAGTAGCTAGTTAAAAAGGCGCGCTCTTCGAATGTGTGGTTGCTAGGGGGTTTAGAGAAGGTTTTTCTCCATCGTAGACCCCCTGGCGACTCACATGTTCAGAACTTCCGACCTTGTTGGGGTGCAAACCAAGCATTCGCTAGACAAGCACCCCGGGTCTGGAGCTCCGCACTCCAGCCAGGATCGATGCTACTTCGGGTTAATGCTGGGGTGAATCCAGGTGGAGACAGAGGGGATACGCGATACATCCTTCAGCTCGGGAAAGCAAAAGCTCTCTAAATTGTACGAAAAAAGTAGGCAAGCACCGTCACGATGTAACGTTTTGGGAAGGTGGATACCCATGCGTTTCGGCAGTTCTTCGAATCCTGGAAATGAATCATCTATTCCGGCGCAGATGAATGAGCACGAGCGGGGAGGAAGGGCTGGCAAGATCTCCTCTATGGAGTCGTAGATAACACTGTAGGGGATAGTTCTTTCAAAATGAGACAGGCTTTCAATGCTTGTTAGTAATGTCGGAGCAAAACAGAAGTCGACCCCGATATAGGCGCGTGCTCCTAAATCACGAGCGATGAGATAGCCGTCCGCCGCTGCTCCCGCACCGAGATCAATCACTATCTGATCCCTGAACCCGTTAATTCCTTCAGGGAAATAGTAGCGCGCATTATCAAGAAGTGAGTGTGTCAGCAGTGGGCTATCGTGAAAGAGGGTGATAGCCTCGCCGGTAGTGGTTCGGTGCGTGAGTGGCGCGACATAGCCCGAGGACTGAATATGGTCATATCGATTGCGAAATTCGGAGGGATGTACAAGGTCAAACTTCTCGTTCAGTCCTGAGACTAACGAAGAGGCAGGGGCCGCTGTTTGAGCTGAACGGGATCTTCCTCTGTCGAGCATACTGGAGAGGTTCGCGGATTGCTCGATCCTAGTCAAATCGCTCTCGCAAGCCGAGAGGCCCCCTCTTTTTAGGTCCGGTAGTGCTTCCTTATGTGGGTTGGGTGAGGTGGATAGGTGGGTTAGTTACCCAGAAAGCTTCTACGGTACGGGATGTAAGGAACCGACACTACGAAGGAATAAGGCAGCACGGGCATGTGGCAGGTGAGCCGTTCGTACCGCACGGTTAGCGGCAAGCGGGAGTCTCGTCACCGTGAGTGATTCGACGGCCAGGGCTTAAGCTAATCCCGCTCAAAGAGCATCTGCTGTCGCTTGGGCTTTATCTGCACCGGGGTGCCCGCTGGATAGTTTCCGGAGAAGCACGCGTCACAGTATTTTCCTTGGGTAGACTCGACCGCGCGATAGAGCCCCTCGGTTGAGAGGTAGGCGAGCGAATCAACGCCGATATATTCAGCTATCTCCTCGATCGAGTGCTTTGAGGCGATAAGTTCGTGCTTATCGGGGGTATCAATCCCGTAGTAACAAGGGTTCGTGGTGGGTGGGGAGGAGATGCGAAGGTGAATCTCCCTCGCGCCTGCTTGTCGGAGCATCGTCACGAGTTTCTTACTCGTCGTTCCTCGTACGATGGAATCATCGACAACAATGATAGATTTGCCCGCAAGTACATCACGATTGGGGTTGAGTTTAATCTTTACACCGAAGTCACGAATGGACTGCTTCGGCTCGATAAAGGTCCGTCCGACGTAGTGGTTTCTGACCAGTCCCATCTCATAGGGAATTTTAGCGGCTTCGGCGTACCCGATCGCGGCAGCGACCCCGGAGTCGGGAACAGCGGTTACGAGGTCTGCCACAACTGGCCTCTCAATCGCCAACTCCCTCCCCATGTTCTTTCGGAGCTGGTAGACATTCTTGCCGAACACCTTAGAGTCAGGGCGAGCGAAGTATACGAACTCAAAGATACACGGTGCTGGGCGAGAAAAGCCGAAGGGAAAGTAACTCTTCATCGTCCCGTCACGAAGAACCTCAATAAGCTCTCCCGGCTCAACATCGCGCAGGTAGGTCGCGCCGATAAGATCGAACGCGCACGTTTCAGAGGCAAAAATCTTAGCGCCGTTAAGCTCTCCAATTGCGAGTGGCCGAAGGCCGTGCGTATCGCGACACACCATGAGGCGATCTTCAAAGAGCATGAGGAGTGAGAACGCACCCTTAATTTTTTGAAGAGCGGCGATGACGGACTCCACGAGGGGCTGCTCTTTATCGCCGTGAGCGAGAAGGTGCAGGATAGTCTCGGTATCGGAGGTGGATGCGAAGATGGATCCCTGCTCGATGAGCTCTCGACGAAGGTCGTCTGCGTTTGTCAGGTTACCGTTGTGCGCGACGGCGGTATGTCCGAGCGCTATATCAGCTACAAACGGTTGAACGTTGGCGAGGCGATTCCCGCCAGCTGTGGTGTACCGAACGTGCCCGATAGCCACCCCGCCTGGAAGCTTCGAGAAGTCAAAGCTCCCGAAGACGTCAGCGACGAGGCCAAGCCCTTTGTGGACGTAGAAGTGGGGGAGATCATCGCCGTTGCGGTCAACTGATACCACTCCGGCTCCTTCCTGTCCCCGATGTTGCTGGGCGTAGAGACCGAGGTATGTCAGGTTCGCCGCCTCTGGGTGATTCCACACCGCCATGAGGCCACATTCATCATGAAATTTATCTTCGCTGAACATAACGCTATGCCTCAAAGATCGTATCTAGTCCCGTAAACCAAGCTCGAAACGCCTTAGTAGAGTCGATGGTAGCGATGCCGTCGATAGCGATCGTTGAGCCGCCGACCGTGCCCTCTCCACCAAGGGTAAGACCTAGGGAAGCGATCTTTGCTTTTACCGCCGCGGTGTTTTCCGGTGCGCAGCTCACAATAAAGCGCGCTCCCGTTTCAGCGAATAGAATTCCATCCGGTCGCCCGGCGCTGTGCGTGAGCGTAAGGCGTGCGCCGAGCGGGGCCTCATAGTCCTTGAAGCACGATTCCGCGAGCGCGACACCGAGCCCTCCTTCCGAGATATCATGACAGGAGGTGAGAAGCTTGGCGTCGATTAGAGCGCGCATGGCATCGCAGCTCTTTCGCTCAAGAGCGTAGTCGAGTTTGGGAAGGGCTCCCCGTTCGATACCGTGCTCTGTTGCGAGGTATGCGCTACCACCGACTTCGTTCGGATCTGTGGAACCTATCAGCAGGATCGTATCGCCCGAGCGCCGAAAGTGGGACGGTACGGCCTTGTGAACATCGTCAAGTAACCCTACCACAGCGAGGGTCGGGGTTGGTTGAATGCCTTGTCCCTGCGTTTGGTTGTAGAGGCTGACGTTGCCGCTGACGACGGGGACGTCGAAGGCCCGAGCTGCTTCTCCCAGTCCTTTAATACAATGAGCGATCTGATACATCGTCTTCGGGTCTTCGGGGCTCGGCATGTTGAGGCAATCGGAGATGCCCAGTGGGGTCGCGCCGGTCGCAGCGATATTGCGACACGCTTCCGCAAGGGAGTGCGCCGTTCCGTTGTGGGCATCGATTGAGCAGTAGCGAGAGTTGCAGTCGAGGGTAATAGCGATGCCCTTCTCTTTGCCAGTGACGGATCGAACGCGGACGACTCCCGCATCGCTGCCGGGGTGCACCACCGTATCAGCGCGAACGGTCGAGTCATATTGACTGTACAGCGGGTGTCGAGAGCAGAGGTTCGGTGAGGCGAGAAGCGTGATCCACGTTGCGCCGAGGTCTTTGGGAAGGGGAAGGGAGCCAAGATCTACGGGAGCGGTCAGCGAGGGATCTGAGGGAGGTGTCATCGGCCAGTTGTACTTTGGTACCGCGCTCGTGAGGAGCTTGGCTGGTATCGAGGATACGAGTTCTCCGTGCCAGTAAAGCTCTACATCTCCCCCGGCGATAACCTCGCCGATAGCTACGGCATCAAGCTCCCAGCGTTTGAAGATCTCGATCAGCTTGTTCTCTTGTCCCGCTTTTACGATGAAGAGCATGCGCTCCTGAGATTCGGAGAGCATAATCTCATACGGATTCATTCCCTCTTCACGTTGAGGAACTCGATCGAGATGCATGCGAACCCCGGTGTCGCCTCGATCAGCCATCTCGAACGATGAGCTCGTGAGACCGGCGGCTCCCATGTCCTGCACGCCGACCACGCACCCACTCTTGAACGCCTCAAGGCAGGCTTCGAGGAGGAGTTTTTCTTGGAACGGATCGCCTACTTGCACCGTTGGGCGCTTCGCCTCGGAGTTGTCATCGAATTCCTCGGAGGACATGCTCGCACCGTGAATGCCGTCTCGACCTGTTTTGGATCCAACGTACAGCACGGTGTTGCCGATACCCGCCGCTGTGCCGAGAAACACCTCGTCCTGCTTCACCACGCCAAGGGCGAACGCATTCACGAGGCAGTTGCCGTTGAATGAGGGATGGAATGAGAGCTCTCCACCGACGGTAGGAATTCCCATGCAATTTCCGTAGAAGCCGATGCCGTTTACGGCCCTGCGCAGAAGATGGCGACTCTTAGAAAGTGAGGTGTCGCCGAAACGAAGCGAATTGAGGAGTGCTACGGGACGGGCTCCCATGGTGAATACATCGCGCAGAATGCCGCCCACGCCGGTTGCTGCACCCTGGAACGGCTCGATGAACGAGGGATGGTTGTGGCTCTCTACCTTGAAGACCACCGCTTCGTTGTCACCGATGTCCACAACGCACGCATTCTCTCCCGGTCCAACGATTACCTTGGGGCCAGTGGTTGGAAGGGTTGCGAGGTGAACCTTAGTGCTCTTGTAGGAACAGTGTTCCGAAAAAAGCGCTGAGCAGATCCCGAGCTCGACCATGTTTATCTCACGCCCAAGGGCCGTGCGAACGGCGTCGTACTCTGACTCCCGAAGACCGTGTTCCTTTGCATCTTGGATCGTAGCGGTTCGTTGCCAGCGGGGTGTGTTCATCATAGCGGGTTCCTTCCGAGCACGGTTCGAGCGAAGTCTATACCGGGAATCAGGATTCCTCAATCTTTACCTACAAATAGAGGGTCATTTGTCGTGAAAAAAGGGGGTTCATTTCCCCAGTTTCTGACTTTGAGCGCTGCGCTGAAGAGCTTCCAGCGAATATGGGCGAACGGTGGTTGCGAGGGAGGTGTTTGGTGCCCGGATGAGAGGCTTCATAGCCCCTTTCGAGGTGCGAGATATAGGGTCGTGTGTAGCTCGTTCTCAGAGGTAGTACGATGTTCTCGTATAATGAGAGAAAGCGAAAAAAATAAGGGAAGAGGCCAATCGATTTTGGCGCGCGAGCATCAAACAATTAACGGCTAAGTGTGTGACGGGTGGGGACCTTACCGCGAATAGGGTTTTCGGTTGTTCCAGAGATCGATTACCGTAAAAGTAACGAGATTCCTCATAGAGTTCACTGTGCGGGCCGATTGAAGTTGTTGATGTCTGTAGCAGCGGGTTGTGCCCCGGAGTGTGTTCTGACCTGTGTGTTCACCGGTGAGACACGAAATTACCGGGAGTGATCACGAGCAGACGCCGACCACAACAAAGGCGCATGAGGACGATCTCAAGCACGCTCTTTGAAATCTGTGGCTAGTGGTTCTGTGAACGTAAGGAGAAGGTTCCATGGCGAAGGAAAACAAATTCCAAAAATTGATCCAAGAGGATCGCGAGACCCGTAAGAAAACTTCTTGGAAAGGTACGATGCTTGAGTACCTTGAGAAAGTGCGTGAGAACCCAGGCGCCGTTAAGTTAGCCCACAAGCGCCTCTATGACATGATCGCCGATAAAGGCACGGTTGAGGTTGACCTTGAACAGGATCCGCGCCTCAAGCGGATCTTCAAGGGCGAAAAGCTCAAAGTGTTCAATTTCTTTGCTGACGAGTTCTTCGGAATGGAGAAGACACTCAATCAGATCGTACGGTATTTCCACTCTGCGTCGCTGCGAGGAGAGGAGAGTCGCCAGGTCCTCTACCTTGTGGGACCGGTAGGTTCAGGAAAGAGCTCCCTCGTTGAGCGCCTGAAGAAGGGCCTCGAGGAGTTGCAGTTCTTCTACTCAATCGAAGGGTGCCCCATGAATGAAGAGCCGCTGCACCTTGTGCCGCGACATCTTCGAAAGGAGTTCTCCAAGATGCTCGGTGTAGAGATCGAAGGAGATCTCTGCCCGGTCTGTCGCTATCGCCTCAAAGAGGAGTTTAAAGGTAAGTGGGAAGATGTTCCGGTCAAGACGCAGGAGTTCTCGATCCGTGCGAAGCGAGGAGTGGGGGTCGTTCCCCCCGTTGATCCGAATAACCAAGATACCAGCGTGCTCATCGGTGGCGAGGATATCTCGAAGCTTGACCTCTACTCTGAGGGCGATCCCCGAGTACTTGATCTGACAGGCGCTCTCAACGTCGGTAACCGCGGAATGGTTGAGTTTATCGAGGTGTTCAAAAATGAGACGGAGTACCTGCACGCGATGATCACCGCGACGCAGGAGAAGTCGATCCCAGCACCAGGACGTCACGGAATGATTTACGTGGACACCTGTATCGTAGCTCACTCCAACGAAGCTGAGTGGAAGAAGTTTAAGAGCGACCACACCAATGAGGCGATCCTTGACCGTATCGTTACGGTGAAGGTTCCGTATAACTTGCGGCTCTCGGAGGAGGTGAAGATCTACAAGAAGATCATTCGCCAATCCCAGTTCACCGCAGATATCGCCCCACACACGATCGAGATAGCCTCGATGTTCGCAATCCTCTCTCGATTGGATCCTACGAATAAGTGCGATCTCATGACGAAGCTTAAGCTCTACAACGGTGAAGAGGTTGTAGAGAAGGGCAAGACGAAGCGAATCGATGTCGTCGAGCTTCGTGAAGAGGCGAAGAGTGAGGGTATGAACGGTATCTCCACACGCTTCATCATGAAGGCGCTTGATAACGCGCTCTCTGATAATGTCGACATGAACGCCATTAACCCGATCTCTGTCCGAGAGGCTCTGGTTCAGATGGTCAAGGAGGCGGACTTCGCTGATGATGTGAAGAAGCGCTACCTTGAGTTCCTTCAGGATACCTTGCACAAGGAGTACCTTGAGGTGCTCGAGAAGGAGATTACGAAGGCGTTTGTCTACTCCTATCAAGAGCAGGCCGAGTCGCTCTTCCAAAACTACCTCGATCACGCTGAGTCCTATGTGACGAAGAAGAAGTTCAAGGATCGCAGCACTGGAGAGGTGCTCGAGCCAGATGAAGGCTTCATGAAGTCGATCGAGGAGCAGATCGCGATTATCGGCACCGCGTGTGATGGCTTCCGGCAGGAGGTTATCGCGTACCTTTGGTCAGCGGGTCGTCGAGGCGAGAAGGTTACGTATGAAAGCTACGAGCCATTAAAAGAGGCGATCGAGAAGAAGCTCATGGCGAGCGTTCGCGACGTCTCCCGAATTATCACCAAGGCACGCACTCGCGACGATGACCAACACAAGAAGTACAACAAGATGGTTGAGCAGCTTATTAGAAACGGATACCCAGCCAGTTGCGTGGATGTGATCCTCAAGTACGCTGCTAACAATCTTTGGAAGGACTAAGCTAAACCCACCTGGGTGAGGTGTCATGTCGACAGTATTCCGTCCCTATACCCCTAGCTCGCAGCGCTCTGACCGGAGCGCGCGAGATAGGTTGAGACACCGCCAGAAGATCAAGGACTCTATTCGCGACAATATCGGTGATATTCTCGCGGAGGAGTCAATCATTGGCCGAGACCGGGATAAGATCATCAAGGTGCCGATCCGTTCGGTTAAGGAATATCGCTTCATCTACGGAGAGAACTCTCCCGGAGTCGCTCAGGGTGATGGGGAACAAAAGCCCGGTGATGTTGTTCAGCAAGGCGACCAAGAGGGTAAAGGGCAGGGGGGCAAAGGCGGAGACCAGCCCGGGGTCGATGCGTTCGAGACCGATATCACCCTCGAGGAGCTTATCGCTATAATGTTCGACGATCTTGAGCTCCCCGAGCTTGAGAAGAAGGCGCTCAAAGAGGTTGTGTCAGAGGACGCTCGAAAACGAAAAGGTCACCGGCGTGCTGGTATACGTCCACGTCTCGATAAGCGAGCGACCGCTCGTAATCGAGCTCGTAGGTGGATGTCGGTGCGGCGAAGTCGTGACGTGGGGCCAGAGGGCGAGGAACCGCGGTTTCCGTTCCATGAAGATGACATGCGCTACTACCATATCGTTCCCACCACGAAGGAGGCTTCCAACGCGGTCATCTTCTGTATCATGGATACCTCAGGCTCCATGGGCACGGTCAAGAAATACCTCGCGCGCAGCTTCTACTTTCTCCTGTATCAATTCGTGCGCCAGAAGTATGCAAACGTCGAGGTGGTGTTCATCGCCCATCACACCGAAGCGAAGGAGGTCAGCGAAGAGGACTTCTTTCACAAGGTAGAGTCGGGCGGCACCTACATCTCGTCCGGATACAAGAAGGCCCTTGAGATAATCGAGGACCGGTATCACCCATCACTCTGGAACGTCTACGCGTTTCACTGTTCAGATGGTGATAATTTCTACTCTGATAACGAGCGCGCCCTGCAATCCGCTGAAGAGCTGTGTAAGGTGTGTAATCTTTTCGGGTATGGAGAGATTAAGCCATCGGGTAGCGCGTACTACAGCGGAAGTATGCTTGAGGTTTTCGGCCAGATTAAAGCCGAAAACTTTCACATGATTACGATCGAGAAGAAGGAGGATCTCTGGGAAGGGTTCCGCAGCTTCTTGATGAAGGACAAAGCTAGTGGCGTTTCGGCTCATGGTAAAGTTTTTGGTGGGAGCGAAGGAGCAGCCTCGGCGGCTCCGTAGGAAGCTATGTCACACAATATCGACGAACTTGCGGATTGGGATAAACGGATACTGGAGCTCGTGCACAAGTACGGACTCAACTGCTATCCCCAGGAGTTCGAGATCTGCGATCACAACGAGATGTTGGGATACATGGCGTACACCGGCATGCCATCGCACTATCCTCACTGGTCATACGGTAAGTCGTTTGAGCGTCAGAAGACGATGTATGACTACGGGGTGTCCGGTTTGCCCTACGAGATGGTGATCAACTCTAATCCATGTCTCGCGTATCTCATGCGCGATAACTCCCTTCTGTTGCAGGTGCTCACTATCGCGCACGTGTACGGACACAACGATTTTTTTGCAAATAACTTTACCTTCACCTCCGGTACGAAAGCTGAACATGTGCTTCCGTCGTTCAAGAGCCACGCGCAGCGGATCAGCTCATATCAAGAGGACCCTTCGATTGGGGTAGAGGCCGTTGAGAACATGATCGATCATGCCCATGCGATCTGTTACCAACGTTCGAGAAATCTCGCGATTAAGCAGCTCTCTCAAGAGGAACAGGTGGTGCGGGCGTGGGAGCGTTCGCAACCGGCGGCAGATCCGTGGCGCGAGATTCACCCGACTCCCGAATACACCCCACCGAACTTGACCAGGGTGCCAGCGGAGCCGCAGGAGAACATCCTGCAGTTCATCGCCAAGTACAATCCGTACCTCCCAGAGTGGAAGAAGGATATCCTTTTAATCGTGGATGCCCAGACGCAGTACTTCATGCCGCAGATGGACACCAAGATTATGAATGAGGGATGGGCCAGCTACTGGCATCACAAAATCCTCAACGAGCTCAAGCTTCCCCAAGGCATGCATCTGGAGTTTCTTGTGCGTCACAATCAGGTGCTGCGTCCGCATCCTGGCGGGCTTAATCCGTATCATCTCGGCTTTGTGCTGTGGCACGATATTGAGCGCCGCTGGAATCAGGGCGATACCGGAAAGGAGTGGTCCGATGACGAGCCACCCACAGCCGAGGGCGTCATGGACGAAAATGAGACTCCAGGACGGAAAAAGATCTTTGAGATCCGCGAAGCTGACCGAGATCAATCGTTCCTTCGTCGCTTCCTTACCCGTGAGATCATGGAGGACCTGCATCTCTTTCAGCACGAGCGCCGGGGCAAGGATCGAGTCGTCACCAAGGTTGCAAGCGAAGAGGGATGGCGAGAGGTTAAAGAGAATCTTATCAAGAACGTTGGTACAGGTTCCATCCCGGTTATTAAGGTGGAGGATGCGGATTTCGGCAAGAATCGCACCCTGTATCTGAAGCACTACCACGATGGGCGTGACCTTCAGCTGGAATACGCCGAGCACACCTTGAAGCACGTCGCTGCGCTGTGGGAGCGTGAGGTGGTCTTAGAGACCTCTATCAATGGCAAGGAGTCGCTCCTTAAGTTGGTCGGAGAGTCGTTAAAGATTGAGCGCCTCTAAGTGACCTTCGGAAGCTCGTTCGCTCATCCGTCACAGGTCCACTATCTACTCCAGAGAGCTTGATTTCGCGCCGGTCTAGAACCTTCGCGCTGACGGCAGGAAGCGTGGCCGAACGATAATCGACCCAGCGTCGTCTATTCCGAGCAATAGATACCCGCATGGATGTTCCCCCACAGTTTCCCGTGTTATTCCCTGGGGCTCGAGGATAAACGTAAAGGAGGACGAGGGAACGCCGTAGGTTAGGATGCCGTTTTGATTCCCCGCTATCCAGAGATGCAGGTGTCCGTGGAGGCATGCTGCGATCTTCGATCCATGAAGCTGTAGAACTGCTTGGACCTCCCCACGATTGATTGTGGATAATTCGGTGTCGATTCGGCGATTGTCGAGGTCGAAGAGGGGATAGTGCGAGAGGATGATCGCCCTCGTCGATGCGTGGAGTACCGTATCGAGGGTTTGAATGCTTTCAGGTGTAGCTAACCCGGTGGGCTCCGCTCCGGTGCGAAGATCGATTCCAATAAAGGTGAGCCCATGCACGGTAGAGGAGTAGACGCCGTTTTCGTGAACGTGCCACGCCGAGGGAAAGTACTCATTGAGCAAGGAGGGGGCATCGTGGTTCCCCGGAAGGGCATAGAACGGCATGCACAGCTCTGAGAGGAGGCTTCGAGCGTGCGCATACGCCTCTCGGCTTCCCACGGCGTTTCCTCTCTCAGATTCGAGCGCCGTGTCCGCAAGGTCTCCTAGAGAGATGATTCCCTTGAGAGGAACTGTCTCGTGGCGAAGGTGCTCAACGAGAGCCTCGGTCGAGGCTCGTGTATTCAATCCATACAGGGTACGGCCAGGCTCTACGATATGTTGGTCGGTAATGACAGCGAAGTAAGACGTATTCGGCATGGAGCCCTCCGACAAGAGATAGGGGGAGGTTAGCAAACCTACTGCGCGTGACCTATGGTTTGGTGGGCCTATCGGAGTTCTCCTCTGCCTCTTTCCGGCGGGTTTGAACCCTTGAGCATATTACGCCGTAAGGTAATAGTGTGTTTCTATGGTTAAGCCACCGACCGTATACCACTATCCCCGATGTTCCACCTGCAAAAAAGCGCTCTCGTTTCTACGAGACAGAGGCATTCCCTTCGAGGCCGTTGATATCTCCGTGACCCCGCCCTCCAAAGAGGAGTTGCGAGCTATGATCGAACGGCGAGGCGGCATTCGCCCGCTCTTTAATACCTCCGGGCAACGATACCGCGAGGGGGGATTTTCTGAGCGGGTCGGGAGTATGAGTGTCGAGGAGGCTATCGAAGCGCTCTCTAGGGACGGTATGTTAGTAAAGCGCCCTTTTGTGTTGACGAAGAGCCACGGCCTGGTTGGGTTTAGGCCTACCGAGTGGGAAGCCCTTGGTGAGGGTCTTAGTTAGCCTTGAGGCAATTCACCAGCCCTGCGGTCTCTTAGCGGTAAAATAAGCAGATCGAAGCAGCGCCCTTGATTTCCCTTCTCCTCAATCGCCGAGGAACTTGAGGAGAGCACCTTGCCAATTAGAGTGTGTATCGTCTCTCGCGCGATCTCATGGACACCGATAAACCAAACGTTGTGAGGGACTAAGTGTCGGTCGACTGAAGGGGGCGTTGGATTCGATCTGGTGACTTTAGCTCAGGCTCATTGCATCCGTATGTCCTTATGATTCGACTCCTCGGCTCTGGTTGGCCGGGTGGCTCCCTCCCGCCTGGTGCCCTGCACCTAAAAAGCACCGGCCAATCCCATGATGCCGCGTACGTGCTGGGTTCGTCTTAACGTCTGATTCGAATTGGAAGGCACAGGGTGCCAGTGCATGGGGCCAGTGGATGGCGGTCGCTCGTCACCAGATGTAAGATTAGTACTAACCCCCTCACATTACGCACTTATTGACGCTTTTTGGATCTGACGGCAGAGCTAAACTGTGCTGCCCTAAGTACACTTACTTTACAGCACGCCAGACGCTCGAGCGCCATAACCCATGTATGACAGCAAGATCTGCAGCCCACGCCAGGAGAGCGTCTGAGTGTGGCGCCCCTTCTAACGGGGCGATCCCCAAAATGCATAGCACTGAGAGCTCGGCTGATTCTCTCGACACGCTCAAACACGTCACGCCGCTTCATGAGCAGTTCGATTCAAAGCTGATTCTTAATCGTGATGGGCAGCGTCATTTGATGCTCCAGGGCCTCATTCCCAAGACTTTAACTCAAGACACAGCTGAATTTGGTCAGCTTGTTGAACTGCACAAACAGATTGATTCAACAATCACCCGACTTGGAAGCGCTGCCTTACTAAGGGATCTCTGTCACCCATGCACCAACCTCCCTGATATTGAGGCGCGGCGACAAGCCATCAAGGAGCTTCAAGAGAATACAGAATTACGAGAGGCATTGACGAAAGGGTTGCAAGCGACTCAAGCAAAGTTTCTGCGTGGAATGAGTGTAGAGGAGACCGCCCTTTTGGCGTTGGCGCCCGATGTAGCTGATACCTCTTTACAACATGTGGGCCGATTGAGGGCCTTTGGTGAAAAGATTCTCAAGTTACTGAACCCTTCACGAGATATTCCTGTTCGCCTTAGTGCTCTCAGTAAGGTGCTACGCACTGTAGAAAACATACCAACACCGACGTCACCCATTCTTGTCGACGCCCTTACAACTATACGTAACGCTCTGAATTCCCCGGATAGTGCACTCTTATCCGGAAAGGCCGCGGTAACCTATTCGGCGATCGAGAGTCGAGCGCGTGTTCCTTGGTACGTTCCATCATACTCTGTAAGCAAAGCGCTCGTTAACATAGAGGAGCGTCCGGTTGTCGCAGTTGGTGTCGCCTCCGCAGTTTTAATAGTAACTCGCTTGCTAACCACCGCAGAAGCGACTCTGATGATCAACCGTGTCACAGCGCCCTTAATGCTCTTTGCCTGCGGAATGGCGTGGGCACGAAATATGTTCGTCAACGAAAAGACAGCGCTGAAACTACAAGCGCGAGTCAAAACAGCCCAGGGTTTATGTTCAGCTCTCGATGCCATCGGAGAACTTGATGCGCTCCTCTCGCTAGCTCAACTGAAGGACCGGTTTGGCCCCTGCTGTTGCCTCCCTCGGTTTGTAGACAAAGGGGGGTTCGAGGCCCGGTACGTCGCCATGAAGAATCCAACTCTTGCCCTCCAACAACATTGTGTCGTGAACGATTGCAGCATCGAGAAGGGCAAAGCACTTCTCCTGACAGGACCAAATAGTGGCGGAAAGACAACCATCGCCACCGCAATTCTGCAAAATCAGGTTCTCGCTCAAATCGGATCCCCTATCCCAGCCCTCGATGCCGAACTGACTGTTGCCGACCAGATCCTCTACCAAGGCCCGACCTTCAAAGCATTGGGCGAGCACGGAAAATTTGGAACCGAGGTCGCCGCGACTCGAGATATCTTTAAGCGGGCGACCCGCAACAGCCTTGTCATTCTGGATGAAGTAGGGGACGGTACGTCCGCTCGAGAGGGAAGGAAACAGGCATTTGCGGCTGTTCGAGGCTTTACTGCGCTCGATATAGGCCTCGTCGTGGTTTCCCATAACCGCCCCCTGGTAAGGCGGCTAGCGAAATATAACCTCGGAACACCGTACATGATGGGGTCTGAGAAAGGTGAGCCCACCTACCGTCTGGTTCCCGGAATCTCCGAGCACAGCGATGCTGATCGAATTGCCAAGATCCTCAAATTCTCCCGTGCTCACATAAAGGAGGAGGTTAAAAAACGCCTATCCGCCGAGCGTAACCCTGATACATAAGTAACAACGCCAGCGCCGAACCGTTCGCGTAGGCTGAAGTCCTCTGGCTTTCGTTTCTCATGTCCCTGTTGATGTACGTCTCTTCATTGTCTTGCGGCTAATTCGCCTTCAGGCAATTCACCAGCCCCTCACACACCTTCTTCGCGTCACCGAAGATGAGCGAGCAGTTGTCGAGGTAGAAGAGGTCGTTCTCCACCCCTGAGTATCCTGGGTTCATCGAACGCTTGATGACGTACACCATCTTCGACTTGTAGGCCTCAAGGATCGGCATGCCGTAGAGTGGGCTCGACTTATTTGTGCGCGCCGCTGGATTTACCACATCGTTAGCGCCGATAACGAGGACGGCGTCGGCGCGGGCGAAATCAGGGTTGATCTCCTCAAGCTCCAGAACGGAATCGTACGGGATCTCTGACTCGGCGAGGAGCACGTTCATGTGTCCCGGCATCCGTCCGGCAACAGGGTGAATGGCGAACTTAACCTCCACTCCCCGAGAGTGCAGTTGTTCAAAGAGCTCTTTGACCGCGTGTTGCGCCTGCGCGACCGCCATTCCGTATCCCGGAACGACGATAACGCTTGAGGCGTTCTCGAACATAAAGGCCGCGTCCTCGGTGCTCGCTGAGCGGCACGCCTTCTTGGAGGCGTCGGCTGCAGCGGCTTCGGCCGTCGTTCCAAAGCCGCCGAGGATGACGTTCATGAGCGACCGATTCATCGCTTTGCACATGATGTAGGAGAGGATCGCTCCGCTCGAACCGACAAGTGCCCCTGTAGCGATCAGGAGTTGATTGTTGAGTGTGAACCCCGTAGCTGATGCCGCCCAACCGGAGTATGAGTTAAGCATCGATACGACCACCGGCATGTCGGAGCCTCCGATCGGAAGTACGAGGAGGAATCCAAGAAGGAGAGCGACGGCCGTTGCTGCAGCGAAGAGCGTGACGTTGTGGTCATAGGCGAAGAGCACCGAGAGCACAACGATAGCTCCGATAAGCGCAGCATTGAGAGCGTGCTGCCCCTTGAAGATGAGGGGAGCAGAGCCAAGGATGGCTTGGAGTTTGCCAAAGGCGATAAGGGAACCGGTGAAGGTGATCGCTCCGATAGCGCTGCCTACAACGAGTTCGGTCAGGAGCACGGCGTTGAGGTGTCCCTCCTGAGCGTGCATGAGGTAGGTTCCCGAAGCGACCAAAACGGCGGCGAGACCGACGAAGCTGTGGAGAGCCGCGACGAGTTGTGGCATGGCGGTCATGTTGATTCGCATCGCCAACGGTACGCCGATCACAGCTCCTCCGACGAGCCCTGCGATGATGATGCCGTAGTTTGAAACGTTCGGGTGAAAAAGGGTAACAAAGATGGCGAATCCCATGCCGAGCATCGAGAAGAGGTTTCCTCGAAGCGCTGTCTTGGGGTGACTCAATCCCTTGAGGCCAAAGATGAACATTATCGAGGCGACAAGGTACGCGAAGGCAAAAAAATCGGGATTTAGATTCATGGTCATGCTCTCTGCTATTTCTTTTTGAACATCGCTAAAATGCGATTGGTCACAACGAAACCACCGAAAATGTTAATAGCCGCCAACATCACAGCGAAGAATCCCAAAACCTGTATCCACACCGACTGGCCCGCTTGCGGCGATCCCGCAACGAGCATCGCGCCTATCACAAGAATAGCGCTGATGGCGTTCGTAACCGCCATCAGAGGGGTATGAAGTGCTGGAGTTACTCCCCAGATGACGTGGTATCCCACGAAACAGGCGAGCGTGAAGACGTAGAGGGCGGTCATCGTTGCTGACATAGCGATCCTATTTTCCTTTCATACGTAAAATGCCTTGATGAACGAGCAGCGATGCTTCGATGATATCGTCCTCAAGGTTCACAATGAACGTGGACTCTCCGCTCTCTCGCTGTTTCACGAAGAGATCAAAGAGAGATACGAGATTTCGAGCGAAGAAGCTGCTTGAATCGGTTGCCATCATTGCGGGGTAGTTCGTGTGTCCCACGATCTTTACACCCTTATAGTCGATCACCTCATCAGGCCTGCTCAGTGCACAGTTGCCACCGCTCGGTGTCGCCATATCGACCACTACCGAACCACATCGCATGTTGGCGACAACTGACTCAGATATGAGGAGGGGAGCTTTTCGTCCCGGAACGTTCGCCGTTGAGATGATGATGTCGCTCTTAGAGAGCTTCTCATCAAGCGCCTCTTGGATCTTCCGCTTCGATTCTTCGGAGAGCTCTTTGGCGTAGCCCCCCTCACCGCTGCCGGATTCCTCAAGTTTGATCTCAATCGGTTTTGCTCCAAGAGAGAGGATCTGTTCCCGTGTTTCTGGCCGAACATCGTACGCTTCAACGGTGGCTCCGAGCTTGCGCGCTGTGGCGATCGCTTGAAGTCCAGCAACTCCAGCGCCGAGAACGGTCACCTTGGTTGCTTTCGCGGAGCCGGCTGAGGTCATCATCATCGGAAAGAATCGACCGTAATGTTGGGCGGCCTCAAGAACCGCTCTGTACCCGGCGATCCCCGCTTGTGACGAGAGGACGTCCATCGCTTGAGCTCGAGAGGTGCGTGGAATCGCCTCAAGAGCTAGGGCGTCGACCTTATCCTTGGCGAATCGCTCAAGGAGATGAGCGTTGCGATAGGGTTCAAGGAGCGACACGATCATCGCTCCGGATTGTAAGATCGCACTCTCGTGCTCGGTTGGAGGGGCTATCTTCGTGATAAGCTGACTCGCCCACACATCTCGATTCGAGACGATCTTTGCTCCAGCAGCGTCGTAGTCCTCATCACGGAAACCTGCGGAGAGCCCCGCACCCTCCTCAACATGAACTTCGAATCCGTATTTCGCGAGGCGTTTGACAGAGTCCGGGGTAGCCGCGACGCGGGTCTCTCCCTTTCCTGTTTCTTTTGGTACGCCGATTGCGATCTGTTTATCCATAGTAGTACTCACGTTTAACGGAGGTGTATCCACGACGAGGGCCACCGCCTATCGGCAGGAGAACCTCGTATGGTGCTAGGTCGGATGAGGCTCGAGGAAACTTGAGTGCTAGAACTGCGTAGCAGAAGGGGAGAGGGTGCGGAACGCTGTTTTGGCGTAGCGGGGTTTGTAATATGCTGAACCCATTAGTGTTTGCGGCAGTGGTGGGAGTAAGGGACGGCTGTAGGGTGCCCCTGGCTGCGTATGCCGCTCTCCCAGCGCAGAGGCTGGTTGGGATGGCAAAGCTCCCGGTTGCCCCGCCTCGTCCATTCTTTGACCCTACAATGGGCGCGCAGCCTTCGCTTACTGGCGCTTAATCCATACCTCTTTGTCGCGTATCAGGGTCGTAAGGGAGACGCCCTCTTCAACTTGGATGGTGATCTCAACAGAGTCCCCCTCGACCTTCGGGGTCGCTGCCAGAATCCCCTTGTAGTCGGCGGGTGGATACTGTGGAAGGGCGAGGCCTAAATTGGCGATGCCGCACTTAGGGATGATCACCTTGTAGGTTGTGGGATCCACCTTACTCATGCGCGCCTGGGCACCTCCTTGGCTTACTGCGATACGGAATGCCTCTTTATGTTCAGGTTCAAGGAATGCGAACTCAGCGCGTTGTATCGTGAAGTCCGTTACCGGAGCTGCCGGGATCGGGTTCGCCCGCAGTCCGGTCAGGGTATCGGGCTGAGCGGCCGGTTGGCCCGTCGCGCCGGTTGGGAGATCCTTGGCAACGATGCCTGCGGCCTTGTTGGTTGGAGCTGGGACCTGCCCTGCGGGTTCCTTCTCCTGAGAAAGGTCGGCGTCCTCAAGCTCCTCTGAAGGTACATCTACGAGGTCCTCTCCCTCTACTCCCTCAAGTTCAGGAAGCTCCTCTCCCCGCTCTAATGCTGCACTTGCGCGAGCGACCTCCTGATCAAGCGCCTCTTCAAGCTCCTTGTCGGTCATGTCGGGAAGTTTTGGTTCCGTTGCAGTAGCTCGTTGCTCGACGGTGGGGGGCGCCGTTGGAACGCTCGTTGGCGCTGTAGTCGGCGCTGTCGTCGGCGCTATGGTGGGAGCTGCGGTTGGCGCTGTAGTCGGCGCCAGGGTAGCTGCTTTTGTTGGGATTGCAGTTGGTGCAGGGGTTGGGGGAAGGGTTGGTTTGGTCGTGGGCGTTTGTGTTGGCGGTGGTGGGGTCGGCACGGCCGTTGCAGCTTTTGTCGGCTCCGGTTGAGGCGCTGTTGGCGCAGGTGCTGAAACCGCAGTCGCTCCAGATTCAACGATTCGCAGGGTCGCCTGTCGCGCCGCACCGCGCCACTCGTACTGAGGTGGTGTTGGAGTGAGGAGATCCATAACGATTCGCAGCTTATCCGCGTGAGCTCCTAAACGAATCATCTTAATAACCGAGTTCTTTGGAGGAACTAAGTTTTCGCTGGTCTTGATCGACACCCCATGAAAATCGACAACGATACGAGCAGGATTTTCAAGCGCGAATGATTCAACTTTTGCGTCCTGAGGGACGAGGATCTTAAGCAGGAGAACGGTCTTCTCCGGGGTTCGCTCTCGATCCATGATGATGTTCACCTTCTGGGACGAGGAAACGGTCGTTGCTCCCGCACCATCCTGCGATGTTTGAGCATGGGCTGGGTTAATCGCGAGTTCCTCCGAGACGAGAAGGGAAGCTGACGCAATCAGGAGAGCATGGAAGGGGAGTGAGTAACGAGAGCGATTCATAGTATCGATAACTGAATGAGCTAAGAGTGGATGGTGAAGACGGGCCTCATAGCGATGGTGGCAGAGCTGAGAACCAGCCAGGGCAGAGGAACATCCTTACCATGCACCTTAAGATACACGGTACCCAATCATCCCCCGCAACGGTCAGAGTCGCAAGTTGTCAATCGTTACGCAGGGGGTAGTTTGTGAGCCGTTGCGGGTCTCTTTAGGGACACGAGGGGGGATGCCCGGGGTACTTAGGCTTCGAGAGACGCTTGTGGCTCCTTTCGGATGGCGGCTTGTTGTGCTCGGGCGGCTTGTTCAGCGCGGGCAGCTTGTTCCGCTCGGGCAGCTTGTTCAGCAAGGATATTCCTCCGCTCGATCGCGTGAAGCACCTTCCGCTCGCAGGCCGTAAGTTGAGCCGGATGCTTGCTCGTCAGGGTCCAGCGGTGCTCCACTCCGGCTTCATCTCGTATGGAGATGGAGAGGCTACGTTGCTCACCAACCTCTTCATCCATCGCCGAAGAGGAGATCGCTATATCCTCAGAGAAGGAGTGCGCGAACTCCTTGTGAGAGCCGAAAGGGGTCTCTGAGAACATGACCAGCGAGTCGGGGAAGAGGGTTACCCACACCGGAACGGGTCCCCGAGGCTCATCTGGTCTCTCGCCTGCAGGATCGGAATCGATCTGCTGTTCATCGGAGGCGTGACGTTCTAGGAGTCCTTTAAACTGAAGGGAGGGAAGGAGGTGCTCACCGTTTGCTTGCTGGGCATAAAAGCACGCGGTAGCGCGAGCAGCGGTATACTCCACGATAAGCTTCGGTTTCATAGAGTACCACGCCTTAGAGGTTGCGACCTGGAACGCAAAGGGCACAATCAGGAAGGTCGCCCAAAAAAACCACTGCTCGCGCATCCCGACCGCCATAGCCCAGCCGATCATCAGCACCACCAATACCGTCGAAATGGCGGTTGATTGGGCCCGGGAAACCACCTCGGTTTTTTCCTCTGGAGGTATCTTTTGCCAGATGTCCTGCAGCAGCGCCTCGTTTACTGAATTTGTTGCCATGGATCCTACGGAAATTATTACCTGTCGTTGCTCTGTGCTGCCGCTAACCCATTGAAAGACCGAGCCTTATTAGGCCCGTTCGGTCGGGTGCTCCATGGGTAGCACAACTCGTACCGCGTCGAGGGGCTCGCTGCTCAGGAACCTCGTAAGCTTACCCTATGCATCGAGATGGTACGGGTAGGGCAGGGGCAACAATTTCTGGGAATCCTCGATATTCCGGTCATGTTTGCCACCGTTCATTCAAGTTGCGTTGTTGGTCTCGATGCTCTCCCCGTGCAGGTCGAGTTAACCGTTCGGAGCGGATCTAAACGCTTTACCGTGTTGGGTCTGGGAGGGACCGCGGTTCGTGAATCTCGCGACCGCATCGTATCGGCTCTCGAGCATAGCGGCTTCGACGCAACCCAGGAGATTCTCGTTAACCTGGCGCCCGCCGAGATAAAGAAAGAGAGCGCCGCATTCGATCTTCCTATCGCCGTTGCGCTGGCGTGTGCTCTTGGAGGTGTACCGCAAAAGGCCCTCCACGAGGTGGCTTTGTGTGGTGAGCTTTCGCTCACAGGCGAGGTTAAGGAGACGCCGGGTATTACCGCTCACGCTGTCGCCGCTGCTCAGCACCACCGAAAGGTGATTATCGTGCCAGAGGGTAACGTCGCGGAGGCCTCAGTGGTTCAGGGGGTGCGAGTGCTCGGAGTTCGTTCCCTATCGCAGGTGATTAGAATACTCAACGGACGGGAGGAGCCGAAATTCCATGAACGCTCCGTACCTCAGCACCGCCCTGAAGTGCCAAGCTTTGACGATGTGGTAGGTCAGCACGCTGCCAAACGGGCTCTCACGATCGCTGCTGCTGGAGGGCACAATATCTTGATGATAGGTCCCCCGGGGTGTGGCAAGAGTATGCTTGCTGGTCGTCTCGCTTCGCTGCTTCCACCGCTCTCCTCGTCGGAGATGTTGGAGGTGTTGCGGATTCACAGCATCGCGGGTCAGCCCACCGAGCCGATACTCTCAGGTGTTCGGCCCTTTCGAACTCCTCACTACGTTATCAGTGACGTTGGGTTGATCGGCGGAGGTCTCGGCCCACGCCCGGGTGAGATCAGCCTTGCGCACCGTGGGGTGCTCTTTCTTGATGAGTTTCCGGAGTTTCGACGCACCACGGTTGAGGCCCTCCGATCCCCACTTGAGGTTGGTTGGGTGCAGGTTGCTCGAGCTCGTGCGTCCGTCCACTTTCCGGCTCGCTTCCAATTGATTGCGGCGATGAATCCCTGCCCATGTGGGCGGTTCGGTTCGAAGGGAGGGGGGTGTCGGTGTCCGCACTACGCTATCCGAGATTACTTGGCCAAGATCTCACAGCCAATTTTAGACCGAATCGACATGCACGTTGAGCTGGAGGCTGTCGACGTGGAGGAGCTTTTCTCGTCGAAGGTGATAAAAACTGACCACCACGGATCGCTTGTGCAGGGTGTGCTTGAAGCACGGAAGCGACAAATGGAGCGGTGCGGGACCCTTAATAATGAGCTCTCTGATGGCGTGATTCGTGAAAGCACCTCGATAACCCCAGGGGCACGCGAACTCCTGATGCAAGCGATCCAACGACTCGGTATGAGCGCTCGCGGGTATGTGCGGGTTCTGCGCGTCGCTCGAACGATAGCAGATCTTGGCATGAGTGATCGGATCGACGAGGAGACCATCGCCGAGGCGATCTCGTATCGCTCCTTGGACCGGTTGTCGAATATGGTTCAAGGTGGTCAACCGTTTCGGAGTGTGGGGTAGGTAGCGTGACACATTAACCGCCCCTTCTGTCGAGGGTGCCTATCTTCGGGTAGGAGGTGTGTCTCGTTGGTGCGTCCCCGGTTTCCGAGGGCAGGAGTAAAACTGGAATAACGGGCGCAGGGTTTTGTTTCCGTTACCGCTCTACCCGTAGCAGGATCTCTCGCGTGCTCGGGCCTTGAGGCCCTTGTTCCTCTACAACCAACCCACGTGATGATATCTCAACGACCTGTGCTCCAGCGTTGCCCAGCCTTGATCCCTTTTCGACCTTATAGCCGATGCCCTGCGGGTTTTCGACGCTCGCGTACCGCTCTCCATGAGCGTTAGTAATGATCGCGGTAAGGGTTAGTGATGTGATCGGATACCTCTCCAGGGGTGGGATCGTGGTTAGGGGACGATGAGTTGGGGCGGTCTCTGCGGGCATAAAAGGGTTGCGAGATGCGAGAGGTCTCGCCATATGGTCGTGGGATTGGCTGAGGCAGGGCGTAGTCGATACGCTCGCGCAGAAGCATGTCGTGACGAGTAACGATCTGTACATGAAGGTCCTTGCAAAATAACCGATTCGGGTCGTGCACGGAGAGCTATCGGTGGGGCGTGACAAAAGGTGCGGCTGTGGGACGGCCCAAGAGCGCCAAATACCGAGCACCACAGACCAAGTACGTGAAAGGCGGGATAAGATAGGCTCGGTAGTGTTTGGAGATAGTTACGTGAAATGGACGAAAAAAATCGGGGTGAGAGGATTTGAACCTCCGACCCCTAGTTCCCAAAACTAGTGCTCTAGCCGGGCTGAGCTACACCCCGATACGTCCGTAACGTGCGGGGAAGGTTAGCCTCTCTGGCGGATAGAATCAAGCGGCGCAGGCCAGCTTCTGGAGCCTTTTCCCCGAGATGGAAACGAATACGGGTGGTGGCCCACCTTGGGTAAAGTCTGATATACCGAAGCAACTTGGAGGAGTTATGCCCAACTACGTTTCAATCCGCGATATCTCGAATGACAAGGTCCCTGTAGGAACGCTTCAGCTTGCCGGCTGGATCCGCACTCACCGCCAATCGAAGCGGGTGTCCTTCATTGAGCTTTCGGATGGTACCTCCGTTACGAATCTGCAGCTCGTAGTGGATCCTCAGCTACCGGGGTATCAGGAGATCGCCGCGAGGCTCTCAACCGGTGCTTCGATCCGGGTATCCGGGGAGTTGGTGCTCTCTCCTGCTAAGGGACAGAAGTATGAGTTCCAAGTCAAAGAGCTCGAGCTCGTAGGCGAGGCCGATCCTGAGAGCTATCCCCTGCAGAAAAAGGGACACACCCTTGAGTTCCTCCGAGAGCAGCTCCACCTTCGTCCCCGAACTGCCACCATGGGAGCGGTGCTGAGAGTTCGGTCTGCAGCTGCGTTTGCGGTCCACAAGTTTTTTACGGAGCGGGGATTCTTCTACATTCAGACGCCGATTATCAGCACCTCTGATTGTGAGGGTGCTGGAGAGATGTTCCACGTTTCGACCCTTGATCCGGAAAATCCTCCGCGAGTGAATGGCAAGATCGATTTCTCTCAAGATTTCTTCAAGGAGCCAGCGAGCCTTACCGTTTCTGGACAGCTTGAGGGGGAGATCTGTGCCATGGGACTCTCGAAGATCTACACCTTCGGGCCGACCTTTCGTGCGGAGAACTCAAACACGACTCGGCACCTGGCTGAGTTCTGGATGATAGAACCTGAAATGGCCTTCTTTGAGTTGCAGGACAATATGGTTCTCGCTCAAGAGTTTGTTCAGGGTGTGCTTAAGCAGGTGCTCGATGTGTCCAGCTCGGAGCTTGAGTTTCTGGCTGCTCAGGAGTGGGTACAGCCGGGGCACCTTGAAAATCTCCGACGAGTCGCAGAGACCCCATTTGTGACGATGGACTATTCGGATGCTATTCGCGTTCTCGAGCAGAGTGGAAAGAGCTTCGAGTATCCTGTCTCGTGGGGTATCGACCTCCAGTCCGAGCATGAGAGGTTCCTGACGGATGAATACGTTAAAGGGCCCGTGACCGTCATCAATTACCCCAAAGACATCAAGGCGTTTTATATGCGTCTTAATGAGGATGGTAAAACCGTTCGGGCGATGGATGTGCTCGTTCCTCGCTTGGGTGAGATTATTGGCGGATCGCAACGTGAGGAACGGCACGACGTTCTGCTTGAGAAGATTCGCGCCATGGGGCTCGATGAGCGTTCGTACTGGTGGTACCTCGAGCTGCGAAAGTTCGGTACCGTTCCGCATTCCGGTTTCGGGCTCGGCTTTGAGCGCTTGCTCATGTACCTCACCGGTATGACGAACATCCGAGATGTTATTGGATTCCCTCGATTCCCGGGGTTTGCCAAGTTCTAGTGTAGCGTATTATCACCTATGCGCTTTTGCGAGAGGCGGGGTATACTGGACGTACGAAGTGGTTTTGTGGGCACGGTTATGAAATGTGTCCTCCACAGCAGGTTCCCATGGCTCTCGACGAAAGAACAAAACGGCTGATTGAGAAGACAGAGGCTCACGCCGCGCATAACTATGCGCCGCTGCCGATCGTTCTTGAGTCGGGCAAAGGGGTGTGGGTAACCGATGTTGAGGGACACCGCTACCTCGATTTTTTGAGCGCGTACAGCGCGCTTAACTTCGGGCACTGTAATGAGCGAATCGCGAACGTGGCGCGAGCACAGCTCGACAAACTGACGCTCACCTCTCGAGCATTTTACTCTGAACAATTCGCACTGCTCGCCGAGGAGCTTGCGAGGTTTTGTCGCAAGGACAAGGTTCTCGTGATGAACTCGGGCGCTGAGGCGGTTGAGACATCGATCAAAGCCGCGCGCCGCTGGGCATACGATCTCAAAAAGATCCCCGAGGATCGAGCCGAAATCATCACGTGTGACGGGAATTTCCACGGTCGTACAACAACTATCGTCAGTTTCAGTACGTCAGAGGATAGTCGTCGAGCCTTCGGTCCCTACACACCGGGATTTACGAGCGTGCCGTTTGGGGATGCTGAAGCCGTTGAGGCCGCGATCACTCCGAATACCGCAGCGGTTATGGTTGAGCCGATTCAGGGTGAAGGAGGGGTGATTATCCCGCCGGATGGATACCTGAAGAAGGTGCGCGAGATATGCACCCGCCACAACGTTCTCCTGATCGCTGATGAGATACAAACCGGAATGTGTCGCACCGGAAGGATCTTCGCCTGCGATCATGAAGAGGTTGATCCGGATATCCTCATTCTCGCCAAATCACTTGGTGGTGGAATCGCGCCGATCTCGTGCATCGCCGCGAATGACCCGATAATGGGGGTTTTCTCCCCCGGTTCTCACGGTTCCACGATGGGAGGTAATCCGTTTGCCTGTGCTATCGCGAGAGAGGTGATCGCGATAATACACGAAGAGAAACCGCATGAGCGGGCTGCGGAGCTTGGTGCGTACGCTGTGGAGCGATTGCGGGCCATGAGATCTCCAGTCGTCAAAGAGGTGCGAGGTCGAGGGCTCCTGATCGGTATCGACATCGATCCGGCGGCGGGAACGGCAAAGGATTTCTGTAAGAAGCTCAAGTACGAGGGGTTGCTGTGCAAAGATACACGTGTGCAGACCCTGCGGGTCGCTCCACCCCTTATCATCACCAAAGAGGAGCTCGATCTCGGACTCGAAAAGTTTGAGAAGGTGTTGGTAGGCTGAAAACGGCGCGACCCACGTCCAGGACTAGGCTCCAGAGATCGAACGAATGCCCGGGCCGTAGAAGGGGGTGAGGGGGACAGTAGTGCCGTTAGTGTGCTCTAGCCTAGGAAATCCCGCGAAGCGCCCGGTCATCTCGACACAGTTTTCCGAACTCATTACTGAGGAAGTCGGTTAGAGAGATATCCTCGGCTCGAATGAACCCAGATTTTCGGCCGACCGCTCCTGACAGAAGGAGATCCACAGGCGCGCATATCCCCGCGGCGGTCGTTACTTGAATCGCGCTAAAGTGCTTCCCTCCAACCGCCTGGTTGTAGACGCAACTTGCATACGTTTTTTGGGTGTTCACCCCTCTGAGCTTTCCGGAAGCTTCAACGAAGATAATACATTTGTCCTGCCCGGTCGTCGGAATGCTTCGCTCAAATATCTGCTTCAGCCCATCACGGTCACCGATAAACTTGAGGTCGTGAAGGAGGAAGGATACGAGATCTCGGTGTCCCGGGTATCGAATAGTTTTGTAGTTAAGGTCGCGCACCTTGCCATGAAGGGCATCTCCGAGTGTTCCCAATCCCCCCGAGGTATTGAACGCCTCGTACTCATCTCCATCAAACGAGAACCTCTCTAACCCTTCAAGGGCTGGGACGGTAAGTTTGACACCGCTCTGGATCACCTCGCAGGGATTGCAGTATTCGTTGATCAATCCATCGGTCGACCAGGTGAGGTTGTACATGAGTCGATTCGTCGGAAACATCGGGAGCGCTCCCACTCGAAGCTTGAGTGAGTCGACCGAATCCAGGAGACCGACAAGATGTGCTGCTGCGATGCTGATAAATCCCGGAGCGAGACCGCACTGAGGCATGAAACAGGAACGTGAGTTCTGCGAGAGCTGCGCGATAAACTTAGAGGTCTCCACATCCTCGGTAAGATCGGCATAGTGGATCCCTAGATCGTGAGCCGCTTGTGCGACCGTTCGATTGCAAAAGAAGGGGAGGGCGCTGATGACGATCTCACAATCGGAGAGTAACTTTTTGAGGGAGGTCGTATCGTTGAGATTAACGAGGTGAGCCTGACACGAGCTCGTATCGTGAGCTGCGATCTCGGCCCTCTTCAGGTCGATATCACAAACCTTCACCTTGTATCGGCCGGAGGCTGCGAAGAGCGCTGTGATAGCCTCTCCGATCTTTCCCGCTCCGATAAGTGCGATAGTCTTCATAGCTTTGTCTCAGGTGCCTTCACTCACGTGCCGAGGTGGGTAAGGTTTGGCAGGTGATTCTCCCTCTCCTCGTTAGATTCCAGGGACCTCTCCCGAGCTGCGCGTGCCCCTTTAGTATCGACCTTAAAGCGGCATGAGTGCCATGAAGATCTGCTGGAGGGGCACGGGGAGTCCCTTGTCTCAGGGAGTTAGCCCAGCTGAATTCGCCACGGCGGGGCGGTGTTAGAACGGTGACTCACTGTGAAGTTGCTAGTTGAAGAGTTGCCGGATTCGTTCGGTTGGCCTCGTAGCGAGAGTGCCCACGCTCATGAGACCGAGGACGGTGAACGAAAGCGGGGCGCATCCCCTCAAGTGTCGGGGTGGGCAGGTCGATATACGCCGTAGGGGCTCAGGTAATCGGGCCGCACGAGTGAGCGATTGCTCGCCGAATGCGGTCCCTTGGAGAGGGAGTACGCATGGAGATACGGTCGTTCCTCGGTGTGATGTGTTGGCGAGCAGTCCTCCATGGCTTCTCTCTATCTCTCGTTGCGTTCGTATGCATCTTGAGCTCCTCTCCGTGCTTCGGCCTTGATGGTGGAGCGAGCGTTCCCGAATCGGCGCACGACACCGTGAAGATATTTTTTGCTCCCGGCGCCGGCATAGGGACGGGAAGCGTGATTGAGTATCCACGGTGTCACATCACTGCAGCTCACGTTGCATACAAGCTGGAGAATCGGCGGGGTGGCGAGAACTTTAGCTTTCCGTATGAGAGGTACCAGGATTTTCAGAGCGACGCCGAGGGATCTCAAAAAGGAGGTAGCTCCCGGGCATTTGTGGTTGGAACGACGAAGTTTAGAAACCAACAGCCGTCTATTAGAGGTCTACGAATCAACCAGGTGATGCGCAACTATCAATTCCTCAAATCGTTCGCAACGCATCCGTGGTACCTCGTAGGCGGCCGCGATGTGCGGGGAAATCAGTCCGATCTCGCAGTTGTATGGACGACCGGATTCGAGGGAAGGGACCCGAGGGGAGTTGATTTTACGACACGGCGTGAGTCTATGCCGATAGCGGTTGCGCCCTTTTCGACGGTGGAGGGGCTCAAGAAGGGAACCCCCGTGGATGTGTGGGGATACGGGGCGAATTCACGAGGTGATGAGGGTGGGGCGCTCTTGACCGGTAAGATGGGGTTCAGCGAATTTCAGCCCATCAATTTCATCATGGTGCTCCACCGACTCAGGAACCTGACCACGAGGGTTCAGCCAGGGGATTCAGGAGGGCCGACGACCTACCGAGGAGAGCTCGTTGGTGTGCACGGAGCTATTTGGTATTGGTGGGAGTCGTTTGTGGATGCGGTGCCTCAAGCGATCGATAGATCGCTCCGGTTGGGGCACGATGCACACAACGGGGTGTGGCTGCGGGACGCAATTCAAGTGACCTGCGGCAAGACGGTGGAGTTTGCTATTCACTACGAAGGCAACCGCCGTCCGGCACCGGGCAAAGAGGCATCGATCGTCGGGCTCGTCTCGCCCGAGCAGGAGTATCAGGGCGTAGTTCCCGCTCCTCGGTTCACACTCAACTCTACCATCGACACCTCTCGGGAGGTGGTGTTCGGATCGGATGGAGTTACGCCTGGCTTTACTGAGTCACTGGATGATGACTCCGTTGAGATCCTGCACGATGCACACATGAGCAAGCCTCTCCCTCAAGGAGCTGTCACGACGAAGAGGTCCCCTCAGTCGTTATCGGTCACCGTATCAGTACCCGCTGGATTTACATTTCGTGATTGGATCAGTGTGAAGGACTCTACATGTCCCTGTGCTAAGCAAGGCCGGACCTGCAGGATCCCGTACGAGAAGGTGGGGCGATACACCAACACGATATCTCAGGATACATCGCTCTGCATCGCGCGGCTGAGGAAGCTAGGGACCTCCCGTGATGATGACGGAGGGGG
>JBEGVS010000072.1:0-27962 GCA_041178185.1 Pseudomonadota bacterium
CCTCTCTTGAGCACCTGAGAGAGGTCAACGCCGGAATACGGGAGCGCATCGCCCAGCTCTACTACGGCGAAATTAAGGGTGTCTTTGCCCGGTGCACCGCCTGGCTAACCTCAGCCCTCAAGCCAAAAGATATGCTCTCCGCAACTCGGGAGCAGTTGGAGAAGCAGCTCTCGGACAATGTGAAACAGATCCGACGGTTCACTGAGAAGGTGGTTCAACCTAAAGTTGATGTCATTCGCAGAAAATATGAGGGGAAGACATTTGAGCGGACGGAAGACACCCCTCGTCTGCTCGTGCTTGCCAGCGTCCCGACCGAAAAAGTTGGAAAGATCCCCTCTCACGCCTCCCTCTTCTCAACCATCATCGGACATGTTGAGAGTGGCAGACTTCTCGGGGTTAAAGTCGTTGCACGGGATGGAGATAATTCAATAACGATCACGCGAAGGAACAAGGACAACGAAGAGGAGACCATTCGCCTCTCCTATCGCCGACCTGGCAAGGTAGACGCAGAGATCATCGGCGCAGATGGCACCATGGGAGGCCCATTCTGGAACGACGACGCCCTTAAGCTGGTGCTTGCATTCTCGACCGGACGGAATTTGAGCGTTAAGCCTGCCAAGTTTAAGAGTTACACGGTCGTGTAAGCTCTCCTCAAACGTGGACGACGGCATGGTGTCGAGGTAAACCTCAAAGCTCATGCCATCTTCCCTCCGAAGCTGTTTCCAGTTACGGAGCGATCGACTCTCCAACACCAACACTCTGTTGAGGGCGGGTTTTGTCCAAGGGGCGGAATGCCCCTGTTCGAGTCAATTTGTGCCCATGTTCGTTGGCGCTCTGAATAGAGCGAACCTCATGAGCAGCCTGGGAGAGCTCTGAGCGAAGAGAGCTGAGGCACACTGAAAGAACCGCTTTATCGCGCGAAGCGCGCATTCCATCGTTGGCGAATTCGACACACCGAGCAAGGGCTAAGAGGCCCCGCAGGCGTCGCCGCTGGCCCTCAAAAAAGATATCTTCACTGTTGATACCTTCGCGTTCGATGCGGGAGAGAGAAAACGCGATATCGCTTATGGCTCGTCGCAATTCATCTACCCCATCTCCAAGCTCCTCCTGCCGTAGAGGCGCGAGGGATTCAGGCGCGCCGAATCCCATCCCAAGAGCACAGAATAAGAGCCCGATACTGGCCGAACGACCCATGGAAAAACCTCCTCATGAGAAAACCATCGACACCTGCCGACGGCGTGAACGTTAGATTCACGTCGTCGACCCGTGGTCACCATCTACCCCTCTTCAGAAGACACGGTATGAGGAGATACTCACGGAGTCAATTATCCAGGGCGTATCCCTCTCGCGTACCCCAAAAAGAAAGGCTAAGGCACCGAAACGGAGGCTTCACACTTCAAGCTTGAGTTGTGCTAACAGAGGCGCGTGGTCAGAGAGATCGCTCCACGGCGGACCGTTGAGAATCTCTCCCCCCAACGCGGTAACCCCACGAGCATATACCCTATCGAGCCGAAGCAGCGGAAATTTACTGGGATAGGTCGGTGCGTGAGCTCCGAGCAAGCTGTGAAACACCTCGTGAACTCCGATGTCGTCGAAGAGCTGCTTCGTAGCGCTCTCTTGCCAGTCGTTAAAATCTCCGGCGACGATCAACGGCTCGGATTGGTTCACGCTACGCATAACTCGACGACAGAGATGCTTAAGCTGCGCATCCCGTCCGCGACGAAGCATGTTGAGGTGAACACAAAGGCAGTGAAGTGGCACCTCACTCCACGGCATCTTGACTACTGCGTGAAGAATGCCTCTCGATTCGAAAGCATTCGTTGAGATATCGATATTTTCATACTCAATGATCGGATACTTACTCAGAATTGCGTTACCGTGATGTCCATGAGAGTACACGGCATTTTTACCGTATGCAGCGTGGGGCCATCCCGCTTCCGCTAAAAAGTCGCTCTGCGATAGTGTGGGCCAACCTTTAAAACGACTCGCATGCTTGTCGTGTTGACCTAAAACCTCTTGTAGGAAAACGATATCAGGCTGGAGCGATTGCAGAGATTCACGAATACGGGGGAGCGTAAAGGCCCGATTTCCAAGACCGAGCCCTTTGTGAATATTGTACGAGAGAACTTTAAGAACCTGAGTATCGACCATGCCTGGCGCTACATCACATATCTAAACCACAGCAGAACCCGACCGATCAGCCTTTCGAGAAGGGGGCGTTTGCGCCAATTTTCAAGCGTTACCTGAACGGATCTCCCTAGGTCCTTTTCGAACTGTTCACGCATGGTATCCAGGGAGTCGTTGTTCGTTACAACGATATCAGCCTCAAGATCATGCAGCAGGCTGCGATGGTTGAGGTTACTTGACCCTATCAATCCCCAGTCGTCTATCAGCATAGTCTTTGCGTGGAGAACCGATCCCCTATATTCGAATATTTTAACCCCAGCTGAGAGAAGACCGAAATGGAAAGCTGAGGTGACCCACGGAATAAATACGACGTCCGAGAAACCAGGAACCAAGATTCGCACGTCTACGCCCTCTCGAGCTACGACTGAGAGCGCTCGTAGGAGGGACCCATCGGGCACAAAGTATGCATTCGTTATCCAAATTCTTCGTTGAGCGCGAAGAAGTTTTACCAGAAGATCCAGATAATTTTCGCGCCTCTGTCTCACCGTAACGTTCAAGCGAACAAGGTGGCTGGTTTTAAGACGGTGTCGGCGAAGCTTGCGCCTAAGTCGCTGCAATCTTCCGCCCCATACATCCTCAAAGGTGGTCGAAAGAGCGATGACCTCTGACCCCTCTACAATCACGCCGGTGTCTCGCCAAGCGCTGGCTCCCATTTCGGAGACAAGATGGTACTTAGTGACGTTAAAGCTGCCCACGAACGCGGTGCGACCATCAACGATACACACCTTGCGATGATTTCGATGATTGATACGGCGAATCACCCGACGCCAGGTCGATCGCCTCTCCGGTGCAACGCGGCGACGAGACCACCACCCCCATCGCTCCCAGGGGGCTTCGTGGAACACCCGCAGTGAGATTCCAGCGGCCTGCGTCCTCTCGCGATACTGACGAGCGAACGCGCTCGAACCGATTCCGTCGATGAGAAGACGGACAGCCACGCCACGACGAACGGCTCGCGCTAACGCCTCAAAGCACCGCTCCCCCGTCTGGTCGGTCGCGAAGATATAGAACTCAAGATCAACACTGACCTGCGAGGCGTCGATCGCGGCCTCCAACGCTGTAAAGAAGGCATCCCCATCATTGATGACCTCGCACCGGTCCCACGCTACCGTGGAGGACGGATCGAAGGTTGGGAGCTGATTGCTCGGGGGAAGGCTCATGACGGGTGTTCTCAAGCTAGACAGGTGTCGCGAATCGAAGCAGTCCTAACCCCTCTATTCTACTGAAGAGTCGCCTAAACTCATACTGCGGACGAAAAGGCCTCCACAGAAAGTTGATGAATCTCAAATACTTACATAATGGCAGCAACTTTGCACTGGTATCCCCTCACAAGCGTTTATCTGCCAGGTTGGAGGCCAGCACATATGAAACTATTCGACGTAATCATCATGGGAATCACGGTCACGGTAGCCCGGTCGCTACGGGGTCTGCTACGGGTTTATAGCCGCTTCGTAAGCCCTTGGAGGGACGAAACTATCTCGCCCTTCGGGAAATGCGACAAGGTGACCGGACTTCGCAATAACAGGACAGATACTCGGTTGAGGGACCTGCGGGGCACCTTTCCGACAACGAGCGAAGAGGTAATTCGTCGTCAGTTGATGCAGTAAGGGATCTGAGTTCGAAACGTAACACGGATTTCGGGAATTACATTTTTCAGGGAGACTAGAACCATGGAACCAAAGATTATCGAAAAACTCTTCGCTTCATTCACTGAGCTTGAGGGCGCGATCACGAAGGCACGACAGACCTTCAAGACCAGAGAGTCTGTTCCGGAGGGAGTTGTACGACGACTTGAATCATACGACACCATCTTAGCGAAGCAACGCACGCTCGCCGTTGCGCTGTGCGAGGCGATCGCTTCCAAGGATTGGGATGAGGTGACGCGCAACGTGACGTTAATCAACGGACTCTCCGCGATGATCCGAGATGACGCTAAAGCGATCCTTACCGCTATCTCGACCAACGAGGACGGTTTGACCGACGACGAAACGAGCAACTTCTGCTAAGTCTTCACCCCTGAAAAATGTGGAAGGCCACCACTACGGTCAGTAGTGGTGGCCTTTTCCTTTGAAGCTCACCGCGCAGAGGGTCAGCAGGGAATTAACTCGCTGCCCGCATCAACTCATCTCGTACTTTTTTGAGGATGGCGATGTTATCAGAGTGTCCGGTCATACGAGCGGTGACCTTTCCACGCAATCGTCGGCCAAGGAGGAAGAGATCTCCGATGGCGTCGAGCACCTTGTGGCGTACCGGTTCATTAGGATACCGCCATTCATCATTGATAGCTCCCTCTGTACCGATCAGAAGGAAGTTATCGAAGCGACCTCCGAGAGCCAATCCCTGACGTTGCAGGTGTCCAACATCCTTCACAAAGCTAAAGGTCCTCGCTGCCGCTATCTGATCGCGATATGAAGCTGAATCGGTCAAGGTAAAGGAGAACTGCTGCTCTCCCACCGGCTCGGGGTATCGAAGGGTATAATCGACACTGAATTCATCAGCAGGCTCGATCCGGATAGACTCCTTACCATCCCCGACTTCAATCACCTTGCGAATATCGATCTCGTACCACTCACCATCCTGCTCGCTCAAGCCTACCTCCTCAAAGAGGCGGCAGAACTCACGCGCAGAGCCGTCCATGACGGGAACCTCTCCGTTGCACTTGATGAGCACGTTCGAGATACCGTAGGCGCACAGCGCCGACATCAAGTGCTCAATGGTGCCCGCTTGGGTTTGACCGAGGCGAACGGTGGTAGCAAATCCGGTGGACTCAACGAAATCCACGTGCGCTGGAACAACCGTGGTCTCTGAAACCCCCACAAAGTGAATGCCGGAGTTCGGTGGGAGCGGTTCAAGGATCAAACCACTCTTACGACCTGAGTGGAGTCCCTGACCATACAGGATCGCAGCGTGCGCGAGGGTTTTCTGGGGCATTGCTCGACCGCGCAGGGTCTGCTTTGTGAACACCACGGGATTGATAGTTACCGACTCACGAAGTGGGCCTACCGAGGCCGGATCGATCGCTTCCCAGCGCGGCTCAGTATCAGCTACCGGGGCATCAGCTTGATGGAGCACCCGACGAACGAGTTGGATAGTTCCGGATAGATCAAGTGGCTTCTCGAGGAAATCCATCGCTCCGAGTCGTGTTGCGGCCACTGCGGTGGAGATAGTGGCGTGCCCACTAATCATAACAACCGGCAAATCTTGATGGATCTCTTTGATCTTTCGGAGGGTCTCAAGACCATCCATCCCGGGCATCCATATGTCGAGGAGCACAAGAGCGGGACGGGTATTCATGAGAATCCGAATAGCCGACTCACCGTCCTCGGCGAGAACAACTGAGAAGCCCTCATCCTTGAGAACCCCTTCAAGGGAACGACGGATACTCGCCTCATCGTCAACTACTAACACGAGTTGATTCGATGAGGTGGAGTCCTGATAGCTGTGCTGATTGGCGAGGGTATGCATAATCCGAAGCCCTTTCTTAATCGGTAGATAGTACCTGCACCCCGGCTCTAACGCAAATTATTGAAAAAACCGGGATACTTAGCCTTACCAATGCCACGCGGCATCCAGCGCTCCCATTCGTTGAACAAGGTGGAGGGAATGCCGATACCCCACGGTATCAGCAAGCGACCTGGGAGGGAAACCCGCCGATTCATCAAAGCAGGCACCGACAGCACAGAAACGGTCATCTTATTAGAGGGTTATGTTATCAAAACTGTTCAGGTCTACTCTCAAACGCAGCGAACAGGCTCCTCCCTTAGCGGATGGGGTCCGCCAGTCCATTGTCAGCTACCTCGGGGTCAAATCACTTCCGATTATGCCCAAGGTTGCCCAGCAGGCGTTCCAACTCGCTACCTCCCCTCACGCAGAGCCGGAGGACTACATCGCCGTTGTGGAGCGGGACGAGAGCCTCTCGGCACGGGTCCTCAAAATAGCGAACTCCGTCTATTACAATCGAGGTGCCGAGAGCAAAACCATTCCAGACGCTGTGACCGTTATCGGCGTCACCGAGATCAAGTGTCTGATGAACGCCACGGCGCTCTCAAACTTATTCCCCTCTCGAAATCCCCTTAGAAGCATCTTCTGGGCTCACGATGTCGCCGTCGCGATCACGGCTCGAGTTCTTGCCAATGCTCTTCGCCCGGAACAGGCAGACATGGCATTCCTGGGCGGCTTAATGCACGACATTGGAAAGCTCTTCATGTTGCAACAGCACAGCACATCCTATGAGAAGACCGTCACGCGCGGCTTTGAACAAGGTCTTGAATCGGTCGAGGGCGAAACGGTCGAATATCCCTTCGACCACACCCAGGTTGGGCACCTTATCGCCGAACGGTGGCATTTTTCATCCGAGCTCACAGCGGTGATCAGTCGCCACCACAAAACATGGCCGGAGATTCCGAAGGATTCCGTCATCGCGCTCGTGAAGACGGCTAACATCATGGCTCACGCACTCGGCCTGGGCGCAGGTCGCGAAGGGAACCAAGCTCGACGAATATATGAACCGATGCTGCAAGGGGCATGGGAACACCTTGGAGTTTCGGAACCGTTGAGGGCAGAGCTTCTCGACAGAGCCGCTTCAGCGTTCGAGCAGGAGCGCTCTCTCTATGAATCATGGAGTAATGGGTGATCTACCTCGCGGCGATATTTGCAATCTTCGTCTGCACTCTTGTCGCCCTGTACGTCGCGACGATCAACCATCTTACCCACATCGTCACCTCCGCGGATGAGGACACACCCCAACTGAAGTTTTCAGGGGCCCTCCGATACATTCCGCTCATCGGGGAAAGAACGCGTGAGCTCGAATCACGTATCGCTCAACTCCGGCAGTCCGACACCGATCACCGCACCCGCTACAAGATCCTCACCGAAAACGTGGCCGCAGCGGTCATGTTGCACGAAGCAGATGGTACGATCTTGTGGTGCAGCCCATTCACGGAGGTCATTACAGGCTTTCCCCTCTCCGAGATCTACCGAAACAAAGGCACCTTCCTCAAATCGAACATCCAGGAGGAAGATCGGGAAATCGTTGAGCGTTCCCTTCAGATCGTCGCAACCGGAGAGCCGTTCCAGTGTCGATACCGCTTCTACCATAAATCCGGCATGGCGCTGTGGCTTGAGACGAGAACCGTTCCGATTCTCGATAACACCTCACATGAGTACGTTGCGCTCTCTATCACCATCGATGTCACGGCTCACGTCATGAATCAGTTGCAGGTGGAGGAGCGAAATAAGGACCTCAATGAATTTACCTACATGCTCTCTCACGACCTGAAGGCCCCGATTCTTACCGTAGCCGGCATGCTGGGCATACTGGAGGAGGAGGAATCCATTCGCACTAATCCTCAACTGGCGGAGCCGGTCGCCTACATTCGAAAAGCGACGCGGCGACTACAAGACCTCGTCTCCGGGGTGCTTGAGCTCGCGCGAATATCTGCTGCCGAGCGCTCTCTGGAGCCAATTCACCTCAACGACGTCATCACCGATGTCCTTGAAGACCATAGGATCCAGATACAAGAGAGCAAGGCGGAGGTCACCACGATTGAAGAGCTCCCGGTCGTATTGGGAAATAGAACTCAACTCTATCAGGTTTTCAGCAACCTGATCGGCAACGCAATCAAATACAAAAAGAACGACCGCCCGCTACTGATATCGATCGGCCTTGAAAAAACGCCTTCGCGCCGTAAGACATCAATCGTAGTGTCTGATAACGGCCGCGGGATCCGCTCGGATAAGATCGACTCAGTATTTAAACCCTTCAATCGAGCCGGCGAAGAGATGATCGAAGGTACGGGCATCGGCCTCGCCTCGGTCAAAAAACTGGTCGAAAAATTGGGGGGAACGATTAAGGTTCGCAGCGAAGAGGATCAAGGAACCTCATTCTCTATTGAGCTTCGGAAGGCCCCTGAATCAACGCTTTCGTGAGAGGAACAATCCCCGGGCAGGACTCCGTGCCTATTTGGCAGGCACAAGGTCAGCACCGTGCCCGAGGAATGAGAGCATCTCATTCACGATGGCGGTGAGCTCAGGCGCCCACGTGCGAGGATCAGCGCGCAACTCGGTCGCTTCGGGAATGATCAAGGTAGTCGTATACCTCTCTCCACTCCTAAGGGATTGCACAACGATCGATTCCTCTGCGGCATCGTAGGTAAAAATGGCGGCATCTTTCTCCGCTCGACGTACCTGCGATAGGTATGCCTGCGCGAGGGGATCCGAGGACCCAACTACGAAATTTAAGCTTGGCTTCCATGACGTCAGGAATCGCTCAGTGCTCACTACGGTGTGTACGTAGGAAACGTACAGGGCGCGAAGATCCCTCTCCTGAGCGGATGAGATCTTCTCCAGCGATTCAATATTCCACCGCGTCTGAAACTCCTTTTCACAGACATCCCACAACCGCACACCTCTAAATTCAATGCGGTAGAGGTCAGCTTTGCCTATCGAGGAGATCCATTGGGCGCTCTTGAGGGCATCATCAGGAACGATGTACGACGAGAGGTCTCGTCCTTTAATGCTTGCCCACTGCGCGAGCGCCTTCTGCTCCCCCATGCACGCCAAACACGCAAACGGGGTACGGCCGCTCTGATGCTTGCGGTCACGCCCACACGCAGGCAGAGCGCCATCGCAGCGCACCTGGACTACATCGCCTCCCTGCTTGTCCAGATAGTTCGCCACGAGATACATCAGACCACTCTCGCGGTGGAAGGAACCGTAGGGAGAAAAGATCGCTAACTTCATAGGGCACACACTGAAACAGGACGCTTGCTCACCGGGTCACGATACATCACATAAAAAGCGGTATGCGGGGTAAGAGAGTCTGGACCGATCGCGATCTTTTCCGCTCGCGACAACCCCCAGAGACATTCATGTGGAGTGGTCTTCTTAAAGAGCGACTCCTCAAGAGGGATCTCCATCGCCGACTCAGGGGCGATGTTTCCAACCGGTAGAGACTGCGCCTCCTCGCCCGTTCCGTGAAAAACCGACGGTCGTATCGTCTCGTTGGTCGAATTAACCATGACGAGTGATGTCGTTAGGAAGGCATCCTGCATTCCAACTCCGACAAAGCTTCGACGTCGGGTAGCCGCCAGACGCTGCGCACCGTCCCCCTCCATCTCCGGAGCGACCACTTCGGCCACATCGGGCACAAATGGCGCTGAGTAGTAGAGAAGGGAAGATTGCGGAGAAACGAGCTCGATAGCTGCCTGGGAGGACAGAAGATTGACTCGTCCCTGTTGAGAAGAGAGCTGAATCTGCAATCCAAAGATCCCTGACGCCTCATTTCGGAGCGTGGGGAAGGCCTCCTCAAGCCGAACTCCATCCGGTTGATTAAGGCGTCCTCCGTCCAGCATGACGGCTCGCTTCTCTATCCCTTTACCGAACAGCGAAAGAACACAGGTAATCGGCTGGTGACTCGCTGTTGATGCCGCGGTCGGAAAGAAATGAACACGAGTTTTTATCGACGACGTCGAAAGGCAGAACATCACGGTTGTAACGGCTGCGGGAGCTGCGCGATCCATAAATGCACCTATCCCCAAGAAAGTAAGCAACGATAGAGATCCTGCTCGGGAGAGTCACCGAGGGTGCGTTCGATGATGTGTCCCGCGATCGGCGATGTGTTCTTCCCTGACAATCGAACGTACGCTTGAAGCGCCCCCTTCTCCCACACCTTTTGATCGGCGGATGCTAAGAGTTCGTTCTCAAGGGAGAGCACGCGACTCCCATTTCCGGGAACCGTGAGCGTCCACTCCGGAGAGCGGTTACCATAGAACAGTCTGAAGGCGATCTGCCCTTCATCCTCGCAGCCATTTACCAAAACCACCATGTGCTCGCGGTGGCCTCCTATCACGACCGGGATAAAGCTGTTCTCGCGAGCGGCGACCGGCACGGGATCTTGATAGAGCACAACGCTCGATCCGATCGTCTGACGAAAGAGGTGTCGGGTACCCTGATGAGAAGTAACCTTCAGATGACCGTGAGCCACCCCACCCTGCATCTTGAGAGCGGCGGTGAAGGGCTCGAGCTCAACGAATCCGACCTCCGCAGCCGGGAACTCAACCTCCACCGAATTTACCTGCGTTCCATCAAGATCAAAGATCTCAAGTCGGGTCTTCGTGCGAGGCCCGCTGAGGGGATCTACCCCCGGCGCTACGAGAAGAGTACTTGAGTACAGAGGAGGAGCGGCCACCCAAAAATGGCTGGTTGTTTCAACATCGCTCATGAATACGTAACCCCTTAATGAGCCAAAAGATCCATTATCCTCACGCCGTAGCCGTTGGTATGGCTTTGGACGGCGACAGGACGTCCCGAACCTAGCAGAAAAAACCGTGGTTTACAGCTACTAAATGAGTAAGCCTAGCAGGATACCTAGAAAACCTAAAGATACCGCGGAGCGGTGCCGACCTTACCTTAGAGAGAGGGGGAGAACGAACCAAGCATGAAGGAAGGAACAGCGACCAAATGGGCGGCCAAATGCTCCGATTACCGCCTCTACCCGGTTATCGGACTGACACTTTGTGTAGGAATCCTCGGACTGGTCGCAGCTTTCAACGCCGTCCTATCCCCAAAGCATAAACCATGTACCCTGATGGCCGGTTTGTGCACCAACAAACTTCACCCGCGCCGGACCGCCCCCCTCGAGGAGATCAGCAAGATACGACCAGAGGTAGCGCGCTTCGGACTGAGCGATCCCCTACGGGACCGCTACTGAACCTTTACGACCGGTCCGATACCTGCATCTTTCATAGCGGACTCAGGAGGACTCACGACCGTTGGAGTGGTGGAGGAGCTCTTCGGCATCACTGACGTGCCGGGAAGCGCCGCTGATGGACTTTGTGGAACTGGCGCTACCTGAGGGATGTCCCACCCCCCCTCTTCCTGACTCCATCGCCGTCGCGAGGTCTCCGTTGGGTCAATCGGCTGCGTCGTATTTCCGAGGTGACGTACAGGTATCCGCTCAAGAGATCCGGGGAGGCTGCCTCCTCGAAGGAGCTTCGAGAGCTCCGGAGTCTTGCTCATCTCGACCGAACCAGCAGAGAGCACAACCGAGGTTGAGGGATCGATCAGACGGGCGTTTACGTACACCCGCTCCGGGGAAGACACGTACGTTCCAACCACGACACCGGCGAGGTTTCGTTCCGGTCGAACCATGCCCGCGTCACGAGAAAGGGCAAACTCGCCCCCACGATCAAGGAATTGCAGTGCATCGGTGTGACGAAGCTCTATGACATCGAATCCCTTCATCGCGAGCTCGCTCATCAACTGCTCACCTACCATGCGCCCGAAGGTGCTTGACGAGTACAGGTCATCCACGTTCACGAAGGTCGTGACACCGATCGGGCCGGGTGCAGACCCTCTGTAGTGACGGTCAATTTGAGCGGCCAGCAGTGAGGTTTTAAAGCGCCCAGGGCCGTAATTGTCGTAATCTTTATTGGGGATGGGCCAGTACGCGGGCATATCATCGTAGCGAGGGCTACACCCGGCGGCACCAAATAACAAAATACCGGTGCAAACGCTTAGAACCTGGCATACTCTTTGAACTCTAGAGAGACTCGTATGTCCGGTTTTCAGACCTACTGGAGTAAACATAGTAACCTCATGCAATTAACTTCATCCTTACAAACTTCAAACTGGATTCGGGGTGCTCTCCGTGTCAGCCTTTTGACACTCCCGGTACTTTTATCCAGCTGCGCGATGCTCTTTCGCCACACGGGCGAGACTTGCAATACTCGTGCTTACGTCAGAACCGATATCCCCAGCTTTATAGATCAACGGTTTAAGGGTGGAGTCACCGCGCGTATGGCGGTCATTCCGTTCGTGACGCAGGCAAACTTTACCGCTCAGAACTCTGAATTGCCGGGTATCAGTGACCAACTCGCCTGGACCACACAGCGCGAGCTACTCGCGTATGACACACTTCCGATCATCGAGGTGTTTAATCGACAGGATTGGCCAGGAAAGAAGGATGATTTCTTTACAGGGAACTTTAGCGCGCTCTCACTCGCTCGCTCCGCTGGATACGACCTGGTGTTGGTTGGATACCTGGAACGGCTTTCACGACTCGACGAATGGACCATTCACTCGAAGATCATCGACGTAGACTCCGGCACAACGCTCTGGTACGGCACCTCCCGAGTCGTCACCAATCGACACGATATGTATGAGGTGAGTGGAACGTTCGGTATCACCTCTCAGCGTTCAGACATGCTCTACACGGAGGCGATGGTACACGAGGCTGGAAGGTGCATCGCCCGCGATATCATGATCGATCCGGCTGACGAACCGAGCTTCTGGTCCTTTCTTCCCTGGGTAGCTTCGTAATCAAATGACACGAGGGAGGGAGTCCCCCCTCGTGCCTCGAGGGATCGGGGCCCTACCGATTTTTCGCTACCTTTTTTCGACCACGAGGGACACTCGCTTTTCTCACAACGCCCTTTTTAACGCTCTTGCGCGCGGCTGTAGTCGTAGCAGCTCTCTTCATCGGGCGCCGTGGAGCAACTTTCTTTGAGGCAGTTGCCTTGGATTTCGATGTCGACTTTGTCGCAGACTTAGTCGCTTTCCCCTTCTTCGAGAGCTCATCGATAGCCGCCAAAACCTCCTCCGCGTGCCCTTCTGGCTTCACACTATCGAAGATGCGTGCGATCTTGCCAGCCTTGTCGACAAGGAATGTCTTGCGGAAGATCCCTTGGAAGGTGCGCCCCATAAACTTCTTCGTGCCATACGCACCATACGACTTAGCAACTTTAAAGTTGGTGTCGGAAACTAGCGGAACCTTCAGCGAATACTTTTTGCAAAACTTCGCCTTTGTTTTCTCGTCCCCACCGGACACACCAACAACGCGGACATTCCGAGATGTGAACTTCTCGATGAACTGGGAGAACTCCTTCGCCTCTAACGTACAACCTGGAGTGTCATCCTTCGGGTAAAAATAGAGTACGGTGTACTCCGCTTTAGACGTATCGAGGGAGTGCGCTTTTCCATCTTTGTCCTTGAGGGAGAAGCGCGGCGCTGATTGACCAATGGTAAGACCTGCCATGAGAGAAACTCCTGTGGTGCTAGACGATGTGCGCCGGAGTATACCGATGACCTGTTGTTTATGGCAGCTCCTAAAAGCACCCCCCTACTTCATACATGATCACTCCATCAGGCTCTCGCACACGCTCGAAAAACCTCGGTCGTCACACCTTTCCTCTTGCTCTCCTGCCCCTCATCAAGGAACCTCTCTATGCGCGCTAAAGATCGAACAAACACATGACACCACCACTCGACATAACCCACACCCCTCCCCGTCTGGCTCCGTGCGAACACATCGCCGGGAACGAAAAATTCGCGCTCAAGGCTTTAGAGATCCAGGGGCAGCACCTTCGTAGTGATGGAACCTCACTGATCGACATCACCCTCGATTTAGAGGACGGTGCTCCTGTTGGACAAGAGGAGACACTGCGGGAAACCTTCATCACCCTTATCAACTCACCCCGTAATACCCACAAACAGGTAGGCGTTCGTATTCATGCCTCGACATCTCCGCACTTTGAAAGGGATATTGAGGAGGTCGTCACGCGATCAGGCTCCTCACTCGCCTACATCACGATCCCTAAAGTCACCTCAACCCGCGAGATCTCGTGGGCTGCCGGGGTAGTGGATCACTTCGGCAAGAGGGCCGGCATCCGACGGCGGATCCCCCTTCATCTCCTGATCGAAACGCCCGAGGCAATCGAGGCCGTACATCAACTCGCCGCTCACCCAGCGGTCGACACGCTAGACTTCGGGCTCATGGATTGCATCTCACATTTCGGCGGAGCTATCCCCTCTTCGGCGATGAGAAGCCCCGAACAGTTCAGCCATCCATTACTCCTCAAGATTAAGAGCGAGCTAGCTCTCGCGGCCCTGAGTCACAACAAGATCGCGAATCACAACGTGACGGTTGATATTCGAAATCCTGACCAAGCATTTCAGGACGCGTACAAGGCACGTCACGAACTTGGCTTCCTTCGAATGTGGAGCATTCATCCCGATCAGATCCCACACATCATTCGCGGAATGACCCCATCGGCGGACGAAGTAAAAGAAGCGACTGAGATCATCGCCGCGGCACAGGCAGCTCACTGGGGACCGATCCAACACAACGGACGCCTTCATGACCGCGCGTCATACCGTTACTATTGGGGCATCCTCTCGCGCAGCAGCGCCCCTACTCCGTGAGACCACTCTCGTCTTTGAGCGTCAATTGCAACCTATCGTTGAATCCCACGGTATCGAGCACTGACTCGATCGCGCTCTTGGGAAGCCCCCGCTCCTTTGCTACGGCGTCAAAGCGCTTGCGGTCGACGAACTCCTGAATCACCTCATCAGCGAACTCAGGGAAGACCTCACGAACTCGCAATGGATTAACCTCTGTCCTTTTGACTTTTTGGATCGAACACCTTCCAAAAGGACCATCGTATGCGGGTTCACCTTCAATAAGCTTTTGTCGAATCGTCTCGCGAATCTTCGCCTCACGGGCCTGTAAGAAGGCGAGCTCGTGCGAAATCCCTGCGCTAATCTCATAACGGTGCCTCAGGACGGCCCCATATTCCTTGACGAGATCGGCAACCGGAAGATCGAGCTCACGGGAAGCTTGTTCCTCTAGTCCAGCGAGATAGTCGTAGAGCGCAATTGCCACCTCAGCATCGAGACGAGCATACGCCACCTGGGACTCGGTGAGGGGGCGAATCGACCAATCACTGGTCTGCTCCTGCTTGCTCATATCTATCCCGAGCAGAAGTTTGCAACAGGTGCGAAGGGTATGATTGGGAAGGTCAGGCCGTAGTTGACGTGCCATCGTGAGGGTATCTTTGATCCCCTTCAGCTTCATATCGTACCGAGCGAACTGACGCTCCTCGAACGAGGCGTTGTGGGCCACGATCAACGGCGTGGGCGCGGCTAATACCGACGCGAGCGCGAGAGGAGGTCCCGCTTTGATAACATCCACGAGTATCACCCGCTGCTGACTCGGGACACCGATCTGAATGAGACAGAGCTGCTCATTACCCACCTGCCATCCACTCGTTTCTGTATCCACTGAGATTATCGGCTCGCTCGCGATACTGGCGGCTACTCGCTCAAGCTCCTCCGAAGAGGTAACCCATTCAAAATTGAGAGTTGGTTGCGCGTACATGAAGTCAGTCCCACGTAAAGATTAGTAACCTGTTCGTGGGGAGTATAGAGGCTGCGCCTCAAACAATAAAGCAGATTCAACTCTACGTCCGGTGTAGTTATCGGCATAGCAGGTCTAGTAGAACACAGACCTGAGGACCCATGCCTCTACTCGTCTTTAAGCTTGAGGATCTCGGTCCCATCAAAATACTGCTCACGCGCGGAGGCTTTGATAGTACGGAGGCTATCGATCATCTCTACCATTCGTCGCACATCGTTCTTTATGGCGACGACCGCTCCGATAAACTTGGGGTCGTCCTTCTGCAGCTTCTCAATCAGGAAGCAGTTAAGCATTATTGCAGAGAGCGGCTGGCCCAACTGGTGCGCTGCGGTTCCAGCAAGCTGACCGACCGCGACCTGTCGCTCGGTAGCGACGAGGAGCTCTTGCATCTTTTTAAGCTCCTCGTTTTTGGCCACCAGCTTTAAGTTGAGGTCCCGTACCCGTAAGAGGGCTTTCACCCGCGCACGCAGCTCTTGATAGTTAAAGGGTTTGGTTAAGTAGTCATCCACCCCCTCTTCCAGTGCTGAGATCTTATCCTGCATGCTATCGCGGGCTGTGAGCATGAGGACAGGAACCAACTCACCACCGGGTATGGTCTTCAGCCTGTGACACATCTCGATACCACTGACCGCCGGCATGGTATGATCGATGATGGCCAGGTCGGGGAGCTGCCGCTCACACTCCTCAAGGGCTTCCCCTCCTCCATGCACGACGATGGGAGAGTGCCCCAAGATGGAGATGACGCTCGCCACGACGATACGCGAGTCGGCGTCGTCATCGGCGATAAGGATACGCCGCTCCGCAACTGATTCGGGATTTTCAATCTCCATGGAAGGTTAGATTGCACAACGCGCGAATAAGTATCACTTTCTCTCGCGAATTCCCTTCAGGATCTCCTCTTTTAAAGCGGGATCAGTATCGAGGATGAGGCTAAGGAATTCATGCATTTGGCCCCTCTCAAGCGCTTGCGGGCCCAGCTTTTCGGTAATGCTGGATACGAGCGAATGTAAAGCTTGTTCGTCAGAGCCATAGGCCTCGGAGGTCAGAAAGGGAAGCTGAGAGGCTCCATCAGCGGAGGAAACACCATCAGGCGCAGAGGTGCGGCTCCCTCGACCAGGGGCCTTGACCGAGGTGGTGGCGATCTCTTTGAGCTTGGTAGCCTTCTTTGTCATAGTCATCCCCCTACTTACCCGTCAGCACCGTCAGATTATCTCGGATAACTGCCTGGTCTGACAAAACTATCGCCTTCTCTAACGCTTCAACAGCCTCCATTCTACGCATCCCCCTCTCGTACTCAAGCGCGGTTATATTGTTGCGAACAGTTGCAGAGGATGGGTTTTTATCTAAGTACTTCATATAGATAGTTTTCGCCTCGCCTGGTCTTCCTTGGAGCTCGTGCACAAGCCCCAAGTTCACCAGGGCCTCGTCGTACGAGCGGTCCATCTCGTATGCCCTCCTAAAGTACCCCTCCGCTGAGTCATACCGCCCCTGAAGGAGCGCAGCACACCCGAGTCCATCAAGCGCAGCTGCGACGGGGGCCAATTCGGAGGCTAACTCAAAGGCCTTCCGAGCCTCATCGAAGCGCTGCTCTCGTAGGAACCTTGTTCCAACATCCACAAGCTCCCGAGCCTGCTGAAAACGTCTCTCTGGCACGGCGCTGGGAGCAAAACATCCCAGCAACTGCGCGACACACACCACTATCGATAAAGGACGGTAAAAAGTTGCGTGCTTAGACACCTTTTTTTGCATAATCCTCCTCCATGACCTGATGTAAGAGAGCGGTTCGATGAACCTCTTCGTCAAGATCTATCGCCCCAACCGGCACAACCTCGAATTGCGGGGAGATCTCCTCGTGCGCGATGACGGGCACCCCCTCTCCCCGTACCCGAACGAGGTCTCGTAGGTACGCTCGTGACCTTTTTGAGGCCATCAGCACCATGCCTGGCTTGACCAGATCCGCAACACGAGAGCAGATAGCATCAACGAGCTCACCGGAGATAAGAGAGCCGCTCTCCTCTGCTTTAGCTAAAACGAGGTCGACAAGCGGCTCTACTGTGATCCCTTGAATCTTTCGCTCACGCGCCACCGCTGAACACACAACCGGCGCCAGCGCTGCCCGCACCTCGGCCAAGAGCGCACGCTCATGCATCTTTGCACCGTTCTCCGCTACGGTTTGCAAGATCACATCGAGGTGACGAATCGTAACTCCCTCACGCAACAACGCACGAAGGATCGCCGTCAGTTGCGTGAGAGACACGATGGAGGGAACTACGCCTAGCACAAGATCGGGGACCTGTTTTTCAACGTAATCCAATGCACGCCGCGTGCTGCCATCGTCGATGAACACCTCCTTGTGCCGGTCAATCACCGATCGGCTCTCGGCGATAAGGTCGCTCCACGAGCGCGCGGCGCACCCGTGCACATCGCTTACCACCTCCATCCCTCGGAGCAGGATTCGGTAGGCGCCGAGAGGAGCCGTCCAAAGAGAGAGACCGGGGCGCTGGAGCACCAGCCCCCACGTGGTGAAAGCGTAACTCCGCAATCCCTCCAGGCCCTCAGCGATCTGCACCAAGCTCGGCATTTTACCCAACCATTCAGGGTGCACCTCGATCTGAAGCGTTGGCGAGAGGCTCGGCTCAAATTCCTGCAGGACTCCCTTTTCCGCTGTACTCTCGGTCGACGGCCGATTCCGCAGGAAGGTTATACCGACCAACGCCGCTACCCCCCATAGTGCGATGTGTGGCATCCCGGGGATACATCCCAGCGCACAGGCCGCGAAAGCGACAAAAACTCGAGCGGCCCGAAACTCTGCGAGTTGCGAGAGAAGATCCGACGATAATGACGAAGAGTCATGCACCTGCACGCGGGTGACCACAAGCCCCGCTGCTACTGAGTTTAACAACGAAGGGATCTGCGACAGAAGTCCATCTCCGACCGTTAAAAGCGTGTAGCGACGCAGCGCCACATCGAGGTCGAGGCCATGGATCAACACCCCAACCAGAAGACCTCCGGTGATGTTAACGAAGGTCATCACGAGTCCCGCTACGGCGTCACCCTTGACGAACTTCATCGCGCCATCGAGCGCACCGTAAAATCGCGATTCACTTTGCACCTCTCCGCGCTTCTTTCGAGCGGCCTCGGGATCGAGAAGCCCGCTCCGGATCTCCGCGTCGATCGCCATCTGTTTGCCCGGCATAGCATCGAGGGTAAATCGAGCTGAAACCTCCGCAACTCGCTCCGCGCCCTTCGCTACAACAACGAACTGGATCAGTGTGATGAGCAAAAAGAGTACAAAACCAACCACCAAACTCCCTTGAATCACCACAGAGCCGAACGCCTCAACAGCCTCCCCTGCCTGTCCGGTGCTCAGAACCGCGCGAGTCGTTGCGAGATTGAGAGACAGTCGCACCAAGGTCGCCATGAGTAAAAGAGAGGGCAGCGTGGCAATCTTGAGGGGATCACGCACATGCAGCGCTCCAATGACGAGCAGGAGCGCGAAGAGCAGATTAGCGCACAACAAGAGATCGAGCAGGATCGGCGGCAAAGGGACGAGCATACACCCCACCACAAGCAACAACCCGATCGGAACCACTATCTCTCGGGCTGAGAAGCCGGTGTGGTGTGTCATCTCGTCCCCGCTCACGCACGACTATCCAACACGCATGTTGCGAATGGGTGCCATCTCAATCTCGTGTTTAGAGCGTTCCACATTCGAGATCATCGACACGGTTTGCATAACCTGTTGAATCTGGATCTGTTGATTCAGCAAGTTGGTAATGCCAGCTCCATCGATAACCGACGAGCCGATCCCAACGAGGGTTGAGGCCGTTGAGGCCATGGCACCGCCTGCGGTGCTAACCCACGAACCAAGTGAGTTGCGAGGCTCGGGCGCGGGGCGCATCAATGAGGATTCACCTACTGCTATTCCCCATGATCCATCTGATGCCGAGCGAATCGAGTGAAGTGTTGACATACCAATCTCCATAAAAAGTTGACCGAACGCACATCGCAATAGCTTCAAAAAAGTTGTGCCTATACAACGGATTCGATCGTTAACGTCAGCTTGCCATCACAAGTGGCAAACCGACCCTTCGCCAGGATGGTCGATCCGACCCTCACATAGCACTGCTCTAGGGAAGCCCCTCCGAGATCGAGTACGGCTCCAGGTCGCAGCGCAACGAGGTCCGATAGCCGAACCTCTATCTCGCCGAGATCCAACCGCACACCCGGCACGTGCTGCTCCAGAACATCACTGCGCTCCTCAACTTCGATCATCATACGCCCTCCTCTCCATATACTTCTCCCAACAATCCCGACCTCTGGCAGGTGCACCATCGCTTCGGCTATCACCAGTTGAGCTCCCTTATGAATTGGCCCGTCATTGAGCACGGTCGCGAACGCTCGTATTCGAATAAAGGGATCCCGTTGCTCCCCAACTCTCCGCGCTGGCGGCTCAAATACCGGAATCGATGAGCCACACCACACCGTGCTCACGACACCCTTTACCTTACAAACCCGCCACGATTCGGGGGGTGAAGCACGAAGAGAGAGGGTGAAAGGAAACACTCGGGCCCCACCGAATCCACGCACGACAGCATCCGCACAACGAACCAGTTCAAGGGAGCGTTGAAGGGGCGACGGGGAAACACGTTCGTGGTCGAGCCGCACACCGAACCCTCGTTCATCTGCGCCCTCAAAGATGATCCATCCGTGGTCGGGAGGCTCAGACTCGTGAGAGATGTGCCGAATGACTCCGCTCGACGTGAGCAGCCGAGATAGGTATCGCGCCAAGGGCAGAATCGCTTGCTCAGCTCGCAACGACTCCCGATTGTGGATCTGAAAACGGAGCTGGTTCATAGAGCTTCCTCCGATGAGTCGGAGGACAGCGCTTCAAGACATCGCCAATAGCGATCCGTATCCGAGTGACCACTGATGTCAGCAAGAAGGGCCTCGACCCGAGCCAGATGCCCAGGAGAAAGTGCCAAGGATGGGGGATCTATCCCCTCCACAAAACAGGCCATGGCGATTCGTGAAAGTTCGTGCTCTCGCATAGACCTATTCCTCGAAGTTCAACTCCTTAGGCAGTTCGAACCTAACCTTCCTTTGGGGACGCCGGCGAATCAAACGAGCACCCCATCCCACACCAACCATGGCCATCACTACCGGTGCCAGGACCCATGGAACTCGGGATGTCCCATCGATCAGAACCGCCGATGGGATCGAATCGGTTGTTTGAGACACTTCAGGGATCTCTTTCTCGACAGCCGTGCTCTTCAGCACTCGAACAACATCTCGAGGTAGTCCTGCAGCTCCTCCAACGAGAGCGGCGATCTCCTCATCTCCCGCACCGAAGGTACGATCAACAACTAAAAGGACCGATCCTGATCCTCCTTTCCGAACGGAATCACCAAATAACGGATCGTCATCCGGTAGATTGACGTGAACACGCGCTTCAAGAACTCCAGGAAGGGCCGCCAGACTCTCCTCAATCGACACTGCTACCGAGCGCTCGTACCTGAACCACTGCTCCTCCCTGCTCGGAATCATCGTTCCTTTGTTGGTTATAGTTTTCGAGTCACGGGTCGCGAGAACTCGTCGCGTATCGATCACCGACAGCGCCTGCACAGCCCCCTCACGATTCACAGAGATGGCCCAACGCCCATCGGCCTGTCGCACCTTTCGAGCATCCAAATGAGCCGTGCTCAGCTGACTAAGAACTCTATTCGCCTCTCGCTCAGAGAGGTCGTGCACGATCTGCTCCTGGCAAGCAGCTAGCAGCAAAACGAGCCCAACTGAGAGGCCCACTTTAGGCAGGGAATCACTAATGATTGCCCATCCCCGCCTCAACCAACTTCTCTCGTAACATCCCCAACGCTCGATCATGCAACCTCGACACCCAAGATTTCGACAGCCCCGCGTACTGATGGGCAACCTCACTCAGCGTGAGGTCGTGAAAGTAATACTGCTCAATGATGGTTCGTTCCTTTTCAGGCAAAGTTGCTATCGCAGCGCGAAGTTTTTCACATGTCTGCTTCTTGCTGAGATCTCGTTCCGGATTCGATGAGGCCTCCCCTCCGAAGAAAGGGGCCTCGACAGAGGCGCTCACGATCGCTAATGCGACAGCGCTCTTGCTGAGGTTGTCGATACCATCCGCGGCCTGCCGTACCGTCGACATAAACCCCGAGCGACGCTCTTCCAACGATTGGGCCCGCAGCTCCTGCGCGCTCTCGAGAGCTTTCAGCACCTGGTAGGCGTAGCCGGAGAGTTCACACGAGGCGCGTATATGATCGATAACCGCCCCCCGAATTCGCAGAAACGCGAAGGAGCGAAACTCACTTCCTCTCCCAGCATCAAAGCGTCCCGCCGCTTCAACTAAACCGAGTAATCCAGCCGAGATAAAATCATCTCTATGTCGCTGAGGCAGTCCCATTGCCCTCATGAGGCGTGAGACCAGACCTTCAACGAAGTCGTGGTACTCCTCGATTAGGACATCACGTTCAGCTTGATGATTGAGAACGCCCCTCATAGATCCCCCCGAACCCCCTGCATCGCGAAGGGGCTGGTTCTTCTCCTCGTACATGCCGTTTTCCTCCCTGCCCCGTTTCCCTAGCGTCGGAGTCATTCTGTCTGACCTCTCATCGCTCAGATCAGGGGAGAAGTTGCGTGCTTCGAGGATATTTTTTGAACAAAAACGCCGGTGCAGAGTGCCACAACCGCCACGGGAACAAAGAGAAAAAGGGGGCGCCGTCCAAGCCGAACAGATTCGCACAGGAGCAGGCACTTTACTTCCCGTCCTCCATCTCGTACGCTGCTTTTGGTAACCCCTTGAAGATTCTTATCATGTATCCACAAACCCGCCTTCGTCGACTTCGCACAACCCCAGTACTTCGCGAGATGGTTCGTGAAACCCGTCTCGAGGTCTCCGACATGATCGCCCCGCTCTTCGTAGTGCCGGGAGAGAAGGTCCAACGGGAGATCGGCTCAATGCCCGGTCAATATAATCTGAGCGTGGATACCGCTACCGAAAAGGCGCTTGCTCTGTACGAACTCGGCATCCGCTCGGTACTCCTCTTCGCCATCCCGGAGTTTAAAGACGAGGTAGGTTCCTCTGCTTGGCATCCCAAAGGGATCATTCCGCAAGCTATCAAGTCGATCAAGAAAGCTATCCCCGACATGATGGTCGTGACCGACCTCTGCTTTTGCGAATACACAAGCCACGGTCACTGCGGCGTCATGCACGAGGGGAAGCTGTGCAACGACGAAACCCTGCCTAACCTTTTAAAGCAAGCGCTCGTCCACGCGGAAGCCGGGGCCGATATCATCGCACCGAGCGGTATGCTCGATGGTACGATCGGGTTTTTGCGCCACGGGCTCGACGAGAACAACTTCTCCGAAGTTCCCCTCATGAGTTATGCAGCGAAGTTCGCCTCATCGTTCTATGGACCTTTCCGCGACGCAGTTCAGTCGGCTCCCGAGTATGGAGACCGAAAGACCTATCAGATGGATCCCGGAAATATCCGAGAAGCCCTCAGAGAGGTTGAGCTCGACGTACAAGAGGGCGCAGATATCGTAATGGTGAAGCCAGCCCTCGCATTCCTTGATGTTATTAAGGCGGTTAAAGACAGGTTTCAGATGCCTACAGCCGCATACAACGTAAGTGGCGAATACGCGATGGTTAAAGCCGCAGCCAAAATGGGATGGCTCGACGAGAAGCGTGTCATGTTGGAGTCCCTCACGAGCATCAAGCGAGCTGGGGCAGACATCATCATTACCTACTTCGCAGAGGCGTTTGCAGAGCTTCGCAAACGTGGAGAGGCGTAAAGGTATCGACTCAAGCCCCGTCGACACACGGTCGCACAATGAGCATCACCCCACCGAAACCCTCAGGCACCCTCTCAGATACGTACGACGCGGCATTCTTTGAACAACACAGACAGTATCGAGACACCTACGAGCACCTGGCCCGTCTCATCCGAGAGATCGCTCCATCGAATGCAGTAGCAGTGCTTGATGTAGGGTGCGGACACTGCCTTCTCCTTGACGCACTGCAGCGCCACTTCTCTTCGGCAGCCGGCATCGACGGCTCCTCGGCGGGAGTTCCGTCACATCTGCGAGACAAGGTCGCCCTGCGTGACCTCACCGTAACGGATTGGAGGGAGGCCAGCCCCCCACCCTGCGACGTGGTCGTAACCCTGGAAACGGCAGAACATCTTGCCCCTGACTGCGCCCCTCACTTCGTCGCTCAACTACTGCGTGGAACGCCAAGCATGGTATTTTTCAGCGCGGCCACTCCGTATCAAGACTGCGGACAAAATCCAACACACATTCATGAGCAACCTCTCTCCTACTGGGTGGAGCTCTTTGAAGGTTCCGGCTATTCCCTAGCCGTCGATGAAACGATACGGATGCGAACGTCGATGATCACCTCCGGCCTCTACGGCTCTGTGGGGTGGTATCCGAAAAATATCCTGGTTTTCGTTCCAGGGGTCGCCACGATTACGAACCTAACGCCACCCCCTCACATCCTCTCATCCAATCCGGTCTTTCAGCTGATATTTGATCGTGATCGACTCGAGTTTGAGAACATCATCTTAAAGAGAGCTCTTAAGAACGCGGCGAATCCTCGTAGGCAGTCCTAACACGCGAGCACCCCGACCGAGGTTGCAGATTTCGCGGGCTCTTACTGAAACTCGGCCAGATCCGCTAAGAGCTGTTCGTGCCCTACGTATAAACGAGCATGCCATCCAAGCCTCCGAGCGGCTTCGACGTTCTCGAGCTTATCGTCGAAGAAGAGAATCTGACGGGGCTGCGCACTAAGATACCCGGCCACCTTCTCATAAATCTCCCTCCCCGGTTTAGCACACCCTACAAGTTGAGAAGCGAAGCGCCGATCGAACCTTTGCATGAAGGGATAGGATTGAAGAAGTCTGTCCCAGTGGATCGAGTTGGTGTTGGAGAGACACCCTAACTTCGCGGTCCGTTGCAATTCAGGAAGCAGATTTGCAGTGGTTGCAATCTCAGCACCGAGCTCCGCGTTGAGGGCTTCCACCACGTCATCCGTGGGGAGGGAGGTTCCTAGAGTCTCATTTACGTATCGAGCTACCTCAACCGGGGTGAATTCCTTCACCGAAAACTCATCCCGAAAAAATGCTGCTGATTTGAGACGCTCGCTGATAACAGACGCGGGAATATCCGTTAGCTCGTTAAGGTGACTAAAGATGCGAGGCTGGTTGACCTCCAAGAGGACACCGCCGAGGTCAAAGAGGAGCCAATCGATTCGTGACATAGGACCAAAGTCTAGAGGATAGCGCATCTTCAGCATAGGGAGTTCTCATCCGTCGACCACCCCACACAGCCTACCGTAAACGCTTAAGATACTTAGGCAATTTTATTTCCTCCCGACACCTCCCTATACCCCTTCCAGAAAATCGGCTATGACTCCACTCACGTTTGTAAAGGAACCCGTATGACCAACGAAACTATTGCCATCCGTCACAACTGGACACGAGAAGAAGCATCGGCCCTCTACTCGCAGTCGTTCCCCGATCTCCTCCACCAAGCACAAACGATTCATCGCTCGACCTTCAATCCGCGCGAGGTACAACGCTCAACCCTTCTTTCGGTGAAGACAGGAGGATGTCCGGAAGATTGCGCGTACTGCCCACAATCCGCTCACTACAAGACCGGAGTTGAACGCCACGCCGTACTGCCAGTTGAGGTTGTCCGTTCAAAAGCGCTGCAAGCTAAGGAGCAAGGCTCCACCCGTTTTTGCATGGGTGCTGCATGGAGGGAGGTGAAGGATGGAAAGGATTTCGACGCCATCATCGATCTCGTTAAAGAGGTAAAGAGCCTCGACATGGAGGTATGCTGCACCCTCGGTATGCTGACCGAGTCTCAAGCACAGCGTCTGCGCGAGGCCGGCTGCTATGCTTACAATCACAACCTCGACACCTCCCCTGAGTACTACGGAGAGATCATCTCTACTCGTACGTACGAAGACCGCTTACGCACCCTTGATAACGTACGTAAGGCGGGAATGACGGTTTGCTGCGGCGGTATTGTTGGAATGGGAGAGAAAGCAGACGATCGCCTTGGTCTCCTCGTCCAACTGGCGAACCAAGAGGTTCATCCAGAAAGCGTACCACTCAACATGCTCGTTCGCGTTGAGGGCACCCCCCTCGCTGAAGGTGACAAGGTAGACCCGCTGGAGTTCGTCCGCCTGGTAGCTACTGCTCGCATCATGATGCCCTACTCGATGGTTCGCCTCTCAGCGGGACGAATGGAGATGTCGGATGAGATGCAGGCCCTCTGCTTTGTGGCGGGCGCGAACTCCATCTTCGCGGGAGAGAAACTCCTTACAACTCCAAACCCAGGTGAGGACCACGACAACAAACTCATGAAGCGGCTCGGTATGAGCTTCCGTGAGAATAAGGAGTGCCACTCCTCGATTGCGGCATAGCTCATCTCCCCAGCTGCCCAGCTACGGGGGGTGACACAGTTCTCGCATGGAAGCTGCACAGCACCTCTCTTCAACGGGGGGTAGTCCCGCCCGACGTTTCAAGTAGTTATATCCGGGGGCTTCTCGCGGCCGCCCGAGACGCACGATAACGCCTCAGAGAAGCCTCAAATCCTCAAGCGATCTCGCAACGATGCCGACTACTACGGTGTCTTAAAAAGGATGGGGTGACTGTACCCACCATCACGACCGCAGAGGATGAGAATGCCGCCAGAAGAACCAAAACAACCCGTCCGAAGATTCTCTCATGCTTTTGAAACCTTAATGGAGATTTCGGTCAGTACGTTACCCCTTGTGCTCGTAGTGCTCGGCATCGGCATGATGAGCTTCTCCCCCCGTCGAAGCTCGGTCCCTCTCTTCCGCTCATCAGAGGAAGCCCAACAATTCTATGCCCACAATGGCATTCAGTTTTCATACGATAAGCCCATCGTCCTCGTCTCATCCTCCTGCCCCTCGTGTTCCACCTTCACCGGAACCCTCAAGGAGCTTGGCATCCCTTTTGAGGAACAGAACATCGAGGTGAACCAAGGGGCGGCGGCTTTGCACGCTCAGGCGAGGAAGATCTCCGGCTCGCAGGGACTGCCCCAGATCGTCATTGGCGACCAGCTCGTGAACCCGGCGCCTCATTCGGTCAAGATCGCCCTGCGCCGCCTTCACAGGTAGTGGAGCACCCCGATCCAACACCCCAACAAAGCCAAGGGCTTGCATGGTGTAGCCCAGGGTCGACCGGGTTTACTCCCCCACTATAATTCGGCACTATAGAGGGGCTACAAACCCTATGTATTGCCGGCTATCGGCACAGGACCTACATGAGCCAAGAGAACACCTTCCGTAAGGTCGAGTCCCGTCCAAACCTTCCTGCCCTTGAGAACGGCATCGTTGAGCGCTGGCAGCGAGACAAGACCTTCCAACGCTCAGTTACCGAGAACGCTCATAAACCGGAATTCATCCTGTATGACGGCCCTCCGTTCCCTACTGGCAGCCCCCACCACGGCACTATCTTTGTTTCGATCCTCAAAGACGTCGTCGGGCGATACAAAACGATGCGCGGGTATCACGTTCCCCGAACATGGGGATGGGACTGTCACGGGTTGCCGATTGAGACCATCGCGGAGAAAAATTTAGGACTGAAAGATAAGAGTGAGATCGAGCGCACGGTCGGAGTGGCTGCATTCAACGCCGAGTGTCGTCGCATTGTGTCCGAATTCAACGACTCCTGGAAGAAGTATATCAACCGTATCGGTCGTTGGGTCGACCTGGACAACGCCTACAAGACCCTCGATCGCTCCTTCATGGAATCCGTAATCTGGGCATTCGGAGAGGCACATAAGAAGGGATTGATATACAGAGATTACCGAGTAGCACCATACTGCTACCGGTGCGAAACCCCTCTCTCGTTTTCAGAGATCCGGGTTGACGATGCCACCCGCCCCAAGCAGGACCGCACGATCACCGTAAAATTCGCGCTTCAAGGAATGGATGGTGTCTCCGCTCTGGCGTGGACGACTACTCCCTGGACCCTACCATCAAATCTTGCGCTCGCCGTTGGCAAAGAGATCGAGTACGTCATCGCGGATACAAATGCGGGCCGCGTCCTCCTCGCAAAGAACGCCCTCAAACGATATGAGCGAGAGTTGGGGAAGGACGTTACTATCATCGCGACTCATACAGGTGCAGAGCTCGTCGATAAAACGATCACCTACCACCCGATTCTCCCTTACTTCAAAGATGAGCAGAACGCATTTCGTATAATCTCCGCCGACTTCGTTTCGACCGATGATGGTACGGGTATCGTTCACATGGCACCTGCTTTCGGTGAGGACGACTATTGGGCATGTCGTAAATTTCAGATCGAGGTCAAGAATCCGGTTACCTCGAACGGATGCTTCACCGCGGAGGTCGCAGATTTCGCCGGCCAAAACGTGCACGAGGCCAACCCCGCAATTATCAAGCTTTTGAAGGAACAAGGTAAGGTTGTTCGGGATGAGACGATCGAACACAACTACCCCCACTGCTGGCGGTGCCGAACACCCCTCATTTATCGAGCACTGGACGCTTGGTACC
>JBEGVS010000073.1:0-28610 GCA_041178185.1 Pseudomonadota bacterium
TCTCGGCCAGCGGTACCTCACACTTCACCGTCTGAGCACCTGCTCTCGGCTCCATGCCAAGAATACGTGCCCGTCGTCGGTTCAGGTCACCTACGATATTGCTGACGAAATCGTCGGGACATACGACCTCCACGGACATGACTGGCTCAAGGAGCTGAATCTTCGCCTTCTGGCAAGCTTCCTTAACGCACATGGAGCCTGCGATCTTGAACGCGATCTCACTCGAGTCAACCTCGTGGAAGCTTCCGTAGTAGAGCGTCACTCGGAGGTCGATTACAGGGAATCCAGCGAGGATTCCACCTTCGAGGGCGCCTTCAACGCCATCTTCGACAGCCGGGATGAACTCTTTCGGGATAATACCTCCCTTAATCTCATCAACAAATTCAAATCCAGAACCTGGCTCAAGCGGCTCAACTCGGAGCAATACGTGTCCGAACTGTCCACGACCACCGGTCTGCTTGGCATACTTAACTTCGGCTTCAGCCTTGTTAAGGATAGTCTCACGGTATGCTACCTGTGGCTTACCTACCGTTGTATCTACACCGAACTCTCGGAAGAGACGCTGCTTAATGATGTCGAGGTGAAGCTCTCCCATTCCTGAGATGAGGGTCTGGCCCGACTCTTTATCAACGCTAACCTTGAGCGATGGATCTTCCTTCGCCAGCTTCATGAGAGAGAGTCCCATCTTCTGCTCATCAGCCTTGGTCTTTGGCTCGATTGCGATACTGATAACCGGTGCTGGCGCGTGGATACTCTCAAGCACGATCGGCTTGTCTACATCACACAAGGTATCGCCGGTGATGGTCTCTTTAAGACCTACTGCAGCACCGATATCTCCAGCCAAAACTTCCGAAACTTCCTCGCGCTTATCAGCGTGCATACGAACTACACGTCCGATGCGCTCCTTCTTGTCACGGGTCGAGTTAAGTACAGTAGAACCAGCTGACACGGTACCCGAGTACACGCGGAAGAACGTAAGAACTCCGACGTACGGGTCAGTAACGATCTTGAACGCGAGAGCGGCCATTGGACCGTCGGAGTCAGGTTGACGCTCAACCACAACCACTTCCTTGCTGTTAGGATCTGTTCCCTTAACAGCAGGGATGTCGAGTGGGCTCGGGAGGTAATCAATAACTGCATCAAGAAGGGGCTGAACGCCCTTGTTCTTGAAAGCGCTTCCACAGATTACTGGGAAGTGTTCCATCTTGAGCGTTCCCTTACGGATACCAGCCTTCACTTCCTCAAGTGTAAGCTCCTCTCCACCAAGGTACTTCTCCATGAGCTTGTCATCTACTTCACAGATGCACTCAATGAGGTACTCACGAGCCTTAGCAGCTTCGGCCTTAAGCTCTTCTGGAATATCAGTTACTTCGAACTTAGCGCCCTTAGTCTCATCCTTGTAAAGGATGGCCTTCATTTGCACGAGGTCGACAACACCAAGGAACTCACTCTCAGCACCGATCGGAAGCTGAATAGGAAGTGCCTTAGCTCCAAGCCGCTCACGGATGGAAGCGACACACTTCTCGAAGCTTGCGCCCATTCGGTCCATCTTATTGATGAAGCAGAAACGGGGAACGCTGAACTTGTTAGCTTGGCGCCATACGGTCTCAGATTGTGGCTCTACTCCACTCACCGCGTCGAATACGGCAACAGCTCCGTCAAGCACTCGAAGGGAGCGCTCTACTTCGATAGTAAAGTCTACGTGGCCAGGGGTATCGATTACGTTTACCTGGTGCTCTGGGAGATCTCCGTTCGAGCCACTCCACTTACAGGTGGTTGCAGCGGAGGTGATGGTAATTCCACGCTCCTGCTCAAGCTCCATGTAGTCCATGGTAGCTGCACCCTCATGCACCTCACCGATCTTGTAGGTGATACCTGTGTAGAAAAGGATGCGCTCTGTGGTCGTAGTCTTACCAGCATCGATGTGAGCCATGATGCCGATGTTACGAACCTTGTGTAAGTCTCTCTTAGCCACGATCTAAAATCTCCTGTCCAAACCTTGCGGGATTACCACCTGAAGTGAGCGAACGCCTTGTTCGCATCAGCCATACGGTGAGTATCTTCTCTCTTCTTTACAGCTGCGCCACGACCCTGCGTAGCGTCGAGGAGCTCGTTAGCAAGACGCTCAGAAAGGCTTCGCTCAGAACGACTATTAGCGGCCTCCTTCAACCAACGAAGAGCCAATGACTGTCCTCGCTCGCTGCGAACCTCTGTCGGAACTTGGTAGTTTGCTCCACCAACTCGGCGGGAACGAACCTCAACCACCGGCTTGATGTTATTGAGAGCCTTATGGAAGGTCTCGACCGCATCTGCTCCGGTTTTCTTGGCGATAACGTCAAGTGCTCCGTAGAGCGCTCGCTCTGCAACGCCTTTCTTTCCGCTGTCCATGATTACGTTGATAGCCTTACCAACTACGACGTCCCCGTAACGTGGATCCGGCAAAACAATTCGCTTAAAATCGCGCTTCTTTCGTGACATAGCACCCTCTATTCAAAAACTTATTTAGGTCTCTTAGCACCGTACTTCGAACGCCCTTGCTTGCGGTCCGCAACGCCATGAGCCTCTAACTTTCCTCGGATGATGTGGTAACGAACTCCTGGAAGGTCCTTAACACGGCCTCCACGAATCAATACTACTGAGTGCTCTTGAAGGTTGTGCCCTACTCCCGGAATGTAGCTAGTTACCTCCATTCCAGTCGTGAGTCGAACACGCGCTACCTTACGAAGAGCTGAATTCGGCTTCTTCGGAGTCTGTGTGTACACACGTGTGCACACTCCTCGCTTCTGCGGGCAACGAACAAGCGCTGGAGACTTGCTCTTGGTAACTTTTTGGCGACGTCGGTTGCGTACTAACTGATTTATCGTTGGCATCTCTAGCCTAGCCTCTTACTCGATCGATTTTCCCAAACGGCCTTTTTCCGGCGTGCTGGGGACCTAAATTATGCCTTGACGTAGTCCTCACTGGTACGGACCACCCCCAAGGCGAGGCGCCGTGATTACCATATTCAGCGTGCAATTCAAAGAGGCCCAGCCGTAAAACAGCTTACCTTTCTTGAATAAAATCCCCGTGTCTCCCTGAAGAGCTACGATGGACGCGCCTATAGTTTGGCTTTCTTGGCTTTTTCCCGGACAGAATGGATACTCCCAGCTGCAGCCGCGTGGTGGGCCCGCTCGAAAAGTCGAAGGTCATCGACTTTAAGGACTCGTCCTTTCTGACAACTCTTTCGCGTAGATGGTACCACCGGGAACCGGCATTGCATCCCCCGCAACTCCCTTAAATCTTTAGATTATGGAGAGCGCGATTAGCTCTTTCGGATCGTACTCCCTCCGCAAAGGGCGATATCTGCAAGAACACTGCGAAAACTCGTTGCGGGAGCTAAGTATCATGGGGACAAAAGTGAGTCAACAAACGGAGCGACTACATCCCTGGGCCCCCTATGGGAGGCTCTTCCGATGTCAGCGACCGGGCACACGCTTGGTGGACCTGACCCCTAGTTTCACAGCATTAGGCGACGATGTCGAGAATTGAGGTAGTTAGCTCGTTAGAGGTACGGACAGCTGCGATAGTTCCTTGCACCACCAATTTCGAGGTGGACATCTCCACCAGAGCTGCAGCGAGGTCATCTCCACCGGGGGTCTCCCCACTCAGATCGCGGGCAGCCGATACAACCCTATCCACAGACGCAGAGAATCGTTGACTCACGTCCCGCAGGTTAGACACAGCTCCTATCGCCATGGATCTAATGGTCGTCACCCTGCGCGAACCACTCAAGGATCAGAGGCGATTTAAGGCCGCTACGAGACCCTCGTACGAGGATCCTCGCTAGTACCGAATGACCGAAGAGAGCGCCTCTTCGAGGCGGATCCGTGCAAGAAACTGCGCCTCGAGAGGCGCACAGAACGGCACAGGGGTATCGAGACTCGCGACCCGTACCACCGGAGCATCGAGATGTGCAAAGAGATGCTCGCCGATGTGCGCGGCGATCTCCCCTCCTATTCCACCGAAGAGCGTGTCCTCATGAAACACAACGACCCGCCCAATTCGCTTCACAAGCTCGTCGATAGCACCATAGTCGAGCGGCACTAACGTTCTGAGGTCCAGAATAGCCAACGACCACTCCGGATGTTGATCAGCTATCGCGTTGGCCCAATGAACGCCTGCCCCATAGGTAATAATCGCGACCTGTTCCCCCTCTCGGTGAAGCCGCGCTTTGCCAAACGGCACGAAATACGCCCCGTGAGGCACCTCGCCGGATACACTTCTGTAGAGCCCCTTGTGCTCGAAGAACATCACCGGATTCGGATCCTCAAACGCGGTCATGAGCAATCCCTTCGCGTCCGACGGCGTTGCGGGATACGCGATCTTCAACCCTGGCGTATGCGCGAACCACGCTTCATTGGACTGCGAATGAAAAGGCCCAGCTCCCGCTCCAGCGCCGGTCGGCATCCGGACGACCACGTTTGTGCTCTGCCCCCAACGGTAATGACTCTTTGCGAGGTTATTCACGACCTGGGTGAAGCCACTTGAGACGAAATCGGCGAACTGCATCTCGACCATCGAGCGTCGTCCCGCAATACTCAAGCCTAACGCGCTTCCTAGGATCGCAGATTCACACAGAGGTGTGTTGCGAACACGCTCTCGACCGAACTCATTCATGAAGCCTTCGGTAACCTTGAAGACACCGCCATACTCGGCGATATCTTGGCCCATCAACACCAGGTCGCTGTGACGCCGCATGCTCTCACGGAGGCCGTCAGACACGGCGTCGATAAAGCGCATCGGGGAGCGTTCCTCGGGAATCTCGTAAGATATCTCTGGTGATGGAGCGTAGACATCCTGAAGCTCTCGGTCGATCTGCGGCTCAACCTCAGGCTCGGCGAAGGCCTGCTCTACATGCACCTCGATCTCTTCCGACAGCTCCCGTCGCACTACGCTCATCTCCTTACGGGAGAGCAATTTCTTTCGTAGGAGATATCGTTCATATCGAGCGAGCGGATCTCGTTTTGCCCACTCAGCGAGAAGCTTCTTAGGAACGTACTTAATTCCAGACGCCTCTTCGTGACCCCGCATACGGAAGGTCATACACTCAACGAGAACGGGACGGGGCTTCTTGCGAATCGACTCAGCGAGTTTCGAGAGCGTTGAGTGAACCCCGACGAAATCGTTTCCATCGATCGTCATCCCCTCGATGCCGTATCCCTTTGCCTTGTCAGCTATCGACTCGCACCTAAACTGCTCGGTCGGAGGGGTTGAGAGCGCGTATCCGTTATTCTCAACGAGAAAGATTACGGGAAGATTCCACACCGCAGCGACGTTCAAGGCCTCGTGAAAATCCCCCTCCGAGGTTCCACCTTCTCCACTAAACACGAGGGTCACCTTGCCGCTCTTATCGAGCTTCGACGCCAGGCCGATACCATCAGCCACCGCAAGCTGCGGCCCGAGGTGCGAGATCATCCCGACGATCTTAAAGTCCTGCGTACCGAAATGAAACGAACGGTCTCGCCCGTTGGTAAATCCGGTCGCCTTACCCTGCCACTGCGCGATGAGCTTCCAGAGCGGGATATTTCGAGATGTGAACACACCGAGATTTCGGTGGAGGGGAAGGATGTACTCATCTGCGCTAAGCGCGAGGGTAGCTCCAACCGCGACCGCCTCCTGCCCTATCCCAGAGAACCACTTACTCACACGCCCCTGTCGTAAGAGGAGGAGCATCTTCTCCTCGATCAATCGCGGATAGAGGAGCGCCCGATAGAGCTCATTAGGCGCCATCTTTTTCTTCGCCGGCGATCTTCTCGCAACGCGCGTAGTCCTCTTGGACCGAGCCTTAGAAACCGACCGAACTTTCGAAACTTTTGTGGGCATACACCTCTCCCTCGAGCGCTGACTGCCCTATATGATAAGACACTCACACGGTCTGTACCAAGAGAGTTATCTCATCACATGGCACATGCGAGGCTAAACGAGCCTAACCTTAGATGAGAGCTGCTCATCAGATATCTCCTCCAATGAGAGCACCGCCTGATACGGATCCCCTTTCAGGCCTAGGAGATGTGCGAGAGCGGGCTCGGTCTTCAGTCCCCCTTCCTTCAAGGCACGGATCGCTTCACGTACCTCTTCGCCACCACATGAAAGAACCCGATCGATCTGCACGAGATGACGAAACGCGTTTTGTCGCTCTACGGGGATACCTTGCCCGAACACCTCGTACTCCCACCCTTTATAGAGAAATTGCGCCACAATGTATGGCTCGCCACTCCCTACCCGATGAACATGGAATCCTTGAAACGAGCTAAAGAAAGAGGTCACGCTGGAGAGGAATAGGTCAAGATCATGAGCCTCGCAAATGATATCGAGATCACTCGATGCGATATCGATATCGAGACACACGGTACTCACCAGGACAGGGTCATACGCACGAAGGTGCTGAAGCACGCGCGACTCTCGAAGATTGGCGAAGGCGCTCCGCTGACGCTCGGTGCCGTCCATCAGATATGAAATATCACGCCACGTTCTCTGGGCCACCGTTCCTCCCCACCACATCAAAATAGAAAAAAGACCTCAAATCAACAAGTTAGTTCGTCATATTCTAAAAAAAAGGACTAACACAGCTACTCTGCCCATGCTACATTCAGGCCTTAAGGGAGTGATATTCGAGCTCCCGAATGTACTTATGTCTTTTCATAAACGGACCATCTCTCTCCACTTCTTCGGGGAATAGCCGGAAGGTCCCAGATAGCCGATAGGCGCGGCGCTTCAAAGCCACGCCAAGCGACGAACGAGCTTCCCAGGCAGGAAGCTTACTGAGATCGAGGTTATTCAACTGCACGTCTCGTTCAACGTTTCGTCCCCTCTGCGTTGCAGAGCCTGGCTATTGACTACACCACACGTAACGACAGCCGCTCTGCGGCGTTAAGTCGTAGTAAAAGGGCGATTGAAAGCCCTATAGGGTATTTTTGTTTCGATAAACATCATGAGCTCATCCACACCAGGACCAAGTGACTCCCTGACTACCTCTGACACGAACCATGGCCATACCATTAAGGTCGATCCAACCGCCGGAGAGGAACTTTCAACCCTTAACCCGACCCCCTCGCATCACAGGCACACCTTCCTGGAGGGGGACAAGAGCTACAAGGGCCATGTGCACGGGCACTCTCGCCTTGACCTGCACGCTCCCCTCCTCACCTACCTATCCGCCCCGCTCGATCAGTTTATCATCCCCAATTCCATTAAAGCGTTAGTTATAGACTTTGATGGCACTACGATTAAGATCAAGTACTCCGAGGGCGCACGCCAAGCGGCATATCGAGCGGCGATTAAACATCTTGTCAAGGACGAGCACGGCCTAGATCTCAGTCGCGATCAGATAGACTCCTGCCACCGGGCTGGAGTTAATAACCCTGAAGCCAAGATGGCAGAGCTCATCGCTCAAGAGATACAGAAGAACCACGGCCTCTTGTTGGACCACGCGAAGTTGTACGCGTACTGGCTAAAGCAGTGTGATGCGCAGCTTGCCTCTCATGATGAGCGACATCGCAAGCCGGTTCGTTCAGCTCTCGTCCCAGGGATGGAGCTGTTAATCGACGCGGCGAATGCTCGAGGAATTCCTGTATCGGTGTGCACCGCTGGAGATAATCAGTTCGTGGAGCCCCTACTCAACAAAACGGGGATCATGCCGAGACTTCACGGGCAGGCCAATGTCTTCATAAACCGCCACCCCGACATACAGTCAAAACCAGCCGGAGACCCCTACATCCTCGCGGCGAAGTTTTTAGGAGTAGAGCCACACCAAATGCTGGTGCTTGAGGATACCGCGACGGGCGCTCTCGCGGCGCTCCGAGCTGGCGCTCGAGTTCTTCTTCAACCCTCGGGTGATAGAGAGCAAACGATACGAAAGCTCCTCTATCATGTAAAAAAGGAACATCCGGAGTGGCTCGAGGGACGACCCGGTGCCGTTACCATCCTCTCGAAAGACCGAGGTTTCCTGCAGGTTCTGTTCCCACCAATGGTCACGCCACAGCCTTAGGAACTCGTTCGGAAATTTTGAGTTTGTCCGACTCGCCAGATCATGGACTGGAGGGCTAGACGTAATGCGCTTCACCCATGGCGGACTACGGCAGCCCTCCGACTGTGGGGATGGCTATCCAGCCCGACCTGTGATGTGTGTTGAACGCGCTTCGGTGTAAGCCTGTCATGGCGCTTACAACTCGAGTCTTAGTTCTCAAAACTTCTAGACACTTGGAACTTGCGGGAGGCCTCTCCATCTACCAACGCATACTGCACCTGGCGTGTCGGACCAGTGGGATGAGAATTTGCATCCCCAGGTCGATACACAGGAAAGCTCTGAACCAAGGAATCCTCGGCCGTTGAGAAGGTGTCGTGGCCCATGTATCCCTGATTTATCTGGGGATTATCGGCTGTCGCAGGGAAGAATATCTGGCTCATCGATTTACCATTATTAGACGAATATCCAATAACGGTTCCGTAACTTCCACTGCCATCGGAGGTTACATACACCAAGAGCTCCGGGAAGCCATCGTGATTGAGGTCCGCAGCTTCGGCACCGGTGACGGTTCCTTCAATAGAGTGCTCGAATACCTCGTTCCCCTCGTCTTGTCCGAACGTGCGAATCGTTAGCTTGTCCCTCTCAGATCTGACCTCAAATACATCGTCATCCCACTCCACATTTTTTGAAAACAGGGAGAGGTCGGAGCTGGTATTCGGATTTACGGCAGCACAGCCGCCGAGGGTAGCGAGACAGAGAGGCAGAAGGACACGAAGCGAAAACGAAGCGATGGTAGGTCGAGACATACAGATCACCTTATGAGGAGGCCGCGACCGTGATAGGTGGCAGCGAACACAAACATCCCATAAACAGTAGCTCAGTCGGCGCCATTTCGACACGGGAAAAGGACGGGCGAAAAGCCGCGCAACGCTCTCGGCTGAAGCGAGGCGCGGCTCCCCTCTTTCGAGCACACGATGAGGGTTCGCCCTTAAACCAGGAGCAAACAAATGCACGGTTGAGGCGTCTAACAGCGCTCCTTTCTCCGGGCCGTCCAGGCTCGATGGGCCAAGACTACCCCACACTTACTACCTGCATAGAGCAGCGTGACCCCAAGAGCGCCCCCAACAAAAAGGGTCTGAGGATATTCCAACACTGAAAACGAATCATCTGTAATTTGCTGATAGAGCCCCCACCAAACCGTGACAGCGGCGCCCTTACAGAAAACAAAACCCGCCACGAACTTGGTAGTGGCCGTGCCTTTGGCATTTTCGATGAGATCTTTGACACGCGTAACAGTTTTGTCGAACGCTGTCGCGACTCTGCTCGGGGATGCGTGTTCCTCAACACCGAGATGGGGCGGCGCATACGGATTGCCAAAAAGACAACTATCGGAGAGTACGTCCGCACCCGTGCGCCCTTCCGGAACGAACGACGGTCGATGAACGGCCTCCTCGGGAAGGTTCACACGTACTTGCTCTACTCTTTGTGGGGAACGTCCAAAATTCGATGAAAACATCTCGTACCGAGGTCCTTGGCTCTTACGTCCTACCCCAAGTGCTGGAGGGCTAACGCATAACGCCATTTCGCCCGCCAAATTAAGCATTTCAGGCGCTCTAAAACAACATCTTCAGGACCGTGCTGAGCGGATCTCCTTCAAGGCACAGCAACGGAGGTAGCTTCCACATCCGATCATGGATGCGCCAATAGCTCCGCGCTTTAGCCGTTATCAGTGAACATGTATGACCCCCACAACAATGAAAAGGGGCGGGCGACGTATCCCTACGTCACCCGCCCCTTGGGATCTCTCTTTCTTAAAACTTAGAAGAGACCCTGAAGACTTTCAATTGAGCTTGGGCTCATCTTGAACGACTGCTCAGGCTTCTTCGGAGCGAGAGGCTCACCCTCTACTCGGACATGCCGAGAAGCGTACGCCTCCACACCGGACCCGGCCGGAATCAACCGACCCATGATCACGTTCTCCTTGAGTCCTCGAAGCTGATCGGTCTTACCTGCAACAGCCGCTTCAGTGAGAACCTTCGTGGTCTCCTGGAAGCTTGCCGCAGAGATGAACGAGTCGGTCGAGAGAGCGGCCTTCGTGATGCCCAGCAGGAGCGGCTCGTAGTTAGCGGCCTTGCCACCGTTAGCCACCACCTTCTGGTTCTCATCAAGAACTCTGAGACGCTCAACGTTGTCACCAACGAGGAACGAGCTATCTCCGAACTCGCTGATCTTAACTCGCTTGAGCATCTGACGAACGATTACCTCGATGTGCTTATCGTTGATGCGCACACCTTGGAGTCGGTAGATCTCTTGCACTTCATTCACAAGGTAACCAGCGAGAGCGCGGGTTCCCTCGATGCGGAGGATGTCGTGCGGGTTAACGGCGCCGTCGGTAAGAACCTCGCCCGCCTTAACTCGATCACCCTTCTGAACCGCAACGTGCTTGGTCTTAGCAACCAAGTACTCACGTGGGTCACCGAAGTCAGGAGTTACCACGATCTTACGCTTACCACGGGAATCCTCGCCGAAATCAACAACGCCATCGACGTCGCTGACAACCGCTGGATCCTTCGGCTTACGAGCCTCGAAGAGCTCAACTACTCGAGGAAGACCTCCGGTAATGTCCTTCGTCTTCGTCGTAGCACGCTCTCTCTTCGCGATAACGTCACCGGCGTCGATATCCGAGTTGTGCTCAACGACAAGTCGAACACCTACTGGGAGGTTGTAGACGCGGCTCTCGCCGTTCTCGCCGTGAATCACGATACGAGGACGGAGGTCGCTGCTCTTATCCTTGGCCTGAACGATCTCTCGCTCTACGAATCCGGTGCGCTCATCTGTGCGCTCCTCCATCGTTGCTTCAGATACGTCTACCCACTCAACGCGACCGGCAAGATCGCTCAAGATCGGAATAGTGAACGGATCCCACTCAGTGAGGAGCGCGCCTGGTTTAACTTCAGCGCCCTCTTCCACTCGGAGACGAGCTCCGTAGACGAGAGGATGACGCTCACGCTCACGACCGTCTGCCTTATCAACGATAAGGATCTCGGCCTTACGGCTCATCACAACAGATGTTCCGTCACGTCGGCGAGCGAGACGAGCGCCCTCAAGCTTAATAACTCCAGCGTAACGAGCCTCAAGAGAGGTCGACTCAGCTCGTCCGAGCGCCGCACCTCCGATGTGGAACGTTCTCATCGTGAGCTGTGTTCCAGGCTCTCCGATGGACTGTGCAGCGATAACTCCGACAGCCTCTCCGATGTTCACCAAGTGTCCACGAGCGAGGTCTCGGCCGTAGCACAAGGTACATACACCGCGCTGAGACTCACACGTTAACACCGAGCGGATAAGGAGCGTATCGATACCGGCAGCGGATACCTTAGACGCAAGCTCTTCGTCGATCATTTGGCTGCGGTTAACAAGGATCTCGTTGGTAATTGGGTCACGAACATCCTCAGCCGCTACACGACCAAGGATACGGTTCGTCAACGACTCGATCTCCTCTCCACCCTCGATAAGAGCTGATATCTCGATCCCTTCCGCAGTTCCGCAATCGTACTCAGAGATAATCGTGTCTTGAGCAACGTCTACGAGCTTACGTGTCAGATATCCCGAGTTAGCTGTTTTGAGAGCTGTATCGGCGAGACCCTTACGAGCACCGTGGGTTGATACGAAGTACTGAAGAACGGTCAGACCCTCACGAAGGTTAGCCTTAATCGGCTGCTCAATGATCGAACCGTCAGGCTTGGCCATCAGTCCTCGCATACCACCGAGCTGACGAATCTGTTGGCTCGATCCACGCGCGCCTGAGTCAGCCATGATGAAGATCGGGTTGAAGGATGGGCCACGCTTGGTCTCACCAGTTGCAGCATCCTTGAACTCTGTGGACGAGATGGTTTCCATCATGTCCTCAGCGATTCGATCTCCCACGTCAGACCAGATATCGATGACCTTATTGTATCGCTCACCGGCGGTAACGAGACCTTCACGGTATTGGCTATCGATCTCGCTCACCTTCGCGTCAGCGTCAGCAAGGAGTGGCTTCTTCGCGTCTGGAATAACCATGTCCTGAACTCCGATCGAGATACCGGAGATCGTAGCGAAGTAGTAGCCGTTATCCTTGAGCTTATCAGCCAGGAGAACCGTAGCCTTGTTACCAGCTACTCGGAAACAATCATCGATGAGTCCAGAGATCTCCTTCTTCTTCATCACCTTGTTGAAGTGAGAGAATGGGAGAACCTTCGGACATAGGTAGTACAACAACGTACGACCAACGGTTGTTGTCTCCAACGTACCCTCAATTCGCACCTTGATCTTAGCCTGGAGGTGGGTCTCACCCGACTGCCAAGCGAGCCATACCTCGTCTGGGCTAGAATAAGCTCGATTCTCGCCATACACGAACGGACGCTCGCGGGTCATGTAGTACAACCCAAGAACGATATCCTGCGATGGTACGATGATCGGCTTGCCGTTCGCTGGGCTCAAGATGTTGTTAGTGGACATCATGAGTACGCGAGACTCAACCTGCGCCTCTACCGAGAGAGGAACGTGAACCGCCATCTGGTCACCGTCGAAGTCGGCGTTGAACGCTGTACATACGAGCGGGTGAAGCTGGATAGCTTTTCCTTCAATGAGGATCGGCTCGAACGCCTGAATACCGAGTCGGTGAAGAGTTGGAGCTCGGTTGAGAAGCACCGGATGCTCACGGATAACCTCATCGAGGATATCCCAAACAACTGGCTTCTCCTTCTCTACCATCTTCTTAGCGCTCTTGATCGTGGTTACATACCCACGCTCCTCGAGCTTGTTGTAGATGAATGGCTTGAAGAGCTCGAGTGCCATCTTCTTTGGAAGACCACACTGGTGAAGACGAAGCTCTGGCCCCACGACGATTACCGATCGGCCTGAGTAGTCCACACGCTTTCCGAGGAGGTTCTGACGGAAACGTCCGCCCTTACCCTTAAGCATATCGCTCAAGGACTTGAGTGGTCGCTTGTTAGGACCTGTGATAGTTCGTCCACGACGTCCGTTGTCGAAGAGAGCGTCAACCGACTCTTGAAGCATGCGCTTCTCGTTTCGGATGATGATGTCCGGAGCGTTAAGCTCGATAAGCCGGCGAAGACGGTTGTTTCGGTTGATCACACGACGGTAGAGGTCGTTGAGATCGCTGGTCGCGAAACGACCACCATCGAGTGGCACAAGAGGACGAAGGTCCGGCGGGATAACTGGAACTACGTTCAAGATCATCCACTCTGGCTTGTTGTCGCTCTGTTGGAACGAAGTAAGAACACGAAGTCGCTTCGCGAGCTTCTTCTTCTTGGCCTCAGACGTTACCTCTTTGATCTCCTCTCGGAGCTCAGCGCACAGAGGCTCAACCTCGATCGCCTTGAGAAGGGTGAGGATAGCCTCAGCACCCATTCCGGCCTCGAAACCTGAGCCGAACTCCTCTCGAGCAGTGCGGTACTCACGCTCAGTGAGAAGCTCGCCCTGCTTAAGGTTTGTCTTTCCTGCGTCGATAACTACGTAGCTCTCGAAGTAGAGAACCTTCTCGAGGTCACGCAGTGTGAGGTCAAGGATGTTTCCGATGCGGCTCGGAAGGGATTTCAAGAACCAGATGTGCGCTACCGGGCACGCAAGCTCGATGTGTCCCATACGCTCACGACGTACCTTGGACTGAATAACTTCTACACCGCACTTTTCACATACAACGCCACGGTGGCGGAGACGCTTGTACTTACCACAGATACACTCGTAATCCTTAACCGGTCCGAAGATCTTAGCGCAGAAGAGACCATCTCGTTCCGGCTTCAGCGTACGATAGTTAATCGTCTCTGGCTTTGTTACCTCGCCAAAAGACCAGCTACGGATCCTGTCTGGGCTAGCCAGCGAGATCTTCAACGCGTTGAACTTGATCGGGTTCTTCGGTCGTTCAAACAAACTAAATAAATCGTCCATGTGTCTCCTCAGCTTGAAAATCGAAAACCCCTGGGTCACAACCGCGACCCAGGGAACAGTCACCGTTAGACGGCTGCTGCTGTTACGTCAGACTCGCTCGTACCTGGTGCTTCAAGCACCTCGCCTTCCTGCTTCTCCTCGACAAGCTCTACGTCGAGGCAAAGCGACTGAAGCTCCTTCATCATAACGTTGAAGGACTCAGGCAAGCCTGGCTCAAGCACATGCTCGCCCTTAACAATCGACTCGTACATGCGAGTACGACCAGCTACGTCATCGGACTTCACGGTCAGGAACTCTTGAAGGGTGTATGCGGCGCCGTACGCCTCAAGTGCCCACACCTCCATCTCTCCAAGACGCTGTCCTCCGAACTGAGCCTTACCGCCGAGTGGCTGTTGTGTAACCAACGAGTATGGCCCAATTGAACGTGCGTGGATCTTGTCGTCAACAAGGTGGTCGAGCTTCAGCATGTACATCACGCCCACGGTGCCCTTCTCTGCGAATGGCTCTCCGGTGCGTCCGTCGTACAGCTGAACCTTGCCCTCTTCCGGCATTCCGCCAACCTTGAGGAGCTCCTGGATGTCGCTCTCGCGCGCAGCATCAAACACCGGCGTCGCGACTCGGATACCATCCATCTCTCGACGAGCAAGCTCGATCACATCGTGGTCGTTGAGCCCGTCAATGAACTTCTTCTGGTCGTCACCCTTGTACGCAATTAGAAGAAGATCACGAAGCTGCTTGGCAGCGTCCTTCTTCTGCTGCGCGGTTGTGTCGATTCGGTCTGCACCCGAAACAGGGTCAACGATCGACTCAACGAGGTCACGGATACGACGCCCGAGGGAGTACGCAGCCCACCCAAGATGTGTTTCAAGGATCTGACCTACGTTCATTCGGGACGGTACGCCGAGCGGATTGAGAACCATATCCACCGGAGTTCCATCAGCGAGGTACGGCATGTCCTCTTGCGGAAGAACACGAGAGAGAACTCCCTTGTTACCGTGTCGACCTGCTACCTTGTCACCGACCTGAATCTTGCGCTTCGTAGCGATGAACACCTTAACCATCTTGATGATTCCAGGTGCAAGCTCATCGCCCTCCTTGAGGCGCTTAATCTTCTCGTTGAGGTATGCTCGCTTGTTGTTGATCAGCTGACCGGTACGAACCACTACCTTGTTAATCTGACTCTGAATCGCCTCATCTCCGACTTGGATATCTCGGAGATACTCGAACGAAACGGAGTTGAGCAACTCAGCTGTAAGCTTAGCGTCCTTAGCGATGAGCTCCTGACGCTTATCATCGATCAATCGAGCGGTAGTCGACTTGCCCTCGAGAAGCTCAACGATCTCTTTCATCGCGGCATCACGAAGGATGTTGATCTCGTCACGCTGATCTTGCTCAAGAAGAGCGATCTCTCGCTTCTCAAGCTCGATCGTTCGCTCGTCCTTATCAGTGCCCTTACGAGAGAACACCTGTGCTGAAATAATGGTACCTTCAACACCAGGAGGTAGCTTCAAGCTGCTATCGCGAACCTCTCCCGCCTTCTCACCGAAGATCGCTCGCAGGAGCTTCTCTTCTGGGCTGAGCTGGGTTTCGGACTTCGGAGTGATCTTACCAACGATGATATCGCCTGGCTTAACCTCTGCTCCGATGCGGATAATTCCCGACTCGTCGAGGTTCTTGAGAGCCTCTTCACCGACATTCGGGATGTCGCGAGTGATCTCTTCCTTCCCGAGCTTGGTGTCACGAGCGATACACTCGAACTCCTCGATGTGAACGGATGTGAACACATCCTTCTTCACGAGGTTCTCGCTGATCAGAACGGAGTCCTCGAAGTTGTAGCCGTTCCAAGGCATGAACGCGACCACACAGTTCTGACCGAGCGCGAGCTCCGCCATATCTGTTGATGGACCGTCAGCTATCACCTCGTTAGCACCAACCTTCTCGCCAACGCGCACGATCGGCCGCTGAGTGATACAGGTGTTCTGATTCGAACGACGGTACTTAACAAGCTTGTAGATATCTACGCCTGTGTCGAGAGCATCATCCGAGACCTTGTCAGCCTTGATAACGATACGCTCCGACTCAACCGATACTACCCGGCCAGCGCGCTTAGCTACTACCGTCGCTCCGGAATCACGAGCAACGATGTGCTCCATTCCGGTTCCAACGAGTGGAGCCTGCGCTCGCAGACACGGTACGGCCTGACGTTGCATGTTCGATCCCATCAACGCGCGGTTAGCGTCGTCGTTCTCAAGGAACGGAATGAGGGAAGCGGCAACCGAAACGATCTGCTTCGGGCTTACGTCGAGCTTCGTTACCTCTGGAGGCGGAACGAGAAGATACTCACCGTTACGGCGCACCGGAACGTTTTGCTCTTCGATGTTCCCCTTCTTATCCATCGGAATGGAAGCTGGGGCGATCGTCTCGCGCTCTTCTTCGAGAGCTGAGAGATACACTATGTCTTGCGATACCCGACCATTGTTATCAACGACACGGTACGGAGTCTCAACGAATCCGAACTCATTCACTCGAGCGTACACCGCAAGTGAGGCGATAAGACCGATGTTCGGACCTTCCGGGGTCTCAATCGGACAGATTCGCCCGTAGTGAGTCGCGTTAACGTCACGAACTTCAAACCCTGCGCGGTCACGAGTGAGACCTCCTGGCCCAAGGGCCGAGAGACGACGCTTATGCGTAACCTCTGAAAGCGGATTGGTCTGGTCCATGAACTGCGAAAGCTGAGAGGAACCGTAGAACTCCTTCACTACAGCAGCCACCGGCTTGTAGTTGATAAGGTCCTGAGGAACGAGGGTATCGATGTCCTGCATACCCATACGCTCCTTCACAGCTCGCTCCATACGAACGAGACCGATTCGGTACTGGTTCTCGATTAACTCGCCTACCGCGCGTACACGGCGGTTGCCGAGGTGGTCGATGTCATCGATCGAGTACTTCTGAGCATCCGTTGAGTTACGGAGCTCAAGAAGGTACCGAACGGTCTCCTTGATATCCTCTGGAGAGAGAACGCCCTGATCCATCGGAGGAGCCTCGCGGCCCTGCGATATGTAGAGCTTGTGGTTCATCTTGTATCGACCGATGTCAGAGAGATCGTATCGATCAGGATTGAAGAATAGGTTTCTGAACGTAGCTTGTGCCGTCTCTGGACGAGGAGGATCGCCAGGACGCAATCGTCGGTAGATCTCAATCAAGCTATCGATCGTTGGTCGACCGGAGAGACGGGAGTAGAGCGAGTTATCGCCCGACATCTTGTCTGACACGAGGGTCTTCCACAACGACTCACCGATGTGATTGTCGTCGAGGTAGAGAACACGAATACGATCGAGACCAAGTTCACGCTGAAGGGTTATCTTGCCCTTTTCAACGATCTCACCCTTGGAGTTTACCTTATCGCCCTTAAGCTCATCGCCGGCGTTAACGATAACCTCGAACCGCTCGCAGATAGCCTTCGCTTCCTTCTCATCAAGCTCGAGAACAGCCGGACCGACGCGCTCACGAATGACGTCCCAGCCAACGAGAACCTCTCCCTTCTCGGCGATCACCTCGCCACTCTTGGGATTAACGATCTCTTCTGTAGCCTGAACAACCGTCTCAGCGGCGATCATACCCACAACCGCCTCTGGACCGATCTCGATCTCAGTAACCTCAGCCTCTTTGAGGCGACGGATAACGGCCTTGTTGAACTTACCACCCTGCTTGACGAGCACCTTGCCGCCAGCCTTGATCTCGCGGATAGCCTTCTGGCCCTCCAACTGATCCGCACGGAACTCCTTCGTAACAAGCCCCTTCGCTCCGAAGATCACCGTGTCGGTCTTGTAGTAGGTGGAGACGATATCGTCCGCTGTCATTCCGACCGCACGGAGAAGAACCGTAGCGTTCAACTTACGACGACGATCGATACGCACGTGAAGCACATCCTTCACATCGAACTCGAAATCGATCCATGAGCCGCGATAAGGGATGATACGAGCAGAATAGAGAAGCTTGCCTGATACGTGGCTCTTTCCATCATCATGATCGAAGAACACACCTGGCGAACGGTGAAGCTGAGAAACGATAACGCGCTCAGTGCCATTAATGACGAACGTTCCGCGCTCGGTCATGAGCGGGATCTCACCGAAGTATACGACATCCTCTTTGAGGGCGCTTAAGTTACGAGCACCGGTCTCCGGGTTCACGTCCCAGAGAACGAGTTGAATCGTAACTCGCAGTGGAGCAGCCCACGTCATTCCACGGTCACGGCACTCGTCCTGATCGTACTTAGGGGTGCCGAGGTTGTACGACACAAACTCGAGCGACGCGGTGTTGTTGTAATCACGAATAGGGAAGACAGATTTGAAGACCTTTTGAAGACCTACCTCTTCTCTCTTCTCTGGTTCTACGTTCGATTGTAAGAACCGCTCGTACGAACTCTTTTGAATTCCTATCAGGTTTGGGATCTCGGCTACTTCGCCGATCTTGGAGTAACTGTTACGGAGTCTGAGATTGGTCTTGATTTTTGATGTCATACGTAAGTGACTCTAAAGGCAAAAAGCTCGCTCCGTCCGCGGGAGGACGACTGAGCTGGCTGCGCCTTTGCCCTTCACTCATCCGGTTAGCTAGACCTGACAGTGGAAGGCGTTAACAAGCGGTAATGACGATGCTTTGTACCCTAAAATGCGGCCTAATGGAACCTCGAGCTCTGAGATTTCAGTAGAATGTAGGGGAACTAGCTCGGCCAATTACCTATCAACAAGCCCATAGGGACGCAACCCTAAGATTACGCCCCTACAGGCCAGCTTCATGGATGAGGGGCGGCTTGGGAGCCACCCCTCTTTCAGTTTATTATCAACAGCATTTAGTGCCGCTGATAACTAAGCGCGAGCCTACTTGAGGCTAGCCTTAGCTCCGGCTTCCTTGAGCTTCTTAACGAAGTCCTCAGCCTCAGCCTTAGCAACGCCTTCCTTAACGAGCTTTGGAGCGCCGTCAACAAGGTCCTTAGCCTCCTTGAGACCAAGTCCGGTGATCTCACGAACTACCTTGATCACCTTAACTTTCTCTGCGCCAGCATCATCAAGCATGATGGTGAACTCAGTCTTCTCTTCAGCAGCTGCAGCACCTGCGCCAGCACCAGCACCAGCAGCCATCATAGCAACTGGAGCAGCAGCGCTCACACCAAGCTCTTCCTCAAGCTTCTTTACCATCTTCGCAGCATCCATCAGGGACATAGCCTTGATAAAATCTACTACGCCGTCGAACGTATACGCCTCTGACATGGTTTTACTCCTTTCCTTACGACACAACTAAAAACAATTAACTAACTCTTCAGCACACCGGCTCAACCTGCCCCAATTAAGCAGCCGCTGATTCACCTCCGAGCTTCTTTCGGTAAGCCTCGATTGCTCTCACGACCTGGGTACCAGGCTCAGAGGCTACTCGAACAAGGCGAGTAGCAGGCTCCAAAATAAGGCTTAGCAACATGGCGAACGTCTCCTCTCGGCCAGGCATCTTCGACAACGAATCTACCCCGGCCGCGTCCACGTACGCGCCATCAAGCCAACATCCCTTCACTCGAAACTTATCATTCTCCTTCGCAAACTTAACGAGCACCTTGGTCGGCGCGATCGCGTCAGTTGCGTTGGTGACTACAAGGGTTGGACCAACGATGGTGCCGAGGAACTTAGTTACCTCGTCCTGCTTGCCACCCTCAGTCACCTTGTTTACGGCGAGACGAGCGAGTGTGTTCTTCACAACACGCGCTTCACATCCGGCCTTCTTAAGCTCACTTCTCAGCTTGGTTACCTGCGCAACCGTGAGACCACGGTAGTCAGCGCAAACGGCAACCTGCGCTCTGGAGAAACTGCTTACAATCGACTCAAGCTCTACTTGCTTCTCAGCTTTTTCCATATTCCAAACTCCTTACGCTCTAAGCGCCGCTACATCGAGAGCTACGCCTGGCCCCATGGTGAGGGAGATCGAAGCCGATTGAAGATACACGCCCTTGCTGCTCGAAGGCTTTGCTCTGTTCAGAGCGGAGAACAAGGCCGAAACGTTGTCCTGAATCTTCTGAGCACCGAACGATGCCTTGCCTACCGCTGCGTGAACGATACCGGCTTTATCAACGCGGTACTCAGCGCGTCCCGACTTCACCGACTTGACAGTCTCCCCTACATCGAACGTAACCGTTCCAACCTTAGGAGATGGCATCAAACCACGAGGTCCAAGGAGCTTTCCTACCTTACCGACCTGAACCATCATATCTGGTGTCGCGATGACGCTATCGAAATCGAAGAATCCACCTTTGATCTTCTCAACGAGGTCGTCGCCACCAACGAAATCAGCACCTGCGGCCTCAGCCTCTTTGGCTTTGTCACCCTTCGCGAACACGAGAACACGAACCGACTTGCCAAGCCCGTGCGGAAGCGCAATCGATCCACGGACGTTTTGGTCAGCCTTCTTTGGGTCAACTCCAAGTCGAACAGCGACCTCCACGGTCTCGTCGAACTTAGCGGACGCGGTCGATGCAACGACCTGACACCCCTCTTCAATCGAATAGAGCTTCTCAGCTTGGACCTTTGCCCGAGCTGCTCGGATTCTCTTTCCCTCTTTCTTGCGAGCCATAACTACTCTTAAAAACTTAACTAAATTGGTTTTCCGGCGACCTTTCAGCGACCATCCCAGACCTTTTTAGCACCTATCCCACCGTTTTACGGGGATTAAGGAGCCGGTAGCCTAGGTATTAACCGCTGAGAAGTCAATATCTCCAGGGCTATTTGAGGACATCCACACCCATGCTTCGAGCGGTTCCAGCAACGATCTTGAACGCTGCCTCCTCGTCGTAGCAGTTAAGGTCCTGCATCTTCTGCTTAGCGATCTCGTACACCTGAGCCTTGGTGAGCTTGCCAACCTTGTCCTTGTTAGGAACGGAGGAGCCCTTCTCAAGACCGAGGGTCTTCTTGATCAGGTACGAAACTGGAGGGGTCTTGAGCTCGAATGTGAACGAGCGGTCCTTGTACACGGTGATAACCACCGGAACTACCTCACCCATCTGCTTCTGAGTTCGAGCATTGAACTGCTTGCAGAACTCCATGATGTTTACGCCGTGTTGACCGAGAACTGGTCCGATCGGAGGAGCTGGGTTAGCCTTTCCTCCCTGCACTTGCAACTTAATGAACGTACTAATCTCTTTTGCCATGTTGTACCACCTATACCTACAAACTTCAGGGAGCTCAGTAATACCAATTACTTAGCACTTCTCTACTTGCATGAAATCGAGCTCGACTGGAGTAGCACGGCCGAAGATGCTGATCAACACCTTCACCTTGCCCTTCTCTGGTCGAACTTCCTCAATTGTTCCATTGAATTCAGCAAATGGACCGTCGACAACCTTCACGGCGTCGCCCTGCTCAAAGTTCATCTTAGATCTCGGAGAAGCAGCTCCTTCCTCAACCTGGCTGAAGATACGAGATACCTCATCCTCAGTTATTGGCTGAGGCGTTGTGGCATCTCCGACGAAGCCCGAGATCTTTGGGGTCTCCTTAACAAGGTGCCAGGTCTCTTCGTTGAGAACCATCTGCACAAGGATATACCCGGGGAAGAACTTCCTCGTGGAGGTCTTCTTCTGTCCCTTTACTAACTCCACAACCGTCTCCTGAGGGACGTGCACCTCGCCGAAGAGGTGTTGGAGGTTATTTAAACGAATTCGCTCTTCAAGCGCCTGTTTGGCCTTCATCTCGAAGCCAGCGTAGGCTTGAACGACGTACCACTGTAACTTTTGCTCTGTTGTGTTCGTTTCCATAGCGTTGTGTACTAACCAGCCTTGCCTACCAAACAGTCCTACCGACTCAACATCTTGCCCATGAGCCAGTTAAAGGAAAGATCCATCACAAAAAGGCAGAGCGAAATAAAAGCGATGATGAGGAGAACTACCCCCGTCAACTTCATCGCCTCCTGTCTCGTTGGCGAGTGAACCTTTTTAAGCTCGTCGATGCTCTCGGCGACATACCCCTTAGTTCGGGAAACTATCGACTCGGACGCAGCGTTTGCCACCTTTTCGTTCATCTAAAATCCTACGAAATCTCAATAAAATCCCTTCAGGATCAGCGGGTTACAACGCCACACTCCTGAATCCAGACCTATCGAACCACCTATACGTCACGTGGTACACGTACCACGTACGGGGCGGAGACTGCGCAAGGTAGCAGAATTCAAGGGCATGAGCAAACGGGCTCGCCTCGATTTTACCTTCCCAGCTTCTCCGTGATGGCGGCCTCGATGTACTCCTTCAAAGCCGGAACCTTAACTGTGTTTAAAACCTCGCTGGCGAAGGCGTGGATCAGGAAGTTACGGGCTTCCTCTCGGCCGATACCGCGCGAACGCAGGTAGAACATAGCCTCCTCATCAAGCTGCCCCACCGTAGCCCCGTGGGTACATTTCACGTCATCGGCCCAGATCTTGAGCTGAGGGCGGGTCTCGATACTCGCATTCGGCGAGAGCAACAGAGCCTGATTCGACTGAAACGCGTTTGTCTTCTGAGCGATCTGGTCCACGGTGATCGTTCCGGAGAAAACCCCACGACTTGATTCAGCGTAGATCCCTTTAAAGTGCTCCCGACTCTCGATCGATGGCTCGATGTGGTGAATCTCGGTCGCGTTGTCGACGTGCTGCGTTCCGTTCAATACGGAGAGTCCGTTAAGAACGGCGTTGGCCCCACTCCCTTTAAGATTCGCGGTCACGTTATTACGAACGAGAGCTCCTCCGAACGAGAAGATGTGGGTCGATACGTTTCCTGATCGACCTTGCGCAACGATCGTATTCGACACGTGGTTCGCTGAGACAGCTTCCTGTTGATACTTGTAGTAATCAACGATCGCGTTATCAGCAGCAACGATCTCAGCTACAGGGAGCGAGAGATACTTCTCCCCTCCCGTAGCGATATGGCTCTCGATGATCGTGACCTGCGAGTTTTCACCTGCCTGCACATACAACCGTGGAGCGACGACACGCCCGGTGCTCTTGGATGTTGCAACATGTACGATATGAATCGGCTTCGCTACGACGGCGCTCTTCGCGACAACGATTGCGACACCATCAGTGAGAAGTGCAGTTGAAAGCGCAGCAAACGCGTCCTCTTGGTGAGGAGCAAGCGAACCAACGCCTTCTACCGCTCCGTCGCTCAAACGAACGATTTTGGCCCCCGCAAGCTCTCCCTTCGACGAGTGTACAGCGGCGTAGACACCATCAACGAAAACGAGAGTATGCCCTGAGACTCCCTCGATCAGAAACGGCTTCAGGGTCTCACCACTCACCTCTCCGCTCTCGGCGGCTACCGGCGCGTAGCTTCCCTGCGCAATCGCCTCGGTGTTGGTGTATTTCCAAGCCTCCATGCGCGGGGTGGGAAAGAGAACTTTTGAGAACACGCTCTCGGCCTCAGTAATGAGAGCGCTCAAAGAGCCAAGGGCCCCCTGTCGCTTCTTCACCTCAGCGAGAGCCGAGGTCGTCCAGTTCGACGAGGCCACGATGCCATCTTTTGGTTTGGTAACAGCACTCATGAGATACCCTTACGCGGAAGCAGTTGCAGACTCTTTAAAGGCAGCATAGCCGTGGGTCTCAAGCTCAAGAGCGAGCTCTTTACCACCCGACTTGACGATACGACCATCAACCATCACGTGTACAACATCTGGAACAATGTAGTTGAGAAGCCGTTGGTAGTGGGTAATCACGAGCATGCCGTTGCTCTGCGAGCGAAGCTTGTTCACACCATCCGCTACGATTTGGAGAGCATCGATATCGAGACCGGAATCGGTCTCGTCGAGGATGCACAGCTTCGGCTCAAGAACCGCCATCTGAAACACCTCGTTACGCTTCTTCTCTCCGCCCGAGAATCCTTCGTTTACAGCACGCTTGAGCATGTCATCGTTAAGCTCGAGGTGCTTCGCCTTCTCCTTCAAGAGAGCTGCGAAATCACGAACCGAAAGAGCTGGCTGCCCACGGTGCTCACGCACTGAGTTCAGCGCGGTGCGCAAGAAATACGACGTGAGAACGCCGGGGAGCTCAACAGGATACTGGAACGCGAGAAAGAGCCCCTCACGAGCGCGAACCTCTGGGTCGAGCTCAAGCAGGTCCTTTCCATCGAACGATACGGATCCCTCGGTGATCTCATACCCATCCTTTCCACCAAGGATATTGGCGAGGGTGCTCTTACCCGAACCGTTCACTCCCATGATGGCGTGAACCTCTCCAGGCTTAATCTCAAGGTTAATCCCCTTAAGGATCTCCCTTCCCTCTCCTTCTACGCGGGCGTGCAAATTTGAAATCTTCAACAAGCTCATACTACCTCACTATCCTACGCTTCCTTCGAGACTGATCTCCAAAAGTCGTCGCGCTTCAACCGCGAACTCCATCGGCAGCTCGTTTAAAACTTCCTTACAAAATCCATGAACGATCATCGACACCGCATCCTCTGTGGAGATACCACGCTGGTTGCAGTAGAAGATCTGGTCCTCTCCGATCTTCGAGGTTGAGGCCTCGTGCTCCACCGTCGCGGTTGGGTTCTTGACCTCGATGTACGGGAACGTATGCGCTCCGCACTCATTACCCATGAGCATCGAATCGCATTGAGAGAAGTTACGAGCACCCTCGGCGCTCTTCATCATCTTTACGAGTCCACGATACGCGTTCTGACTTCGCCCAGCCGAGATACCCTTCGACACGATCGTACTCTTCGTATTCTTGCCGATGTGGATCATCTTCGTGCCGGTGTCGGCCTGTTGCTTATTGTTGGTGATGGCAACTGAGTAGAACTCACCGACTGAGTTATCACCCTTCAATATACAGCTTGGATACTTCCACGTAATCGAGCTTCCGGTCTCAACCTGAGTCCAGGAGATCTTGGAATTGTTTCCAGCGCACAGTCCGCGCTTTGTCACGAAGTTGTAGATACCACCCTTGCCATCCTTATCACCGGGGTACCAGTTCTGGATGGTGGAGTACTTGATCTGCGCATCTCCCAGAGCGACGAGCTCAACGACTGCTGCATGGAGCTGATTCTCATCTCGCATCGGTGCGGTGCAGCCCTCCATGTAGCTCACGTAGCTTCCCTCATCCGCGACGATCAGGGTTCGCTCGAATTGACCGGTCTTCGCGGCGTTAATTCGGAAATAAGTTGAGAGCTCCAGCGGGCACCGCACGCCCTTCGGGATGTAGCAGAACGAGCCATCGGTAAAGACAGCCGAGTTAAGTGCAGAGAAGAAATTGTCCGAGTGCGGCACAACGGAACCGAGGTATTTCTTCACCAACTCCGGGTGATTTCGAATTGCTTCTGACATGGAGCAGAAGATCACCCCGACCTCCTCCAGTTGCTTTTTGAAGGTTGTAACCACGGACACTGAGTCGAACACCGCGTCTACCGCAACACCGGCCAGCGCCTTCTGTTCATTGAGAGGGATGCCAAGCTTCTCGTAGGTCTTCAGGATCTCGGGATCAACTTCGTCGAGGCTCTTCAACGCTGGCTTCTGCTTGGGAGCAGAGTAGTACACAACATCCTGGTAATCGATCGGGGGATAGTTAACGAAGGCCCAATGCGGCTCCTTCATCTGACGCCACGTCTCGTAGGCCTTGAGGCGCCACTGGAGCATCCACTCGGGCTCCTCTTTCTTCATGGAGATGAAACGGATGATCTCTGGGCTCAGTCCTGGAGGAGCTGAGTCTGTCTCGATGTCGGTATAAAAGCCGTACTTGTATTCCTGATTAGTGTAGGTATCGAGGACGTCCGTACTCATAATGGTTTCCCTAAATCCTTCGCGCGTCTGCTCACGGAACTTCCCCGCATGGGGATCGTTTCAAAGCCGCCACAGTATATCCCTAACGCCATACTAAGTCGGCTCACCGGCTCAGTTTTTCCTAAAAAACGGTAACGCTCTGATTTCCGGAGCAGAAGGTAACAATCTTGAACATTTTATTCAAGTATAGCAGATCCCTCAACAGGAGTAGAAATAGCGCCTAATATCAGTCAGTTAGAATCACCGAGATACCCGGAAACGTTGGGGCCGGAGCATCTGGAAGTTGGATAAGCCACCGCAGTAGGCTCTGGTAAAAACGGAAGAGCGGGATGTGTTCGGCCACCTGAAGACGGATCTCCTCACGGCGACTCTTAAACCCGGCATGACTCTCTCGGGTAAGGTGCTCCCGCTCACGCCAGAAATTTGAGAGGGGCTGCACCTGCACCTCAAACATCCTGCCGCCCCAGGTAATCACAGACTTCATCGCCTCCCAGCCGCTATTCTTCTCCACATTACGGATGTAATCCTTTGTCTCAAGGAAGGCGAGGCGGGTCATCTGGGGAAGGTTGGTGACCCCTACCGCCTGCAGTTCGGTCGAGGACCACGAGAGACGCTCAAGCTCCTGATGCAACAGCACCACCTCTTCCGGCGTACCCACGACTATCTTAACCCCAAAGATATCTTTGACGTAGTAACTCAGATGCCGCAGCTCCTTGTCCCTCGTTACCAGGGAATCAAGGCCGAAGATCTCATCCACAACCTTATTCCACAGCTCCTCCTCTGCTTTAATCCGGCTGATGATCTTGTGAACACCGTGGGTGTTGGGTTGCGTGGGTTGATACTCGACCATGTTTGCAACCAGGATCGGTGAGACCCAATCGTTACCGTCGAAATAGTGCAATTTTCGAAGCTGTCGATTTCCAAGATCGAGGTCGATAGTTGAATAGAGATCGTGTCGCGAGAGGATCTGCGTGAGGGTGAAGCGCTCATGTGTCGTTGGGGTCTCACCGATCACAACGCTTTGCAGTTGATATTTTCCGACGAAGGAGTTGCAAAACAGCTCGCACAAACGGTGCAGGCTCTCCTCCCCTTTTCGAATCATGCGATCAAAAGCGGCCCGGCACTGCTTGAGATGGGCACGCGAGAACGCCAATTGGCGGTGACGATCGGGCTCCGTCTCAATATCCTCCCGGACCTTACTAAGATACGCAACGAGATCATTAAGGAGAGGCTCTTGGCTCACCATCCAGAGTGGAGAACGCTGACGAACGTCTCGGTCGATGGTCGCGATTGGACTCTCTACAGCGGCATCAACAACGGTTTCACTCATTCTCTACTCCTCAGCAGGTCCCCCCTCGTTTCACGGGGACCGACAGCTCCCGGTCTACCATGCAATCAAGGAATGGAACACCTGTAGCCCCCCCCTCGACTCACTTTGTTCGCCTATGCCCGCCCCTGATTGAACGGAATAAGGCCCGCCTGGGCCCGAATGCCGAATGGGGGATCCTGGGCTCGAATGCCGAATGGGAGATACTGCCGAATGGGGGATCCTGGGCTCGAATGCCGAATGGGAAATACTGCCGAATGGGAGATACAGTGCACGGCCTGAGGGAATCGAACCCCCAACCTGCGGATTTGGAATCCGCTGCTCTACCAATTGAGCTAAGGCCGTAAATCGGGAGGAACTCTAACACAATCGTAGGGGATTGGAACAGGTCGCGACGAGAGCAGCAGCCCCCGCCCCCAAACATCAACCGACACCCCGAGGGTGTAGCCGCGATAAGCGGCGAGAGGGGCGCCAGCCCCTGGACCAGAGCGTTGAGCGGGAGAACCAGAGCGTTGAGCGGGAAAAACCCCGTCCAGCGGAAGAAAACGCATCGATCAGCAAACCGGGGGTGTAGCCGCGATAAGCGGCGAGAGGGGCGCCAGCCCCTGGACCAGAGCGTTGAGCGGGAGAAACCGCGTTGAGCGGGAGAAACCGCGTTGAGCGGGAGAAACTGGTGAGAGAGGGATTCGAACCCCCGTAGGCCGTAGCCAGCAGATTTACAGTCTGCCCCCTTTAGCCACTCGGGCACCTCACCATAAGGAGTGTAGTGGACGTTCTGACTGAATGGAGCCCATGACGGAACTCGAATCCGTGACCTCTTCCTTACCAAGGAAGTGCTCTACCGACTGAGCTACATGGGCACTAGGTGTCGGAACGCCGGCGCAGTATGTAGAATTTCCCGGATCAAGTAAATACACTCGGTTGCAGAGAACGAGCTTCCCTGAAGAAAATCACCCCTCGTCCCGACGATCTCTTCTGCATGAGGTAAAATGCGCTCGCAAAATGGGCACTTATCCGACCTGATACCTTGACCCAAGCTTCAAAGATTGAGAAAACCAAAGAGCAAGTGACGTCTGCGGTGGATCAAACGCCGTAAGGGTGCGTAAGGTAACACCTTGCTTCTCCCTGTCGTCCTCACTAAGCCGCCTTAGCTCAGTTGGTAGAGCAACGGTTTTGTAAACCGTAGGTCGTCGGTTCGAGTCCGACAGGCGGCTCCAGTTGTCCCGTTCATCCCCTTCGTCAGTTTCTCAGCCAGCGCCATTTTACCCAGCGAGCTGCCATGCACGCAGGTCGCTGGCGATGAGCCGCAAGGGCATCTCCCCGTGAGTATGCAGGGCTCCTTTGCCGTGGACCCTACGTCTCCGCCTTAAGCAGCTAGGCTCGTAGCACAGCACGACCCCTAGGGACGTGCACACCACATCGGAGGAGCGGCTCCGATGCGACATCGTGAAAAGATGGAAAAGAGAGTAGGCCTCGAGCCGCTCGATGGAACTAGCCAACTTTCTGCGGAAAAGCGCTCAAGGCCACCCTTCGGTGATACCTCTTAGCGGAGACC
>JBEGVS010000074.1:0-3963 GCA_041178185.1 Pseudomonadota bacterium
GCTGGCCCAGCGTATTCTATGGCTCTTGCTTGCGAGATAGTCGTGCCCCCACACCAAGAACCGCTGCCGTCAACGCTACATTCGCGGTGGCGACCGCCACGATCGACCAACTTTGATGAACACCAAGGGTCAATCCGAAGGCTACGGTGCTCAGGTCCTTTAAAAGGTTCAACGTTCGGGCGCGTAACGAGAGAGCTCCCACCCTGCGTCTAGTTAGCAGGAGCCACAGCTGGTGTACCTGACCGCCGATCAGGATAACTCCAGCCACGATTACAAAGGAGTGAAGCTCCGCAAGGAATTGGCGACTAGTGCCCGGAAGAAGGGCCGTTACGCTGACTGCTCCGATAAACAGAACCCCGGAGAGCGGACCCATTAAAGCTCTGATTCCAGATGGATAATCCCTCCGATATTCCCACAGCAATAGAACAGCAAGAACGCACGCTGGAAGGCGGCTCCAAAAGATATAGTGCGCAAACGGCTCAGTAGCAGAACTAAGAAGAACGAAGGAGAGAAACGCTGCGAAAGAACCAAGAATGGCGAGCATCGAGAGGTTGTCCGTGGCAGCTTCACGTGTCCCCGTTGTACTGATACTGACACGTCGTCGCCGCACAAATCGCAACTGAACGTACACAGCCGAGATAGATAACGCGAAGAGGCTCGCCTGGAGGATGCCGGTAATATGGTAGGCCGCAGTCATAGTGTCCAAATGCTCGCTGTTGTGCTCCGACACTACCACGAAACGGCGTGGGGATTGAAAGCGGGCTAGAAGGTGAGCAAATCCTGCCCGACCCCCTGCCTCACCTGCCCGCCATGGTTTGCGTCAAAGGCCAGCTTTACGAGTAATTCGTACAAAGCCCTCTGCCTCTCTCCCCCGCAGCTACTCCCGTACAAAAAAATATTCGCAAATTCCATGCTCTATCTCTCACCCCTTTTAGCTTCAAGGTGAGGCACAAGGAAGTCATGCCGGTAACGGGGGTGCAAGGTCACGGCGTTACATCCATCGCTCATAACGGTGCTATCCGGTAGGTATCGGAACTGAATAGAATCGACGCTGTTCGAGTCGGGAGTATGGGTGTGGTATCAAAAAATTCGGTGGCAAAAGCCGCCCTCGGGTTCTTTACTGGATTGGGCGGTCTAACTGCACCTGCCATTACTGCGAGCTTGAGTACCGCTACGATCGCCGCCAAGGCTTCGGCGCAAGATGACGCTCCAAAGGTTGAACCTGGAGCCGGTGAAGGAAAACTTCTTGAGTTTCTCGTTAGCCTGACTGAGACGAAAAATGGCGCACAACCCGACTCAAAGGTTGCGTCACGCGCCCTGAAGGCCATCGTTGAAGATCTTGATTCGAAAAAGATATCCGATCCAACCAAGCCGCTGGCAGCGGCTGTGTTTCTGGATCTTCTCGATCCAGGTTCAAAGGCGGTTGTAGCGGACCACATCCTGCGAAGGCTTGACGCGGGAGAGCCGGGACCTCAGCTGACAGAGAGCTTAGTGAACGCACTACGAATCTCTCTTGAGGGAAGAGGTGGCGCTGAGAAGGCGGCCTCGCTCCTGGCAAAGGCTCTCTCGGATAATGAGGATGAGCGTTCCGCATTCGAGTATCTTTTAAAGCTCATTCCAGATAACGAGAACGGAAACGGGGCGGCGCTCGCACGGTACGCGACGGTTGCTCTCGCAGCGGTCTCGGCTGAGATACCCACGCAAGGGATCGATCCTCAACTCAAGGATTCTTTGCATCTCTTGATTGGGAAACGCCCAGGTGGGGGAGAGCTCAGTAAAGAAGAGATCGTCTCAGTTTGGCGGGCTGTAGAGACTCTAGCTCAGAAAGATCTCGAGGGTGGAGATGCGTTCGTGAGGCAGGTGCTCAAAAGCTTTCTCGCGCTCGGAGATATCTCATCGGAGAAAAAAGCCGCGGTCCTGGCTGAGTCTCCGGAGAGATTTGTTCGTGTCGTGTTACCCCTTATAGCTGGCATGGCGAATAGCCATTCGCGTGACCAGGTGGTAGCCGCCCTACCGGAGTCGGTGAGAGGGACGTGCGAAAGAGTAGTCAGCTTTCGTGAGGACACGAATGCACTACTCCGCAGCCTTAAACTGGCTGAGCCCTCCATCGGTTTTGATTCGGTAGTCGGATGGGCTCGCCGAGACTGGGAGGTCGTCGGACGCCGTGACGGCATGTCGTTTGTCAAGGTGTCCGGTGATGAACGGAGGTTCGAACCTGGCGAAGAGCCCGATGTTGTGGACCTTCTTAAGGGGATCGACTCTCCACTGATAATTGAGTCGCTCCTGCTGAACGTAAGCTCAGTTGGAGAGGTGGTGCGGACGATTAATGAGCTGGATCCTAGTCACCGTGCGAGGCGAAGCTTTGTCGAGTTCCGAACAGACTCGGCTGCTAAAGAGCTCGCTGTACTAGCGAGAGAGTACACAACGGGCTCCATTAATGATGGAGAGCTTCTTCTAGGATTGGTAGCCCTTAGCCTACAAAACCCGGGGACAGGGGCGGCCCAAATAGCCGAGGGCGTGTTAGAGCCAAGATTAAAAGAGCACGGGATGGAGCGGTTGTGGGGCTATGTCTCTGGCCGTGAGGAATTTGGCGAGAAGGAGTTTCAATCATTAGTTCTAGACTTGCCAGGAATAGTTCCAGGAGGCCACCCCGATCCCACAAGAACGGAGGTTCTCGATCTCATGTTCAGAACCCTTCCGGATATGCCTCATTTTATCCGGAGCTCTATGTCTAATCAGGTGTCGAAGCTTGATGCTCTGCATCGTGACTTGTTTAGAGAGCTGGCATCAGAAGATCCGCGAGCAGGCGCTGATTTATTCGGGGACGAATTGCGCGATCCCTGCGAAGATATCCTCTGGGGTTTGATTCATCGTTTGCAGAATCATAATCAGGCCGAGAGAGATAGCCTGATCGCCAGGCTGGAGCCGATAGTGATTAATGTCATCCGGAGCGGTGACCAGAAAACACTTGAAAATCTATTTAAGAGTCGATTTCTAGGGATTGTCTGCACGCCTAACGTTGTAGTGAGCGCTTTAGAGCGCTTCAAATTCTCCGACGAATTTTTCGACGAACTCAGCAAAGTTTTCTTTCCGCGACTCAATCCTCTTTTCAAGGATCAGGCCCATAAAGATAACCTGATCGCCAAGCTGGAACCTATCGTGATTGATGCCTTCAGGAGCGGTGACCAGAAAACGCTTGAGAATCTATTTAAGAGTGGAATTCATCTGGAGGTCTGTACTTCTAACGTGATAGCGAGCGCTCTAGACCGCTTAAGATTATCGAAGGACGATCAGGCATTGCAAATGCGGCATGCCAGCGAAGTGGATCTAATGCTGTCCCGCACATCGGCGGACACAGTGCTAGAACAGTTCGTGATTGATAGTATCAGAAGCAGTGACTACCAAACACTTTGGAATCTAGTGGAATGGCGAATGCATCCGGGGGCCTGTACTCCTCATGTGATAGCGAGCGCACTAGACCACTTCGAATCGTTAAAGGGAGATCTGCCAGCGCAAAGGATGTTTTTCCCCCTCCTGGATCAAATGCTGTGGTGCACACCAGCGGACAAGGATCTACTATCGACAATTCCTCGCATCGAGCCCAAGCTTTTCGAATTGGTCCCACGTGCCCAAGAGTATGGTTCCCATGGAGGAGGTTCAGTAACAGCACTCGTACATCTCAGCCTCAACGGACAAATAAATGGATTGGACGAAAAGCTGCGTGCGCGGATTTGTGATGCAGAGAGTGATGAGGGTACGTTGGATCTGTGCTTGTACGGTCTTTCCAAATTGCCGACCACTCAAGCGAACTTCGAATGTGTATTATCGCGCGCCAAGCTGTGGATGGACGAAGATCGGCTCAATTTGGTGGGAAGCGCGGCGAGTTCGTTGGAAGCTCAGTCCAGGGCTGTGTCGGCTGAGACCGATCTCGGTGATGTCAAGGGGCGGCTTTTGGACCTTTTA
>JBEGVS010000075.1:0-8327 GCA_041178185.1 Pseudomonadota bacterium
CCTTGGCGCTCCATGGACTTGTTCGAGACTCGCAGGGACGAAAGCTCTCGAAGTCGCTGGGGAACTCTCCCGATCCGCTCAACCTCTTTGACCAGTACGGCACGGACGCGGTGCGGGTCTCTATCGCGATGAACTATCCGATGGGACGACAGGATACGAAGCTTCACGATGACATCTTCAAGAACGGGCAGGGGCTCGTGATTAAGCTGTGGAACGCCACGCGCCTGCTCCTCGGAAATCTGGGAGAGGACAAGATTACGAGCGATTCACGAAAGCTTGATCGTACAGCGCTTGAGGATCGATGGATCATTTCGCGTTTGGGTGAGGTGGTTCGAGTTCATGATGAGTATCTCAACAAGAGCGACATCGTTCATGCCGTTGGCGCTATCCGTAGCTTCTTCTGGGACGACTACTGCGACTGGTATCTTGAGATCATCAAGAACCGGTTGTGGGCTGGTGGTGAGTCGAAGCGAAAGGCTCTTGAGGTCGCGCTCGTATGTCAGCGTACGATCTTAAAGCTCCTCCATCCCTACATGCCGTTCGTGACCGAGGAGTTGTGGCAGACCTTGCAGAAGATGGGTATTACCGACTCCGCGGAGACCGGCGATTCACGTTCTATCGCGCTCTCATCGTGGCCCGACGCCGACCTCTATCGCAAGGATGACGGAGCTGAGGCTCAGATCGGCCTTATGGCCTCGATCGTTCGGGGCGTTCGAGACGTGAAGCAGACCCTGAATATCTCGCTTAAGGCGGCCCTTGGGGCAAAGCTTCTTTTCTTATCTGAGACCGCCAAGAAGAACTTCGAACCCGTTCGAGGCGTTGCCCAGACTATCGGTGGTATCAGTCAGTTCGCTGAGCACGCGCAACAAGAAACCCCCGCCGGACACGTTCCGTTTAAGTATGATGGCGGAATCGGGTATCTCGAGTTACCATCCGATATCGACGCCAAGGATATCGCGAGTAAGTTGTCTGCTCGGATCGAGAAGCTTCAGAAGACTCTCGCCGGAATTGAGAGGAATCTTGCGAATCAGGACTTCGTGGCCAACGCCCCGGCGGCTCTTGTAGAGGAAACCAAAGGGAAGGCCCGAGAGATTAACGAGTCGATAACGAAGCTCGACGATTTCCGTAAATCGCTTCAATAGAGGAGAGTGCGATGAGTGACGCAAAGGTAAAGATTACCGTAAAAAACAACGGCCCTTTTCGCGTAGAGGGGACTAACTTCGAGATCTGTGACGCGGCGGGTAATGTGTTTAACCTGAATGGACGTGCCGCCGTATCGCTGTGTCGATGTGGCGCCTCAAAGAAGCATCCGTTCTGTGATGGCTCGCACGGCGAGTGCAAGTTTCAATCTGAGTGCCAGGCGTTTGAGTTGCCGGCGAAGTAGCGGGACAGGCTCCGTCCATTGTCGGAGGGAGCAGCGCGAAGAGGATCTAGGTATGCGCCGCAACTACTGAGATAGTTCCATCCCCAGTTGCCACGTATATTTCGCCCTTGGGGCCTTGACCCATCGCTACGATGGGGAAGTTGGCGGTTGCAATTGGCGTAGCAATCCAAGAGTTGCCACTTTGTAAGAGCTTAAAGAGGGTCTTCGAGTGCGAGTCAGCGAAGATGTACGCACCTTGAAGTGAAGGGATGTTTGACCCGTTGTAAAAGAAGCCACCGATGGCAGTGCTGCGAGCCGCGGCGGGGTAGGAGTGAATCGGAGGGGTAAAGTTGGTCGTATCGCAGGTTGCGACCAGGCACTTGCCTCCCTCGACGATGTTCCATCCATAGTTCTTTCCACGCTCAACGAGGTCAAGCTCCTGTATCTCTCGCCCGGAGTCGACCAGCAGCAACCTCTTAGTCGTCGAGTCGAAGGAGAGTGAGAGTGGGTTTTGTACCCCAAGAGCCCACACCTCCGCTGCCGCATCGTCCCTCTTCGCAAAGGGGTTGTCAGAGGGGATATGGTACCGTGAGGGATCGGTGATTCCGATCCGTAAGATCTTTCCGAAAAGCGAACGGGGATTCTGTGCCAGTGAAGATATTCCAGGTTTACGAGGTGCATCGCCCAACCCAATGAGGAGAAGGCCCTCTCCTCCGAAGGTGATTGTGCTTCGATGGGCGTGAGGATTGGGCTGAACAACCTTGAGCACTACGATGAGCGCATCCTCATCGACCGTTTGCCCGATCTTGGTGGGAAAGCGGCCAACGATCGTATCCCCCTGTTTATCGGTGTAGCTGACGTAGAGCTCCTTCGTTTGGGCGTAATTCGGCGGGAACGCTACGCCGGAGAGTCCCGCATTTTCTTGAGGCGAAAGGATAGCCTCAATATTGAGAAGGTCCCGCTTTGCTCGCTTACCGTTCTCGATGATGGCGACCGTGCCACCTCGCTCAACCACAAATACCTTGGAGGGTTCGCTGGCGATGGAGGCTATAGCTACAGGGTCGTCAAATCCTTGGGCGAACGGTTTGAGTTCAAAGTTCTCCTGCGCCGCCGCTGTCGTGATACACGAAAGAAAAGCGAGCAGGAGAGCCTTGAGCTTCATTACCTAGACCCCTTTTACGAGGGATGCGATCGACTCACATACGTAGTCGACGTTCTTGTGATTGAGTGCCGCAACGCAGATACGACCGCTATCGAGGCCGTAGATATGATACTTTTCGCGCAGCGCTTTCATGATGTCCATCGAAAGTCCCGAGTAGGAGAACATTCCACGTTGACTCAGGATGAACGAGAAGTCTCGATCGGGCAGGACCTCCTTGAGCCTCTTAGCAAAGAGATGCCGCATCTCATGGATGCGATCGCGCATCTCGCCAAGCTCCGTTTCCCACATGGGCCGAAGCTCCGGATGTGTTAGCACGATCGCCGCGAGCTGAGCGCCGTAGGAGGGGGGGCTTGAGTATATCATCCGCACAATTCGCTTGATTTGGCTCGTTACGGCCACCGCCTCTTTCTGAGAACCGGTAACCACCGAGATAGCGCCTACGCGTTCGCGATAGAGTGAGAGTGATTTCGCAAATGAGTTGGAGAGGAAGAAAGTTAGACCTTTTTCAACAAAGAGCTGAATAGGCCGTGAGTCAGGAACGATGCCATCTGCGAAGCCTTGGTATGCGAAATCGATGAAGGGGATCAGCTCCCGCTCGGCGCAGATAGTAACGACCTCCTTCCAGGTTTGCTCATCGAGATCGACCCCCGTTGGATTATGGCAGCAAGCGTGGAGGAGGACCGGAGTGCGAGGTTGTAAGTTTCGTAAGGTCGAGAGCATGTCAGCAGCTCGCAAGCCGGACGTTTTGGGGTCATAGTAGGGGTAGGTCTCAACCTTCATCCCAGCCGCTTCGAAGATAACGCGATGATTCTCCCAGCTCGGGTCGCTGATGTAGATCGTATCTTTTCCCAAAAAGCGCTTGATGAACTCGATGCCGAGCTTAAGCCCGCCGCTACCTCCCACAGACTGAACTGTTGCCACTCGCTTCTCCTTAAGAAGCGGGGAGTCCTTTCCGAACAGAAGCTCTTGATTCGCTTGAATGAATGCCGGAACGCCATCGATCGGCAGGTAGGTCTTCGTGTCCTCCTGTGACGACCAGATCTTTGCTGCCTGAAGAACTGAGTTGAGCACAGGGATCTTTCCGTTCGCGTCTTGGTAGACACCGACTCCCAGATTCACCTTGGTAGGTGAGGTATCATTTCGAAAGGCCTCCGTAATCCCAAGGATTGCGTCAGGCGCCGCCATTTGAATCTCTGAAAAAAATGAAGTGGTCATACACACCGGAAAAAAGATGAAAGACTGGGGCCAAGGCTACCACAGCCGTTGCGTAGGGGCCAGTAAGGGGGCTGAACATGAATCTCGATGATGCACGGGGGGGAGTGGCTCTTGGTTGGCCGGCTGGCGCCTCGAAGAGCCTCTCATGCCGAGCGCCGCCGTGACCTACGGGAGTACGGGAATCCCGTAGGCTGCGGTAATCACGCAGAAGAAAGTGCGCCCCAAAAGTGGCAATATGGAAGCAGAAGAGAAAGCTGACCGGATCTCTCTTCTATGAGCAAGCTTACCCAAGCCCGTACCTTTCAAGAGACCGAGGGGTTCTTCGTCAAACAGTTCGCTGATAAGCCGTCATACTTGGCAGAGCTTAACGCCCTTCGAGAGTTGAGTGGCACTGGGGTTACCCCTGAGATCCTCGAATACAATGACAGTAAGCGCATATTGCGGATTGCAGACGCAGGGATAACGCTGCGCTCCCTACGTGTGGATCTTGATCATTCTTTTTCAATGCAGCAGGTCCGCCGCCTGGCGAGCGGGTTGTGCGAGTCCCTTGCTACATTACATGCCGCCAATTTCTGTCACTACGATGTCAAAGAGGACAATATCTGCATACAAGGTGAAGTCAGAGAAGATGGTTCGTACGATCTCGACCAAGATTTTAAAGTAAAACTGATCGATTTCGGATTAAGCTTTCGGATTGATGACATCCCCCAGCACTACTTTACTAATACGAAGCTCGGCACACCGGTATGTCGGAGCCCAGAGCACATTCAAGCGCTTCCACAGTTCGGAAAAGCAGCTGATGTATTTTGTGCCGCAGCAACCATAGTTCAAATAATCGACGGGTCCTCCGAAGCGTTCCCCCTTAGTTTAGGAAATCCTGCGAGGCAGATTTTAACGGCGCAGGAGCGAGTGGAGCTGAAGCAGGATATGATTTCTACCTCAGGTGAAATCGTTCCGAAGGATCTTCAGATGGCGTTGTTTGCCATGCTCCATCCCGATCCGAACGACCGCCCGAGGAGCGAGACCTGTTACTACTTACTAGCGACCTGATACGAGACACCTTGAGGGAGAGGAGTAAGGTGACCGTGGGTTGACGGAGTCGTTTTCTCGTCCATTTTCTGGCGCAGGTAAAAATAGGGTGGGGGTATTCCTTTCTCAGGGGAGGACCAGCGGGGACGTGGGGTTTTGCTGGGGAGCCTTATTATGCTCCCGTGGTAGGCCACAGCATCCTTTACGAGAGCCCCCCGCAACGATAAATTGCCTAGCGGGTGGTTAGGTGCCACATTCCCCTTGCGCGGTGTTAATAACGCGGGACGGGGATAGAGAGTGACGTTGCCTGGAGAGAGTTCATGTCAGAGGAGATAGTAGTTAAAGCGCAGTGCGGTCCGGTTAAGGGTATCACAGCACATCAAGGAAACCTGGTTGCCTTCCTCGGAATTCCCTACGCTGAGCCTCCTCTCGGAGAGCGTCGTTTCCAACCCCCTGTGCCCAAGGCTCCGTGGACTGAGACCTTTGACGCGTCCTCTTTCGGGCCCGCGTCGGCCCAAGTATTCGATCCGAAGGAGTCGAAGGTTCTTGAGTTCCAGGACGTCGCGACAGAGGCTGATCCACTTTTTGTTGGAGTCGAAGATTCCCTGACACTCAACGTTTTGACCCCCGCGGCGGACGATAAGAGGCGACCTGTCGTGGTCTATATCCATGGCGGAGCCAACTGGCTGGAGTCGAGTCGTGTGAGTTTGTATCACATGGATTCCCTCGCGCTGCGCGGAGAAGTTGTCACCGTTTCGTTGAATTACAGATTGGGGATATTTGGAGCTCTTGATCTCTCGGTGTTGGGAGATGGAGCTCCACAAGGCGCTCATGCGAACTGTGTGCGCGATCAGCTATGCGCCATCGACTGGGTTAAGCGAAACATATCTTTTTTTGGCGGCGATCCGGACAACATTACCCTCGTTGGAGAATCCGCTGGAAGCATGGACATTAGTTGGATGGTATCCTCCGGGGAGCTTACGGGGCGTGTGAAGCGGCTGGTCATGATGAGCGGCGTTGCGTCAGTCACCGGCTTTGGGCACAACCACAGAGCTTCGGTTCACTCACTGGACGAGGGACGGGAGCGCGCACGAGCGTTTCTCAAGGATATCGGGGTTTCGACGTTCGGCGATCTAACTGCGCTTTCCACCGAGGAGTTAATGACCCGATGCGCTAAGAAGGTGCACAGCAGTGATATCCTCTTCGATATGGATACTCTTTTCTATCCTCGGGTAGATCCGTCATTCGTCAGTCAGGATCCCTTCATAGCGGCAACCAACGGGGCGGCCGATGGATTTGACATCCTGATAGGATTTACGCAGTACGAACTGGGGCTGTGGCTAACGTGGGACGATGAGCTTGATCGACACTCTGCGGAATGGGCCGCCAAGACGTGTCCGTTCCTTCCCAACGAGCTCCAGAAGGAGATGGCTGCTCTCTATCGAAAGGAGCTAGCCCATGAACCTGAAGGGGTTCAAGGGATGCATCTTTTGAGCGATGCGATGTTTGGTGCCCCGAGTCTTATCTTCGCCGATAGAGTTTCCAGGAGTAATAATCGGTGTTGGATGTACCGTTTCGATTATCCCTGCAATGATCCTCGACGCGGAGCGCTGCACGCCTCCGACGTCACCTTCTTCCTGGGAACCTGGAACTCACCGGCGGGCAGGGCGCTTCTCGGGGCGCCTGAGTCCGACGACATACGGCAGGAGCGAGAACGGCTCTCGAATCAGATGCAGGACGTATTAATTGCTTTTGCGCATACGGGGAGCCCAGCTACGAATGCGATTCCTACGTGGCCGTCGTATAGCTCTGAGGCGCAGTATTTCATGAGCTTCGAGAGGCAGTGTAGTGTAGGACAGCGCCCCTTGGGGTCTCGGGGAGATTTCTGGCTGAAGTCGATAGTCTCCCCCGTATTGCCGTGAAGAAGCAGGAAGGTGCGTGCTTTCACTTTCGCCTTTGGTGGTATCGCGTGTCGGTTTTTCGAGGCTTTACGCCGGAAAGGCTGTGTGGGCGCCTTCCATCGTTACGCGAAAACCCTCAATAATGTTCATTTGTATAGTGCTTTTAGATCGGATATCGTTCTGTCGGTGATTGAGTAGATATGCACGAAACTCCCGAAAATAGACCTCCAAAACGAGCTGTCCCTGAGGCACCCCCAGTAGCCTCCACGGAGTTGCATGAAGTGTGCTTTGGAGCTGGCGGCGCCCAATTCCAAGTCACCAAGGAGCCGATCACCTCGGACAATATCGGGGCGGCTCTTTCGGTAATCGAGAAATGCTTCAGCCTCAAGTCGGATGTCGAGGCGGCGAAGCTGACCTATGAACGCTTCATCGCAGGGCCTCGACGATATCATTCGGAATTCAGCGGCACAGAGGTTGAGCTCCTCTCGTATGATCTCTACCGGGTTGGCGATGAGCCAGCTGCGGTGGGGGGAGCGTACAAGCTTCTTAACGAACCTAACAGGATCTACATGGGGTGGCTCGGAGTTGTCCCTGATTTCCGGAAGCATCAAAATCCGGGTGCCAAGCCTCTGTCAGAGGTTGTTCTGGATGATGCCATAGCTTTAGCGAGAAAAAGGGGTGAGACCGGTATTGCGGCGGTTGCTGAGGACACACCTGCAAATCGAAATACTCATGCGTATTACGAACGTCACGGGTTCAAGGTTGAGAAAACGTTCGAGCGTAACGGGGAACTTGATCGTCTGTACGTGTTGGAGCTCCGAGATACTGCCTCTAAAGAGGGGGCGGAGGCTTCTCGCGAACATTCTGGTGTGGACGTTGGAGATCAACTCGGTCAGACAGCCGTACTGACGGATCGGAACAAAGAGCACGAGGTCTCTATGCATGAATTGTTGCTGCACGGTACACCATTTCACATAGGCCGCATGCACGGAGAGCTGCTCGCTCCCCTGATCGGGGATGTGGTTCAGGTGTATATGGACCTCTTTGCGGCGCTTGGGGGTGGGGACCGCGAAAGTATTCGCGTATCAGCCCAAGCTTTTGCTGATCGAATAGAGAAGTTCGACCCACGTTATATGGAAGAGATTCGGGGGATTGCGAGTGGCTCAGGCATTGACCTGCGGGATATTCTCGCGATCAATTCCCGCACAGAGATACTGACCTCGCTCCTCGCGTCGAGTAAGGAGTGCACCCTCTTTTGCTTCGCCCACGAAGGTATCCTCGCGCAAACGTGGGACTGGCTGCGTCGGCTCGAGGGAAAAACGGTGCTGCTCAGGATTCGGCACGATGACGGCCACACGGTACTCACCATGACCGAGCCAGGGATCGTCGGAAAGATAGGAATAAACTCAGCGGGTCTTGGCGTTGGTCTCAATATCTTATCAAGTTCAGAGAGAGCCGAGGGGGTACCTGTTCACGTCCTCTTACGCTCCGCCCTCGATGCTCGGTCGTGGGACGAGGCTCATGACCGCCTGACAAAGTCCAACATAGGAACCAACAGCGCGATAACTCTTGCCGATGATCAGGGGCGATGTATGACCTATGAGTACAAAGGAGATGGCCTCAAGGTCCTCCAACCGAGGGCGGGAGTGTTGGTACA
>JBEGVS010000076.1:0-50446 GCA_041178185.1 Pseudomonadota bacterium
TGAACGTAGCAGTAGGAGCGGCGGTAACAACCACCTGCTTGCTTGATGACCCACAGGGCTGTGTCAACAAAGCACAGAGCTTTTCCAGACGATTAGCAGCCGACCCTATCAATACTAGCGTGGGAACTGTAGTTGGGGGGCCGGGCGATTGTGTTGGTGGGCTTATCGGCACGGTGGTTGCTAGCGGATGTGGTTGGACCGAGTCTTCTTACTCTCAGGCCTCTGATCCTGGAATCTTTAATCCCTGGAATGAGCACGATCGCGTCTGGTTCGGTGGAGTCTCCGAATTTATCGGAGTGGCCTGGTCCGAGTATAGTGTAACTGAAGGGTGGGGCTATTGGTGGCAGGATCCATTTGACCCGGGGAATCGATATAGACGGCACTAACTGCTCTGTGCTACCCCTGGGCCGATCCATGGAAAACCTGGGTTAAAACAATTAATTGGGGTCCCTTAGCCCTCATTAGGTATCATCTGACTAATTCCCATCAATAATCTCTTATTGAAATATATGGCTATCGCGTCCTTGTGAAACATGGATGGCGATTCTGGCTCAGCGTCATTTTTATGGTAAAGAATCAGCCTTCGCATGAAATTTGCGCCGCTTGGGATAGTCAAATCTCGAAGCCGATACAACATGGCCCGACTCAGGTTGCCAACAAATTTGGTATAGATATAAAGCTTTTTGCCTCGCCAGAGGTGCCGCTTGAGGAGGCTGCTTTTCAAGAACTAGATGGAATGCTGGAGCTTCAAACTACTGTGGAACGCCTCCACAAGGCTCAGCCCGGTCTTTTTGCCGAGGTTCCTGCTATAGAGCGAATCGCGCTCACTCCAGATTTTCACAAGGCGCAGGGTATTCCGGTAGGGACTGTCATGGCTACCAAGGGATTCGTAGTACCGCAGGCGATTGGTAAAGACATTGGTTGCGGCTACCAGCTCGTCGATACCGGATTGAACATACATGACGTGGAACCCTATCTCGCTACCCTCGGGGAGCGATTGCGCCATACGTTCTTTCTTGGTGGGCGTGACATTCCACTTTCGAATATCCATCGCATCGCGTTGCTCGAAGGCGGAGTATCGGGTCTAATGAACTCTTTAGCGATGAATAATCCTGGCGGAATTTGGAATTCCGTACGAGGGATTTCGGACATGATAGTCGAGGCTTGCGGAAAGGGAGACGAGAGGACTGAAGTTCCGTCATGCCTCTCTGGATACGTCAAAACGCGGAGTGGTATTAGTCGCGATAATCAAATCGGTAGCATTGGAGGGGGAAATCATTTCGTCGAGCTGCAGGTAGTCGATAGTGTTTTTGATGCAACGACAGCGTATGCATGGGGACTACGCCCTGGCGCCGTACTCGTGATGATTCATTCCGGCTCTCTAAATATAGGTTCTGTCTGTGCTGCCACGTCTGCCGACAAAGCGAAGAAATTTTATCAGGACCACGTGCCTGGCCGACTTCCAGATAACAAACTTTTTCCGGTTCCAGTCGGGCCCAACTTGCCCATGACGGGCGAGTTCATGTCTGCACATTATGCAGCTCGCAATTTTGCAGCGGTTAATCGTCTCGCACTTGCGCTGTGTACGGTCGAGACCTTAGCTCGGGTAACGGGCAAGAGGACTGAGTTCAAGCCGGTGTACGATTCTCCCCACAACTACATCAACAACGAGATTTGTGATGGTACGCGAGTCTTTGTGCATCGCAAGGGGGCTTCGGCAGGCCGTGGTCCCGTAGAGGCTCCAAAATCAGAGGGGGACCTTTACGGTGAGCCCGTTATGTTGCCTGGTGCCATGGGGGTCGAAAGCTATCTAATGGCGGGGCTCGGATCGAACGCAGCACTCAACAGTGTTAGTCATGGAGCTGGGCGCAAATTGCGACGCTCCAAAGCTATGTCTGACAGCGAGGACTCTGCGAATGATTTCTTGGCGCGATATCAGGTGATTAAGCCATTTGATTTGAACGCGGTTCGGCATCAAGCTAGTCCGAAGTTACTGAAAAACCTTATTGGTGATATCAAGCAGGAGATGCCGAACGCCTACAAACCGATCCGACCAGTCATGCACGCGCTCCGCGATCACGGAATGGCCAAGCCAGTGCTCAAGGTTGCACCCCTGATGACTGCAAAGGGTTGAACAACTTTGCAGTAGTTTTTCAAAACCTTCGCTCCATCCACTAGTAATAGAATGAACCCACCCTGTTTTTACCGGTACCCGAATGGTGCAGGATGAAGGTGCAAACTCCCAAACAAAACAGGGGGGTATATGACATTACAACTAATTGGAATCGATTTGGCAAAGAATGTATTTCACCTTCACGGGGTTGATTTAAGCGGGCGAGAGGTCTTCCGAAAGCGAGTGTATCGGGACGAGCTTCTTGCGTCGCTGCGAGCTATAAACCCCTGTAAGGTGGTGATGGAGGCGTGCAGTGGAGCCAACTATTGGGCGCGCCCGATAGAGAGCCTAGGGCATCCCAAGCAATTTGCCTCAGGCCCCGCGCGCAGCTCAGCATAGGTATTTGATCTTGCTTTGTTCTCTCAGCTCCCCAGAGAAATGGTCGGAAATTCATGCGAAGAAAGCTCGAGCAATTAGGTGGTTAGCAAGGACGTTGAAGGCGCAGGGGTCCAAGCGGTAGACCAAACGAAGGAAACGAGCTTTCGGCTAGCTCAGCGCAACCCAACCACCGAGAGCGCCTCACCCCCCTCACTCCCGATCATCGATATCCAGTAAGATGGAGTAACGAGCCACGCCGACGCATCGGCTTGTTCAGGATCGAATCGAAGTTCACTGTTTGTGTACCATCCATAGGTCTCGACCGCTTCGCGCAGTTGGTCGGCGAAGTCGTCGTCGCATGTGCCGACACACGGATAGGTGTACGTGTCGTGGTGGAATTCGAGGTGAAAGTGCTTTGGCTTCCGAGTTATCCGCGCGAGTTGGCCCAGCTCGTCGGCCGAGTATGAAAGTGGCACAAGAAGATGCCCTCCAATCGTGAGAGCTTCGAGCCATCTGCGGGGGATGTGTGCCACGGCGCCGTGAACGATGAGGGCATCGAGCGAGGCGGGCTCGAAGGGATAGTCCGATCCGTCTGCCTGGATGCACGTTACGTTGTGATAGGATGAGAGGTTACTTGCGCATCGTTGGGCGAGTGAGGGTTCGATCTCAAGTGCTACAACCGAGCCCCTTGTTCCTACAAGCTCAGACAAGATAGCAGAGTAGTATCCAAGGCCCGCCCCGATCTGCGCAACGTGTGCTCCTTCAACGATCGTTGCGCTTTGGAAGAGACGGGCTACGTATGAGGGAAGAGCTGAATTTAATTCACGGCTGGAATCGATCGCTACCATCACGTTGTGATAGAGGTGGTGTGCGTCCGCATTTGGAGTCCGTTGATAGATCTCGGACATCATCGGTGTTGAGAGGTGCCAGGGACCAGGTGAGACAAAATTCTCTCGAGGCACGTTCGCGAACGCTGAGATGATACGCGCATCGGTAACGCCCGAGGCCCATCTGACCTCGTCTGCGTACCAGCGTCGTAAAACTTCAAGAGGTAGTGACTCCATGCGCATCTCCTAGGTGCAGAGGCATGCTAGGAGGTGCTCGAAGATTAGTCATGCAGAGATGGCCTTGGGCGCCAAAGGTTCCACTTTTAGTAGAAAAACATCGGTGCGCCGATGTCGACGTGACCCTAGAGAGGGCCGCGCGGCGCTTTTCTAGGAGAGGTCGAACACGATCACTTCGGTAGCTTCTCCCATCCCGTTGATGGTGATAGGCCCTGACTGTTCGATCGCAACCGCGTCACCCCCCGTGGCTTCGAAGCCGCTAATCGAACATCTTCCCTTGATGACGTGAATCCACGCACCTCGGCCTTCGAGCAAGGTGTGGCATACCGTGCCGGTTGGCGAGAGGGAGGAGACGTAGACATGTGCGTCCTGATTGATTGCGAGAGCGTTGTCGGCATCTTGCTTCCGACCAGCTACCCGAACGAGTCGATCGACGCGCTCAGCGATGGGGAATTCACGTTGCGCGTACGCTGGCGGGAGACCTTCCTTCTCAGTTTCAATCCAGATTTGAATAAGGTGTACGGGAGTTGTGGGGGAGGGGTTAAACTCTGAGTGGCGAATGCCGCTCCCGGCGGACATTACCTGCACCTCGCCCGGTCGCAGCACCTCTCCGTGTCCGAGACTATCCTTGTGCTCAAGGGCCCCATCCACCACGATGGTAATAATCTCCATGTCTCGGTGCCCATGCATGCCAAAACCTTTGCCGGGTGCGATGATGTCATCGTTAATGACGCGTAGAGAGCGAAAGCCCATGTTGCGAGGGTCGTAGTAGTCTCCGAATGAGAAGGAGTGGCGACTGTAGAGCCACCCAAGTTCGGTCAGGCCGCGATCGTTAGCTTTTCGGATATACATGACCCCTCAGAGAATAGTGCTCCCTGACAGTAAGTCCACGCAATCGAGATTTCAAGGTGGAAGCTTAGCTCAGCCCCTTACGAACGAGCTTCTCGATCGAGGGTTGCATAAGGGCCTCAAGCGCTTTGCCAGGCTCTCCGGCGCCGGCATGGAAGCGCAGCCTGTGCAGGAGAACGAACGGCGCCATGTAACGCAGATCATCCTCGGTGGCGTGAGAGCGCCCGTTGATGAGAGCCCACGCTTTGATGGCGCTCTGAAGCATGAGAGCTGCGCGTGTGGATGCTCCGAACTGAATCATCGGATTGCCCCGAGTTGATTGCACGATATCGATGATAGCCTGTCGAAGAGGTTGAGCGATGTGGACCTCCTCGCACGCCTTGCGAGCGTCGAGGACATCACTTCGTGTGCATACGGGATCGATAGAGAGAGAGGCGTCCCTGATAGATGAGTGATTCTCAAGGATCTCACACTCGGTCGCACTATCAACGTACGACATCGGGACCTTGAGGAGGAAGCGATCGAGTTGAACCTGTGGAAGGGGATAGGTTCCCGCAATGTCGAGTGGGTTTTGGGTTCCAAGGACAAAGAAGAGTTGGTCGAGGGGTCGAGTGACGTTGTCCATCGTCACCTGTTTCTCTGCCATACACTCAAGAAACGCCGCCTGCACCTTAGGGCCGGTGCGGTTAATTTCATCAGCAAGAACCACATGCGCGAAAACCGGCCCGTGCATGAAATGGAACTGTGCGGTCTTAGGATCGAAGATGTTCACCCCTAAGACATCACCGGGAAGCATATCCGGTGTGAACTGAATTCGACGAAAGGGTACGATAGGGTCCGACGAGACCGAGGGAAAGCGAGTTCGTGCGGGATCGTCAGCAGCGATGAGACGACCGAGCGTCTTCGAGAGCGTCGTCTTTCCAGAACCTGGATAGTCCTCTAAGAGCACGTGACCATCGGCAACTAAAGCTGCCACGACTAATCGGATCGTGTCTGAGCGGCCCCGAATAACCTTCTCAAGGGCTGTGCAAAGCTTGAGCACCGTCATACTCGCTGAGGTGAAATCTTCAGTTTGGACCGACATTACGTATCTCCTCTCGAAAAAGGGCATCAGATAATTTATTAACCACGTCGCCCGGAGTGCTTCCCTCTACGACTCGATTCTTGTTCGACTGCGCGGGGCATGAAAAGCGGAGCGCTAGCTTTCCAGGCGTGGTCGGATCGGCTTCGCTAATGGAGCATACAGTACCTTTGCCAGAGGCTTCCCGAAAGGGGCCCGCTTTGATGGCGGATCGAAAAGAATGGGTATCGGAGCCAAGTTCGATCCGCACGGGGAGCTGAAATCCGTAGTTTCGAAGCTCAGGAGCCGCTGTATAGAAAACTCGGTACGCCAGCTCCTGGTAGCGCTCGGAATCTTGCGAGATCGTGCTCATGCGACGGAGCGTTGCATGCATCTTGAGGAGCGTGTCGAAGCCTTCGCGGCCTCGCTGCATCACCGACTCAAACTTCTCATTTGATGCGCCTTGCAAGAGCCATGAACGCTCGTTCTCAGCGAGGTAGGCGTCGTAGAACACCCCTGCGATCGCGCGTGAGTCCTTGGCGCGCTGTCCCTCAATTCGTCGAGCAAGCGCTGAGCTTGAAAGCCCCGCCAGAACTTCGCCAAGGGTTGGATACTCGAGGAGGCTATCGGTATTGCGGATGGTGAGGTCTTCTATGTCGTGGAGGTCGGCGATAAGGATCTGTCGGGCACGCCGGAAAAGCCACCATGCTCTTATGGAATTAGAGGCGATAGTCTCCTTTTGTTCTAACCATTCACCCCACGTCTCAGCGTGGTGGAAGCTTAGGATATTGTTCTGGCGAAGGAGCGCTTGGCCGAGCGAGATGGTGGCAGCGACCACAAGGTCATCTTGGTTGGTGCCGATCTTGCCGAACCACTGCGTTCCTTGGAGCGCTGTTTCAAATCGTGCGATGGCTCGATCGACGTTGCCGGTATGCAGATCGATGCGTCCCCGAGCCAGATTAACGAGAGCGGCGTGCTCCTCGTTGTTGCGAAGAGGGAATTGAGCGATGCAACGTTGGAATGCGTCCATCGTGGAGAGCGCAGCGTCGATCTTTAACTGCTCGATGTAGAGGAGCGTAAGGTTAAGGCTTGGAAGCACGTGTTCGCACCCATCGGGGAGGCTGGTCGCGCGCAAAAATGTTGATTCCGCTTTCACGTCATCGAAGATCTCCTTGTAGACCTCGCCAGCGTTATTCAGGGGTGTTGCCGGTTGTCCATCGGAGCCTTGCGAAAACTCATAGGCGATCGCTTGGCGAAACACTTCGAGCGACTCTTGCGGCTGATCGTTCATCGAGAGAAGAATGCCGAGCATGTTGAGGGTTCTGCCGCCCTCGCCTCCCGAGAGTAATCCCTCACGTGCGACCTTGATCGCTTCTTGGATGCGTCCCAGCTTCATGAGGATCCAAGAGCGGGCCCCCGCATACCACTCGGCCCGATACCCATAGCCGTGATAGTCATTAAGCACATCGAGTGCGCCCTGATAGTTGTCGAGGTTGAGTCTACATTGGCTCAGGTAGTAGAGAAGATTTCCGTGCTCAAGTTCAAGAACGTGGGATTTGTAGGGAGGTTTCCCGTTCTTTTTTTCAAAGAGCTCTTGGGCTCGTTTGATGTACTTGAGAGCGAGACGGTAGTGACCAACGTGTACAAGATAGTACCCCGAGAGGAGGTAGTAGGACTTATACTCGTTAGGATCCTTTTGAATCGCCTTGAGAAGTTTCGTGCGAGCGTCGAGGGGACGCTCGGTAGCGAGAAGGAGGGAGGCCTCGCGAATCAGATCCTCAGCTGTTTTGTTCGTATCGTCGCTCGTTGCGAGTTCGTCGAATCCGAAGATATCGAAGGGATCGAAGGGGTCGTCGACCGTCTTTTCCTGTTTGTGACCGGGCTGTGCATCCTGAGCGAGAACGCCTGTTGGAGCTAGAAGGAGTGCAATGCAGCATAAGGGCGAGAGGTATTTTGTTACCATGCTCCACCTCCTAGAACATGTGCGATGGAGGATGGATTGAGAGCTGTGAGGGTTCGTCGCCACAGCGGCACCTTTGTAAGTTTTTCATGAGCTGTAGCAATTGCGCTGACAACCTCTCCCTTGTCGAGCGAGGGGTGCGCTGCGTACGTTGCGTAGTTCACCAGGTTCGTAAGGGGAACAAGCACACGATCTGGAGAGCGCAGCGAGAATTGTTGTCGGGTCTCTCCGAACGCTCGACGTACCCCACGGTCATGGAGGAGCGACGCGACAGAGATGTAGCCCCAACGAGCTTTGCTTGCGGCGGTTGGGGCAACGCGCCAGCCGTGGCGCAGTGTCGCTTTGACGAGAACAAGGAATACACCTACTCCCACTACGCTCCAGATCATGAACGCTTTGTTTGGGATCCAGATCTCTTCTGGGTCGTTCATGCCCGGCTCCTTCTTGGTTGATTCTGAGGGAAGGATCTCCTCGCCCGGCTCAAGGCTTCCCATCAACTCCTCGAGGAGTTTGGTGTCAACCTGCGTGTCTGCGTGACTCTCAACCTGGTCCGGTTGGATGTCAAAGGGAACCCAGCCGGTTCCCTTGATGTAGGCCTCTGACCACGCGTGTCGATCGCTCATGCGCAGAAGGATGTGACCGTCTTTCGCTTGGCTCAGATCGGTAAGATAGCCCGTTCCGATACGTGCCGGAATGCCGAGCGCTCGAAGCATGTACACCATCGCGTGCGCAAAGTGCACGCAGTAGCCGCGGTGATCTCCGAAGAGAAAGGGCACGACGGGGTCATCTTGTGGAGATACGTTGTGATTGGGGGTGAGGGTATAAATGGATGTGCGAGAGAGATAATTGGTGAGGGCGTTGATCTTCTCCACCGGGCTCGCAATTCCCTTCGTGATCTCTTCGGCGAGCTCTTTGTAACGTTTGTCTGCGTGTGGTTGAAGGTAGTGGCTGCGCACCTCCTCCGTCCACCGAGGATCTCCGACCTCAAGTTGTGAAAGGGAGGAGAGGGGGAACGCTGGTGCTACCGAGTAGGCGCGATAGGAGCTCTTAAACCGAGTTGGATTGGGGTTCTTGAGTTGAACGATAGAGAGAGGATAGTCGACGGCAAACGCTGAGTCGTGGTCGGCGAGGGTGTAGATCGACTGAATCAGGGGTGTTCGAGGAGCCAGCTCCGTATCTTCCTTTCCGGTAAAGGTTGAACGCGGCGAGACAACGGGTAGGTCCGTATCGAAAGCGCGTCCGGCGAAGACCATCTCCTTGCCGTTAAATTGAGAGAGGGCGCTCTCTCGAAGGTAGAGCATCGGGGTAAAAGGGTTGTCTGAGTAATCGCCCTCTAAACGGATCAGGCCTGCTGGTTGGTTGGTACTTCCAAGCGCTGATTGGAAGGTAAGAGGGCTTACGCCAAGATTCTCTCCCATGCCTACGCCGTTTGAGACGCGGGCCAACATCGCGCTGTTGTAGTGTTGGTAGAGCGCCGTTTGAATGAGGTACACGATCCCAGCGAGTACGACTACGAGCACGGTTGAGAGGACGAAGCCACGGCGGGCGCGGCTCGCTTGTACGGTGGCGCGTTCAGCGCGTGGTCGAACCGCTTGCGATGCGAAATAGAGGTAGCACAATAGAAAGGCCAGAACCGCTGAGCCTACTAGGATGAGCATTGAAAGGTGTGGAATGCCGAGCCGCCAAGCAAGCGATGAGATTATCTTAGGTCGATCCAAGTGGTAATCTCGGTGCCCCGCAAAGATCGTTATCGCCGCAGCCGCAAAAAGTATCGCCTCGATAGTTATCGCCCCCCGAGCGCGCCAGAAGAGCCATGTCGCTCCGCCGGTAAGGAAGACCGCAATGAGACAGAGCTGCGCGTGAAGCTGCAATCGCGCGATAGAGAAGTAGTCGGGGGTGATGCCCGAGAGGGTGTAGTTGAGTACTCCGAAGCCTAACGAGAGAAGGGCGGCAGCGGCTGCGAACGCAAGAAAGAAAGAGAGGTTTGTTAAGCGGGTTTGCGCAAGGCGAGACGATACGACAACTCCCGCAATTCCTGCCAGCGAAACCAGGATTGAGGAGGTTCCAAGGGGCTCCATGGTGTTGAGGAGCACGACAGCGAGAACAACCCCCACGGAGCGGAACGCAAGCACCGCTTGGTACCATGGTATCGACGGAGAGGTGAGCCACGATCGTATCATACGTGCACCTCCCACTGGCGCTGCAGGCATGAAGAGAGGAAGGCATGATACGAACGAGCGGAATGGTCACTGTCTGATCCGTTCTCAGGGGAGACGAAGAGCGGAGCGAGCTTGTCGAATCTGGTCGGCGCTTTGAGCTTAGCCACGCCGGCTGGTTGAGAGAGGCAGAATACAGGAGCTACCCCTTGTGCGCTGAGCCACGTTGCGAGTTCCTGGATCTGGTGTGCTTGTCCAGGGATCGCAAGTCGTTCAGCGGCAACGAAGAGGAGAAGCTTGCTCACCTTGAGACTGGGTGTGAGTTGGCTGCAGTAGTCTAAGAGCGAAGCGGTGTCACGTTGAAGATGTCCGCTCGTGTCAGGTGTGACGTCCCACACCGAGTCGATCAGTAACTCTCGCAACGCTTCAGGGGTGCGTGCGGTGGGTCGGCCACTGGCGCCTTCGCAGCCGGCGATGATCTCAAGGTTGAGGCGAGCGAGAGATTCGGCGTAGGCAACAACTCGCGCACACGCGTCGTCCCCCTCCTTGCCCGCGATGGTAAAGATCACTACGAATCCCTCCGGTGTCATCGAAGCCTCTGGGTGCCGTGAGAGCAGCTCCCCCCGTTTTGCAAACGCTTTCCACACGATCTTCTTCACACCATCAGAGGGATGGTAACTTTTGATATCGAACGGCTCCCCTTGGCGGTTGAACATATCGACCATCATCTCGCCGGGGCGTTGCGTAGAGCTAAGAACGGGAAGGTGTGAATCGTGTGCGGGTTGCGGCGCGATCGTGATGGCTGTTTGTTGGTGGATGCTCCACGAGAAACGGGTGAGCCCGGTAACATCTCGCAGTGTGCACTCGATTCCACGAATGTCCCATTCGCCGCGGTGAGGAAAGATCAGATCGATGGGCGCTTGACGTGCGCTCTCCGAAAATCCTGATACCCTTACGATGGCGGGTGATGCGCCGGGTTGATCAAACGCAAGTCGGATGTCGAGCACAAAGAGCGGAAGTATCCTCGCACCACGTAGTGCGATGAAGACCCGCACAGGCTCGCCCGACAGCCCAGGTTGATCCGGTGTGCCGATGGATGCCGAGAGGTTTCGCTTGAGAGCTACCCAGTGCAGCACTCCCACCGCTGAGGCGAGGCCGATAACGATCAGGAGGGCGTAGGTTAACGAGGCGGAGACGATGTCAGTTCTTTCTCGGATGGGGCCGAGCAGTAGGAAGAGCAAGAGCATCAGCGCCACGACGCTGCGCCCACTCAACGGTCCAAGGCCGGGTCGGCTCATAAAGGTGTGGAAAACCCCCCGTAGACGTCGCGGTAATGCCCGCGACGTGACTATAAAAGGCTGTGATTGTAATTGCTTGGGTGGGTTTTCCACAGGTTGTTTTGGGCTGTTGATAAGTGTTGAAAACCTCAATGGGTGTACTTCGAACGCATGTGTAGTAGCCTCGCCCGGTTACGGGCTGTCGTCTCGCAAACGCTCACCGTCCTGATAAGTTACCAATGACTATGACGAAGGGAAAGAAGCAACAGAGTGAGGGGGGCGAGGATGCCATTTCTCCCCGATCTGCGGCGCTTCTGTCCGATCAGGAGTACGGTCGCCTCGGTTCCGGGGTGGCAGCGAAGCAAGGACCTCATGTCGCTCGCGAGGAGGTGCTCGTCAATCCGCACCTACCTCTTCGGGGTCGGCTATCAATCGCACAAACCGCGCTCGGAAGGATGCCGCGCTCGTTACTGGCGACCTTCGGACTCGAGGACGCTTTTATAGACGTAGTTGTAGAGGGAGCGCAGCCCCGTTGCTCGCGCTGTGATGTGCTGGCTCACCGTTCAGAATCGGTGCAAGAGGCGCGCTGGCCAGATCACGGATACATCGCTCTTGTTGTTGATGGGGTCGAACATAGCGTATCCCTTGAGCAGCAGTGTGAACTTCTCGATGTTGAGCGAGCGATTGTCGATGGCATGCTTGTACGAAGAGAAGAAGTCGCCGGTCGAGAGGGGGAGCCGGTTCTCAATGTGGTGTCCATTGCTGATCGTGCCCAGGTGTCCCGGGAGGTCGAACTTTGGCTCGCGCGCGGGGGTGGGCCACTGCGTCTCATGCACTATCCCTCTCGTAACGAGCGGGGCGTTGAGATGTACAAGCTCTTTCGAGGGTGGCGCTGCACCTCGTGTGGAGACTCGTATCCGGTCGCCTCGCGTCAGCTCATCGAGGATGCTCAACCATGTCAGCGGTGTCGCGGCGAGGGGTGGTTGCTGGTTGAAGATGATCGATTCGTTGCGTGCGAGGATTGTGACGCCTTTGGGAGGACGACTCCTCTTTCTCAGTACGAGGTATCTGGAACGGCGTTCAAGGATCTTTCGCGATGGAGCTTTAAAGCTACCGAGGACCACCTGAGACGTTGCGCGGATCGGAGGAGCGCCGACCTTCTATCGCGGGTGTCGAGCCTTTGTGATGAAGGGTTCGCTCAGTATCCGATCGGTATGCCCGTCGAACTCCTCTCACGCAGTGAAGGTGTGCTTGCAACTATCGCCTCGGCTCGGTTGTCAGGGATCGCCGAGGTTACGCTTGTTGTGGATGCAGGCGCACTGGGGGTCTCCCACGCTTGGATTCGTTCAATCGTTCAGCGTAATCAGCTGCCTGCTCTTCGAATGGCACAACCCGTGACGGAGGTGGGGGCGAAGGTCGAATGCAGAAAAGGTACAGCGCATGTCCTGACCCTACGAGATGTCGCGCTTGGACCTCTTTCGATTCCGAATGTCACGTTTGATATCGGAGGGCTCACCGCGCTGCAAGGGGAGCCAGGGGTCGGAAAGAGCCTCTTGCTCAAAGAGATCGCCCGACGTTTCGCTAAAAGGAGGAAGCTCGCGCACCTTGGATCGTTCGGCGGTCTTAAGAGATGTCACCATATTCACGCTGATTCCGTTGAAGGGGATACGGTGATGGATCTCCTCGGTATCTCCGAGTTGGTAGCCGCGCAGGCGGCGAGCACCCGACATGCGCGCGAGCGAAGCCTTTTGAAAGATGACTTCCTGGTATCGAGATCTTCACATCGATGTGAGGGGTGTCGAGGCGTTTCCTCGCTCGACAACGAGAGGTGCTCGCAGTGTGATGGAGGGCTCTTTGATCGACTTGCGGGCAGCGTTGTGGTCAATAATCTTCCCTTCGCCGATCTCGTGCGAGGCTCCCTGGCCCAGGCCGGCGAGGTGTTGTGGTCCGATGACGAACTCAGCGGGATGCTCGCGCGAGTTCCCGAGGATTTGAAGGGCTCTTTGTCCTTAGGCGGATCGGCGAGCGCGCTGGATCTAGCTCTTCAACGCTTTCTCTCCGTAGCCGGCCCCATGTGGAGCATCCTCGGTCGGAGAGAGGGCCTGGAGGGTGAACTTATGCTGATCGATGTACCGTTCGGCACGACGACCTCCTATCAACGTATCGTAATACAATGTATCAATGAGTTGCGGTCTCGGGGGGCAACTATTGTGTGCGCCGGAGTGCCTGAAACACTCGAAAATATATTCTCCTCTGTGGTACGGTTGCGGTTTGTTACCGATCCTCAGCTTGAGGAGGGAACACAACGCTTTTTAGATCGCCGGATGACTCGAAAGAGTGAGGTAGTCATCGAGAGATAGAGAGAGAGAAGAGGTAGGGAGAGATACGTGACGGATAGAAAGATAACACGACAAGAGCTGAGAGATATTCTCTACCGTCGCCGGTATGCTGTGCCGAACGCTGTAACGATCGGTAATATGTTCTGCGGCTTCCTCGCTATTATGTACGCGTCGTCGGGGCGATTAGAGAAGGCGGTCATCGCCGTTCTAATCGCTATCCTTCTTGATGGCCTTGATGGCCGGGTCGCTCGTCGCCTCAACGCCACCTCTAAATTTGGAATTGAATTCGACTCATTCTCTGATGTTGTATCGTTCGGGATCGCGCCCGCGGTGATGATGTATCACTGGGTCTTCCAAGCTCGAGCGGATGAGTTCGGAGTTGCGGTGACCTTTTTCTACGCCCTGTGCGCCGCAAGCCGTCTCGCCCGGTTTAATATCTCGGCTGAGAACTTAAAAAGCTTCACCGGCCTTCCAACTCCAGGAGCCGCGGTGTTCGTGGTGTCCATTATCAATACCGCTCCCTACCAGCACAATTCCTTGCTCATGACGGTGCTCGGGACCGTGGTGATGTTGTCTATGGGGTACCTGATGGTCTCTACCATCGAATTTTTTAGCATCAAGCAGTTCAAGCTTGCTGGGGTTAAGTTAAAGGGGCGATTGGTGATCGGATCGTTAATCGCGCTTATTTGGTATTCGCCGCCGATCGGATTGTTGACCCTCGCCTTCCTGTATGTTGCAAGCGGCCCATACGGTCGCGTTGCAACGGCTCTACCCACATGGTTAGTTGGTCGCAAAGCGCCACGTGGTGATGGTCAAGGAAAGGTTATCGCTCTAAAGTAAAACCGTTTCCCATTATTTTCTTCAGTTGCAGAGCCTTCACTACGTAGGGCAAAACCGAGCTATCGCTGAGCGCGTAGGGGACGTCCTCTGCTGATAAGAGGCCACTGTCCACACCGAGTCGGATGACAGCGGCCATCTCCCTCCACTCAACGAAATCCTGCTTGAGACAGCTATCGAGGTCGACCTCGCCCTGTCCGTAAAACCGGGTCAGCTCATGTATGAGTCCGACAAAGTGGCCATGCAGCTCCCCGTTGGCGGTGATCGGGAGTGAGTTCATCTCACCCTTCGTTGACAGAAATAGGGTCGATGCTTTCGCTATGATCGGGTTAGAGAGAAAAAACGGGAGATCTTTGCTCCGCACTCGTCCTCCATGGCAGGCCATGGCGATCGCCACAATATCGGCAGCCTCCACCGCTCGGCGCAGGTGATTCTCTTGTCGCTCGATAAAGGGGTCCTCTCCAAGGGATGTGCCAGCGGTGGTGAAATCGGGTAGTAGGCGTGAGAGGTTGGCGGCTATCTTCTTCGCCGAAAGGGCTTCGTTGCTAAGGTCTCCGAACAGAGCCATGCACGCCTCGCATGTAAGCGCAGACTAAAGCTCCTTGGTCGATCCAAGGCGCGCGCGTCTGGTCGGTATTCAAGTAAGAGAATTAAGCGGCTGGCTTGACCGTGTAGATGTTGATCGGAAACAGATTGAGCCACACACGCTCTCGCTTCAGGTAACTAATGTACCCTGAATCTTTGAGGTACTCATGAACCTGCGCAACCCGACCCCGTCTCTCCGGCGCACCTACCGTCTCGTTGAACTTACGAACACCGATGTACTCATAGTAGGTCATTAAGGTGTTCGGAGAGCTGATCTGGCGCAGCTTCCCAAAGATAGACTGCACCGTTTCAAGGTCGAAATTAACGAAAGGAAGGGCGCAGACGATGATGTCGTAGATCCTGTCGTTCGGCAGGTCCTGGGCGGCCCCAAGAAAGAATGAAACCTGGTTCTTGACCCGTTGGTAGTGTGGGTCCTGTTCGAGGGTTTCCTTCAAGCTCTTCATGAAGCGCGGATTGATCTCACAGACGGTGAGGTGGTCACCGGGGCGCATCTCTTTAAGGAGCGGGAGTGTCACCGATCCGGTGCCGGGTCCAAGTTCAAGGATGTTTTTCGGTCCGCGTTCCGCAGCGCGAAGAGGGGTGATGAGCGCTTGAGCAGCCCATCGAGAAGTGGGGAAGCAAGCGCCAGTGGTCTTGAACTCCAGCAAAAACTCTCGAAGAAAGACGAGGTTTTCCTTAAACATACCCTTTCCTAACGTCCTCTACACGGCGGCCGATACGGTGGCCGAGCTTCGCGCTCTGCCGACCATCCACGGCCAAGTCACGTGGGTGGTTATGGCACCTTTGTACGACCAGTAGCCTAACGACTCTCCCATGGCACCTGGGAATGCTATAGGCGTAAGTCCCTGACTTCTCTTCAGGCTGAGGTCGCTTACTGTAGTGCTCTCTGCGCATCCGGTCTAGTGCCTACCCAAAAAATATCTTTCAAGTCCCACCGCCACTTCACCTGCTCCTACCCTTCAGGGGTAGTAGTACCAGCCCCTCGGGCGGTGTGTATGTGGTCGCTCAAGAGGCGAACCACTACAAGCGGCCCCGTAGGTAAGATCGGAGAAGCCCGTAGGGCGCTTAAGTATCTGGCGCTAAATAGTTCACCCCGGCGGCTTTGTGGGGTACAAGCATACGTGTGTTCTCAGTATGATAGGGTGCTCGGAAAGAGGGGTGGAGGAGTCGATGGATAAAGTGGCGCTGTGGGGACGTTTTAAGGGGAGGCTCATACACGATGCTTCCTCGGATTTTTCGCTTGATACGAGCCGGCTCTCCTTCGATGACGCGTTTATCGCTCGGATGGAGTCACAGATGAACACGGCGCTCCAAGCGATGAGCGCCTTAGAGAGGGGAGCGATCGCGAATCCGGATGAGGGGCGGATGGTTGGCCATTATTGGCTCAGGAATCCAGCCTTGGCGCCCACGGACGAGATCCGAGGCGCTATAACGACCACGATAGCTCAGATAAAACAGTTCGCTGCGGACGTGCACTCGGGCAAGATAGCGCCGAAGCAGGGAGTGAAATTCTCACACGTGCTCATTGTTGGAATCGGTGGTTCAGCTTTAGGCCCTCAATTCGTTAATCAAGCGCTCAACTCCGCCACCGATCCGATCGCGATCTCATTCTTCGACAACACGGACCCCGATGGAATGGCCAAGGTTCTATACTCGTTGCCGAGCCTTGAACGTACGTTAGTTGTGGTCATATCCAAGTCGGGAGGCACTAAGGAGACTCGTAATGGGCAGCTTGTTGCGAAGGCAGCGTTCCAAGCCGCTGGCCTCGATTTCAGGTCTCATTTTGTCGCTGTCACGGGAGAGGGTAGTGAGTTGGACGTAACCGCGCGTACAGAGGGGTGGCTGGCTCGTTTCCCGATGTGGGATTGGGTCGGTGGACGCACCAGCGAATGCAGTGCGGTCGGACTGGTTCCATTTGCTCTTCAAGGGTTCTCCGTTGACGACTTTTTGGCGGGTGCCGCTCACATGGACTCCTTAACCCGTCGCAGTGCGATTCGAGAGAATCCCGCCGCGATGCTCGCGTTGGCGTGGTATCACTGCGGTTGCGGCAGGGGAAATAAAGACATGGTTGTGTTGCCGTACAAGGATCGACTGGAGCTCTTCAGCCGATATTTACAACAGCTCGTGATGGAGAGTCTCGGCAAGGAGCACGATCTCTCGGGTGCTGTGGTGAATCAAGGCCTCGCTGTGTACGGCAATAAGGGATCGACTGACCAGCACGCGTACGTGCAACAACTTCGTGATGGGTTGCACAATTTCTTCGCGGTATTCATCGAGGTGCTTGCCGATAGGTCGCCATGCACACGACCATCGAGCGCTCTCTCAACGCTTCAGCCGGAACGTCTCAATGTTGAGCCCGATATCACGAGCGGTGATTACCTGGCCGGGTTCCTCCTCGGAACGCGGTCCGCTCTTTTTGAGAAGGGGCGTGAGAGCGTTACCGTTACGGTGCCCGAGGTATGTGAGAGAACAGTTGGTATGTTGATAGCGCTTTTTGAGCGAGCGGTTGGTCTCTACGCGTCGCTCATTAATGTCAACGCTTACCACCAGCCGGGGGTCGAGGCCGGGAAGAAAGCGGCGGCGCAGGTGCTCGTCCTTCAAGACAAGGTCATGTCGTTCCTTCGGGCTTCCGGCGATTCGGTGCGCGTAGAGGAGATCGCTGCCGGAGTGGGAGCTCCCGACGAGGTAGAGACGGTCTTTAAGCTCGTTCGTCGACTTGTCGCAAACGAACGCCTCAAGATCGAGCGCGGTGCCACGCTCTTTGAGGATCGGTATCACTGTTTGTAAGAGAGCGTTGGCATGATAGGTGAGCTGCTCGGGATAAGTTTTCATTCGTTTGGACTGATCGTCCTGATCCTCTTTATGATCGGGCTCTTCATCACGGAGCGTCTTCCTGTGGACGTTACTGCCATGGGGGTCCTCCTCATTTTGATGGTTGGTGGCTACGTCAGCCCCCAGGAGGCTTTTCAGGGATTCTCCTCTCCCGTGGTTGTGGTGATGGTTTCGACACTCTTTGTCGCCTCCTCGTTGAAAGCGACCGGGGTCAGTGACGCGATAGCCCGCTGGATTCGTGGATATGCAGGTGGAAATGAGCGCGTTGCGATCGCTATCATTATGGTCATCGGGGCCACCATGTCGGCATTTATGAACAACATCTCTGCCGCGGCTCTCGTCATGCCGGCTGTAGCGGTTCTCTCGCACGAGACGGAGATCCCTCCATCTCGGCTCTACCTGCCCCTCGCCTTCGCCGTCACACTGGGAGGCATGCTCACCCTCATCGGAACCCCTCCAAATATCGTAGCGTCAGAGATCGCTCGTCAAAGTGGGGTCGCTCACCTTTCCTTCTTCGATTTTACACCGTACGGATTGGTTGCGTTGACAGCGGGCGTTCTTTTCATGGTTACAGGTGGCGTTAATCTTCTTCCCGTAAGAAAGACCCAGCGCCTCACGAAGCGAATAACTGATCTTCGTTCCCTCTACCATTTGCAAGATCGACTCTTCTCAGTGCGCGTACCCGATGGAAGTCCCGTAGACGGCAAATCACTTGGCGAGCTGCGGTTCGGCTCGTTAGTGAGCGGGGTGGTGGTCACTATCATCCGCACCGGTCGAAAGTTACTCTCTCCCAAGGCAACCGAAAAGCTCCATGCCCGAGATGTTGTTCTTGTTAGGGGAAACCCCGAGCGGTTCTCTGAGGTGGCAGGTCTCAAGGGACTCGCCTTCAGTGCAATCCCCGAAAACACGTTGCGAAAGCTCGCCGATTCGGCGGAGGTTGTACGCTACTCTATTCGAGAGGTGCACCTCGATACTCGAATGATCTCCCTTCGCGAGCTTCTACGATCCACCGGGGTGGTTCCGCTCTCCGTAGAGCGCGGCTCGCGCGACCATGCCTGGGAGGCTCATCCACCTTCCTGGTTCCTTGACTCCCTCGTGCATAAAGGTGACAGCGTTCTTGGTGCTATCGTCGGGAAGTTCTCAGAGGACTCGCCAAAAGTCGATGTAGATCTTCAGGTGCTCGATCAGGGAGAGCGAATCCTCGCAAGTAATTTACATGTCGTCACCGTTGAGCCCGAGGGGTGGAGTGGGGCGCCGTTGCATCGTTTGGCCCATGAGACCAAGTTGTCAATTCTCGGTCGCGTAGCGGCAGATGGTGCGATTGAATGGTTGGATGTTCCGGTGATTCATCCCGGTGGTGAGGTAACCCCAGCGCTTCTCTCAGCGGATCACGTTATTCGAGAGGGTGAGGTGTATCTCGTTAGCGGTTCGCTTGAAGAAGCCCACCGCAAAGCGGCGCTCGGTTCATTGGTGCTTGAGGGCGAGGCGGCAACTGACGAGCTTGAATCAGCCGACGTGGGGATTGTGGAGTTGGTGCTGACTCCTCGCTCAGAATTTATTGGCAAAACCTTGGCGGACCTCCATTTTCGAGAGAAGTATGATTGTCAGGTGCTCGCCCTGTGGCGTGACGGTAAGGCTCAGATGTCGCTGTCGTCCAGTCTGCCCCTGATGTACGGAGATGCGCTTCTTGTGCAGGGAGCCCGAACGAGTTTGAGCGTTCTGGCGAAGGAGCCTGATTTTCTTTTACTGTCTGAGCATCGCAAAGCGCCTGAGCTCTCGATCAAGTCAGCGTTCTCTCTTGTCGCGCTCTTCATGCTCGTATTCACGCCTATGGTGACCGGCATGGCGGTTCATGAAGCGGCGTTCATATCGGCGTGTGTGTGCGTGTTCTGTGGCGCGATCACGATGGAGCAGGTGTACCGTGAGATCGATTGGCGTGTCGTCTTCTTGCTCGCGTTGATCATCCCCCTCGGCCAAGCTGTAGGGAACGTTGCTTCGGGTGAGGCTGCTGCTCGCGCGCTTGCTGATATCGCCGCCGCTACTCCAGAGGTACTGCTCTTGTTGGCATTCCTTGTCGCAGGAAGTGTGTTAAGTCAGACTATCGATAGCTCCATAGCCGTTATATTTCTCGGCCCCATAGCGATAGGTCTCGGCAAGTATCTTGGCGGAAATCCGCTCAATTTGTTGATGGCTGTTACGTTAGGTAGTTCGCTTGCGTTCCTGCTCCCGACGAGCTGTCGATCTAATATGCTCGTAACGGGAGCGGGTGGTTATCGTGTGAGCGACTTCCTGCGCGTCGGTATCCCGTTTACGATCGTTGTCGGGTTGGCGTTGCTCGCGGCGCTAACCTTCATGCCTCATTGAGGTGACCGTATGTCTCGACAATCGAGGTAGCTTCGCTCGGGGCGAGTCTACGATCTCTCGTGGAGGGTGATGTGGGCTCGGCCGAGCTCACAATGTTTGGACATCAACGACATCTACGTGGGTTTCAAGAGCCGCAAGAACGTCATCGGAGATCGTCCCGTTCGCCATCGAGATCAGTTCCTGAATCGCAGTCATGCAAAGGTTTACGTGATTCCAGTCGGGACACGCTTCGCTACCAACGTTCATCTGGATCGTTACCTGTCGCCATTGTGGCCGACTCCATGGGTTCAGAATCGACCAGATTGAGGTGTCGGGAAGTGAGCGAGGTCCTGAGAGTTTCACCTCCCACACCTCATGGCTCTCGGTGCTCTTCATCTTGACCTCCCGAGATTCTTTCCCTCGATGATTGTGCCCGTGTCGAAAGTACGTTTGGTCCACCGCTGCTGAACGGATTCGCTTGTGTGTGTGGGCATGCGAGGCGCTTCAGCGGCCACATAGCTTGGGGCAACTGTTAAACCCGAGAGAGCGGTGTCGATCACATGACTCGGCCGAGAGCTCTCGACTCGAGTGGTTGTGTTTGGGCCGGTTTGGGTCAGGTCTGCCATATAAGAGGTTCCCCCTTGTCCTGTAGATCGGGCGTGCGCCGGGATCCTTAATAGTTGGATGCCGTAAAGCTCCTTTCAGTGCGCTGGCTAGAACAAAGCTTGAAGGAGATTCGCTAACGTATTGATTGCAGGTGTCCGGTGCATTCCTCAGGTGCCGCTTCCTCTCGTAGGTACACAACGCTCCATTTTTGGGAGCGGGGAGCTCGGTATCGCATCTTGGTTGTGTTTATTGTGCGGTTTATCTCTGGCTGAGCGAACGCAGTTGTCGGCGTGAGAGCCTCATAGTAGAAACCTTCCTGACTAGACTTTCAACGAAAAGGGCACGTATGGCAAAGAATAATGAAAAGATCACCATGAAGGGCAACCCGCTCAAGGTTGAGGGGCGATGCATCGAGGAGGGATCTCCGGCCCCGACTTTTAAACTGACCGCTCCCGATATGGCCGATGTGACGAATGCTACGTACGCCGGCAAGGTGCTCGTTCTCGTCTCTATCCCGAGCATCGACACACCGGTGTGCGCGACCGAAACGAAGAAGTTCAACCAAGAGGCAGCGAGCCTCTCAAAAGATGTCGTTATCGCCTCCGTTAGCCGGGATCTGCCCTTTGCTCTCAAGCGTTTCTGCGCCGCCGAGGGAGTCGAGCGGGTCGTGACCCTGAGTGACTACAAGTATCGTGGTTTCGGCAAGGAGTATGGCGTGGAGCTTCCGGACCTCGGACTGCTTGCGCGCGCACTCTTTGTTGTTGATAAGAGCGGAAAGGTGGTACACGTAGAGTATGTTACTGAAGTCGCCGAGGAGCCGGATTACGCCGCAGCTATCTCCGCTATCAAAAAGTCCCTCTAATCACATGATCCGTCCCGCTCGGTTGAGCTGGAAAGAGTTAACCACGCCTGGCGTAGCATCGTTCGGTGCAGCGCTGTGCGTGGTTATTTTTTTTGCCGCGGGGTGCAAGGGACGACCCGTGGTGCGAGTGGCTCACGTCACGAAAGCGCATGTTGAGGCCACGGTGTCGAGCGTCAATTCGGGAACGGTGCGCGCAGAAGGTAACACCGAGCTCGCTTTCGGCACCGTTGGTCGTGTTAAAGAGGTTTCGGTCAAACTCGGTGACACAGTTCGAGAGGGCGAGATATTAGCCCAGGTCGAGAACGATGACTTAAAATCAAGGCTGCAATCCACCTTAGAGGAATACGAGCGATCGCAGCGCTTGAGTAAGAGCGACGCTATGTCACAGAGTGGGGTGACGCAGGCGCGGGCGAGTTATGATGCGGCGGTAACGGCGTATGAGAAGAGTCTGATTAAGGCGCCGTATGATGGGATAGTTGCAGAGCTCAACCTCGAAGTTGGCGAGCTCTCCCAGATCACAGCGGTTATACCGCTTGCTCCGATTCGGGTGGTTGATGTGAAGCCTCGATACGTTCGTGCCGAGATAGATGAGGTTGATCTGCCAAAGGTGAAGGTGGGACTGCCAGCCCGGGTAAAGATTCTGGCTATCCGCAAAGAGCCGTTCAAAGCTCGAGTTCGTAAGGTCGTTCCATTCGTCAGCAGCATTCGTGAGCAGGATCGCACCTCGGAGATAGAGCTCGATATCGATAGTGACGGGTTGCTCTTGCCGGCAGGAGCATCGGCCGATGTTGAGGTTATTACGGATACTAAGGATGACGTTCTGACCGTTACCTCAAGGGCGTTGCTTGGTCGAGGGGAGGATCGATACGTCTACACACTGAGTGGCTCGAAGCTCAAAAAAACTCCGGTAAAAGTTGGCATATATGGCTACATCGTTAGTGAGATAGTATCCGGATTGTCGCAACAGGATGAAGTGGTCCTTCCTTCGGATAAATTCGAATTGACCGATGGATTGCGAGTCTCGGTGGCTAGGTAGCGGGGCCAAGTACATGTCCCTGATACAAACAGAGAGCATCAATAAGATATTCACCCGGGGCGATGAGACGATTCGGGCGATACGCGACCTTACCCTATCGGTGGATTCCGGTGAGTTCATATCGATCACTGGTGCTTCGGGGAGTGGTAAGTCAACGCTTCTCTATATTCTCGGACTGCTTGATAAGCCCACTTCAGGTCGGTACCTCTTGCAGGGCCAGCCGGTGGAGAATCTCTCGGACACAGAGCTTGCAACCCTGCGAAATAAGTTCATGGGATTCGTGTTTCAGAGCTTCCACCTCCTCCCTCGTGCAAGTGCGCTGCGGAATGTGATGATGCCGCTCGTGTACGGATCGGGGCATGGTGCCGTGGTAGGGGAGGGGCAGCAACGGGAGCGCGCTATGGAGGCGCTCGAACTTGTCGGCCTTTCGGACCGAATGAACCATCGCCCAAATGAGTTATCCGGTGGGCAACGCCAACGAGTGGCGATTGCGAGGGCTGTTGTTAACAATCCAAAACTCATCTTCGCAGATGAGCCCACCGGCAACCTCGATTCTAAGAGTGGCCGAGATATCCTCGCCTTATTTGAACGTCTGCACGCGCAAGGGGTTACGATCCTCATGGTTACGCATGATCAATCGATCGCCGAGCACGCACACCGTCAATTGGTTCTTAGGGATGGTGCACTCGTGGAGGACCGTCGTGGGACTTAGAGAGATAGCTCGACTCGCGGTTGAATCCTTGCTGGCGCAAAAGCTGCGGACGGCCCTGACTATCTTGGGGATGGTGATAGGGGTAGGAGCTATCGTGCTTCTCGTTTCGCTTGGACAGGGGGCAAAAAATTACGTTACCAGTGAGTTCGAGGGACTCGGGACAAACCTTATCGTTATTCAACCGGGAAAGTCCGACAAAAAGGGGCACATGGGTCCACCCGTGGGTGCTGCCCAACGAAAAATGACCACCGCCGATGTTTTGGCGATTGAGAAGCGCGCCCTCAACGTTGAAGCGGTCTCTGGTCTTGTGCTTGGGACGGTCTCAGTTCGTTTTGAAGATGCGCTCAGTAACATCACCGTATTTGGAACGAATGAACAGTTTCCGCACATCCTCTCAGTGCCGATCGGACGGGGAGAGTACTTTACCCGCGAAGAGGACGAGTATGGGCGACGAGTTGTGGTGCTCGGACGCAATGTGGTGAATGAACTCTTCGGCGAGGCCGATCCGATCGGACAAACGGTAAAATTGAACGAGAGCGAGTATCGCGTTATCGGCGTGCTTCAGCCGATGGGCAATAAGCTCGGTCTCGACTTTGATGAGCTCGGTTTTATCCCTACCGAGGCGGCGCTTAAGCTCTTTAATGACGATAAGCTCTTTGGAATACGCGCGAAGGCCTCTTCTCGAGTTGGTGTGGATGATGCCGTTGCTGAAATTTCAGAGATCCTCAAAGAGCGCAGGGACGGAGAGGAGGATTTTACCGTCCTGACCCAGGTTTCCATGATGGAAAGTATGAATACGATCCTGAACATGCTGACCTACGTGCTGGCAGCTATCGCCGCAATCTCGATGTTAGTCGGCGGTATTGGGATCATGAACATTATGTGGGTCACGGTGGTGGAGCGAACGCAAGAGATCGGTATTCGTCGAGCTGTTGGGGCCCGGCGAGTTGATATCTTAAAGCAGCTTCTGGCTGAGGCCGTCGCCTTATCGGTCTTGGGTGGGGCGGTTGGAGTAGGGGGAGCGGTGGTGATCACCTTCGGGCTCTTCCTTGCATTCCCCTCGTTTGATATGCGAGCTCCTCTTTGGATCGTCGTTCCTGCGTTTCTTGTCGCGTTCGTTGTGGGAGTTGTGTTCGGTGTCGTTCCGGCATGGAGGGCTTCCCGGATCGAGATCCTCGACGCACTCAGGTACGAATAGAGCTCAATCAGCTTACGTTGGTTGCGCGCTGACCTTGCGCACACGACCCTCCCGCTTGGCCGAGTAGTCTTGCTATGAGGATATCTGTTGGAGTAGGCACATGACTGAGGCTCCCTCCACTCGCACGCGTATCGCTGCTATCTCGCTCGTCGGCACCATGGTAGTTGGTGTGAGTGGATGCGCCCCCTCGTCCCCGGTTGTTGCTAATCCGATCGATCCTTGGGAAGAGGAGCTCTCTCGTGAACGACAAGCCGCAGAGCTCTCAGAGTCGAAGTCACCGCAGTCCTCGGTGGCTCGACAGATGTACGGTGTTGATGAGGAGGAGAAGAAGCAGTCGGAGCACAGCACCGTGGTTGTTGCCATCACGGATATTATCGGCTTTCCGTTTCGGGGCGCAGGATGGTTGGTGCGACAGATCTTCTAGGTTAGTAGAGGAGAGAAGGTACCGCTGAGGTTACAAACCTGTGGAGAAGAGAGGGGGGAATCCGTTCCCATCCCTTCTTACCTCTTTCCGCGCCATTGCTGAACAAGCAGCCTGGCATCAGTCGAGACTCCGTAGCTAGCGAGATATGAGAGATATACCTCAATCTCGGCGCTCGTCGCTTGGTCGTGTGGAAGATATTTGCTTGTCTTCCAAAGCAGCCATGCGGCGAACGGATCCTTAGCTACCTTCCAGGCGTCACGCTTGGAAGTCCCGAAAAAAACAACCTCTTCCGCGATCGGAGTTTTAAAGGACTTAATCTCTTCACAGAAATACCTCAGCCGTGCTGAGTCTGTAATGAGATACGAGACCTCCAAAAACCTCCTATCATCCGGATACGGAATGTTAAACATTCCGGCCCGGGGAAGGATAACTAGGGATTCTCCTGGATAGATGTGCCATCCGGGAGAATAAACCCTCTGCGTGCCAACTCCCACCCGTTCGGATGGAACCCACCGACCCATCGACAGCGAGGTGACGATAAGTGCGGAGAGCGTCGCGCACGCTGCCCACCGTACTGAGCGCATCCAAACGGAGCGCTCAACATTCCGGTACGCTGTCCTGCCCGCCACGAAGGCGACGTAACTGAGCAGCGCACCAGCTCCAGCGAACACCCATGTGTTCACCGGAGGAAGAGTAGACAGAGTCGTTAACATGAAAAACCTCCTTTCTCTGCGGTACCTCCGCGATACCTCCCCGTAGGAGGGTATCGCCGGAGCACAGGAGAAAGGCGTTACGTAGTTATCCAGCCTGGCATACGTGGCCTGCCTAAGAAATAGGAGGCAAGGGTGTAGTAATCATGCCGGATCGGTCATAATTAGCGGACTTTATGCATACGGATATCCCCTATCCCACTGGAAGAGCGACACGTTTTGTCGGTTCCCCGGATGCACAGCCTCGTGAGCCCCGGATAAGGGGCCATGAAGTTCGTGAAGGCTTTACTGGTTGCTCTTGTTCTCGCGCATGGTGCCCATGCGGAGGGAGTGACGCCTTTTAGAACTACAGCACTCAAAAAGGTTTCAAAGCGCACTCGTTCCTCTCTTTCTTCAGGTACGAAAGGCTATGTCGCTGGAGCGATTCCAACGATGACCTTCACTACGCGGTTGCGCACCGAGGGTAATGTTCGCGTGTCGCTCAACGTTCAAAAGGCGGCGAATTGGAGATCGAGTATCTCTAAGGATGGGCGGGAGTATGTGGAACCCACGAATCTCCAGCTCTACCAGGGTGAGGTTCGTATTCGTGGTGTTCGCTATCCGGCCGCAGGGTCAGTGGTTGGGAAAAATATGATCCTCTCCTTTCCTGGGCGTCAACGTGGCAGCCGTTCTTCTCGGCAACGAATCTTTACCCTTACTACCCCAATGATTGTTGAGGGATCCTCCCAGGTTCGAGTCGCGAGCTCTCCGACAGCAATTTTTCACAACAAAACGTGTGGCCACGATCATTCGAAGGGAGGAGTTCACGCCCATGGCACGACCATCGAGGCTCTGAACGCCGGACTTCCGCAAACGAAGATGTACCACGTTCTCACCTTGAGCACGGTTGCAGACCCAGCGCTGTACGCTAAGTATGGTGCTAACACCAACGCGCACGTTGCAGGTATCGTTAACGCAGCAGAGGTAATTTTCGAGCGACAACTGGGCATTCGCTTCCAAATCGTTAAACAGCATGTATACGCCGATTTCGGAGCCCTCTCGATCCCCGAGACGGATCCGGCGCGTCTTCTCAAAGCCTTTGCCTTCAGCACTGAGAACCCATCGGTTATGGGCATCAACGCCGCCTCGTTCGATAAGGATGTTGATTTGAAGCACCTCTTCACTGGCAAGGACCTCGATGGGACGACGATAGGGATAGCTTACGTGGGTGCCGTTTGCTTCCAGCCCAAGTTCGCATACAGCCTCACGCAGGTTACCACAGGAGGCGGAGCCCCATACTACTTCGCTCATGAGGTTGGGCATAACCTCGGCGCTCGGCACGATATGGCTGGATGGGGGGCGAAGAGCCTGATGTCCCCAAATATTTTGGTTGGATCGTCCTTTTCGAATACGAGCCTCGACCAGATCAATCAGCATCTCCTTGCCTTTGGAAGTTGTCTTGAGCTTAAGGCGATGGCCCCAAGTCTGACCGACTCCAAGATTACGCTCAGCGCCAAGACTACACGAAAGCGGGTCACATTTTCTGGACAACTTCTCTCAAGAGATAAGGAAGCTCTTAGTGGCATGCCCGTGAGGCTCATGATTGGAAAGAAAGCGATCGCTCTTACGACCGATTCGACAGGGCGCTTCGAATATGTGATCCCGCAACAAAGGCTTGCTAAAGCGAGTGTGATCTTCGCCACCACTGCAGGTAACGAAGCCATATCGAAACGTCTCACAAGAGCGAATTCCTACCGTTCTTAGTGGCGACGTCCAGTTGTGGACGTTGAGATAGCGCGTTCCTGTTGTGTCGATACCCTTGAAAGGCCCACGTGCTCACGCAGCCCTTCTAAGTACCCGATAGGATTATGTCAAAAATTCAGGCCCCTCTCAGAGGTAAACCGTTAAGAACTCGCGCGTAGCAGCCGACCTACACTGTGAGTCTGGCAATGCCGGGGAGCAAAAAATCTCCGCGCATACGAGATAGTCGTACGTCTATACTGTTGTTAGGCCTCTCACCTGATTGGTAGGTATGCCTTCTATGAAAGCGCACTCGCTCTGCCCCTCTCTCGCATCGCTCCTCTCGGTGGCGTTGATATCCCTATCGCTCCACGCTGCGTCAGCTCAGTCCTCACCTGAAGGTTTTTCCGGCGCCGGGGGCTCTCGCAACTGCGCCACCTGCGACTCGTGTTGTAAAATTTCAAACTTTAATTGCTCAGTTCCGGCCATCAGGACCTACGTGAAAGAGAACCTCGATAGCTGCGTGGGGTGTGCTTCCGAGCTCATAACCGCCGCTCGTGGGTGTGGCATGATCGATAAGGATGAATGTCCACAGTGTCCTGCGCCAGTAACCTGTCCGGTGTGCGCGACGTGTCCACCCACGCCGATCCCTGTTGTCTGCCCCAAAACGTGTCAGATTACAAACTGCAGTACTGGCTCGTTCCTCTGGAACCCCGACTCCCCGGCGTGTGAGTGCGTGGCGAGCAAGGATGTGTGCGGAAAACTCGGCGACCTGACCCAGCTGGCGGTCAACAGATATCATCCGACCTCAGCCCCACCGATCGACTTCATCGATTCCTTCAGAGACGGTAGTGGTAAGGCGCTCACGGATAGTACCTCTCTCAAGGCTGCCTCTCCATGTATGGAAGATGTGAGAAGCATGTGTACCAAGAAGACGATGGGGACGCTTCCGTTTGGCTTCTCTTCGTATCGGGCTCCTACCGAGATAGATCCTAAGACCAATCAATTCAAGTATGCCCTTTCAGCGGCAGATGGCGGTACCGGCGGGCGGACAGGCCTTATTCACAAGGCATATGACGAGTATGTGAAATCAGCGAAGGCAGCAGGGACAACCCCGATGTCCGAAGCCACCTTTTTCGCATTAGGGCGGGAAAGCCTCAAGTACATGGATACCTGCATGGCTTCATCGCTGCAGTACCGTTACGGGATCAATGACCTTGCGTCGGCAGGAAAGGTCTCGATGGGTGGCACCACAGGAGACCTCTTCCAAGGAACCGCGCTTCTCTATAAAGATTGCCGCCCAGTTGAGCCCTGGAAGCAGCAGATCGTCAACGGCGCGAAATGCGCAGTGGCGATAGCAGCGAGTTTCTATGAGTACACGACCCCGATCTCTCTCCTCTGGTCCTCGGAGGTAAACATTAGAGAGATCGCGTCCCGCTCTAAGTTCCCCCTCAATCCTGACGAGCGGGGCAAGTGGTTCGTATGGCGTGGGTCCGGACTTACTCCTCTCATCGTATGGGACCCGAAGAGGAGTGGAGAGATAGTGAGCGCCGAGCAGCTCTTCGGTGCGCACACCTGGGGCAAGAAATGGAAACACGGATATGAGCCTCTCGGCTCACTTGATATGGACGGCAATGGATGGCTAGAGGGGGATGAGCTCAAAGACCTTGTGCTATGGTTTGACTTCAATCAGGACGGCATCTCTGACAAGGGCGAGGTTAAGGAGCTTAAAGATGTCGGAGTGACCGCCCTGGGGGTTACAGTAACCTCCTCAGATGAGAAGAACGGCGAGGTTCATGCAGCAAAAGGATTCAAGCGTACCGTCAACGGTGCTGTGATTGAAGGGGCCTCTGTTGACTGGTTCAGTGGAAGTGAGGATGGGCGATTCGGAATGGAGGCCTTGGATGAGAGCGCCGTTTTAGCAGCTGCCAACATCGACAAAGTTATGAACGCCTCCGCCACATTTGACCCTCTCGATGAGGTAAGTGGGATGTGGGATTGGAGGGTGGTTGATAAGAATGCTGTAGAGCTTCCCGAAAACATGCCGCACGGTACCCTTGTTCTCTACTCAACAAATAAAGAGGTTGGAGGCACCATCTACGTGGCGCATCAATTCGCGCCCAATAAGAGTGGTATCGGTGAGCGAGTCTCGTATAGGCCGATTAAAGGGAGCGCACACGCGGGCGAAAAGGGACAGCCCCGAGTTACCTTCTCAGCTACAAACCAGGCCGGTGGCGCCGTTGAGAGCGTTGCCCAACTCTCAGAGGACGGCATGTACCTCGCGGGGGTTACCACGGAGCATCAAGGAGAGGGTAAAGAGCCTCTGAAGTACGCCTGGGTAGCACGTCGAGCTGATCCCCTCCGGTAGCTCTCTTGCGCCACTATACTAGGTCGAGGCATGGTGGGAGAAGGCAATTCCTCCTGGAGCTTCTTACGTGACCTCTCGCGCTGCTGCACAGCAAAGACTTTTAGACTTTCAAGAGCGAGTTGCTTCGTATCCCGATCAGCGGAATTTTGATAGGCCCGGCCATGAGGAGGTGTCGCGGCTCTCTCAGTGGATTCGGTATCGTGTGGTAACTGAGGAGGAGTGTGTCGCAACCACCCTTCAGTACCATCCGTTTGAGGTGGCTGAGAAGTTCGTTCAGGAGGTTGTGTGGAGAACCTACTGGAAGGGGTGGCTTGAGTTGCGTCCGCAGGTGTGGCGGTCCTACAGGGAATCGCTTGCCGATCTCCGTGAGCAGCACGCGGCTCACAAAAATTACTCCCAGGCGATTGAGGGTCGAACCGGACTTCCCTTCTTTGATGACTGGGTACGTGAACTCCGAAGTAGTGGCTATCTCCACAATCACACCCGTATGTGGTTTGCGAGCGTATGGATCTTTACGCTCCAGCTTCCATGGCAGCTCGGTGCCGATTTTATGCACCACCATCTGCTGGATGGCGACCCTGCATCAAACACCTTGTCGTGGCGGTGGGTGGGGGGTCTTCACACGCCGGGAAAGATTTACGTCGCTCGACCTGACAACATTGCGAGGTACTCCGATGGTCGGTGGTGTCCAACGGCATCGGATCTTAATCTCAATCCTCGCCCCCTCGTCATGGACGATATCGGTGCCACCGTTCCCCTCGAGCTGCTCTCGAAAGAGAGGCCTCGGTCGGGTGATTGTGTGCTACTGCATGATGACGATATGTCAGCCGACCTAAGTGAAGAGCTCGCCGGTAAAGGGGCATGGTTCCTTCAATGGGTGACAGAAGGCTCCGATCGTTCCGAGATGGTTCGTGAGCACACCATACGAATCCGTCAAGATGTTCGGGACAGGACAACGGCTCTCGCCGTCAAGAACGTGGGGGAATTGCTTCAAGAGATGCGGCTGCGCTCAACCAACACCTTGCACATGATACAACCGCTTTGTGGAGAGGTTCGCGATGAGGTCATGGGTCTCAAAGACACCTTGGCAAAGGAGGGAGTGAGGGTCCTTTTCCATCGCCGTGCGTGGGACGAACTCTATTTCCCGTTCGCTAAGACCGGCTTCTTTCCGTTCTGGACATCAGTTAAGCGGAGACTTCATCGCGAAGGGTGAGCGCTCGCCAACACGACCGTGGTGTTGGAAAAAAAGGTATAGTCTTCCTGTGAGTCTCAAAGGATGCTCCAAAGGTTGAGAGGAGTCTCTTTTCCTTCACGCGTGGGCCTACGATGCAGTAGCTTACAAAAACAATAGCGATAAGTAGGTGATCGATGTTCCAGACGGGCCCGGTTATCGATACCAATGCCATCGCGAAATAGACGGGATGTTGGGTTCCGATTTCCGCGTTAGTCATTGCGATTGCTGCAAGGCTCCAGCTGGAGCCGTAGAGGACTGTGTGCTCGATTCGAAGTGACTCAGACGGTATCGATGGGCTACCAGATGAAAATCGTTCTCAGTACGTTGCGCTGCCCTCTCTGGCCCTATGGCGCTTTTCGGCGAGGTGGGGCATCGTGGAGGAAACGGATTGGTAGCGGACCTCAATGATGATGAATAAACGTATTTTTTCCGCTCTCCTATCCCTCGCGGGCTCTGTGGCCCTATCCCTTGCGGTCTCTGTGACCGTGCTGCAACAACCGGCCCTCGGGGATACATGGAATCTTCCGTCAGTTCTGAATGATTCGAATACCAAGGTCTCCTTCGTCGTTGATTCAACGTGGCATACCATCCATGGAATAACGAAAAATCTGAATGGAGCTATAGCCTTGAGAGACAAGGCGGACCCCTTATCTATAGCGGTTGATTTGAAAATTCAGGTAAGGACCTTTGACACCGATTGGGATAGCCGAGACGAAGACCTTCAAGAGTGCATGGCGTCTGATACCTTTCCACTCGCCACGTTTACCTCCACCCGCCTCTCTGACTCATGTAAGCCCGTAATTATTGATATCGCGGGAAAGTGTTCTGGAACATTGACCGGCACCCTGACCATGAGGGATGTTTCCAAAGAGGTTGCCCTTCCGGTTACCATTGTAAAAGGTCAGGATAGCTACCTCATCAGTGGAGCCCTTCCCGTTGCTTGGGCTGAGTATAATATCGAGGATCCTTCGATCCTGATAGCGAAGCTCGACCCGATCGTCACCATATCCTACGAGACGAAGGTGCCGCTGAAACACTAAGTGAGGCGCCCTAAGTATGTCCTTTGTCCAATCCGTAGTCACAGCGCTTCCGCCCTATCGATACTCAACGGCTGAGATTACCGAAAAGGCGGGCGCATGGTTGCAAAACTCCCCGCAGGAGCGCGCGTTGTTCGAGCGATTAGCGAGCTCGACAAAGATCGAGTACCGAAACTTCGCCCTCCCGATCGATGATCTCCTGGCCCTGAGTGGTCCAGCGACACGCTCTGAAATCTTCAAGGAGATGGGAGGGGGGCTGCTTCGAGAGGTGCTCTCTCGCGCAATGACAGCAGCTCACGTTGCACCCCGGGACGTAGGTGTTTTGATATCAACCTCATGTTCGGTTCCGACTATTCCAGCTCTAGATGCCCATGTAGTTGGGCAGCTCGGGATGTCTGAGACGGTGCTGCGACTTCCTGTGTTCCAGTATGGGTGCGCAGGCGGGGCTATCGGAATTTCTCTCGGGCGGCACCTGTGCGCCCAAGCGGGTGTAACTCTCTTGGCTTCACTTGAGCTGTGCTCCTTGGTGTACCAAGGAGCGGATCTACAGGCTGGCAATATAGTGGGCTCGGCGATCTTTGGAGATGGTGCGGCCTGTGTGGTGATCTCTCCAGATAGTGGTGCTCTTCGAATCGTTGATTCTCAGTCCTATGTCATTCCGAACACGAGCGCTCTGATGGGATACGATATCTTCGATGACGGCACTCACCTCCGATTGGATCGAGAGATTCCGCAAGCGCTTCTCTCCGCTGCTCCCCGAGCTATTGAGACCTTTCTCAAAAAAGCTGGTCTTTCATCGACGGATGTCCGCTGGTGGCTCTTCCATCCCGGAGGTGTCAAGATCCTGACAAGCCTTGAGGAGAGCCTCGCGGTTTCGCGAGAGCAGACGCGGTGGAGCTGGGAGAGCTTGCGGGACTATGGAAACATGTCCTCCGCGTCTATTCTCTTTGCGCTGAAGGGCTTTCTCGAAGATAAAGAGTTTGCAGTTGGTGATCGTATGCTGATGCTCGGAGTTGGTCCCGGATTAACTTTGCAGCTAAATCTCTTTGAGTGTTGTTAATGCTCTCGGTCTTTTGGGTACTCTTTGCATATTGTGTTGTTGAGCGTGTAGGAGAGCTGTTCGTCTCTCGACGCAATCAAGGGCGTATGAAGTCCGATGGGTTCTCTGAAAAAGAGACATCCGCCGGGATGCGTTTGATGATCGCGCTTCACGCCTCGTGGTATGTGGCGATGGTAGTCGAAGTGGTCACCTTCCCAACTTTGATACCGAGAGGTCTCCAGCTGCTTGCTGTGAGCGCCTTTCTCCTGGCGCAGGTTTTACGATTCTGGGCTCTTCGGACCCTTGGTGCGTTTTGGAACATCTCAGTTGTAACGACCGACGGACACGGCCCACGGTTCGTTTCTCATGGCCCATATCGTTTTATCAGGCATCCTAACTACCTGGTTGTTATCATTGAGATAGCAACCATGCCCCTCATCGGTGGGGCAGTATGGACCTCTCTCGTCTTTTCTCTTTTGAATGGTCTGGTTCTTGCGCGCCGAATCCCACTGGAGGAGTCCCATCTCTTTCGCGTTTCGGGATATCGGGATGTAATGGGAAGCAAGGGGAGGTTTATTCCCCGCACTCTCTTAGGGCGACGATGAGTGGTACATCTACCAACGAGCGGCGAGTCATAATCATTGGAGCATCTCTCGCGGGCTCGATGGCAGCGATTGAGTTGGCTCGGTCGGGACTGGACGTCACGCTTATCGATAAAGAGATCTTTCCTCGACGGAAGCCGTGTGGCGAGGGATTGTCCGCGCGAGGTCAAGCGGAGCTGGTAGCAGCTGGATGTTCCCTCGACCAGCTCTCACGTGAGTATCGACCCCTCGATGGCTATCACATCTTTCACGGTTCCCGCTCACTTGAGATACCTGACCGAGCGGGTTTAGTTGGAATTAGCCGCAAGGATCTCGACGCAAGACTTCTCTCGTATGCAGGCCGTTCCCCCTCGGTACAGATACTTCTCGGCACGAAAGCCTCCGTTCTGGAGGTGCGGCCGGGGCATTGTAAGGTCCGACTCGGGAAGCATGAAATCAGTGGATGCGCCCTTATCGTTGCTGACGGAGCAACATCGCCTACCCTTCGTGATCTTGGTCGAACGGTGCCGATGCCCCGCAATCCTCGCCTCGGGACGAGCTCGGTATGGCGACTAGTGTCTGGTGAACTTGCGTCGAAAGTCCATACGGTACTGGTTCGCGGAGGGGAGATATACCTCACACCTCTCGTAAACGGGTTGGTAAATGTCTCCGCTCTTGGTGAGCGCTCTTTGATACAGCCGTTTGCGCATGAGCGATCACTTCGAGTGAGGATGGACGCCATCGCCCATATGATGGGAGTTTCTCTTAAGCCGGTGGACACACCACTGAGCTGCGGGGCGATTAACACGATGTATAGAGGCACCTGCGTTCGTGGTGCGCTCGTTGTGGGAGACGCGTGTGAAACATTCGATCCCTGCGCCGGTTTTGGAATGGCGCACGCATTGCTAACAGGGCGATTAGCGGCACGCTGCGTCGTGAGGGGGTTGGCAGATCTCGATCCTGTTCGTGCTGCACACGTATACGCTACTGAGCGTGAGGAGCAGATTCGGGACGTTCGCGGTTTTGCGCGCCTGACATCGGTGACTATGACCAGTGGAATCGGCCGAATGAGCTTGCCTTTTCTCGTTTCCAGCGGACTAGCTGCGCGTGTCTCCGGTTCCATTCATGCCGCTCACCATGGCGATGCCGTGCGCAATCTCGTGTCCTTTTTGGCAGGAAGGAGGGTGAGTCGTCGGCGCAATATGGCTGAAGCGTGAGGTGCGAAGGGCTCACCCCCGCTCGCCGGTTGGTACATGTAAAAGTAGTGCCGGCTGATTGGCTGCTTTCCTACGACGCACGTGCGTACTGGTTCAGGGTGTGGAAATACCCCTCCAATGATTCTTTGAGCTCGGCTAGATCGGTTTCAGATCCCATGCGGCGCGCCCAACCTGCGAGTTTCACGAGCTGCGCACGATAGTTCGCTGTGAGAGGTGTCGAAACCTGATTCGCTTCAAACACCTCCAAAAGAAAGGTATGAAGAGCGATATTTTGAGCCCAGGTGCCCGAGGACCATCCTCTGGTGGTGCCCTTTTCATGCATGTAGATCAATCCGTCGAGCAGCGTAGAGATCTTTGATGCGCACAGGATCCGAGCGACCGCAGCTCGAAGGGGCAGCTCAAGGGAGTTGAGCTTTGCAAGAATAGCGCTCTTGCGAAGAAAAAAATCTTTAGAATCGCGAACTCCCTTGGGTGGCTCGGTTACGGCTGCTATGAGGTCGTCGACCTCGTGACCGAACGTGTCTCGTACGCGGTGACGGAGCTGCGCCAGATCCTCAGCAGGTCTGTGGGCCTCGTAAAGCTCGTAAATGTCGTGAAACAAACCAGCTACAACGACCTCAGGTCGTTCGCCTGACAGCATGAGAAGCGTTCCAACCTCTAAGAGATGTTTAAAAGGGCGAGTACCTGTTCGCGGGCCGTTCGACTCAAGATCGTTCTCGAGCACGATGCGGAGGGCCTCCTTCGCTGCTTCGATGATCAGGAGTTGTTCTTCTTGGTTGTAGACATGAGGGCGCACCTCTTTGAGGACCTCCCGCGAGACCATCGGCAACACCAATGCTCCGGGCTCGTTGGGTAACTGCGTGAAGACGAGGTTCATCAGCTCTTGATGTCTTTTGCTCGCCGTGTCCCCTTGCAAGACCAGCTCCGTTATATCGAGATGATGTGTATGCACTATAGGAGCGATTGATGAGTTGTACTCATCGAGCAGGCTACAGAGGCTCTTTTTGATCTGGAAGGTGAGGCTGTGGCTGAAGTTACAGAGCTCATCGGCGAAAAAGCTGTCGACGACCTCCATTACCGGCAGTGATTGAGATATGCCACCAACGAGACGCTCAAAGCCCATGTAGAGAAGTGTCAGTGTTTGGGCCTTGGAGAGGAGATGAGGGGGCCCCTGCGGCCCCGGATCCTGAGGGTCATAATCTCGGAGTCGGTCCTCAAATGGTGGCGGCCTCATCAGGTCCTCGGTCGTTCGCCTGATCTCGGAGAGCTCCTCGGGGGTCGGCTTAGGACGCTGAGCGTGTTGCTCCGAGGCCTGCGACGTTGGCTCACGGGTGGCCCGTAAATAAGATTGCACGGAGGTAAAGATGCAGTGCAGCTCGATGGCTCGGTGAATATTGTCGCTCCCTTTCAGAATGGGTGTGATCACCTCGAAGGGCGAGAATGGCTGAAGTGATGCGAACTCACTGCTCTGTGGTTCCCACCAGTTCCAACTAATTGGTGGAGGGAAGATGGCGGGTTTTGCTAATCGCTCGGCGTGGAAAGCCTCAAGCACCGCCATCCCGGAGATGCCCGTATCGGAGAGTGTGAGGGCGTTAAAGGCGCATCGTGTACGTTCGCATCCCGGTGCTATAAAATCGGCCAAGATCGCGGAGCCGAGCGACTCTCGTGGAGGATGTGCGCTCGAGTCAAGCGAAGGCACCGGAGAACGGGGTTCCCGTGGTACCGGTGGAGGAGGCAAAAGGTCGGTTCTAGTCTTGCGATCGGGGGATGGACGACGACTGGCCTGGCTACGAGATGCCTGGAGTTCCCCATCGAACTGCATCTTGAGGGTTCCTATAGGTTCATGAAATGCGTGTTCAAGGGATGTGCCGTCTATGCTCAAAGGCAGGGTGTCATCCTCGTTCCACTTGTAGTTGATGCTTTCTAACGTTTCGACACCCACAATGTGACTAGGGTGTAATGCACGAAGTTTACACCTCAGTTGTTCGAGGGTTGTGAGGGAAGGGAGGGCGACATGGTTAGTAGATGGGGCCCCGTGAGGGGCGATGCCCTCACCGCCGGCAGGAGGAGTCGGCCCCTCAACTGTGGGTTCGGAACTTGGCTTGGGAGATTCCTGTGATGGGCCCATTCTTAAAACTGCTCCGCGAGACGACGCATCTTGATCGGCATTGCGAACTGATACCCCCGATGCATCTCATAGTGTTACTGTAACACCAAATATAATCAACGAGCGCCTACAGGAAAGCGCAGATCCGAACATGACGCCCCTGAAGGGACCATCGATCGTGGGGGGGCATAGTGCCCTTAGTTACGGTCTGGTATCTAATCCTCCAGGCGTCCGACCATAGTGGAGTTTTTCTCCGGCGCGGTGACGTCCGTCGGTGTGGACATGGGTTTTTCATGGCGCCCTTCAGACTATTGAAGGACGCCTCGACCTGGTCGATACCGAACCGGATTAACGACTTGAAGACGGTGCGAGACGCCGGACTGCATCTCTGAACTGCTCACCGCGATCTCGATAATCCTTAAACACTGAGAAACTAGACGAGGCAGGGGACATCACACAGATCTTTCCTCCGCTCGTTAGATCGTATGCCGCTTGCACCGCTTCATCCATCGAGTGCACATCGACACGCACATATGTTCGCTCGGGAGCTGCAGCTATTGCAGCCTCCCATATCCTCTGCCCCGTGGTTGGAAAAAGGATCAGGTTTTTTACCTGAGAGGAAGCGAGGACTGGGCCGACAGGGGTCATATCGACCCCCCGATCAAAGCCGCCGGCGATAACCGTCTCGACTTTATCCCCGAGAGCCACGAGGGCGTGTCCGAGAGCCTCGGGAATAGTTGCCAGGGAGTCGTTGTAGAACGAAATGTCGTGACGCGTGGCTACAAACTCTAGCCGATGCTCCAGAGGTTGAAAGTTTGTGAGACCCTCGTGAATCTGGGCGGCCGTTCCGCCCAACATAACGCCACACGTGATAGCTGCCAGCGCATTCTGTAGATTTCCTGGGCCCAGTACCGGAAGTTCATCCGTCCGCATAAGTGGGACTCGTTGACCATCTCTCACGATGACGATCCTTTCCCCATCGACGCACGTTGTGCTCGTGTCGCTCGATTGGTGATTAAAGTAGAAAGGAGTTCCGAGAAATCCGCTCGTAATCTGTTTGAGAAGTTGATTCGTCTCGTTGGTAATCAGAAAGTCTTTGGCTCCTTGATGACGACCGATGTTCGCCTTTGCGGCGCTATAGGTATCAAAGCCGCCGTGATAATCGAGATGTTCTGGGACGATGTTTAGCAGTATAGCTACGTGTGGGCTACGTCGGAGGTCTTCAAGTTGATAACTTGAAAGCTCGACGACGAATACGGTCTCCGCAGTGGCTCCCTCGAGGTGATCCAACATAGGGGTGCCGATGTTGCCGACCAGTCGTACGTCAGCAAATACCCGACTCAGGATCGCAGCTGTAAGAGAGGAGGTCGTGCTCTTTCCCTTAGTGCCGGTGATCCCGACGATCCTTCCGGGACATTCCGCGAAAAAGATATTAGTGGCAGAGGTGAGGTGCGAATCCCCTCCTAGGAAGGGCTTGATCGTTCGAATGCTGACACCGGGAGAGCGAACAATCGTTTGGAAGGTGGAAGCTGCCGTCAGGTACTCGGGCCCCGTGAAGAGCTCAACACCCTCCGGAATCTCTGAACCTCTCTGTGTCATGTTCTGATCTGCGATTCCTATCCGTGCATGGGGATAGCGACCTTGGAGGTAGTGGAGGATGCTGCGCCCCTCTCGGCCAAACCCAACGATGAGAAAGGAGTCTCCGCGAAGTTCAGGATTGCTCATGCGAGCTCCGCAAGAAGGGAACGTAACCGCTCGGCGTATTTCGCCGGTATCTCATGCTCATCGCTCCATGCGGCAAGGGTCTGGCGCGCCTGCTCAAGAGAGGGGAGATTCCCCATATTTTCAAGCTTTTTCGAGATCTCCGTGAGTCCGGCCGGAGCAGCGGTCCCTTCGGAAGTATATCTCGCCAGGGTCAATACGAGGGCGTCTCGTGATTCTCCGAGAGTTCCCACGCATTCTAGCGGCTTGTGGTCGCGAACGCCGGTGAGCTCCTCAATCGCCGAGAGTATCTCAGGAACTTCGAAGAGCTCCCTTCCAAAGATGGCTGCATGTTGTTCAGGCGAAATAAATGGGGCGAGAGTCAGGCACACAAAGGCGCACTTAGGACACCGCCCACACCACCGGTCATCTCGTTGTCCCACGTTGCAACTACGAAAGGAGGTGAGGTGATGAGGGGCGAGTCGAGCGAAGAGGCCACTTACCTGAAGGTCGTACAGGGGGCGAATCAAGCTATAGTAGGAGGCGCATCCGGAAAAGTGTTGAGCGGCATACTCTCGGAAGCGACGTTCGAATCGAATCCCTTTCGAGTATTGATGATTGATCGCTAATCCGTGAAAGATCGTGTTCTCTTCGCTTGCGCTCCGCTCGTTGGATACGATGACGGACCCTAGGGCGTGCATCTCAGCGATCATAGTGCCTAAAAAGGCGAGGTAGGCGGAAAACGGTGTGTGGCCGTTCAGATAGCCCTGAGCGTTTAACTCGAGGAGCTTTGTATCGATCGTTCGGTGTACGATCAGGGCCTCTTCGTATCCAGCGATAGTTACGCTATCACTCGCAGAACGAGACGGGTTGAGGATAAGTATCTGTCGACGACCATTCCGATTGAAGGTCTTGAGCATCTCAAGTGTCAGTGAAGAATCTTTGCCTCCGGCAGCCATGACGAGCTCGCCGTCTTTTGCTACGGAGGTGCCCGTTGTACTTCGAGGAAGGGGCCGATCCCCGTGGGACTCGATAGTAAGAAGTCCCGGCTGACTCGGATCGATATCGTTCACGAAATAGAATTCTCCTAGCCCATGAATAAAGAGATCCTGCCACCATGAGCGCTCTTCTTCTGTGAGTCTATAGTCATCGATAATCACGCGGGGAGGACATGCAGCTTTCCAGTAGCTAAGAATCTCAACCATGCCGAGGTGAAAGAGGTATGGCTCGAGCTGGCTCTCCTCTATAGTGGTGGCTGGAAAAGAAAGTGTTGGACGAAATTGAATGGATGGCTCTAGATCTATAAGGAAGGTCGCGTGAAGGGTCTCCCCGCGACGTACGAGCGTATAGCCTCGATAGGTGAGGGTAGGGTGTTTAGAACGAAGCGTTGTAAACGTCGAGGTCACGATAGATCTCATTCAGCACATGGCCGTTGCAAACCGAAGCAAGGCTACCACGATCACGAGAGGAGTAGTAGAACCGGGGTGTCAGAAAAGGAGCAATAGTTGTGATGGGTTGCCTGTCGAATGTGACCCGTGACCCGCCACATCGTGTAGAGTCAAATGTCGATGAATGTTCTTCCTGCCCGTGCCAATCGTGTCCTACTAGCTGCCGCGCTTGGCTTAGCTGTGGCAATTATTGGAGCGCTCTCAATTGAGCAGGCGCCCTCAGCTGCGATTGTCCGGGGGGATTTTCCCGCATTTTATACGATGGCGATCGTCGCCAGTAGGGGCGAAGGCGCGCGGCTCTACGATCTTGAAACCCAACGACTGATTCAAAATGAGTTTTGGCCCTCTCTTAACGGCTCCGTCCTGCCCGTAGCCTATCCCGCATTCCTCGCCTTTTGCCTCGAACCACTCGCAGCGCTACCTCCGAATCCCGCGCGCCTGCTCTGGACAGTTTGCATGGTGCTGTGTGTCGTTATGACAGGAGCTCTGGCAGCTCGGACCTCAGCGTCGCTGCGGGGGTTGACGTGGCAGGTAGTAGTGAGCTTGCTTCTCTTTGCGCCCCTGTTTTTAGGCGTTCTTGGTGGACAGATCGTAGGTTTGAGTGTGTTGCTGTACGCTGCGCTTTTCTTCCTTGATCGCAAGCCCAGCAAGGAGATGGATCTTCCGATTGGTGTGATCGCTGGACTTTGGATGTACAAACCACATTTTGCGTTGTCGGTTGTCGTGGTGTTCCTGGCGCAGCGGCGATGGCGTGTGGTCGGAGCGTGGCTGGTAACCTGTGTAGCTCTTTGGTCGCTCGGCGCATCTGTTGCGGGAGTTGATTGGCTCTCTCGGTGGTATTCCTTCGCAGATGGATTCGCTCACATCGATCTCGTCACCAACGCTCCGCATATGACCGGCGTTGTGCCCTTCCTGTATGTCATCAGCGGATGGTTCCAAGAGGCCTGGAGCGGACGAGCTGAGATGTGGAATGCGCTTACCCTTCTCGTTGCTCTCATTGTGCCAACGTATCTCTTTCGCATCTCTCGACGCGGAGAGCTCAATACTGTGAATCCGGGGCTCATTGCAGTAGGGCCCCTTCTTGTATTATTTGCCCCAGCCGTCAATTTCTATGATCTCGCACTCGGAATGCTCCCCCTAGTGCTCATGTTCCGCTCTAACCAAAGCATGGATCATATGATTGGCGGAGCGCTCCTAGCTTTAAGCTACGTTGTAATGTTTCTCAAAGATGGTGGAGTGGCAGGGGGCAGCTTTGTATTCGCTATCCTCTCGACGTATCTCGTCATCAAAGCGACCGGCCGAGAGGGTGTTCAGCGTTCATGAGCGGTGAGTACCAGGGGGCGTAAGGAACACTTGCTTGTGAGTAAAGCGCTACCCATATTCAGGACCTCATACTACTTCTGCGCATGTAGCGACTTATCACTTTTGTATGAGGCTTATCATTTCAGTTCTCAGTCTGAAGCTTGAGGCGTTCCGCTTGAGTCTTCTGACCTTCGTTTCTCAAGTCCCCGTTGATATTCGTCTCTTCCCTAAAATTTACCGATGACCCCGGAGCTTGTCGTCTCTCGTTCGAGCGAGCACTCGACGCTATTATTTCACGGTCCGCAGAGTGGAGCCTCCCACAGCGATTGACGCTATGCTTCTCTGGTCGGCTGTCTTGGGTATACCGGTGGAACTTGTGCGTATTTTGCTGTGTCAAAAAATGGGCTGTCAGCTTGATCGGGCTCGTGTATCTTCGATGCAAGTAGATTCCTTATCGCCCCATGCTCAGTAAAAGCGAGCGGTAACGTGCTTGCAAATTTGAGGTTTTTAAGGTGGTCGTATTTTGCGACCACCTCGCTTGCTTCAGTTTCGGTTAATTGCAGCAGGAAATCGGTCGGAAAACGCTCACAGTTTCGTTTCACCTGCTCTTTAAGACGTTTTGTCTTTACGCCATAAAGATTTGCTAAATCTGAGTCGATAATTACTCTTTGTCCGCTTATCAGAACAATCTGTGGTCGAGCGGCTGAGCTGCTTTTTCGAACTGTAGGATTTGGTGATTTTGGTTTCTTCATGCCCTTCTGTGCCTGCCTTCAATGCATGCGGCCGCTTCCCTTCTTCGTGCATAGACCATCTATCGGATATTGCTGACGAGAGTCGCGTGATGAGGCACGGGTCGATCAACAGATCTGGTGATCTATCCAAAAAAGGTAAATCAAGGGACTCGCCGAAGTTTGCCTAAAGCTGACAAACTATCGAACTTGCCGAGGAATGATCAGCTTTGCTTGAGAGCCGAGGAATCAGCGATAATGTCGGCGGAGCTTTGAGATGGGTAGATCAACAGATCTGCTCAGTACTATGTTATCCCTAAAAACCTATCGTTCTTTTAGGGCGGTCTTTGGGTGTCTCCAACTGAGAAATTAAAAACCGGATCTCTCGCAGCTCATCTTCGTGTTGAGCGAACCCCTGCGCCAGGCGTCGCTCAACGTCCAACAGGCGTCGTTTAAGATCGATGTGCTCTGAGAGCATGGTTCGCATCTTTACGAAGGACCTGACCAGAAGGATGCTCGCGTCGATGGCGACTTTACTGCTGACAATATTTGCTGCCATCACTACGCCATGTTCGGTAAAGGCGTACGGATTTGTGCGACGCATCGTCCATTTTGCGGTCGCAATTTGCGACCGCAAAATCTTAACTTCCTGATCTCCCAGCTGAAACATGAAGTCATCGGGGAAACGCGCCCGATTTCTTTTCACCTGCTCATTGAGCCGCTTAGGGGCGACGTTGTAGAGCATTGCGAGGTCAACGTCCAAAATTACCCGATGCCCGCGAATGGTGATTACGAGGGTTTCGATATCTTTGATCATAGCGTCCGTTCCTATGCTTTTGCACTTGCTACTTAGTCAGGGGTTATCTCAGTTGCTAAGACGATTGATGTGCGCTTCTGGCTCTGCCCGTGAATCCTTGTTAGCGCCCTCCATGGGCTGATACCAAGACACGTGTGGCTCTTGGTTTTACAACTCCTACACGGACGGAATCGCTAATTAATGGTGGAAGTTGCTTGCATTCAGAGCAGTAGACCCACAGATCCGTTGATCTACCCAAAGAGGGTAGATCAACAGACCCGGCGGAGATGCTTGTAGCCCAGCAAGCTATAGAACTTACGAAGGAATTATTGGCTTTGCTTCAGGGGCGGGGAATCCGTGATAATGACAGAGGGGGGTGAGATGGGTAGATCGTCGGATCTACTCAGTACCTATGTTATCCCTCTGAGCAGCATGTAGGTTGATATGGCGAATAGTGCGGTACTTCATCTTATCTGTGGTCAGGCCGGATCCGGCAAGACGACCTATGCTAAGCAGCTAGAGACGCAACTGAACGCATTTCGGTTCACTAAAGATGAATGGATGGTTTCCTTGTACGGAAGGCACATTACGCTCGATGAGTGGAGCCAATACGAACCTCGGTGCTATGCGTGCATAGAGACTATCGCAAGACGTTTACTAGAACGGGAGATTAGCGTCATTTTGGATTATGGCTTTTGGTATAGGCACGAACGAGCAAGAGCCAAGGATTTTGCAAACGAACTGGGCATTCGTAGTGTCGTTCATTTTCTCAACGTTCCAGTCGAAGTGCGAAGAGAGCGAGTGCTAAGGCGCAACAAGTCCATCACTAATGATTCCGTAGTGATGTCTGAAGACGAATTTGACAAGCAGCTGTCATGGTTCGAAGTTCCAAGTGAGCAAGAAGGCCTCTCGGTAAAATTGATTGAAGTGATAGAAGGTATAACAATATAATCGAGGGGAGCGGTGAACCGCCCGCTCATCAAGACGTTATCCGTCTTAGGAGCTCCCTTCACGAAACTGGCCATAACTCGATACTAACATGGATTTTTCTAGTTTCATTGAGAGCAAAGCCACCCTTCTCACCGAGGGATCGATATATGAGCGTTTACGGCGTTTCCCCAGCCTGACGCTCGACCCGCATATCGCCAACGCAAGCCTGATTTACCAACCAGAATCCGCAGCCGTCTTGCGTTCAATCGTTGAGGAGTATCTGGAGGTGGGAGCGCGATACAGTCTCCCAATGTTTACATTGACCAATACCTGGAGGGCTAACAAGGAGCGCATCGGAAATTCCGATTACCGTCGCGAGAACGTCAACTTCGATTGTGTGCAGTTTTACCGGGGTATCGTGACTCAGTTCGGCGGCGGCACCCCGGTGTATCTGGGCGGGTTAATGGGCTGTCGAGGTGACGCATACAAGTCCGAGGAAAGTTTGAGTGAGGCTGACGCCTATGATTTTCACAAATGGCAGGCCGATGCCTTGGCGATAGCCGGAGTTGATTTTTTATTTGCATCGACGTTACCCGCTGTCGAGGAGGCAAAGGGGTTGGCCCGCGCCATGGCTGAAACAGAACTGCCCTATATCATCAGTTTTGTAATTCGTTCCAACGGCCAGTTGCTTGACGGCGTATCTTTTCAAGAGGCCGTGCGTCAAGTGGATCGTGCATCCGCCAGGCCACCGCTTCGTTATATGGTAAACTGCTCTCATTCAAGCGCGTTTCGAGCAGCGTTCCCTTATTTTGAGGGAGTGGCTGATCGGGTCGCTGGACTTCAAGCAAATACCTCAGCTCGCGACCCGCTTGAATTGGACGGCGCGCCGGAGCTCGAGACTGAAGACCCAAGCTCGTTTGGTAAGGCCATGCGTCAATTGAAGGAAGACTTTCACTCTCAAATCCTTGGGGGATGTTGTGGTACAAGCACATCTCACATAGAGGCAATTGCTAGGGAGTTGTCAGAATCAACTGCGAGGTAATCCTCGGATAACAAAAGATTGTTCCAGACGCCGGTCAGTGCGATGATTAGGGCTCCTTGACTGCCGGTGGCCGGCACCGGAAAATCAAAGCGTTATCCACCGCCTCAACCTCCCTAATAAAGGAGAAATCAAGAACATCATTCTTTATTCGGTAACGTGGTTTTTGCCGCTATACTAAACAGGGTGCCTCAACATAGAGAGGGCAGAAAAAGCTAGACAACGATTATATGCTTTGGAGCACGTACTTATGACTGAACAACCTCTACACGATCAAGCTGCTAGGAATCGGCTCATTGAGCTTGGCGTACTACCGGTGCGTGCCGTAGCCAGCGACCCGCGCTGGACTGAGACTTTAAATGTTCCCGTATCAACGGAAACATCGGAGACCCTTGAGTGGCTTTCAGGGGCAGCTGGTACTGGCCTCGATGTGCTTGCAGCAAAAGTAGTCGAAATTTCTCTTATCAAGGCGGATCTCGAGGTTTCCAAGGCTGCGCAGTGTGCTAGAGGTCCACATCCCGTAATCCCACGTTATTATGCCCCGCTGATCGGGGCTCTTCGCCATGGGAATAGCGAATCCAAACTTGCCGCGGAGCTTTTGTCATTTGAGCCCAAGGATTGGCGAGAAATTATCAGCGATGCAGCGAATCCATCACATAATGCGCTAGATACTTTAGCTGAATTAGCTGGCTTCGCGGATAGAGGGGCCTTTGTGGTTCACTTGTTGAAGCTATCTAATCTGACCACTCAAGCCCGGTCGTCCATAGCAGAGCAGATTAGCGAACATCGTAGGGCGATGAGGTTTCTAGACACAATCGAACGTGCCACTTACTGACATGAATCGCCCAAGAGTGCTTTCGAGTGGGGATAACAAAGAAATGCAGAAGATTTCGCATCGTTGTCCGAGTGAGTTGAATAGCATCTTAACTGATGCGAAACTTTTGATTTAGACGTTATGTGCCTAATAGAGTAACCATGAAGACTCATGAAAATTTTGACCAACGACCTGATCGCGGTCAGCTTGCGTTCGATGGAAATTGGGAAGAGGCACTATCCTTTTTGCCGGGAAAATTTCGAACGGAGGCCGAAGTTGTTGAATATCTCGGTAAAAGAGCCGAGGTAGCGTTTGAGGCTTTCTTTAGGGATAGTTTCTTCGGAATTCGGAGGAGAGGTAAATCGGAGGATTTAGTTCACTTCGTGCGAGCTTCTGCCGAGGCTTTGCATTCGGCAAAGCCTGGGGAATTTTTTCAGATGCTATCAAATTCTCTCGAACTTCCACTGGCTGAACGATTCAAGCACGCAGAGATTGGGGCTGAGGGAGCTTGGAAGAGTGTTGGACCTTTTGTAATTGCCGACCCCAAAGTGGCATTAGAATCGTTAGACTCGCTATGGACACTGCTGCTTAAATCCCCTGTTGGACGAAATGAGACCCGCCCCAAAGCGATTGAATTTGCTTATGACAATGGTGATGGCACAACTCATTGGTTTGCATTTTCTGTGTCGGAGAATAATCCCCCGTACGCTATAAGTCGGAGTAAAATCAAGAATGCACTAGAAACGTATTGCCAGATCGTAGAGGGCGCATAACAAATCAATGAATTGAGATTCGCTTTGAGTAGTGTTCGCATCACTCGTAAGATTATACGCGAACTTATTATTGAAAACATTATCCCTGAAACTTTATGAACCAACCTAGAATCGGAATCGGCGTTATTGTCTGCGACGGTAAGAGAGTGCTCCTTGGCCGACGCTACGGATCTCATGGCGCTGAAACGTGGTGCTTCCCTGGTGGACACCTGGAGTTTGGAGAGTCACCCGCTGATTGTGCAGAAAGGGAACTACTGGAAGAAACCGGTCTAGTCGCATCTGATCTGAAAATAGGACCATTTACTAACGATATATTTGAGAACGAAAATAAGCACTACGTGACGCTCTTCGTAATTGCCACTTATTCGGGGGGAATTGCTGAGATAAGGGAACCAGACAAATGTAAAGAGTGGGGATGGTTCGAATGGGATAAACTTCCAAAGCCTCTTTTTCTGCCTATTCAGAACTTGATTGAGCAAGGGTTCCAAATCCATGATAACGGGATAATAATGAAAGGCACGAGGAGCCCTAAACGCTAGCGCGTTTTGGGCTACGTGCTTTAAACGTTATGTCAATCAAATTCTTCTGGATAAAATCTTAACCAGTAATATGCGAAGCACAGCAAGCAAGTTCGATACCGCTGAAAATCTGCTTGCGAGAGATAAGGCGCTGGCTATCTGGAACAGTGCTCCGGTAGACCGTCTTCCTTTCAGCCAAATCATAGAAATGATTTATCATGCGCAAGACTCCGCGGTAGGGTCTCGCGCAGAAGGTCAATTTCGGGCAGAAAGGCGCATCCTTGAAGAGGTAAAAAGCTCTCACAATCCAGCTACTCTGAAAGATTTTCGCGAACTCTTTGTTTCAAGGGCCTTTTCTGTGTCTGACATCCAGCGGTGGATGGCGAGTACTGCAGATATCTTGGCGATGACTGCAGACTCCCTCGTCCAGGGGTACCCCGAGTTTCTTGTGGCTTCTGCACCGAGCTCTTTCCGTCCTCCAGCAACTTTGATAGAGGCCCACAGGCGCCGTTATATTGACAAAAATCCAGAGTTTGGTGCCTTCACAAGTTTCTATTCTGATGCCGGAAAGAAACAATAATTATGATATACTGCAATATAACAATTCGGGGAAGCGGATCGCTGAGGCGCCCGCTTCCCGAAAAGTTATACCACCTCGTACCTATTTCGTACCTATTTCTCTCAGAGACAGCGCGGTCAAATCCAACGTTTCATATGATTCGAAATCATCGATATTTTTCAACTGGATCAGATTCTTAAGCGCCCGCTCCGCAGACAGAGCGTCGCAATAGCCTGTGTTTGTATGTTTTAAAAACAGAGAGGACGTGTGATTAGGCCTTAGCCAAAGCAGGCACCACCTGCCTAACGCGCTGAAGTTCCAGCTTTTAGCGAGTGACTTGAAATCATACTGAGGCGTACTACCTTGCGAGCGGTCTCTGAGAGAATAAGTTGAGGGACTATCCCTCTGCCATCCAACCTTGGGAGACGGCAAAGTCGACTTGGGCAACGACGTAATCCCATAATCGCGGCACCGCTATTTGGATATATTCGTGTCGTTTGAGCGCTTGTGAACGGGTTGGTGCATGGTGTCGCCAGCTTCCGCCATCATTAGCGACATTCATGATGAGTGGCGTTATTCGATCGATCGCAACCGCGTAGCGCGCCTCTAGGGTTTCTCGTCGTTCAAATTCAAGCCAGAGGTTGAGGAGCTCCTGTCCTTGTTTGTCTGGCAGCAGTCCGAAGAGACGTCTCGCCGCTCGAAGTTCCTTTTCTGGCTGTTCGTCCAGTGCCGACTGCGGTCCGAACGCGTAGGTATCTCCCGCGTCGATCTCTACGATATCATGAACAAGGAGGAGTCGGGTCACCTTATTGATATCGAGCGGTTCATCGACGTACTCCAGAAGCACATGCGCGATGAGACAGAGGTGCCAGCTATGCTCCGCGCTATTTTCGCGTCGATTGTCGTCAGTCTTTACCCGAGCGAGTCGGTAGACTCCCTTTAGTTTGTCGAGTTCACGAATGAAGGCGAGTTGCGCGTCAAGATTCTGCATGCCCGAGATGGTAGGGAGGGGAGGGCACTTGGGCAAGAGGATAGCGATGTGGTCTTCAGATTAGGATTCTTTCCCCACCCCCTGCTCAAGGATTCGCTCCCATTGTTCAGCAGGTACGTCAGGGAAAAGCCCCTTTTCGCCGTGTCGCAGGTGCTCTAGCTCTAGCAAGGCTCGATCTACCCGATTTTCTGTCGCCGTAAGTAAAGAGAGGATTTCAAGGGTATAGAGAAACTTGTCCGCTACAGCGATGCCCCGTTGGAACGCCTTGTTGAGGTGAATCGCAAGGTCAAAATCCGAAAATGAGGTCTCCTCGGGGATCCCCGTGATCGACCAGTTCTCGCCTAAGACGCTCCCCTCCGCATACAAGCGAACCATCTTGAGCAGCGAGCTGCCGAGAAGGCTCGGCGCTTTGTGCAGCGTTCCGCTCCGATACCGTGATGGGCGCAGAACGTGGCCGATCGTATCGAGGGCACACAGAAGGGAGGTATGGACGACATCATCAATTGCGGTCACCTCGTTAATGGTGAGGTCGCGAGAGCGCAGGTAGCCACCAAGGTCTCGAATGAGCTCGACCCTCGCGCCGTGTTCGAAATCTCGGCCCATAATCTCTTGAGCGACCTTATCGTCAGCGGGCATTCGATGAGCTCCTCTTCGGACAAGGTCGATATCTCGGGGTTGTTGAGCCGATCGAATGGAGAGCTTCGAGATCAAAGCCTCTCGAGCAGCACCGCCCTTGACTCCGAATCCGGTTGGTATGCGCATAGCTGAGAGCGTTGCCGGAGTGAGCGGAAGTGAAAGGATGTCGTTCTCGAACGCATAAGGGCTCGACACGTGTTCCTCAATAAACGAAAGGGCATCCTGAACGGTGTGGCGGGCGGTGTAGCTTTGAATTACCTGGCTGGCGAGAGTTTGAGCACGAGCTTGAAGCGGGGAGAGGGGACGCTCCGGTAGGAGGGCGCGTTGCGAGATGCTGAGGGTTGAGCCTTGAATCCACATCTCGTGACGAGCCTCTACCGAAAGCGGGAATAAGGGGTTTCTACTCTCGGAAGTTAGTAAACTGAAGCTCAATATCGGTGACTGAAGATCTGAGGGTCGCGATAGCGGTTTGAAGATCGTCTCTCTTCTTTCCGGTCACTCGTACCTGATCCCCTTGAATCTGGGAGGTTACCTTGAGTTTGGTCTCCTTGATGAGTTTGTTAATTCGTTTCTTCTCCTCGTCATTAAGAGCCTGCTTAATCGTCACCGTTTGACGTAGGGTGTCTCCTCCAGCTGGCTGTGGATCTTCAAAGGTAACGGCTTTCTGGCTGATGCCGCGCTTGGAGAGCTTCTGTCGAAGGATCTCTTGCATCGCAGCGATGCGAAGTTTATCGGGAGCGTGCAGGCCAATTACTCCCTCCTTCTCCTTAAGTTCGATGGTCGCGTTCGAATCTTTGAAGTCGTAGCGTTGAGCGATCTCACGCTGCGTCTGGTCGACGGCATTCTTAACTTCCTGAATGTTTACCTCTGAAACGATATCGAACGATGGCATAGAACTCCTCACTAAAATTGCCTGCGCAGTATACACCTGAAGCCGTTTGAACGGCGACTTTTTCGGCAGGCTTCAATCATCGAACGCACGCAGCAGTGCCGCCTGAGCTTTGCAATCGGCCGCGATCAGTGTCGTTGTGAGGAACGGCGAGGCGAGAGGCGAGCCCATCTATTTGGCGGTAAAGCAAGGGCCTGGCCCAATCCTTTTGCGACTTTATTCGTTACAAATCGACGACATTTTTGGTTCCAGTCGTTGACATCTCCGACGCTCCCGGACTACTATCCCCGTCCGCTGAGAGAACGGTGCTTGTACAGACCATCTTAAACGGACCTTTTCGGGGGAGGAGACTCTTCAGGAAAAGGGGGGCTTCGAGAAAAATCGTAACGCAGCAAAAAAGTTAAGATAGTATCTTGACTGAAAGCGGTAAATGATTAAAACTCGATTCCCTGCTGCGACGAAAGAAGCGGCAAAAAGGCAGTAAAACAACTAGGTTATGGGTAGAAGCTGTTTAGGATTTTAGGTCACAGCGACCTAAAATTAGAGAACATAGTTCATGCAAGAACTAAACTCTGAGTGCAGCTAAGTAGAAGTGACTCTCTAGAAGAGTCTGACTTAGAATGCATTCGCAAGTGATGGGCAAATATTAAATTTTGTG
>JBEGVS010000077.1:0-16312 GCA_041178185.1 Pseudomonadota bacterium
GAATCGACAACGACCGGGATGGAGCAATTGACTCCGCGGATTTTAGTTGCGGAGCATCGAACGGTCAAAGCGAGCAACACCCCCAAGCGGCGTGTGCGAACGGTATTGATGACGATAAAGACGGTCGCATGGATCAAGCCGACCCCGGATGTACGGGTTCCCAGGATAACTCTGAAGATGGTGGCTCTTCAGCGTGCGAGCCGCCGGTTGATAACTCAGACGATTTAGCGAAGCTTGAAGAGATAATTCGCGCGCAACGTGTAGTTGTGTACGAGATGTTAGACCCTATCATCAAAACGACAACCGATTGCTGGGTGAAGGCTCGGGCCCAGGAGTTACGAGACCAAGCTGATACAATCAAGCGCGACCTGGTACGGGACATGTATCGTAACTACCCAAAGACTACCCAGCTCTGTCCATCGTGTCCGGTCAAAGACCTCACTATGGTAAAAGACTCCTTGGTTAGTCAGTCGAGGAGGATGCAGCGCCTCACTCGTCAGGTAGCGTTCTTTGTGCGGGGGTTAAATCCAGGGGCAGTAGTGAGACCCAACCTTCAGACGGCGTCTAACCTCTTTGATCAGTTTAGTTGCGCTGCGTGGGCTCTTCCGGACCACACATCCTTATGTCCTAAGTGAGGAGGCGAACGGTCTAACTACCGTTCGCTGTGCGGTTCATCGAAGGGCAGGCCTTCTCAAGCTCTCGGATGAGGTCAGTTGGGGCGAACGGTTTGCTCAAAAATGCGGTCAGGTTCGCCCCCTTTGCAGACGCTACCTCCTGGGAGGTAGCGTGGCCGGACATCAGGATGAAGGGCACATCTACCCCTTTAAAACGGAGAGCGAACAGGAGCTCTATCCCACTCATCTCCGGCATTCGTAGGTCGCTGATTACCGCGTCGGGGATCTCCCCATTTTCGAAGTACTCGAGGACCATCTGGGGAGAGGATAGGGCGGTGACCTGGCACTTAAGGGTCGATAGGATGAGGCTTAGAGCCCGCAAGATGCCCGGTTCGTCGTCCACGAGTACGAGCTTCATACCTTCAAGGGTTTGCGTCATTCGTCACAGGCCTCCCTGCACCTCGGGCTAGGATATTTTCTAGCCTCTCTCTCTGTTCGATGCCGCAGGAGGCAAATCTACTCGCATGAGGATGCAAAAACATGATCAAGGTATCGAAATGTATGGATATTAAGTTCCACAAAAGGCCGTTTGAAAGCTATTTACGAACCCCCCTGGCCGTGTTTTGATCCGGCTCCTATGGCGCTACCTCACAAAAAGTCAGACCTTCCCCCGATGATGCAACGCTACCTTGACTACAAGGAGCAATACCCTGATGCCCTTCTCTTTTTTCAGGTTGGGGACTTCTACGAGCTGTTCTTTGACGATGCAGTGGTGGTAGCGAAGACCCTCAATCTTACCCTTACGTCACGGGATAAAAACGCACCTAATCCGATACCGATGTGTGGTGTTCCCCTCAGCGTTCTAGATGGATACATCGATCGCCTCCTCCCTATGGGACATTCGATAGCTGTTGTAACGCAAACCGGCTCTGGCTCGGGGGTAGACCGAACGCTGGAACGTTTTATCACACCTGCGATGCGACTCTTCACGAGCGTCTCCTCTGACTCCTCGGAGAGCGTACTTGCGGCCGTCGCCCTCGAGCCCGAAGGACGCTCTGGCGCTATCGCCTGCACCGATCCGCAAACCGGTGTCGTGCGGGTAAAAGATTCCCTTGAGATTCCCACCCTCGCGAAAGAGCTCGCTAACGTCTCCGCCCGAGAGGCGATCCTTCCTCGCTCGTCGTTCGGCGACAAGGTTGACCGAAGGTCATCGTGGGTGCGTTCGATTGAAGGGGTCACTGGATCCAACGCCCTGAAGTTTCGAACGGAGTCGGCGGGTGCCACAGATATGCCGGTGCCTCTGAGCGACTCAGCCCGCGCTGAATTTCACGCCCTGTCACCGACCGCAAAACGGGCCGTAAGACTGCTCTTGGCGTACCTCGATGAGGTGTCGCTCGGCAACGCCATACCCATTCGAGAATTGACGCCGATTCGAAGTGCAGGGTGTGTCATTATCGATGCCGCTACCCGTAAGAATCTTGAGCTTGTGCAGAACACGAAGGATGGGAGCTCGGTAGGGACTCTCTTCGGCTTTCTAAACTGTGCTGCCACACCGGGTGGTTCGCGATTACTTCGCTCCTGGATCCTAGCGCCCCTGGACTCCAAGGCCGATATTGTTGCTCGCCAAGACGCGGTGGCACACCTGCTGTCCCATGCGTCCTCGGTCGAATCTGTGCTGAGTGGCCTCTCTGACCTGGAGCGTCTTGCCGCGCGGATCGAGCTAAAGGTAGCGAGTCCGAAAGATCTTGGAGCTGTTCGGGACACGCTCGACCGGATTCCGGCGCTTCGAGAGACGCTTGCCGAATGTGCAGCTCCTTTGCTCGCCTCCCTCGCTCACGAATTGACACTCCCAGCCGGAGTTCTCGAGCGACTCAAGCAGGCACTCGTTGATTCCCCGCCTCATGTGGTGACAGATGGTGGTGTACTACGGGACGGCTATGATGAGGAGCTGGACCTTATTCGAGCCACGCGCTCTCAAGCCGATGAGTGGCGTGCGGCATTTGAGACTCGCGAGAGAGCGGCCACAGGTATCGCTACCCTGAAGGTCAAGTCGAACAACATCATCGGGTACTTCCTTGAGATACCCACCTCTCAGTCGCCGAAGGCCCCACAGCACTACATCAGGCGGCAAAGCACTGCCAATGCCGATCGCTTTACGACCCCAGAGTTGAAGACTCATGAGGACGCTGTTGTCACAGCAGTAGACCGACAGATTCGCAGAGAGCAACTCCTCTACACAGCGTTGCGTGATAGCCTTATCCCGATTGTCGCTGACCTGCGTCGAATCGCATCAGCGATGGCTACCGTAGATGTCTTAGCGGCACTCGCTCAAACCGCTCAAAGGCATGCTTGGGTACGACCAGAAATTGACGAGACCGTGACGCTCTCCATCCGGAGAGGACGTCACCCGATCATAGCGTCCCTACTAGACGGGAGCTTTATTCCGAACTCGGTCGAATTCAGCGATGATGGGGGGCGTTGCTTCATTGTGACGGGGCCCAACATGGGAGGGAAATCGACCTATCTCAGACAGACGGCTTTAATCGTGGTTCTGGCGCAGATAGGCGCCTTTGTTCCGGCCGAACATGCCGTTGTCGGTCTCGTCGATCGGATATTCGCCCGGCTCGGCGCTTCAGACGATCTCCATGAGGGGGAATCAACCTTCATGGTAGAGATGCGCGAGGCGTCACACATCCTTAGCCACGCGTCCCCGCGCTCCCTCGTCCTTATCGACGAGCTTGGCCGAGGCACTGCGACAACCGATGGGCAATCCCTAGCTCAATCGATCCTCGAGCATCTAGCCCTTCGTGTTGAGTGCCGCACCCTGTTTGCCACTCATTACCATGAGATCACCACGCTCGCCTCGGTGTCTCCAAGGATAAAGAATCTCTCGGTTGGTTCGGTAGAGGATGGCGACAGGGTCGTCTTTACCCACGAGATCCAAGCGGGGCCTGCGCCACGCTCCTATGGAGTCGAGGTGGCGAAGCTCTCCGGATTGCCGAGTTTTGTGATCGAGCGAGCCTCGGAGATCCTGGCCCAGCTCTCTGAGAAGCAGTCTGGGGAGGCGCCTGTAACTGTGCCGATCCGACCAATCCGAGCAAAGCAAGAAGACACCCGACAGCAGACCCTTTTCAACTCAGGCACGCAGATAGTTCGAGATCCGATCGCGGAGAAGGTAAAGGCTCGGGTTAAGGAGCTCGATGTGGATACGTTGAGTGCACGAGACGCGTTGCAGTACCTCTATTCCCTCAAAGAGCTTCTAGAGGGGTAGGTCGACTATGGAGGCAACGATGCGGTATTCTCGACCTTCGCGCTCACCCTCTGTGCCGCTGCTGTAGTTGGAATCGGAATCTATCCAGAGCCTCTTGTAGAGGTGTGTAAGGCTGTGGCTTCGGTTGTTGTGCGCCAAAAGGGCCGCAGCTCGCCGCTTGAATCTCTTAATGGATCTCCTTGTGTCTGAGATAGACGTATCGTATCTGGCCGAGGGCTCATTTTGAGCACAGCACGATACTCACAAGTACAAGTTCCTTATGGGCTAGGCTTAGGCGATATATGTATCCTGACTTGGGATGTGAATAGTGCTTATCTCATGTACATAGTCTGAATTTCGCCGAATAGGGGGGATCTTCGAGTCAGGTTTTGGAACAGCGTGACCTTTTTGACGTACTTTTTCGAGTATCTCCTCGTGAACCTGATCGATGTCGATTAGCTTACTGTCCTGGACTGATGCATCGATCCTATTGGTTTTCAAATAATCAAAGAGTTTCCCCTCCTGGCTTCCCCACCATTTTGTGAACCCAGCCTCCTTTTCGTTTGCAAGCCTCTCATCGACCTCATACACATCTCTAAAGGTGCAGGTAAACGGCTTATCAGTCGCGCCGATAGTCTTTATCTCCTCGATAGCAACTCCCATCGTTTTCGCCTGGCAATACAACATCAATTCAAACATAAGCTTCGAGTACGTTATTTTTACCTGCTGCTGCTTATCGGCCGGAAGATCTTCATCGTACCACATAACCATATTTCCAACTGAGAGCATGTGACACTGTGAGCCTATAACTCTTCCCGGAATACGCTTCTCTTTAACAACCTGCTGAATTGGCATGTCCTTCAGAAAGTCACCGACCAATCTTTCATTGACGTGCTCGGAGTAGTTCCATCCCTCGCATGTATCCACTATGAGCCATGAATTCGACAGCTCGGGAGCCTTAAGCAGGTGAGTTGCCTCCTCATCCCACGAGATAAACTCGCTCGAGAGTACTGGACTCGTCGCAGAGGCCCCTCCAGTAGCTTCTTCAGCCCCTCCTCGCGTGAAGAACACGCCATCTGAGTTGCCGTGCATGTTGAGCCAAATGAGAGCTCTCTTTTCGGCTGAAGGTACGGGTGATCGCTGCTCCTCTTGTGAACGGCGCGATAGCCGATGTATGAGATTAAAGTACCCCTGCTCACCAACTTGGCTTGAGTGATTTTTCTCCCCTTTTATTACGTGCTTGGTGGGATCAAAGGTCAGTCGAAACGCTTTCGCGATATCTCTGGCAGGGCCGTAGTGGAACTCATCTGCTGAGTGGAGAATCGCAAACAGCTCCTCATTGCCGCTAAACAGCGCGGTGTCAGCTAAGGTATCACGAGCTCCTTTGATGTGTAGGGCGTGCTCGGCCAAGAAATCAACATATACATCTTCAGAGACGCTTGTAAGCATTTCAGTAATTTCTGGATTGCGGCGCTCGATCGTCTGGGCACGGCGCAGGAGCGGCATCTTGATCTGGTGAAGGGTTTTTTCGTCTACCGCGAAACTTGCATAATTTTTCTTAATGCTCTCCCTGAGCATGATGCCGAGTCTGAACTCGTCTCCTCGGAGGCGATTCATGTATCCTAGCTGCTGGCTCGCTCGAACAATTTCGGAGGGAAGATATTCGTGTTTAGGTGAGATGTTGGCATTCACGCAGAGCATAAGACCCAGCGCGCGAATATTGAGGTCCGGATCGTTGCGCCGTGACTCAAAGATCTCTCTCCGATCCGTGATTGGCGTTGCGTCAGGAAAGGAGTTCCCCAGGGTGCGCAAGGCGGCCACGCGCTTTGCACTCTGTTCGCCACGGGGTAGCGATAGCTTCCCACCTACTACTGGAACCAGAGCCTCAAGCATGACCTTCACAGCAGCGGCGCTGGAAAATTTCTTGGCGTAGTCGGCAAAAAATTGCTCGGGTATGCCGCTGAGATTTTCGGTTGATAAAGCGACAAAAAGGGCTTTAATTGAGGCCTGAGGTACGGCTTTGCCCTTCTGGATATCCGCGCTAATTGACTGGTGGATTTTGAGCGCCTGGCTGTTCGCCTGAAAAGTGACTCCGCTCATCGAAACTGGTACGGAATTAACCGCACGAAACGAGCTGCTCTCGACTACAGCTCCGTTTCTTAGTTCTTGCACCAGATCTGGGTGCAGGCCCTTACGTGCGAGGTGAGCTACGACCAGATCGCGCACCGCCTCCCCGCTGAATGCCGATGCGTATGTTTCGTAAAAGCGTCTTGTTATCGTATTGCCCCGTTCGCTTTCGAGGGCTTCCAACAACTGCTTTATATCTTGCAAAGCAATTGGTGTCTTTGAGTTTACGGCGTTGGCGATTTTGATGTGGAGAGCGATCGAGCGGGCACCCGGGGAAAAGCTACAGCCGGTAGCATCGGGACTAGTAATGCCACTGAGGCCTAGAGACCCTTCCTGAACGAAATTAATCACAGGCTCTTCATTACGAGAGCTCACAGAAACCACTCGAGGAGAATGCTCGAGAGCCGGACGAGAGTCTTCAGATTGGAGTCCTGCAGCAAAGGCTAATCCGGATAAACCCGATGCAGCTAGAGCACCCCCAAGACCTTTTTGTATCGACTCTCCAAACATACGCCAGCGCTCCATTACCGTAGGCCACCCAACAGCGAAAGCTAACACACCAGGTATCTTTAACCTATGATTTTTTATTCAGCAGTAGGATTGCAGCGTGCCACCGACAGCTGGTGAGTGTTCTAGTTTTTATCAGAGCGAAATTTTCCGTGGCATGGTCAACCCAGAGAGAGTCGGTAAGTTTTACCTTGGAAACGCATACTCTCTCTGGTAGAAGGGGAAATGGTCCACGGCAAAGGCCTATCGAACGGGGATGCATGGCGCACGTTACGTCAAACTTTCGCACCGCTACTCTTAGCTTTTCTTCGCAGTCAATCCGCTCTAAGGGGGCTGCGGCTCTTCTGGCGTTGCTTCCAATTAACGGCTTAACGAGCCAGGCTCAAACGACTCGTAAGGACGAGCCTCCCGCGGCTTCATCAGCAGATCTTGGCGCGCTTGCTCTTCCCAAAGCAGAGCAAGTTAAGCAGGAACAACCTACCAATAGGGTGATCCTGAGAAATGGATTCGTGATACCGCAAGGTGACAAAACCGCTCAATACGCCCTTAACGAGGATGGGCGAGTTAGTAGTATCGTATTTCCGAGTGGCTATACGATCTCCCGGATCGTTTACCACAACGTTGAAGGTAGCGAGGATCGTATAGCAAGCCTCTCGGTTACCTCTGGAGGGGTTACTCGCACGTACACTCGAAATACCTATGGCGATCAGCTCTACAGCTCCTGGAAGATATCCGGTCCTGGTATTGGTCAGGGCTCTCTAGCTGGAGATTTTGATGGAGATTTTGTTGTAACCTCATGCGGCGAGTTTGCCATTAAGGACTGGTCTCCACGCGCTGCTGCTGCTGGCACGGCTTCAAGAGTTTTTACAGCTGAAGAGAGGGGCTTTGGAATTTCGCTGCTCCAGAGTGGCGGGTACCGATATCTTCACTCAAATGGTGATCTACATGGCTTGCGTCGAGCTGACCTCTCTCTGGTTACCGTTACTTACTCAAACGACAAACCCTCTTCGGTTACCGAGGAGCAGCGTAGTGGCGCTACTCGAGTCTGGAGGCTCGAATCATCGTCGGGATTATGGCTCTGCTCAGACCTGAATGTATTGCCATCCAGAGAGTGTCCCCTGTTTGAGCGTGGAACCCTCTCCTACATGACCGTCGATGGCTCGCGCGTCAGTGTCGCAACTTCAGGAGCTAAAACTATCGCATATCCCGACGGTGTTACGGCCGTAGTCGACCAAGCAGACAAGATCGTTCGTGTCGCCAAGGGGGCTCGTAGCAGGGTGTTTCACTACAACGAGGCGGGGTCACTCACCTCATTTGCTGACTACCGAGGCTCAAGCAAAGCACACGCTGAGATTAAGGTAGATCCATCGTGGGTCTGGCAAATAGATCAGGATGGGGCTGTACTCCTTGAAGGGGGAGATCCTTCACAAGCTCGTCAGGCTACGCTTCAGTTGCCAGTCCGCTATGAGTCCCCCGCCGGAAACTCTCCAGGTAGACTTTTTTCCCTTCCTCGTATGCTTATTCACCCGCATGACCCAAAAAGCGGAGATCCTGCGCTCTGTTTACGGGGGATCTGTCCGGAGACTCCTGCTCCGCGTGATGAGATAGGCATATTTCTTCCGACTCAAGCGCTTGCTATCGGCCAGGAGTCCCTTGCGCTGCCGGAGATATCCTCTTGGACCACACTTGATGCTATCGAGAAGCGCCGTGAAGGAAGCCTAGCCTTTGTCGTCAATTTGCTTAGGTTATGGGCAGAGACAACCTCAGATGAGGATATCGATGTGCTTACCTCCCCGGAATCGCTGCGGCAGCTGTGTAGTAGTGGAGGCACACCATGGATTCAGCAAGAGCTTCTTTCACCGGTGAATGCTGATTACCTTATCTGGCTACGTGAGTGCATACGAGCGAATAAGCTCCCTTGCTCTCTCGACGTAAAAGTTTTGAACCATCCTAAAGCTACAAACCAACGCCGGTTCGGCGGAGTAACAGAAACACGAACCTCTCCGATGACTGGGGAGCTTAACATTGAGGTTTCTATTCAGGCTCTCATTTATCAAGAGGCCGGGCTTAGGGCGGATATAGAGGCGATGAAGACACACGGTGGACTCGGCGTATTCCGTCCAGACAGGTTCGAAAGCAGCTCAGTTTTTTATGTGGCATTTCACGAACTTCAGCACGCCTTCGTTTACGCAACTGGACGCGAGTTCGAAGGAGCCGAACCGGTGGCTCATCTAGGCGCTTTCCTAGCACTTGCTTCAATTACTCCCGAGAAGGCAGTTCGGTACGAGAGTCTGCTCAAAAGCTTTCGGCGATAGGAGCCACTATCCACTTCTTCTCCAAAAAAGCGGGGCTGTTCCGCTCTTTTCCCGGGAGTAGGCTAGCTCGCCCTTGGCAGGTGCAAGAAAGAGAACGTTCGAGAGGGATAGGATAGTTCCACCGTGCTGACCTTACGTAGCGACACCGAGCAGAGTAATCTTCATCGACATGCACTAAAGGAATCCACTTGCGTCTGGGATACACGTCTCCTATCGAGCCTACGGCTGATTTTTAACACAGTACTGTAATCACAAGCTCTGTGGTTATATCGCCGAGCGTGGGCTAGGTAGGCGTAGCGCGTGTCCATGGGTTATAATTCCGGAAGAGGACCGTGAGAAAATAGCGTCGAGTTCTCGCTCGAAGGAGAGACGACAAGCTCCGGAGTCATCGGCAAATGTAAGGGAAGGGACACCGCGCGTACCTGAGAAGCTTAGCGACCAGACAACAACCTCGTCACAGAGGAAGAAGAAATGTGAGATGGTGAGCACGTTACCCTTACCTATTACCGGGAACTTGGGGAACGAAGTCCGGAAGAGCTCCACCTACGCTCTAACGAGTTCCGGTGGACGGGCAAGCTGCTGGCCCGCCGGAGCTCGCTAGAGCGTAGGTGGAAACCCGCAAACTTCAGACTGAGATCGTAACATTATAACCCTCTTACAAAAGTGATACGCCGCTCCATGCACAGAAGTACGAGGAGGTCACAACTATCGGTAGCGCTTTACTCACAAGTAAGTGTCCCGTGCCGTACCTCTATTCCCTCCAAAGGCTTGCAGAGGGGTAGGTCGACTATGGACGCAACGATGCGTTGCGAGTCTACGAGGGAGTAGGTAATCTCTTGGTATCAACGTGCTCAAGGACCTTCGCTGCTCATGCCTCACCGACTGATCCTCCTCGGAATCCTACTCGCGTCGACGCTGTGGTGCCCACCCCGCGTTCATGCCGAGGTGTTCCCGGCTGGCGCTCATGCTCGCTCAGAGTACATCCGTCTTCGCAATCTTGATCCCTCCGGCGATGCGTCCGTCCATGCGGGGAGGTGGGTACGACTCGCCGAAGAGATGAATGCTCTCTATCTCAAGTCGGTGAACACCATGCCGTCGCGCGATCTCTTGTTCGCGGCAGACACCCACATGAGGGTCTACCGGACGAGTCGCTCCCCAGGTTACCTGAAGCGGGGTAAAATTATCGTGAGCACGTTGCTCGAGCGATACTCCCCAGTGGTGCCCGAGTACGGCGATGCTCTGGTGGTACGGGGCGATATAGCGGTTGCTGAAGGTGACACGAAGCCGAGTATTGCGGCTTGGTATGAACGGGTATCGAGAGCGACCCCACATCTTGCTTCCCGTGCTCAATCGAGGTTGCAGTCTCTCGCAAACGACACCTTTGCAGATAAGCTCCCATCCTTCGATCTCGAGGTACCGAGGATGGTGCCCTCGAGGGGGAGCTCGTCGACGCGTACCATTACGAAGAGGATTGTGGTGGATCCGGGGCACGGTGGATTCGATGCTGGGGCTACCGGCAAGGGGGGGCTCGAGGAGAAGGAGCTCACCCTCGATTTCGCCCGTAGGATAAAGGAGATGCTCGAAAGGAATAGCTCTCTCGCGGTGCATCTGACGCGGACCGATGATACCTTCGTGCCTCTCGCTCGCCGCACGGATTATGCGAACAAGAGAAGGGCCGATGCCTTCGTGAGCCTTCATCTCAACGCCTCTCCCTCACACCAGTTGCGAGGGCTTGAATCATACTATCTCGACACAGCTGACGATGAGGCGAGTCGTCTCCTCGCCGAGCGCGAGAACGGAGTGCCTCCAGGGGGCGCCGTTGACGACCTCACGTTTATCCTGAGCGACCTTATCCAGAGCGGAAAATTAGAGGAATCGGTTGAGCTCTCGCACTACGTGCAGTCAGCCGTGCACCGAGCCGCTCTAGCTCCATATCCGAACGCTAAGAGTCATGGGGTTAAAAAAGGGCCGTTTTATGTGCTAGTTGGCGCACATATGCCGTGTACCCTCATTGAGCTGTTTTTTATAGATAACGTTGATGATGGCGCAAAATTGGCAACAGATTCGTTCAGGTCTATAGTATCCGAGGGGTTAGCGAAGGGATTGACCCGGTTCGCTAATGGTGAGCCCCTTGGAGCCGAGCTCTCCGCCAAGGAGGCACCGACCCAAGGGGAAGAACGAGCCCCAAAACGGCTGCGCAAGCGCACAAAGAAGTAATGAGTATGCTCAACGTCGAGACTATCCCCGTAACAGAGTTCGGTCAGAACTCCCGAATCTTGTGGTGCTCCGATACCAAGGAGGGGGTGGTGCTTGACCCGGGAGGTGAGGCTGAGAGGATCTTAGCGACAGCTAAGCGGCTTGGTGTTTCGATTTCAGCGGTGTGGCTCACCCATTCCCATCTCGACCACTGTGGTGGGGTGGCTCCGCTCCTTCAAACATTGCGGGTTCCGCTTCTGGCACATCCCGAGGAGCGAATGATGCGAAGCAACGTTAAATCAATCGCGCAGATGTACGGGATGTCACCGGTCGAATGGCATAACTGTCCCGAACCGACGATCCCTATCAAGGGGGGAGAGACCCTCTCTATCGGAAACTCCACCTGTATCGTGCTCTTCACACCCGGGCACTCACCGGGCCACGTGAGCTTCTATTTTGAACGTGACCAGCTTCTTGCGAGCGGGGATGTTCTTTTCGCCGGGTCGATCGGACGAACCGACCTGCCGGGAGGAGATACAAAAACCCTTCTTGATGTGATTCGGCGCGAGATATTTTCCCTTCCTCCCCAAACCCGAGTCCTAGCAGGGCATGGCCCGGATACCACCGTTGGCGAGGAGAAGGCCTCGAATCCCTTTTTTAACGGAGTCGAGTATGACTAGAGGTCGCGGGCTCCGGATCGTCCTTGGAGTGACGGGCTCGATCGCCGCATACAAGGCGGCTGAGGTTGCTCGCTTCTTTATGAAGCGCCGGTGTGTCGTGCGTGTAGTGATGACCGATTCGGCGGAAAAGTTTATTTCGCCTCTCACCTTCGAATCGATCACGCAGCAGCCCGTTCTGAGAACGTTCTGGGAAGAGACTCAACCCGGAGCTATCGGACACATCGCGCTGGCCGATTGGGCTGACGCGGTTGTTATCGCTCCTGCCTCGGCTGATTGTATCGCCAAAGCAGCCCACGGATTCGCGGAAAACCCACTCTTGGCCGTGCTCCTCGCTACTCGGGCTCCAATTGTGATGGCGCCAGCGATGAACGTGAACATGTATGAACATGCCCAAACGCAAGAAAATATAGCCACCCTCTCTGCCCGGGGTGTTAGTTTCGTAGAACCGGACACGGGTGATCTCGCATGTGGTTGGAAGGGAAGGGGGCGCCTTGCGGAAGCGAGCGAGATATACTTTGAGACAACACGTGCGGTCGGTCCGAAGGACCTGTTAGGGCAACGCGTTGTCATATCGACCGGGCCTACCAGGGAGGCGATCGATCCGGTCCGTTTTATATCCAACCGCTCCTCCGGGAAGATGGGGCTCGCCCTTGCTAAGGAGGCCTATCGACGTGGGGCGCAGGTTACCCTAGTGCACGGTCCTCTTGGAGGAGCGCCCCGACTTCCTCGGCGCGTACTGAAGACCTCGGTGCTCACCGCCGCTGAGATGCGAGATGCTGTGATGCAACAGGTGGCGACGTCGCCCGATATTGTCATCATGGCCGCCGCAGTTGCCGATTTCCGGCCCGCCGTGTCCGCTCTAAAGAAGCTCAAAAAGTCAACGAACCCTACCTCAATCGAGCTCACCCCCACCACGGATATCCTGCTCGAAGTTGGGGAGAGGAAGGGAAGCTCCGCCAAACCCTTTGTGGTTGGGTTCGCTGTTGAGACGGGAACGCAAGAGGAGCTCGTGACGGAGGTGACTCGCAAACTCGAGCGAAAAAACGCCGACCTTATGGTAGGTAATCTTGCCATGGATTCGTTCGATAAAGATACGAACAAGGTATGTATTGTGGGTCGATCCGGCGCACATGAATCGATCGATACAGCCGCCAAAAGTGTAGTCGCACGGCGTATCTTTGACGCGGTTGTTAGAAAGGGGGCGGTTGGATGAAACCACGGACCCCTAGCCAGCTCGCTCGAGTGCTCGACCAACTCGCAGCATCGTATCCGAACGGAATTCCCCGTGAGTCGATACGGGCCCAATCCGTACCCATGCAAGATGTGAGTGTGGAGGGTGGTGTTGCCCGTTTTGAGATCTTCATCGAGGGGGAGGAGTCCCGTGCCTCTGATGCTGCTCGTGAGCTTCTGAACGGCATTATCTCTAAAGGGCTTAGGGTCGAATCTACCGACTATTCGGTGACCTATGCCGCTGCTGAAGTTCTGGACGAGGCTGCTCACTCAAGCGCTGCGCCGTACGTCATTGTGTTTGGTGCCGGTAGGAGCAACGGGATCAGCAAGCGCGCGTCCGGGAGACCGGTTCTTTTTACCTCATCACTGGAGGCACTCGTGGAGGACCCCACCCTCAAGAGGGCCCTCTGGAGGGACCTTCAGGCGCTCACCTAGCGCCGCCGACCGCCGTAGAGAGGAATCAAGAACGACCAACGCCTGAGGTTATCGTTGCCAGCATCTGGCCCTAGCTCAACAATTCAGACCGGAACACCGATGAGCGGAAGAGCGTTTGACTAGGGCACTATTCAGCTGTACATGGGGTCCATGTGTCGATTACTAGCCAAAGCCTCAGCGCAACAAGAACCTCCGAGTCTTGAGCTCCTCCACGCTCCCCATTCACTGCGTCATCAGGCTGAACGGGCACGCTTCCCTGTCGGTTTTGGGCCGCACGATGATGGTTCGGGCGTGGCATGGCTTCAGTCGGGGGCTATACGCCTCGAAAAATGTGGCGCCTCGGAGGCTTGGGGCGAGTCCTTTCAGCAGGTCGTTCACTCGATGCAGACGACTGCCCTCATCGCGCATAATCGAAAGGCTTCACCGGGACTTGAGGTGAACGCCCGACTCTCGCATCCCTACGTGCTTGGGTATCGAGGGGAGGAGGTGGCGTTCTGTCACAATGGCGGTATTGAGACCTTCATGACTGAGGCCAAAGACCGGAATATTACCGATTCGTTGATATTCTTTGAGCATCTCGTGGCGCGGGTTGGCGAGTTGACCGTTGAGGACTTGAAAGGCTTTCTAGCCGAATCTTCCGAGATCTGGGAATTTTCCTCCCTCAATGGGCTCCTTCTCACGAAGACGGGTATCTTTGCATGGCGATGCTACCAGGAGGTTGAGAACTCAACCTGGGACCGAGAGCGCTATTGCTCCCTCTATCTTCACAAATCACCCGAGCGTGTATGTATCGCATCGGAGCCCCTCGACCAAAGGCAGGGATGGGTATCGGTGCCCAACCGCACCTTGCTGCATGCTCAACTACGGAGCGATACGGTAGAGCTGAGCATGACCCCGTTGTGAGCGCTGTAGGCGGCGCTGTCGCTTGATTGTGCCCCTCGTTGTGACGTTTGTTGCGAGAGCGAGCGTGCTTCTTCCGTATTGGGTAAAACCCTTCTACGATAAAAACCACAGCAACGCTTCTCTCTTGTTACGGGCGGGAGCGGAGGGCTTCCTCTACCTGTTGAGAAAAGAGCTCACGTAACCGGTCTCGTGAGTCTCGGCTCCCATCCTCGTTCTGGAGGCTGGGAGTTTCGAAAGCGAACGTGATGGCGCGCACCTCATTCGCTCTTGAGGCGAGAGATTCTAGGATGCCCTTGACCATCGGTTCCCCAAGCGATTCGTCAATCACCACGAGTGCAACCAGGCTGTCAACCAAACGCATACCCGCCTCAAAGGGGGACGCGCAGATGACAGGTAGTCCATTCGGAGCGCACGATTGGAGAATTGAAAACATGGTGTCGTCGTGAGACACAACAAGCACCCGTTTCACCTCTGTTTCGAGGTACCCAAGGGGGATGTGATGCTGAAGCATGAAGGCTCGCAGCTCACTCACCTCGATTCGGCGGAAGCGAGAGCCTGGAATCTTCCAAGCGTTAAGCATTCCCGTATCGATCCATCGAATAACCGACTGAACTGAGGTCTTGGTGATCTTTGCCACTTCACCGGTTGAGAGTGAACGCATCGATAGTTCTCCTGGAGATGAAAATTGGATCAAAACCCTAAACTGAAGCACGCTGCGCTTCGCTGAATTGTCCTGTGAGACGTGAATTCAGGGAAACGGAGCGCTGGAGCTAACTACCCGAGACAAGTAGTGACAAAGAGCGAGCTGGAATAGAGGTCTTGTTTCAGCCGGGCCTTTTATCGGCTATGAGTGTGTGAAAGGCAACAAAAATTAGTACCAGTGCCCTCTGTAATCCCTTTTGTTTCGTTGCCAGAACCACGCAACTGGTTAAGAATGTTGCTATGCTGTTATTCATGAAATCAGGCGACCGAACGGTTGAGTTCATGTGCTACGACACAGAGGACTCAAAGGGGCATTCCGAAGGCATCTTGACCGGTCGCACCTATCCTCACGTGTCGTTTGTGAACGAGGTAGAGGTTATCGTTGATATTGGAGCCAATATCGGCGCGAGCTCTGTTTTCTTTTCCCTGCACTATCCGGAGGCGACCATCTATTCGGTAGAGCCGCAAAAGGGGCCGTTTGAACTATTAACTCGTAATACGCAAGGGAACCCAAAAAATCGTTGCTTTAATGTTGGGCTCTTCGACTGCGAGAAGACCGTCCCGCTATACCACTCGTGGGTAGACCCTGGAACGGCGTCTATCGGGAAAAGTTGGCTCAATACCGCAGAGAGCGAATCGATTCGGCTTCGCGATACCGCTACGTGGCTAAGCGAGGAGGGGATCACCCGAATCGATATACTTAAGATCGATACAGAGGGTTGCGAGAGACATATTCTTTCCCGGATGGAGCACATTGTGCCATTTGTGAAGGCTCTCTACCTGGAATACCACAGTGAAGAGGACCGGCGAGCCCTCGACTCGATGCTTGCACCCTCTCACGTGCTTTACCGCGCTCGCGTTGATAAGGCGCATTGTGGTGAGCTCCTCTACGTGCGGTCAGACCTCGATATCCACGCTCCCGAACTTCATAAGCATCGAATTACGATCTAATTCAGGTCCGTTAGGGCTGTCGTAGTGTCGAGAAAGAGAGGGGCAGTCCAGCTCCGGCCGTGTTGCGTCACACCTCGCAAAATAAGGGAGAGAGATCCTAACCCAAGAGGACTAAAACAGACCGAAAGGCTCACTAGACTATCTACCAGCTCACTTGGTTCTTTTGTAACCCGTGGTACCGTACGAGCTCCGGTACATCGAACCACATAGGCGCTATGACTCAGCACAACAACACTCCCCGGAGTGGACCAGATCGATCCGAACCCGCGAAGGGAGCATTAACAGAGAGCGAGAAAGGTGCCGCATGCGGGATAGTTGATTGGCGCTCGGTGTCGTTTGTCATGGTGGATTCACCGCAGGCAAAGGTGCATGAGGACGCCGTGGCCGCAGAGCGCTTCGATC
>JBEGVS010000078.1:0-12547 GCA_041178185.1 Pseudomonadota bacterium
AGAGCTTATGACAGCGGTGTTGCTGAATGACCTTATAAATGGCGAGCCCCGGATGCTGGCCGGATGGAACTATCTTCGCTGCGAAGAGCCAAATGCTTCTGGCGGGCGCGTCTGCGTTGGCCGCTTTCTTGCTTACGGCTTGGGGGTCGACGATGACGGCGGCGGCGACGACGGTGGCTACATTGGTCGTGCTCTTGCCCGGAAGTTAAAAACTTGATCGTTGGAACTTGGAGACTTGGTCCCCTCCGTTAGGAGGGGTTGTCCCATTGGAAGCCGCAGCGAAGCGGAGGCGTGGCTGTTTGGTTCTTGGGCGCCCCGCCCCGGGGCGCGGCTGTTTGATCGAAATTTGTGGACAGTCTTTTGTGTTATTTCGCATCGCAAAATATCTTTGCCTTACGCAACACGGCGATCAGGAATGGCCGCTCTCCCCGATCCCGGGGCACACAGAGGGATCCGGCTTGTGTGGACACCGGCCCTGCCGGCTCGAGACACTCTGCGCAACACCCCGGCGCTATCCTACATCCATCCCTAGGTCTCGCTCAGAACTCTCCACACTCGAAACGAAGCGCGTCCTCAAGATTCGGTAACGTGAAGCTATAACCGGCTTCTGCTATCGCACGAGGAGCTACGCGAGAGCTGGCAAGAAGCACAGCATCTGCGACCTCTCCAAAGATCATGCGTAACACCGCAGCCGGAGTTGGTATGATGGTGAATCGGTGAAGCACCTTGCCGAGCGTTTTTGTAAACTCTCGGTTGGTGACAGGATATGGGGCGACCGCATTATACGGCCCATGCATAGATGGCGTGTAGATTGCGTGCTCGAAGATTCCAAGAAGATCCTGGAGCGCTATCCAACTCATGTAGTGGCGACCGTTTCCGAGTACACCTCCACCGCCAAGTTTAAAAATAGGCAGCATCTGTTTGAGCGCACCGCCTGAGGCGTTAAGCACCGTTCCGATCCGAATATGAACAAGTCTTGTTGAACCCTGCAGAGAATCGCGCGCGCTCGCTTCCCACGCCTTGCACGTATCAGCTAGAAATCCGGTCCCGGCGGGAGAGCGTTCATCAACAAGTGTATCTCCTGTATCGCCGTAGTAGCCAATGGCAGAGGCCATAATCACAACTTCCGGCTTACGTTGAAGCTGGGAAATCGTTCTACACAGAAGCGCTGAGGATTTTGTGCGACTCTCAAGGATTCGTTGTTTGTACTCTGGCGTCCAGCGATGCCCTAGCAGACCCTCCCCTCCAAGGTGAATGAGCGCATCGATCCCATCAAATACGGCGGGATCGAGGTTGTCCTGCTCAGGGTTCCAACTGCGCTCTCGAGGATCGCGAGAGGGGCGCCGCACAAGTCGAATCACGGTGTGCCCAGCCGTTGATAGAAAGGCGCAAAGAGCGGAGCCGATGAATCCGGATGACCCGCTTACCAAGATCGTTTTACGTGGCGCCTCTTTAAACCGGGCATGAAGTTGCATGTCGTTCGTAAGGATCATGTGGCGATACCGAAATAGGCGTTGCAGCTCATGATTGATTAGCGGGGTTAGGAGACCAGTACCATACGGCAGCGTAAAGTGTATCTCGTCGCGCATGCGGCACGATAGATCGGACTCGGCGATAAACTGGTGGTAGTGCTTCCATGAGCGAAACGGTCCTCGTATCTGCTCGTCACAGAACTGTTCCCCCTCGCGATATTCTCGGTGGGTGAGTATCCAGGAGATTCCGAGCGGTCCTAGAAGCGGTACCTTGATGTGGACCCTCGATCCGTCACGTAGCGAATTCGGCGGTTCAATAATCGAGACGGGGCGCCAAGGGGGGTTGAATCTATCAAAGGCACCGGGCCGCGTATGCCATGCAAAGACCTCGGCTGGAGAGTGGGGGAGGACACTTTCCCAGCAGAAAAAGGGGCTCTTCAAGGTTGTTATCCCACAACGCGTTTTGCGATCTCGCTTGCGCTCTTTCCGTCGTACTGGCCGGCGTACTTATCTTTGAGATGTTTCATGACTACGTTAAGCGCGAGTCCTGGAGTGCTCTCCTTGAGGGTCACGATGATCTTCTCCAGCTCATCAGCAGAGAGTTGTTTCGGAAGAAACTCTTCAAGGATCGCGATCTCTGCCTCAAGTTTCGCTTTTTGCTCTGCACGACCAGCTTGCTCTTCAAATTGAATCGCCTCTTGGCGCTTCTTTACTTCGCGTTGCACGATTTGAAGGGACTCCGTTGCGCTAAGTGCATCAACGGACTTTTGCATCTCTTCGTACTGAATTTCGGTGAGCACCGATCGGATCGTTTCAAGTCGAAGTTTATCCTGAGCTTTCATCGCGCTCTTAAGCGCTTCTTTAAGAGTTGCTTTCATTGTGTGTTCGTATCCTCTGAGTAGAAAGACGGTAGTCGATTACTTCTTTGCGCGATATCCCTCAATAAACTCTTGAAGTTTCTTTGCTGTTTCGGCGCTGATGAGATGCTCAGTCTTGCACGAGTCGATCTCTGCTTGCTCGGGTCTCACATTAAGAATGTTCGTTAAGAAATCGAAGAGGATATTCTTTCTCATGAGCACGGCGCGAGCCACGGCTTCGCCCTCTTCAGAGAGTGCGAGGAATTTATTCTCGTCCTCAAGGATTAGGTTCTTAGCCTTTAAAGATTTTAAGTTAATCGATGCGCTGCCTGTGGTGATGTTCAGCTCGCGGGCGACATCGGTCACTCGGGCGTAGCCGCGCTTCTCCCGAAGCTCGAGGATAGCGAGTAGGTGGTGAGCCGCGCTGTGGGTGATGTTGTTCTCTTCAAACTTCTTCCAAATATCCATGACCTTACCTCTCACTAGGGACCCTCTGCTCGACCTGCTCCAGAGGGGGGGGGGTTCTATAGGTGATAAAGCTACTCAACTATAGTTGGGAGGGTACTAAGGGTAGTTATGCATGTCAAGCAATTGTTCGCTTGTTGGTAATTGTGCTTTGGGAGGGGTAAGTTTTGGACCATGAAGCTAGGAGGAGGGTTTGTTGAAAAGATTTTGTAATTGGCTGATTATTAAAACCATATGGGCATCAATGGCCAAAATCTCTCCTTATATATGGTACGCACCCTACTAAAGATAGTTCTGTGCTGGGTGTTAGTCGCCTATGCCTCGACGACCGCAGGCGCAATCGAAGACCCGGGGGCCATGGCTGCTCAAGATGTTGGTATCTTTACGCAATTGGGCGCTCAGGTTGATCTCAACCGACCCTTCACCGACGTGCATGGGGTCACGAAGCCCCTCAAAGAGTTCGCTCTTGCAGGGAAGCCGATCCTGATTGCCCCCGTTTACTACAAGTGTCCCCGCTTGTGCGGACTGCTGTTGAACGGCGTCTATGAATTGCTTAATGAGCTTCCGTTGAAGTTATCCAACGATTACTCGGTTCTCGTGGTGGGATTCGATCCGACAGAGACCCCTTCCGATGCGAGAGTGGTGATGGATAAGTTTAACGCTCGTCTGCAGGGTGATGCCCGCGCTGGCAGTAGCGCGATACACTATGTGGTGGGAACGCCTGAGAACGTTTCAGCGCTTATGAACGAACTGGGGTTTAAGTTCGTGAAAGATGGGGCAGATTTTGCTCACTCGGCAGCGGTTATGATATTGACCTCGACAGGGCTCATCTCGCAATATTTCACCGGGATTATGTTCCCCGCATGGGATGTGCGCCTTTCGTTAGTCGAAGCCTCAAAAGGTGGTATCGGTACAGCGTTAGATCATTTTTTGCTCTACTGCTTCCGATTCGATGCTGTGCAGGGTAGATACACGTGGGCGGTACGGGGATTGCTTCGAGTGGGAGGCGCCCTGACGCTGATCGGTCTCGGTCTCGTGTACTATCTCTTTGTCAGGAACCGTAAAGGTTCTGTCGTAAGCTAGTGAGACCGGAAGGATTTTTTAGGAGTAACGATAGAGACTGGTATGTTGGGATTGTTAGGACAGCAAGGCTCTGACTTTGCACATAAGATAGATTACGCCCATGATGTTGTGACGATTATCTCCGTGATCTGCACGGTCGCGATCGTCGGCGTAATGTTGTACTTCGCCATCATCTATCGTCAACGTGATGGACAAGATCACGAGACACCTCGCATCGAGGGGAACAACACCCTTGAGATTATCTGGACAGTTTTCCCAACCCTCGTCTGTATCTGGGTTGCGTGGCTCGGTTACGATTCTTTCGTCGACCTTCGCACTCCCCCAGCAAACGCCATGGAGATCAATGTAACTGGCCGAAAGTGGGCGTGGGATTTCACCTACAAGAACGGAAAGAAAACAACGGGCGAGCTCGTTGTTCCAGTTGATGAGCCGGTAAAGCTCGTCATGACCGCTAAAGACGTACTTCACTCCTTCTTCGTTCCAGTGATGCGAACGAAAGCGGACGTTATTCCGGGGCGCTACACCTACGAGTGGTTCCGTCCCATCCAGACTGGAGACTTTCAGGTGTTCTGCACCGAGTACTGCGGAAATGAGCACTCAAGGATGTTGGCTCGTCTTAAAGTTCTTCCGAAGGCCGAGTTCGAGCGTTGGCTTGCCGATGACAGCGAGGCTCGTAAGCTCGCATCTCTCAAACCCTCGGATCGCGGTAAAGAGCTCTATGTGGCCAAGCAGTGTGTAACGTGCCACAGCTTGGATGGATCTCCACGCGTTGGCCCGTCGTGGCTCAAGTTGTTCGGCAAGGAGGGCAAGCTCGCTGACGGTTCCTCCTACAAAGTGGATGAAAACTATATCCGGCAATCCATCCTTCAGCCGCAGGCTAAGGTAGTTCAAGGGTACCCAGCTATGGGCATGCCGAGCTACCAAGGGCAGCTTTCGGATGACGACATCACCGGTATCATCGAATTCATTAAAACCGTTGATGGTAGCCAGAAGGTTGAGGTGGCTCCAGCGCTTCCGAAGAAGAGCGCTGCGTCCACTGCTGGTATGACACCAGCAGAGCGTGGAAAAGCTCTTGTTAATGATTCGGGCAACCTCTGCGCCACGTGTCACAGCATCGATGGATCTGCGATGGTCGGCCCATCGTTCAAGGGTCTCTACGGACGTAAAGAGAAGCTCGCCGACGGCACAGAAGTTACCGTTGACGACGCGTACATCAAGGAGTCGATCTACAAGCCTGCGGCTAAGATCGTCCAAGGATACGGTCCCGTAATGCCAGCTATGTACGAGGGCAAGCTCTCGGATCAAGACGTGGCAGATATCATCGAGTACATTAAGACGCTCAAATAAAGGGTAGTAAGTATGGCAGCGCACGCATCAGCAGCAGTAAAAGAGGAGTTAAACTACCTCAATTGGCAGAAGGGTATCTGGTCCTGGCTTTCGTCTACGGACCATAAGCGAATCTGCTTCCTGTACCTCTTCACCATTCTCATTTTCTTCCTTGCGGGCGGCGTTGCCGCGCTCTTGGTAAGAACGGAGTTGGCATTCGCTGGACCACAGATAATCACGGACCCGCACACCTACAACGTGCTCTTCACGATGCACGGCGTGTTCATGATCTTTCTGTTCGTAGTGCCTGGAATCCCGGCGACCCTTGGAAACTTTCTCATTCCGCTGATGATCGGCGCGAAAGACGTAGCGTTTCCTCGGCTCAACCTCTTTAGCTACTACGTATATGTGGTTGGAGCACTCATCGGCGCTGTTGCGATGTTCAACCCAGTTGATACCGGATGGACCTTCTACGCTCCGTACAGCACAACGACAGGAACGTCTGTCAGCTTGATGGTTCTTGCAGCGTTCGTCCTCGGATTCTCCTCGATCCTTACCGGTCTTAACTTCATCGTTACGATTCACCAGCTCCGAGCTCCTGGCATGACTTGGATGCGACTTCCGGTGTTCATTTGGGCATCGTACGCAACGGCCATCATTCAGACCGTAGCTACGCCAGTAGTCGGAATGACCCTCCTCCTCATCATCGCCGAGCGAGCATTTGGCGCAGGAATCTTCGACCCATCCAAGGGTGGCGATCCCGTTCTGATGGAGCACCTCTTCTGGTTCTACTCGCACCCAGTGGTATACATCATGGTGCTTCCAGCCTTCGGTGTTGTTGGTGAGATCATCCCGGTGTTCTCGCGAAAGCCGCTCTTCGGATACAAGATGGTCGTTATCTCCTCGATGGCGATCGCGGCCGTTGGATTCATCGTGTGGGCGCACCACATGTTTGTAGCGGGCATCTCGGATTTCTCAGCGAAATTCTTCTCGATCGTTACCTTCCTCGTAGCTATCCCAACCGCCATTAAGGTGTTCAACTGGGTGAGCACGATGTACAAGGGGTCGATTTCGTTTGCAACTCCGATGCTCTATGCCATGGCGTTCGTGTTCCTCTTCATGGTTGCTGGGACGACGGGTATCTATCTCGCGATGCTTGGAGTTGACGTGTACTACCACGATACCTACTTCGTTGTAGCGCACTTCCACTACACGATTCAGGGTGGTGCCGTAATCGGACTTATCGCGGCTCTTCACTTCTGGTTCCCGAAGATGAGCGGAAAGATGTACAACGAAACCGTTTCTAAGTTCGCGTTTGCAGCTCTCTTTATCGGCTTCAACCTAACCTTCATTCCGCAATTCATACTTGGAATGGACGGCATGCCACGTCGGTACTACGACTACCCAGCCGAGTACGAGACGTTGCACACCATCTCTACGGTTGGTGCGTACCTTAACGGATTCGGCTACACGTTCGCGCTTTTGAACCTTCTGTGGACAGGCCTCTTCGGTAAGGTTAAGGCGCCGCGTAATCCGTACAACTCTCACAGCTTAGAGTGGCAGACCCAGTCTCCTCCTATTCATGAGAACTTCGCGGAGATTCCGGTTGTCACAGAAGAACCGTACAGCTACGGAACGCCGACAGGACGTGGTCACTAAGAAAATTAGAAAGGTTTACTATTAAACAGGGATGTTATGAGTGCAGTCGCCCATCCAATCGTTGATCACAACGTGCCTCCAGGGGAGCCACCGCATATCCATCATATGGATACGCCAACCGCATACGGAGCAGCTAAGCTTGGTATGTGGCTCTTCCTCGCTACGGAAATTCTCCTTTTCGCGGTGATGTTCTGCAGCTTCGCGATTATGCGGTACTACCATTTGGCGGAGTTCCACGACGCGAGTAAGCACCTCAATCTCTGGGCCGGTGGTTTCAATACCATCGTTCTCCTTGTTTCGAGCTTCACTGCAGCGGTTGCTGTGACAAAAGCTCAAAAGGGTGACAACGCCGGGGTCGTTAAGAACTTCGGATTTAGCCTCATCTGCGGCCTCATCTTCCTGGTTGTGAAGGGGTACGAGTACTCAGAGAAGGCTCACCACGGAATGTTCCCGTTCGTGTGGAATTCAGACTTCTACCACTACAAGAACTTCCTTGGCCTCTACTTCTGCATGTCGGGACTTCACGCCCTTCACGTTATCATCGGTATGGCCATCCTCTACTGGTACGGAATTCGGCCAGCTATGCGCAATCGCTTCTCAGGCAAGTACTATACCCCTGTTGAGCTTGGCGCTCTCTACTGGCACTTGGTGGATCTCATCTGGATCTACCTCTTTCCGCTCCTCTACTTGGTTGGATAGCTCTAGGAGATTGTATACATGGCACATTCACACTCACATTCACACGGTCACGAGGAGATCGGTCACGTTGTTCCTGAGAGCACGTTCCTCAAAGTTCTCATCGCCCTCCTTGTGCTTACGGTCATTACCGTTCTTGCGGCTCAAGTTGACCTCGGGAAGTGGAACATCGTAGGTGCTCTCGTGATCGCTTCTGTCAAGGCAAGCCTCGTTATTGCGATCTTCATGCACGGCAAGTACGAGAATAAGATCATCTGGACCTACATCCTGATACCGTTCATCTTGCTCGCTATCATGATCGGTGGTGTGTTCACGGATGACCCGTTCCGTGACCATCCGCTACCGTTTGGTGCTGAGGCTGCGGCAGCGCCCGCTGCGCCAAGTGCCTCGGCGCATCATCACTAGTCGCTAGGCCGGTGATTGCTCAAGCGGCGTGTGGGGAGACTCACACGCCGCTTTTTCTATTCAGGGATCTCTACAAATTCAACTTCACCCGTTTCCGGCTGAAGGAACGCAATAGAGTATGCGTCTGCCGAGAAGAGGGCTCCAGGATTTACAATTCGTGTTCGTCCTACAACCTCGTCACGCGGAACGTGCGTGTGACCGTGGAGTACGTAATCGTACCTCTGGCTAGCGACAGCTTCGTCGATGACACGGGAGCTCGTACCATGGTTAACAAAGAAGGTCTTGCCGCCATGCTCGAAGGTCAGGGTATCCTCTATCTGCGAAAATCCTAACTCTTGGCACTTTTTCTTTAAACCAGAACGTTCGCCATCGTTATTTCCAAAAACGAGCTTGAGCGGCAATCCGGCAAAACGCTCTAATACGGGAGGCGAGATGATATCCCCGCAGTGAATCACAAGTGAGGGCGAGCGCTCTTTGAAAACCTTGACCGCTCTGGTGATCATTCGAACGTCTTCGTGTGTGTCAGAAACGATGCCAACAAGGGTGTTCATAGAGTGACCATATCGTAAGAAAGCTATTACGGAAACTGCGCAAGCCCATGGACGTGTGCGATGAGGAACTGCTTCGAGCTTCGGTTCTCCTCATGCCACTCCCTGCTTGCATGCCCCATATGTGAGCAAATGCGAGGCAAGTGCTTGAGTAGATACCCCTGTTCCAGGCAACGAGCTGAATGCATCACGTCGCAGTACTCGAACGGGTATTCAAGGGAGTACGGGTTTAGTTTCATATATTCGGTAAAAGCTATGAAGACCGCACCTTGCACGTGGAAGTGTTTTTCTTCAGTGAGGTGATTGGGCCAAGGGGTAACGGTTCCAGCGATGCGATATCCCGCCTCGTAGTCGTCCTCTGAAAGATTCCCGACCAGGTACTGAAGCCATCGTGGATCGTAGATATAGGTATCGTTGGTACACAGGTACACAAACCACTTTGAGTCTGCCGCTTGAATAGCTTTATTGGTCGCTTGAGCCAGCTGACCCTCATTGTTGTTCTCGAGGTACTTGATGGTGCAGAGCTCTTCGTTCTCCCTGAGAAACTCGACCACATCACGCTTTAATTCTGTGTTCGTATTGTTATCAACAACGAGTATCTCGATCATCGAGAGGTCGTAGCGGGTTCGAATAATGATCTGGTTGAACACACGCTTAAAGAGCGCGTTGTTCTCATAAGGACAGAGCATGATAGAAACGTCTTTCATAGAGATCGCTCGATTCACCTATGTAGTGTATCGACACGGCCGCATCGTCGCTTGAGTTAGGCTTGAGGGACGATGGGCCAGGCTAAGTAATTGATTGTGCGGGGTTTTTGCCCTTCCAGGTCATGGAGGGTTTAACGTAGCGCCCGGATACCATGGAAGACGATGAAGCTGGTGCGGTCTATAAGGTGATAATTACCCCGTGATCAGGGCCCGCGTCGCTAAGACCTCTCCGTTTCCTTCGCCTGTCATCTACGTTACCATTCCTTGAAGTTCTCTCTCTTGTGCGAAGGAAGAAATCATGACCACAGCCCTTATTATCCTCGGCCTATGTGCTCTCGTTCTTATTCCGACGCTTCTCTTTGTCCTATTAGTTCAACCGATCTGGGCGTTCGTTGAGGTGTGCGGAACGTCACTGCTCGGAAGGGGCGGGAAGATCCTGTGGCTGCTTGCGCTTCTTATCTTCACAATCGTCGGGAGTATCCCGTACGCTCTCTTCGTCTCCGCATCTGCAGCGCTTCGGCAAGTAACCATCGTATGTATGTTGCTCATCGGTGTAGTGGCGGGGGTTGCTTATGGCGTCATCCACTACAATCCGCATCTTAGGGACCAAGTTGCGGGTCGGGTGCAGGAAGCCCGAAGCACCTATACTCAGGTAAAAGATATCTCGGAGATCGCTAAACACATAAAGTGGTAGCGGAAGGCATATGCCAAAAAGTCATTTCTCAATCGACCGAGTTACATCCCTCTCGAGTATTTCAAAGGGTGGAAGAATTCATGTTATTGGGGTAGCCGGCGTAGCAATGGCGCAGCTTGCCGTCGAGCTTACGAAGCAAGGGTTTGCCGTATCGGGAAGTGATAAGGACTTCTACGAGCCGATGGGGAGCTTTCTTCGAAACTCCTCGGTCACTCTTCTCAAGGGGTACGCTGCTACAAACGTTCCCCCATCGGTCGACCTTGTAGTTATCGGTAATGCTGTGAGTTACGATAACGTAGAAGTTCAAGTTGTAGAGCAACGCAACCTGCCATACTCGTGCTTTCCGCGCATGCTTCATGAGACGATCATCGAAGGAAAACGCTCTATCGTCGTGACGGGAACGCACGGTAAGTCGACAACAACCGCACTCATCGCTTCTACACTTCTTAAGCTGGGGGGAGCGCCCAGCTACTTTGTGGGTGGAATCGCGCAGGACCTACCAATGAGCCTCGCGCGTGGCGACGGCGCCGATAGTGTCGTAGAGGGAGATGAGTACGACAGCGCTTTTTTTGCGAAGGTTCCGAAGTTTTCCTTCTATCATCCAGACATCTGTATCATTAACGCGATCGAGTACGACCACGCTGATATCTACCCAGATGTTGAGAGTATCATCACCGTGTTCCGTGAGATGGTGATGAAGGTTCCCGAACGGGGTACCGTACTGTGCTGTACCGACTATCCTCATGTGAAGAACCTTGTTGAGGAGCTTCGCGGAAAGGTTCCGGGTCGAATCGTAACGTTTGGATGCTCCGCCGATGCAGATATCTCGATTGTTCGACGGGAGCAATCCGGACTGTCGCAGCGGGTTACCGCCCGCAGCGATACGGATGGGGAATTCACCTTTTCTATTCCGATGAGCGGTGTTTACAACGCAAAGAACGCTCTTGTGACGATCGTAGTGGCGATCATGAGTGGTTATTCTCTTGAGCAGGCATCCAAGGCTATTGCCACCTTTAAATCAGTGAAACGACGACAAGAGGTGCGCTTTGACAAACAGGGAGTAACGCTCATAGAGGATTTCGCGCACCACCCAACCGCGGTCAACGAAACCCTTTCCGGCATTCGAGAGGCTTTCCCAGGAAGAAAAATATGGGGGGTCTTTGAGCCTCGCTCGAATACAAGTCGGCGCAAGGTATTTCAGGAGCCATACGTTGCGGCGTTCAAAAACGCTGATGAGGTTATACTCTGTCAGGTGGTATCACGGGCGATCGATGCCGATCAAGAGCTGCTCGATGTTGATACCTTATGCGCTACGATCGGCAAGGGCGGAATGTCGGCGCGAATGCTCCCTGATGCTAAGGCGATCGAGGAATTTCTTCTCTCTCATATCGGCTCCAACGATGTTGTCGTCGTGATGTCGAATGGTTCGTTTGGAGGATTGCCACAAGCGCTTGAAAGTAAGCTGATAGAGCGGTTCGGGAGATAGGACTGAGGGCACAGGCGATTCCGCGGGAAGTCTTATTTTAAAATAGCGCAAACGACCCTGAATATGCGATTGTTCGGTTCGTCTCTCTCGTAAGGAAGGTGAACTGTATGAAACTTACACACTCAGTTGTTCTTGCACTTGGTTTCGCGGTTGCTGGTTGGTTCGTCGGAAACGGCATCATCACCTTTCGAAAGATGGACCAGGTTGTTGAGGTTCGAGGGCTGGATGAGCGGATCGTGACCGCAAATGAGGCGACGCTTGATCTGAGGTTCGCGGTTACCGCCGCAACTATCAAGGAGCTCAGCCCCCAGGTTGAGGCCAATCAAAGAGCGATCGAGGAGTTCCTTGTGGCGCAAGGTGTGCCGTCGAAATCGATTCAGAGGGTCCCCGTTGTTATCCTTGATAATGCCCAGAACAGAACCTCATATGAAGCAAATCAGATGGGGCGTTACACAGCTCGCACGGGAGTTCAGCTCTTTACGAATGATGTCGCAAAAGTTCAGGATCTATCCCAAAAAACCGATCAATTGCTTGGCAAAGGCATTATCCTTGAAACCGTATACCCCAAGTTCACCTTCACCGACCTGAATAGTCTCAAGCCCTCGATGTTGGTGACCGCAACGAAGGGAGCTCGGGAGGCTGCTGAGAGTTTTGCTCGAGATTCGGGTGCAAAATTGGGCGGCATCAAGTCCGCCTCGCAGGGGCTCTTCACTATCACGGCGCCGAGCCTCGACTATGACGACGCGGGCACGATACAAAAGCGAGTGAGGGTCGTCACCCGTGTCAGTTACTACATGGAGTAGGCGCGTCTACGTGAACGTCAGAAGACCGTCGGTGGGATGACGACCGTCCTTCCAACTCACGGTTCGCACCAGGGGAGGGCGGCTATTCCCTGCCGCCACAAGGTTTCGCACCGCAAAATATCTTCGCCTGACGCAACGCAGCGCTCAGGAATGGGCGACCTCCTGATGCACTACCCCCCTCTCAACCCCCTGTACCCACAAGCAGATAAAAGGCTAAACATCTGTGCCAAAAGATCCGAACATCCTATCGCTCTTCTTCGCATACTGCGCGACGGCATAGCCCCCACCACCATATACCCGGAGGGCCCGGCTCCTGACGGGCCGGAACTCGCGCACACTTTGTTGG
>JBEGVS010000079.1:0-16102 GCA_041178185.1 Pseudomonadota bacterium
AGGAGATTTAACGAGGACGTCGTAACTATGAGCCAATTTCAAGATCCAAAGCCGCAGCATACCTCCCCGTCTGAGGCTCTCGCTACTCCGCCGATCGCTCAGTCGATGGCTCCCGACATAAGGGTCTGGATGCCTTACGTGAAACCGTACGATGCCGTAGCCGCGGCAGAGATGCTTGCCAGAGGCAAGCCCAGGGCGATCGGTCTCGGCGAGGGGACCCACCGAGCTCAGGAGATGTTTCAGGCGCAGGCTGACATCACCAAAGCGCTCATCGAAAAGCATCACTGCACGCTTGTCATGGTCGAGGCGGATGGCAGCGATATGACGACCGTTTCAAGCGCGATTCGGAGTGGTGACAGTAACCGTATTAAGACAGCGTTGAAGGACCTCTCGTTTCCGACCGTCAGTAACAGTGGTTTCTTGAGTTTGTGTGAGTGGTTGCAGGGCAAGCCAGACGTGAAGCTCTCTGGTCTCGATGTTCAAACCAAGGGCGCCGCCGAAGTGTTGCGGGAGGAGTTGCAAAAATTGCAACCTCCTGGTGATCTCGGTCGTAAGCTTCTCCAGTTATTGGAAGATTTTGAGGACGCCAAGGCGTCAGCTTTGGCATTTCGCAAGGAGCAAGAGTCGATAAAAGTAAAAGGCTATCCTGAAAGTGGGGAGGAACAGGTGGCTCCCTCCCAAGATAACCCCCAGCGCCATGCGGCAGGCCAAGTTGATGTCACCCCAATCCAAGAGAAGGTTAAGGATCAGGGCCTCAAACTGCTGGAGAAGGTAGGTGGGATATCGAGTCATCTCAAAATTGATTTGGACAAGGTAAAAAGCGCTCTTCGCAGTATCTCTGGGTTGTGCGGGCTTTATGAAATTGAATGTCGGGGAGAAGATCCTATCCCGCATCGCGATGAGCTTATGGCTAAGACCGCTTTCCTGGACCTAGCTGGCGCGGGCCTGGGGGTCGTGCTTGCCCACAATGGACACGTAACATTTGCTCCTACCGCAAACCTCTCAAAAGAAACGTTCTATACCGATTCTGGCGCCAAGGCCCTGGGGGCATACCTAAAAGAGCGGTATTCTGCTGGCTACCGAGTGCTCCAGCAAATCGCCGGCGGCGGAACTTTGGGCCGACTTACTACTGACGAAGGAAGAAACATCGATTACACCTATCCCCCGCCACAACAAAACGATATCGAGCATTACCTGGCTCAGGTGAGTCAAAAGCTAGGCGGTTCCATTCTCTTCGATGTTGAGAGCGCATTGAAAGACGACGGACTAGGCCCATACCTTACCCAGCACATTTTTAATATCAATTCGATGGGGACGAACACGCCCCCATCATCGACTTTCAGGGTTCGATTGCCAGAGATCGGGGACGTCATTTTGTTCCATCAGGAGATACATCCAGAACAATTTCTATAGGAGCTCGAACTAAAAGAAACCGACTATCACTCCCTACATGGAACACGTACTTGTGAGTAAAGTGCTACCCATATTCAGGACCCGGTACTACTTCTGCGCATGTAGCGACTTATCACTTTCATAGGAGGCTTATGATTTCAGCTCTCAGTCTGAAGGATGAGGCGTTCCGCTTGAGTCTTCTGGTCTTCGTTTCTCCAATCTCCGTTAGTATAGGTCTCTTCCTTGAAATTCACCGATGGCCCCGGAGCTTGTCGTCTCTCGTTCGAGCGAGTACTCGACGCTATTTTTTACGGTCCTCAGAGTGAAACCTGCCACAGCGATCAACGCTGTGCTTCTTTAGTCGGTTGTATTGGGTATACTGGTGGAACTTGTGAGTATTGTGCTGTGTCAGAAAATGGGCTGTCAGCTTGATCGGGCCCGTGTATCTTCTATACAAGTAGAGTCCTTCGGTAGCTGGGTCCTCCTCTCGACGGGGGTGGCCGCCACCCTTGAGCTGATGCGGCGGCTTGAGGAGGGGGCGAGTATCGGTATCACCCCCGATGGTCCGAAGGGGCCCAGGCACGTGTGCAAAAAAGGTGTGGTAACGTTGGCTCAGCAAGCGGGTATCACAGTACAGCCGGTGACCTATTCGGTAGAGGAGCGATTCGTGATCCCATCGTGGGATAGGATGATCGTTCCGAGACCGTTCTCTCGGGCTGTGGTGGTGTGCCGTAAATAGCTTATGTGCCCCACTAAACAGGGCATCTTACCTGAACACTTCACCTTTTACCTATCGAGGTCGTCGCTACACGTGGCGTTACGAGAAAATCGCAACGCGCTCTGTTCCATCCACGCCGATAGCGCCCCTGTACATCCCTGCGGTGTTAAATGGCATTACGATAGTTCCTGACCTATCTATGGCGATAAGCCCACCCATACCGCCGATGGAACGAAGCTTTTCATTCACTACATGATCAGCTGCCTGAGTTAGTGTTAGACCTTTGTACTTCATTAGTGCTGTGACGTCGTATGCCACAACGTTTCGAATAAAGAACTCGCCGTGTCCCGTACACGAGACTGCGCAGGTCTCATTATCTGCGAACGTGCCAGCTCCGATCAGCGGTGTATCGCCGATCCTGTGAAATCGCTTATTCGTCATTCCTCCCGTTGAGGTGCCAGCCGCGATGTCGCCGTTTTTGTCGAGCGCAACCGCGCCTACAGTACCGAACTTTTTATCCTGGTTTGAACCCGATGAGGAATCGATTGACGAGCTACCGACACTAGCCATCCCTCCACCATCATGATCAAGAACGGTCCTCTCTTGAGACTTCGCCCTGCGCAACTGCTCACGCCTAAACTCGGTTTCAAAATATTCCGGAGAAACGATTTCACAACCCACGAGTTCAGCAAATGCCTCCGCGCCTGACTCGGCGAGAAGGACGTGTGAGCTCTTCTCCATCACTGCTCTCGCGGCCTTTATTGGGTTCTTGATCGTAGTAACTGCAGCCACTGCTCCTGCAGCTCTCAATCCGCCGTGCATCACAGCGGCATCCATCTCAATCCGCTCCTCATGCGTAAAGACTGAGCCCTTTCCAGCGTTAAAGAGCGGGCTATCTTCAAGCACGACGATTGCAGCTTCGACTGCGCTGAGGGCTGATCCACCGGCTTCTAGGATAGCATGGCCAGAGCGGAGTGATTGGGTGAGCACATCTCGGTGGGCGCGTTCAAGCTCCTCGGTCATATTCTCTCTGCTTAGAGTCCCTGCTCCACCGTGGATCGCGATTGCAAAGGTTCCGATTTTCATAGCGCCCCTCTAAAAGTGATCGACTTGAAACATCTTGGTAATCGTACCACCAAGTCCCCCACCGGTCTGTAGGCAAATCCAAAGGAAATCAGATAAGGAAGTTGCCCCCTGAAAATGCGAGCAGATATGTAACACGTACTTGCGAGTAAAGTGCTACCCATATTGGGGACCCCGTACTACTTCTGCGCATGTAGCGACTTATAACTTTCATAGGAGGCTTATGACTTCAGTTCTCAGTCTGAAGTATGAGGCGTTCCGCTTGAGTCTTCTGGTCTTCGTTTCTGAAGTCCTCGTTACTATAGGTCTTTTCCTTGACATTCACCGATGGCCCCGGAGCTTGTCGTCTCTCGTTCGAGCGAGTACTCGACGCTATTTTTTACGGTCCTCAGCGGTAAGTATAACCAACAGACAAACACTGCGCTTACTTAGCATCACCCCTGAGGTATAATTAGAGAACTTGTGAGTAAATTAACGTGTTATCAAATGAGCCGCGCGCTCGATAGGATACGTGTATCTCCCACACAAGTAGATGCCTTCTGAGATGGTTTCCTCCCCCACACTGGGATGGTACGGGGGCTCGTAGTCCTGAATTTTTGAGTTGTTGGTAGGGAATCTTGATGAGCGTTCCCTCTCTCGGTTGTGTAGCAACTTTTTCAGCCGCACGTCGATAGGAGCGTATGGCTCTTTATCGTCTGCTCTCAATCCTTATTATCTTGTCTGTCGTCCACGAGGCGGCTGCCGCGAAGAAGAAGGCCCCTGCTGAGGAGCCGAGTCGTCGCCGTGATGTGACGACCCTCCGAGCGGGGGTTCCTTCATACGTCTTGAGTGGCAAGAGTGGACAGCGGGAAGTTCGGTACCTGTCGGTTCAGGTGACCAATATTGGCGATGTTTCGGCGAATGACGTCGTTGTCTCCCTGCCGGCCGCGCAGGGTCTCTCATTTCCTCTTAGAGGCCCCAAGAAGCTTGGGCCTCGCGCGAGAGCTGTCTACGTTTCGACGGTGCGAGTCCCCTCCGGTGTAACGCTTCGAGGCTACGCCCTAACTACCTGTTCAACCTGTAGAAGGTAGGGTTTTGACCTCTTGTCCGTTGCCCAGGTAGACTACCCCCGATGGCACGTGTGGGGTTCCTCAAAACGGTACAAATCTACCTCTTCGGCGGGCTCGCCGCGGGGTTAATCCGTCTTCTCTACGCCACTATCCGGTGGGAGTGTGTGATGCCCGATGGGGTTTCGCTCTCGGGGCAGAATATCTATGCCTTTTGGCACGGACGGATGTTGATGTTGCCCAGGTGGTACACCAAAAGGGAGAAACGTCCCCTCTACATGCTTATCAGCCAACATGGGGATGGTCGCCTCATCGCCTTCGCCATCAAGGTGCTCGGTATTCAATCGGTAGCTGGGTCCTCCTCTCGACGGGGGGTGGCCGCCACCCTTGAGCTGATGCGGCGGCTTGAGGAGGGGGCGAGTATCGGTATCACCCCCGATGGTCCGAAGGGGCCTAGGCACGTGTGCAAAAAAGGTGTGGTGACGTTGGCTCAGCAAGCGGGTATCACAGTACAGCCGGTGACCTATTCGGTAGAGGAGCGATTCGTGATCCCATCGTGGGATAGGATGATCGTTCCGAGACCTTTCTCTCGGGGTGTGGTGGTCTTCTCAGATCCGATCACGATACCACCCGATGAGGACCGTAATAATGCCCGGATCAGAATTCAGGAAGCGCTCAATGGCATCACAGAACAAGCAGATACCTACTGGGATTCTAAGTAGGGTGTACGCGCTCGGCGCTACTGCAGCTGCGCCCCTAGTGGCGGCGGGCCTGGCCTGTAGTGCACGGGGACGTAGGCGCTACGCCGAGCGTTTCGGTGTGTGGGGTGACGTACCCCCGAGCACGTGGTGGATGCACGGAGCTTCGGTGGGAGAGGTGCAAGGGCTCCTTCCACTTATCAGTGAGGTGCGAACTCGTCACCCTGAGCAATCCATCCTTCTTACCTCTACTTCTCCGACCGGGCTCGATAGAGCGGGGGACTGTGTTACAACGAAGCGGCTGCTCCCTATGGATGTCCCGTGGTGTGTTCGTCGAGCGCTCTCCGGGGTGCGAACCGAGCGATTCGTTTTGGCAGAGACCGAGCTGTGGCCGATCTTTTTGCGTGAGCTCATGAATCGTGGGACTCCGTGTCATATCGTGAACGGGCGGATCTCTGATTACACCCTTCGTCGCTATCAGCTGACGCGAAGTATCTTTGCTCCACTTCTTGAGCGGATTGCGACGGTGTGTGTCGCTTCTCAGACGCAGGCTGATCGCTACCGTGAGCTCGGCGTTCGCCCCGCAGTGATTCATGTCACTGGACACACGAAGTACGACTCGGCTCCTAAGGTCAGCGACAGCAGTTCTCGCTGGCAGGTTCGGAGCGAGTTCTTTCCGGGGATCGATGACACTTCCCCCGTTGTCGCCCTCGGTAGTGTACATCCTGGAGAGGAGACCGTGTGGCTTGAGACTGCGCAGGCGATTCGTCGTGAAGGGAAACCTCTCAAGATCGTTCTCGCCCCACGTCACATGGAGAAAGTTCCATACTTCATCGACGCGCTTCAGAAGACGGGCCTCTCATGGGCCCGATGGTCTGAGCGTCAGGCACGATCTGAGTATGATGTGCTGCTCCTTGATGTGATGGGACGGCTCGAGGAGGGGTACGCTATCGCGAGCCTCGCCTTTATTGGAGCAACTCTGGTTGATATCGGTGGGCACAACCCACTTGAGGCGGCGATGTACGGGGTTCCCGTTGTCGTCGGTCCGTACACCTCGGTGATCTCGGATGTGCTTGATGATATGCGAGCAGCCGACGCGCTCACCGAGATCCAAGGTGGCGAGAGCGTTCGGGGTTTGCTTGAGCGTGTCGTAAACGGCGATCCCGCGTTGCGTGAGGCCGGAGAGCGGGGGCATCGAGTATGGTCTCACCATAGAGGAGCGGCACACCGTGTCGTATCGGTGATCGAACATGGGTAAGGCTCATCCCCTCGCGCGTCCCATCCTTGCTCCACTTTCGGCGCTCTATCGAGTTATCACGGGCCTTCGTAATGTTCTCTACGACCGAGGATTGTGCTCTTCGTTCCAGAGTTCGTTGCCCGTCATCAGCGTTGGCAATCTCACCGTCGGTGGAAACGGCAAGACCCCTCTCTGTCTCTATCTTGTCGAACAGTTGACGGAGCGGGGATACAAGCCGGTGATCCTCTCGCGGGGATACGGGGGTAGTCTCTCGGGCCCACACCGTGTGCAGGAAAACGATTCGCCAAGCACGGTGGGTGACGAGCCGCTCTTGATGGCACGCGCAAGTGGCGTGCCTGTAGTGATTGCCCGTGCTCGTGCCGAGGGGGCTCGATTTATCGAGCGAGAGGGGCTTGGTGATCTGATCGTACTCGACGATGGGTTTCAACACCGCAAACTTCGGCGTGACTTCGATATCATCGCTGTGTTCGCCGGAAGTGATGAGGCGCTAGATGATTTTGCACGAGGCGAGGTTCTCCCTCTGGGTCGCTTTAGAGAGGCTCGAGACGCGGGCCTCCGTCGAGCCTCACTCGTAGTCGCGTCGTATCGAAGCGTGCTTGCGCCTGGCACGGATGTGGGGGCGGTTAGTGAACGGCTTCAGAGGATCGTCCCAGCGGGTATGCCGGTAGTCCGCGCATACTATGAGTTCGTAGAGGTTCGCTCCCTGGACGGCGAGCGGGTGATACCGGCATGTGCTGTACATGCCTTCGCGGGGATCGCGAATCCAGACGGTTTCTTTGAGTCGTTAAAGCGGGTTGGATATATGGTTGAGCGTACTCATTCCTTTCCCGATCACCATCCCTTCACAGAAGAGGAGGTTGCCGGGCTTATCGACGCGCATCCCGGTGCCGTTTTCGTGTGCACAGAGAAGGATGGTGTTAAACTACGGGAGATGAGCGAGCGGGTCAGAGGAGCCTTCGCTGAGTTTCGCGTACGCCTTACGGTAGTACCCTCAGAGGAGTTAATGAATTCCGTTCTTCAATCCGTTCGAAATCGCCAGCAGAGCTAATCAGATATGGTAACTCGATCAGATACAGAGCGGTTAGAATCGCTTCGTCGGCAGGTGTCGCAGGTGGCGACGATGCCGGGGGTGTATCTGATGCGTGACGAGCACAACGAGGTTATCTACGTCGGGAAGGCGAAGGACCTCAAGGCCCGTGTTCGTACGTACTTCACAGGGGGCGATGGTCGCTACCAAATCGAGTACCTTCTCAGTCGGGTGGTGAGCTTTGAGACGATCGTCACGCAAACTGAGGAGCAGGCGTTCCTTTTAGAGCGCGACCTCATCACGAAATATAAGCCGCGGTATAATATCCGCCTTAAAGATGATAGGGCCTACCTCTCCCTTCGCGTGGATGAGAATGCCGAATGGCCCCGTATCGAACTAATCCGAAAGCGTAGTGATGATGGTGCAAGGTACTTCGGTCCGTACGCTTTTAGTAGCGAGCTGCGAAATCTCCTCGAGGTTATTAAGAAGGTCGTTCCGCTGAGGTCGTGTGCCGACACGGTGCTCTACAACCGACAACGTCCATGCCTTGAATATCAAATTAAGCGCTGCTCCGGTCCCTGTTGCCTCAAGATCGATCATGAGGAGTATCGAGGGCTCGTCCGTCAGGCGATCGGGATCCTAGAGGGAAAAACTACGAACGCGATAAAAGAGCTCTCAGATAAGATGGAGCAGGCCTCTGAGGAGCTTCGATTTGAGGAAGCCGCAGCGTGGCGCGATCGAGTCGAGGTGTTGAAAGCCTACCAAGCCGGCTACTCTCTGGTTTCATTTCGGGATGAGGACCGAGATGTGTTCGCGCTCGTTCGAGAGGGGGATGTCGCGGTGTTGTGCGTTATCCTCGTTCGAGGTGGACGACTTGCTGAAACGAAGACCTTTACCTTGGAAGATGTTGGAGTTTCCGATGAGGAGCTCCTTGAGAGCGGTATTCAACAATTCTATGAGGGGCAACGTGAGATCCCTCCCGAGATCCTGACGCAGAAGGAGCTTGAGAATGCCTCGATGCTTGAGGCGGGATTGAGCGCGAAGCGAGGGGCTAAGGTTACGGTCCACGCCCCTCAACGTGGTTCAAAAGCGCGCCTCATCGCCATCGCGGAGTTGAACGCACGGCATGCGTTCGCCGGTTCCTACAGTCAGGACGCAGGTTGGGCAGGTGTTGCACAGGGGTTGGCTTCCTTAGCGGGCCTTACCCAGTTGCCACGACGGGTTGAGTGCGTTGATATCTCCAACTTCCAGGGCTCCGATATTGTCGGGGCGGTGGTGGTGTTCTTCGACGGTGTTCCTGACAAGAGCTCCTACCGGAAATACAACATCAGTCAACAGGGTAAGCCCGATGACTTCGCCGCGATCTATGAGGTGGTTTATAGGAGACTGAAGCGAGGCATGGAGGAGGGAAGCCTTCCGGATCTCTTGGTGATAGATGGAGGCGCGGCGCAGCTCCAAAAAGCGGTTGAGGCTCGTGAAGATCTCAAATTAAACGTCGATGTCATCTCACTCGCAAAGATGCGCACGGAGAGTGACGTTGAGGCGCGAGATGTGGCGCGTAAACCTGAGCGTGTCTACCTCCCCGGAGCATCAGAGTCAGTTGCGCTCGACGAGGGGGCGATAGTAACTCGATTCCTCTCCCGTTTACGAGATGAGGTGCATCGATTCGTTATAACCTTCCATCGACAGAAACGCTCTCGGAGGGTCTTTCAATCCGTCATGGATACCGTTGCCGGTGTTTCGCCTGAGCACCGCAATCGCCTTATTCGACACTTTAAGACCGTCGACACGATAGGGCGAGCCGATCCCGCTGAGGTCGCTCGTGCCGGTCGCATGCCGCTCTCCCTTGCCAAGAAGCTCGTCGAGGCTATTCAAAAGGAATAGGAGGGAGATTTTTATTGAGCTGGGGTTCATGAACCCTTTCATTCCGCTTTCTTTTTTCCGTGATGACCCGTAGTCCGGTACCATGTACACTACCGCTATGAAAAGCTTCTCTCGAATCTCCCTCATCGCTTTGGCAGTAGCATCCCTGTGGACCTGTGAGGCCTACGCGCAACGGTATCGGTACATGGATTCATCTGGAAACATCCACTTCGTCGATTCCCTGTCTGAGGTTCCACGCCAGTATCGCGAGCAGCTCGTCCCCGCAACCCCGACGCCGGTCCTCGACGCCCGGCAGCGAAAGGAGCTTCAGCGTGCCAAGGAGCGTGAACAACGCGAGCGACAGCGTCAAATTGAAATGAAGAAGCGTGAGCTTGAGCGCGTGAAGCGCTCGCTTGAACGTGAACAGCGACTGCAGGGTGGAAAAGCGAATTCAGTTCCTGCGCCTCCAAAGAGCGGGGCACCCGCGGTGCGGGAGGATGAGATAGAGGTGATCCGGTGATGTCCTAGCTCTCAGTACCGAGCGTACGGGAGAACATTTTTATACCTCTGTGCGCGCCGGATCCGCATAGACCTTGCCGGCTTTTATCATGCGTGAGCCCTTCATCTTGCTCGGCGGTAGCGCTGTTTCCGTGTTGTGATTGCCAACTGTCCGGGCAGGGAGTCACTAGGAAGAGGTTCTTGCTTTGCGGCCTTTTTTCCCTCCTAGAGGGACTATCGGGATGGGTATGTGCTTCTGCTCGGCAAGAGACTCTACGGTCGCGTAGAGCTGCTCAAGGGTGAAAGGCTTAGCAAGGAAGTGAGCGGAGGACGCACTCTCATGCACTCGCATGGCTGCCAACGGGTCACCACTGACGACGATAACCGGAATATCGGATCGTAGGCGTTGAATAGCTCGAACCAACTCACCGCCTGACGACCCGGGCATGCCGTCATCGACTATTACTACATCCACTCCATGGGATTCTTTCGTTAGCTTCTCCAGGAGAGAGGATCCGTCTTTGCAAAGGGTCACAAGGTGCCCTCGAGAGGAGAGCGCTCCATCGAAAACCTGTCGCACGTGCGCTTCATCGTCAGCGACTAGCACGTTGAGTGGACGGAAGATGGACGGAGCAAGGGACGCGATCGCCACCCCGGAGGGAGCGGTCCTCGTTCCTGCCGGAAGGCATAGTGTAAAGGTGCTTCCTATACCTTGAGCACTGGTTGCAGATACCTGCCCGTTGTTGCGTTCGATGAGGTCTTTAACCATCGCGAGTCCCAATCCACGGGGAGTAGAGGAGCGTTTCGTGGAGACAAAGGGCTTAAATATCGTTTCCAGAATCGGAAGCTCTATCCCCGGCCCGTTATCGGAGACGGAGATGCATACAACCTTCTCGCAAGGAAGAGTGCAGCGGTCGAGGACATCCTTACCTTTGAGGGTAGCAGAGAGGGTGATGGACGAGTGGCCTTGCATCGCGTCACGCGCGTTGAGGATGAGGTTTGCGAGGACCTGTCGGAGGTGAGTCGGATCCATCCTTACATAGATAGCGCCCGGCTCGACCGTAGTAGTCAGGCGCATGGTGGTTGGTAGTGCTGCTTTGCACTCGGTTATGACATCCTGAAAGACCTCGCCTACATCCAGATTCGCCGGTTGAGGTGTCACGCCATCCTGGAGTTGTCGAACTTGAGTGTGGATAGCGGAGGTCTGGGAGAGCGCAGAGAGTGCCGCTCGTAGAGGCTCAAGCGCTGGATGCCCTTCGCCAAGGGCACGCTCTGCCTTCTGGATATTTGCTGACGCGATCAGGAGATGATTGTTTGCGTCGTGCGTTAATCCTGAGAGGAGAAAAGGAGGGGGATGTCGCTCCTCTGTCGATTGCTCCACGGCTACGGTGTCGTAAAAATGAATGTCGTTCGAAGTCTGATACGGTAATTGGTGGATCGAATAACTCCTAAGGCCGCGCTTTTCGGTAATCAAACGAAGTGAGGTCCGTAGAGGTGTAGTCGATCGAAGATGGCGTTGGAACGCGAGTTGCTCAATCGTTTGCCGGTCGCCGGGATGACATCGAGCCGCCAAGATCGCGTCCACAGTGTGTTCTGTGTCGTCGTGGATGCTCAACGCCTCTCGGGTTTGCTCGGTGAAGAATGCAAGCGTGCCATCCTCATACGATCGCAAAAAGAGCACTCCCGGCTGTTCCAGCAGCGATCGAAAATGGCGTTCAGTGTTGGCCATGCTTCGGCTGTTCTGAACCCGCTTCGAGATGTCCCGGGTGATAATCCACAGGCGATGAAGCCCATTCTCTACGATGTGGCCGTAGCAGGCGACATGAAGGGTTGTTGTTTTGCCCGTAGAGTCGGTGGTGTGCCACTCAAATCCATCACGTGAGAGGTGGTGGTGATGCCATACCTGAAACATCTCTCTGAAGCCAAGCGATTCAGGAAAGAGCTCGACTAGGCTGCATCCAAGCAACTCCTCTGGCACCTCTTTCGCGTGAGCTCGAGCGAGACGGAGGTTGGCCTGTAAGCACCTTGAGGGAGTTGTGTAAAGGGCGTTGGAGAACGTCCAAGCGTCTACATCGCACGGTATCGGAGAGGAGAAGGATATCAGGCTTATTGCGGCGGAGCTGAACCGTATGAGGCTCGTTAAATCCGATAGGGTAGGGTCGTCGTTTGCGACGGTTTGGAACTGATCATCGCCACGCCGCTTGGATCGCAGAAGCCGTTTGGCTTGATCGCGACTGCTTGGTGCCGCAGGTGCGTCAACCGAAGGGGTGTCGCTCGCTGTTGGATGCGGTGTGCCTTTACGCATCGTGCCCTCGCGTGCAGTTGATTGACGTCAGGGAGGCCTGTTCACCCGCTTGGCGGCGAAATGTGCGGCTCTCCCGTTGTGTGCGATCTGCAGGAAGTTGCTATATCACAATTTGAGCGAGGTTATAGAAAAAAGGTTAGAGTTCCTGAATTCATAAAAGGACTGGTTGAGAGGTGTTGTGGTGAAGCGAACAGATCTCCGGTAATCCTAAGAGCGCTCTTTCGAGGAGTTACGCCTCTATGGCCCTGATTCCAGGAAGGGAACTTGATCGAGGTGAGGAGGGACTTATACCACGAGCTGAAGATGAAACTTAATTTGTCTCTAGGGCGATCGTCCCGATCTGGCTTTAGGGTCGATTCGTCCGGGGCAAGACTCCGCTGAGTTAGGGCAATCGTTAAGCCTGGATGCTCCTAGAGGTGTACATCGTACTGGCGAGGAGGGGTCGACCTTCATCATGAGGTGCTCGAATCCTCCCACGGTGGGGTGAAGTTACAAGCCCGCATGAGATCGCGTTCGAGTGCGTTACGGCGGCCCGATAGGTGTGTGAATTCGCGCTCCAACCCATGAACTGCCTCATAGAAGTCCATTGCGCGTTTTTCCGATAGGCAGGCGTGCCAGAAGCTCCTACGTACGATGTTCAAGAAGTGATTCACGGTTCCCGATTCACTTGCGATACACCATAAGGGGAAACGCTCCACATCGTCATCGACGGCGGTGAGCCACAACTCCACGTCGATTATCGTCAGGATCCATGCACGCTCCTCGAGCGAGTATGGTGTGAAATCTATCGCACTTTGGTTGATGACCTCTCGTACGGCACCAAATGAATCCCCAGATAGATGATTACCGACGAGGGAATATATTCGGTCGATAAGGAGTTCGCGATGTTTTCTGACCCGGCATTGTTCTTCGGCGTTGGAGCCGTCTCTGCTCTCCGGATCCGCACACATTCGGGACATGAAGTCACACATCTCAAAGGTAATGCCCCGAATAGATCTAAAGAGGGCGGCTCGCTCGGCGCTGGTGAGTTGGAGGAGTTTGAGGGTCAGTGGGACGTTGCGTCCGATGTCCAATTCGGGGACCTCTTTGAGGAGCGCGGATGATGTTTGAGCAGATCGAAGAACACTGGAAGCAAGCGGCATAAACCTGAGCGGGGCCTTGTCAGCTATAAGCCCGTACGCCCGACCAAACGAGACGAGGCATGAGCTTATAAGTCGACGGTCAATTTCGTCGCTTGCAGGTAGGGAGCCTGCGTACGCCCCAAAGCGTAACGACATAATCCAGGTGGCCAGGTGGGATCCGTACAGGACCGCTCCCTTTTCAAGCATCTCCGGGACCGTGCTGACGTTAATCGAGTTGCAAAACGATTCCGAGGCGCCGATGGAGCGGATATACCCGTCGCCGTTGCCTCCCCTGATAGATAGCAATTCGTGAAGAGAGAATGCAGGCCTCTGGGCCAAAAAATTCACAGCCATTAACTTTCCGATCCAGCGTAGCGCGTACTCCATCTGTTCGGGTGACATCTCGGACCTGCTTATGAGATCGAGTCTGTCTCCATCGATCAGGGGGCGGATGAAGAAATCTCCCCTTCGCCTCGATGGCGATATTTGTATGGGCGCAAAAGTTGGGACGGCGAGGGATTGCCCCTCTGAAAAGAATTTTCCGTGGCGAGAGGTGGCGTTGATTCCATCCTCGAGGGAGCTATACAGACCGTTGATAAGCTCGTATTGCTGTGCGATCGCTTCGATAGCTGCGTCTGCCAATTGCTCGGATGAAAATGTCGATTTGATCTGACTGAGCCGATCTGAGTCTACATCGTCCCAATGATCCGCTGAGTAGGGATTTTGGCGAATGACATACTTCCTTTCCTCTTCGCCTGCGACACCCGTTAGTACGATAAAGTTCTGCTCATCCTGCGGTAGTAGGGAGCGAGCAACGAGAGCGGGATGATAATCCGGAGTGAGAGCGATCTTCGGTTCGAAAAGACAGAGCCAGTCCGGCTGAGCGTTTGTGGTGTTTTCTTCGCTTAGGAACCACGTGACGATTTCTCGAAGAATGGGGTCCTGTGTGGTTGTTTGAAAGCTTCTCCTGCCGTTGCCCTCCTTTATGAAGCCACCTACCGGAATTGCTTTCAGGGGAGTTGAGAACCCAGCGCCTAAGGCGAGGTTGTCAGCTTGGCCCCGCAGTATATTAGCAACCACCTCAACATAGCGGGGGTTGTGTAGATCGTCACAACGGAAGTCCTTATGAGTAGAGGCTTTAAAGATTGAAACGACGTCGTCGAAGAGTTTGGAAATCATGGTGGCTCTGCTCGCCCAACGATCCATCCGGACGCAGCGAGCGATAGCAGCTATCTCACTCAGTCGTTCCTTGAGGCGGCGTTCCACCGCAGAGTCTTTGAGTAACGATGAGCCGGTATCGTCTATGAGAAGCAGAACCGCTTCCTTCGCTCCCTGCTTGTTGCGGGTTCGGAGCCACTCCGCTACGATCGTGATTCCCTCAAGGAAGGTGGCAGGGGCTGTCAGGATGTGGTCTCCCAGGGTGGATAGGTGTTCCACCGATAGGTAGCGGGTGCCTTGCTCTTTGCGATAGTAGTACTGACCCCAGGGAGCCTGTGTGAGGTGACCTGCTACGAATTTTGCTCGCGTAGAGACCCGTGGTTCATGCACCCGGTGCACCTCCCCGAGTATCTTTGCGATCTTGAGCCTTGCGTCTTGGTCCTCGGGGGAAAAACCTCCCGCTAGCAACAACACCTCTCCGCCTTTCTCCTCCGCCCCCTTGAGGGCGACATCGATTGCGCGCCGGTAGCGATTGACCTCTTGAAACAGTGCGTGCCGGGCCGCTTCGATTCCTTGGCCCTCTCGCAGGGCTTGGCTTATGCGATCAAAGTACAAGCGGCTGTCCTCTATGCGGATCAGGATGTTCGGTCCGTCGATGAATGCGGCCACCTGATATGTCGGTAGGGTATCGAGGTTTACTCCAGGGGCACGATCGGGGTTTTTGGTGAGGTGCTCCCGAAGGTCGAGGCTCAGAGCCCCGTGATCAAAGACGGACGCAGATTCGCTTGCTACAACGTGAGAGAAGGTATCGGCGATATAAATATTGGCGCAGCGAGTGCGGGCCGCTGGAAGCTTTTGGCATGGGGACGAAGAGTCAGTCCCAAGCCAGAGCCAGGGTGATAGTGTGGGTGCGATAGCGCCGCGGTCGAACGCGGAGAGTCCGTTGCTATCGCCGCCCATAGCGGAGCTGTTGGGGAGTTTCCTTCTCTGCAGGTCATCCTCGCGGCCCGGATCTCGCGGTTGAATCATAGGACCAGATACCAGAAGGGGGTTCGTCAACTCTCGGTATGTTCACTACGTTGAGCTGCCAGGAGGAGGTCCCCTGGAAATGACCCCGATAATGCACCCGCTTGCCTACGATACTCAACTGAGAAAGGCCAGGAGTTGCGAATCGTGGTTAAAACTCATCATGTAGCCGCCTTTACTTCTGATTTTTATGCTCTCTATGGAACTCATCCGTACAGTTCCAAACAGCCGGGGGCTAGTTCGGGGCGTGGGTATGTGCAGGAAATGACCGGGCAGCTCCGTATGGCATCATCGTTGTATCCGAAAAGGGGGCATGTTCATGCCCGTGCAGAAGACTATGTGCGCGGTTCGGGCACCTCTACGCTCGAGAGTCGCGGGGTGTGGTGCGGTGGACGGAATAGGCTCCCGTTCTTAGGCCTCAAGCGCCTTGATGCCCGGAAGGGAGTTCCCCTCAAGGAGCGCAAGGAATGCACCACCTGCAGTCGAAATGAAGCTGAATTTGTGCCCGAGCTGCATCTGATGTATCGCGGCGTCGGTATCTCCACCACCTACGACCGTCAGTCCGTGAGAGTTAGCGATCGATTCACACATGTCGTGCGTTCCCTTGGCGAAATCCTCGTTCTCAAAGGCGCCCATCGGACCGTTCCATACGATCGTCTCAGCGGTGTGGAGAGCCTCGCGATAGAGGAGGCTCGTTGCCGGCCCGATATCGAGTGCCATCGTATCGGCGGGGATCTCTTGAACGGGTACAGCTCGTCCGAGTCCTTTGCTTGAGAGTGATGGTGCAACGACTACATCTACCGGAAGGTATACCTTGCAATCACGTCGAGCGAGCGTGCCTAGAAGTTCAAGGCACTTCGGTGTGAGGTCCGGTTCGAAGAGAGAGCGCCCCACTTGAAGCCCCTGTGC
>JBEGVS010000080.1:0-14156 GCA_041178185.1 Pseudomonadota bacterium
CCGAGCGCTTCATCATAACAACTCCAAAAACTATAACTTTGAGAGCTAATAAATAAATTTATCAGGCCTTAAGTCGAGTCTAGTCGTTGCTTTGGTAGGCTATGGCTCGGCTGGGTCGATGGGAGGAGGCTACGCCTGTGGTATAAGGTAGTCAACTGCTCAACTGCATAGAGCCGCAGACCTCCCTACACTAACCTAGTCTCTCCGCATGGTTGCTCTCACATTTATTTTTCAACTATCGCTTGAATGAGGCCTTCCTACGATCGTTCTCACCATAACGGTATGCATCATGATTCGAAGAGCATGACGTAGTATTTGCTGATGACCAGCAGAACCCAAGCTAAAGCACGTACAACACTTAACCTATCGGCGTTTGGAACGGACTCTTGTATTACGAGTCCTGCGAGAACTTCCTACGCCGGATAGTCGGTATACCCCTTCTCTCCGCCACCATAAAAGGTTGTACGGTCGTACGGCGCGAAGGCTATTCCATCCTTAATCTTTCGGGGAAGGTCAGGGTTGGAAATAAAGAAGCGCCCAAAAGCAACGGCATCAGCCAACCCCGCGGCAACAACACCCTTGGCCGTCTCGGCGTTATACCCACCGGCTGAGAGCAACGCACCTTTGAATGCTGCTCGGAAAAGCTCTGCAGTATCAGGAACGTTTTCGACCACAGAGTCCCCTCCTCCTGCTCCCGAGCTGCGAGGCTCGATAAGATGAAGGTACGCGATCCTTCGCTGTGAGAGCTGTGCCAATACATAGGTGAACAGCTTCACCGGATCACTATCACGCATATCGTTGAAAGTTCCGTACGGTGAGAGACGCACACCGACCCGATCGGTTCCCCATACGGAGGATACCGCATCTACCACCTGTAATAGTAACCGCGCACGGTTTTCAATTGATCCACCATACTGATCACTTCGTTGATTAGATCCGTCCTGCAAGAATTGGTCGAGGAGGTATCCGTTCGCACCATGGACCTCAACCCCGTCAAAACCCGCATCCTTCGCGTTGATCGCTGCTCGACGGAAATCTTCAACTAAACTTGGAATCTCAGAGGTCTCAAGGGCGCGAGGAGTTTCGAATTCGACCGGCTTCCAGTCCGCGGAGAAAATTCCGCCTGCTGGCTTTATAGCCGATGGAGCGACGGGTAGAGCGCCACCCGGTTGGTGAGAGCGATGTGAGATACGTCCCACATGCCACAGCTGCAGGACGATCTTGCCCCCGGCCTTATGTACCGCATTGGTGACGAGCTTCCACCCCTCAGTTTGATCGGGGGAATGAATGCCGGGGGTGCCAGGATACCCCTGCCCTTGCTGCGATATTTGAGTTGCCTCTGAAACGATTAGTCCCGCTGTGGCGCGCTGTCGATAGTAGGTTGCCATCAATGCATTAGGAACATTCCCTGGCTGCGAACTTCGCATACGGGTCAGCGGTGCCATAACTATTCGATTGGCGAGCTCAATCGAGCCAAAGTTAGTTTTTTCGAAGAGATTAGCCATAGAAACTCCGTATGCTTTTCGTGTAAGGGACGATTAGCGAGGGAGCCGATCGGTGTCAACCTTCTATCGTCGCGTATGAGCGTCGACATGCAGCTACGCCAACGCGAAGCAAACATCCAGTCGACCGGCATTTGAAGACCGCATGCAGGAACCTCAGGTTCGTAGGAGTCATTTCGCGTCGGTCGAGCAACCAAACTGGACGGTCTACGGTGTGAACGGGCCGTCTGCCTGTCTGTCCGAAGCACAGCGAAGTTAGGAACGACCACCGGCCGGGATCTCAGGCAACCTGCAGCTAGGACCGACACAAGCGCCAATTAGAACTTTCCCTGCGGGGTGAAGCGAGCATTGGCGAGCGAGAGGGGCGGCAGCCCTTGGGCCAGAGCGCCGAGCGGAAAAAATGGAGGTGGGGGGAATCGAACCCCCGTCCGAGAAGCCGCGAAACAAATTCTCTACACGTTTAGTACGTTGAAAATCTTATCGGCATAGCGTCAACGTACACAGCTATCACCGACCAGCTCCTGTTGATTTCCCCATACACCCCGCAGCTCGAGTGGATGAGTAGCCCGAGAAGATTAAGCCTTTAAGGAATTACGGGCGCGTTCCCTATCAGCCGACTAGGCACTTGTGGTGGCTAGTCTAGGTGCTTCGTTCATTAAGCAGCGAGAGCTACAGGCTCGAAAGCCTTAGCTGCACGAGCTGCGAAACGAGCAGAAGCGTCAATAACGTTTTTAGCAGTTATTGGTTTCCGATTTTTTACCAGGCCATCGGACCCTGGACGTGCAAACTTATCCTTTGTGAATCCCGTCGAAACCTTTACACCCCCGTAAAAATTTACTTTAAAAATTGAGCGGTCGTTTCAACCGCCCTCTCCTTTATATCATAAGACCGACTGCGCTATTTTTCTATCTCTTTGACATCGCCCGAGCGATCTCCCTATCTGTCTCGCGCTTCTTAACGTCCTGTCGCTTGTCGGGCGCAGCCTTACCTTTCCCTAACCCTATCTGAAGCTTAGCTCGACCTTTGCTTAGATGAACCTGCAAGGGAACAATCGTGGTGCCCTTAGTTTCAAGTTCCCGCACTAGTCGGTCTATCTCCTTGCGGTGCATCAAGAGCTTCCGCGGCCTCCGCGGATCGTACTCCTTGTCCCCGCTGTGCGAGTAAGGCTGAATGTGCGCGTTCAAGAGGAAGAGCTCCCCACGCTGCGGACGCACGTACGCCTCGCTGATGGACATCTCCCCCGAGCGCATCGATTTAATCTCCGCGCCAGTGAGCACCATACCAGCCTCAAACGTGTCCAAAATATGGTAGTCAAAGCGCGCCCTTCTATTGGCGGCCAGGACCTTTACCTCTTCAGCCATAGGCGAGAGAGGATAGCATAGAACCGAGGGTATGGGTATGAAATGGTAGGGGCCGCAAACTCCCATGCTTTCGATTGATGTAATTACCTCCTCTTGCTGTCTCATACAGTAACCTTGTACAACCGTGCTCAATGACCCCAAAAAACAAGAAAGCACTGATACAAGCACTCGCGGAGCTCTACCCCGACCCACATTCCGAGCTCGACTTTTCCAACGAGTACCAGCTTCTTATCGCCGTAATGCTCTCCGCTCAGTGCACCGACAAGAAGGTGAATCAGGTCACCCCTGCACTTTTTAAAACCTATCCAACATTCAAGGCGCTTTCACAGGCGAAGCTTTCTGACGTCGAGCGCATTATCCGTCCGATTAACTACTACAAGACGAAATCGAAGAATCTCATCGCGACCGGTATTCAGGCCGTCGAGCGCTTTCACTCGAAGGTTCCAGATACCCATGAGGAGCTGATCTCCCTACCCGGCGTCGGCAACAAGACAGCAAACGTCATCCTCTCGGAAAAGGGTGTTATTCCCGCTTTCCCCGTTGATACGCACATCTTTCGACTCGCCCATCGACTGGGACTTTCGAAAGGAAAGACCCCTGATGCCGTCGAGAAGGATCTACGGAAGGCATTCCCCTCATCCGAATGGCGCAATCTTCATCATAGGCTGATATTTCACGGCCGAAGGATGTGCGGCGCTCGCTCACCTCACTGTGGAGAGTGCCCACTCAGAGGCATCTGCCCCTCGGCCGCGTGCCCTTAGAGAGTTCCCCCTAAGGCTTCTTCTGGTCATGTTGATGTAACGCAAAGCCGACCTCAGGCCGCCTGATATCAAGAGAAACCTCACGGGGTCTGGTCCGAGCCCCTCGGGATGGTACCAATTTTTGCAAGACGATCTCTATTCGAAACTCCTGGGGAAGCACGGTATCAACGCGAACCCAAGCACTATACCTATGCCTATCGAGGTAAGGACTCCCTTCACTTCTTTGCAAGAGAAGGGTCCAAGCATGTCAGAATTCACTTTCCTTAAATGTCCCATGCGCACCCGTGCACCTCGGGGTATCCTACCTATTCACAGCCTCTTGTGAGCTCCCTTTCGATTCCAAAAGAATCTGCAGAGCCCACTCGGTCAGCTCATCAATTTCATCTTCGCTTTCAAAAGGGAATTGCTCTCCATCAGCCCAGCGGCCGATACCTTTGTAGCCTTCGGCTGTGCGCTCGATAGACACGACGCGAGCCTCCTCCCCAAAACCGAGCGAGCCTAGGATGATATCCTCAGCTCGCACCTGGGGTGAGAGGTCATCGCCGTCCTTCTTCATTACTTATAGGCGCCGATAACGATCGAAGCGTTGGTACCACCGAAGCCGAAGCTATTTGACATGGCGACGTTCACTTTGTGAGTACGCGCCTTGTGAGCCACGTAATCGAGGTCGCATCCCTCTTGAGGATTGTCGAGGTTGATCGTCGGAGGAACAACGCCATCTCGGATAGCGAGCGTACAGAACGCTGCCTCAATCGCTCCAGCGGCACCGAGGAGATGTCCGGTCATCGATTTCGTGGAGCTTACAAGGAGCCCCTTCTTGGCCCAGTCACCGAACACGGTCTTGATGCCTTGGGTCTCTGAGATATCGTTCGCTGGAGTCGAAGTGCCGTGGGCGTTCAAGTAGTCAACCTGCTCTGGCTTCACGCCTGCCGACTCAAGGGCGTTGCGCATACAGGCAACCGCGCCCTCTCCACCCTCACTCGGAGCGGTCATGTGGTACGCGTCACAGGAGAATCCATACCCAAGAACTTCGGCGTAGATCTTCGCGCCACGGGCAACGGCCTTCTCAAGATCCTCAAGCACCATAATGGCACACCCCTCGCCGAGCACAAACCCATCACGATCTTTGTCGAATGGACGGGAGGCTTTCTCTGGCTCCTCGTTGCGCGTTGAGAGCGCCTTGAGTGCGTTAAACCCTCCGATACCGATAGGGCAGACCGTACTCTCTGAACCACCGGTTACGACAACATCTTGAAGCCCGTCAGCGATCATACGGAACGCTTCACCGATAGCGTGAGTGGAGGAGGTGCACGCACTCGTCACGGTGTAGTTGACACCCTGAAGACCGTACTTGATCGCAACGTTACCCGGTCCAAGGTTGCTGATCATCCCCGGGATAAGGAAGGGCGATATCTTTCGCGGACCACCTTCGAGGTACGCCTGGTGGTACTTCTCAAGGATATTGAGTCCTCCGATACCGACCCCAAGAATACATCCCATCTTAGGTTTCTCGTAGGTTGTCTGCTCAAGTAGCTTGGCGTCCTCGAGAGCCTCATGCGTAGCTGCGATGGCGTACTGAGAGAAGAGGTCCTGCTTCTTTTGATCCTTTGGCTCGATGAACGCGTCCGCGCTGAATCCCTTAACTTCAGCGGCGATGTGGGTTGCAAACGCAGAGGAATCGAAACGGGTGATCGGTCCGACGCCTGACTTACCCTCTTTAGCTGCGGTCCAGGTCGATTCACGGGTGATTCCAAGCGGACTAATGATTCCAAGACCGGTGATGGCAACTCTTCGCTTCTGCATCTTTGTTTCCTTTACGTCTTTTTGGGGAGTGCTCTGTGCGCGCTCCCCAGCGGATTCGGAGCACCACAACCGCTGAGCGTTGAACTCAACACTCAAGAGGACCTAAGTACCTACGGTGTCTCACGAACTGGGGTCTAGACTTACCACACTGTCAGGCACGAAGAAAGCGAGCCCAACCCATTGAATATACGCGCTATTTACGGGCAAAAAGGGGTGAATTCCCTGACTCCTGTGCAACTGCGTCAGCGAGCACCGTGAATGAGGTGCTTGAAGAGGAAAAATCGCCTGTTTCTTCTACCTTCTCTATACACTCCACCAGAGCGGGAAGGGTCCGGGACACGCGCCTCAGAATATAGCTCCGTTTCGACTCGGAGAGTTGGAGTCCTCTCTGTTTGGTGATGAGGTTGAGAAGCGAATCGAGCTCGGCATCCGTGGGCCCCTCCAAGACGAGGTGCAAACCAGAGTTTAGGCGACTTCGGATCTGCTTGGTGCATTCGAGCTTTTCAGGACTAGCCGAGCCAAGGATAACGAGCGTTCCATCCACCTGACTGAGTCTTTCGGTGATGTCCATGAAGATGCCGGATTGATTGTTCCGAGAGAGATCTTCGAGCAGGAGGTCTCCATCATCGAGCACGAGCGTCTCTCCATCACGAAGCGACAGAGAGCGAAACTCTGATTCGTACCACGAGGCGATCTCGTCTCGAGCTATCAAGCGCGCAGGTTTGAGCTTCTCTTGAAGATGACCAACGAGGTACACGCCGGTATGGGTTTTTCCTGACCCACTCGGCCCCTGCACGTAGGCAAGAGAGAACACCCGCTGATACGCGAGGGTCACAAGCGATGCGATGATATCAGTCACCCCCCGATGAAGAAGGTATGCGTTTGACGAATACCGTAACGGTTGAACCAACTGAAGTGGTAATTGCGCGCTCATGTCCACACCTCGCCTCGGGGACTAACACCCTGCAAAGATGAAGTCATCCGGATCGCTGATACGCGACCACACCTGTCCACCAAGCGCCCCCATCTTGCGCTCAAAGTGTTCGTAGCCACGACGGAGATGGTGCGGTTCGTGAACCTCGCTTCGCCCTTCGGCTGCAAGTCCAGCCAAAGCGACAGCCGCTGCGGCGCGGATATCGAGGCCATCAACTGGGGCTCCCGTCAGCTTCTCAACGCCATTTATCGTGACAACTCGATCTTGAATGTGAATCGAAGCTCCCATGCGAGCGAGTTCCGAAACGTGTCCGAAGCGTCCCTCGTAGATCGTCTCTTCGATCGTGCTTGTCCCCTGAGCAAGGGTCAGTGCCGCCATGAGCGGAGCTTGAAGATCTGTTGCGAGCTCCGGAAATGGGCCCGTTTTAACGTTAACTGCTTTCAGACGGCCCTGATAGGCAACGGTTACTGATTGGTCCCCACATGTGACCGCCAGCCCCATCTCCGAGAGGATAGAGAGAAACGATCCGAAGTAGAGGGGATCGATCCCGTCAACGGTTACCGTACCACCGGTGATAGCCCCTGCGAGCAGATAGGTTCCAGCTTCAATACGATCGCCGATCAGATTTGCGGTAACACCGCCCAACTCGCTGCGGCCATATATCTCAATAACGTTTCCACCAGCACCCTGAATATCCGCTCCCATTCCGTTGAGGAAATTAGCAAGGGCGACGATCTCTGGCTCTCGGGCAACACCTTTTAAGACGGTTCGTCCTGGTGTGAGGCTCGCAGCCATGATCAGCTGATGCGTCGCTCCAACTGAGGGGAAACGAAGATCGATAAATGCGGGCTTCAAGCCATCGACGGCCGTTGCGTACACCACACCGTGCTTGAGAGATATCTCAGCACCCATCTTTGCGAGCCCCTCAAGGTGGAGATCAACGGGGCGAGCGCCGATCAGATCGCCGCCGGGAAGCGCAACTCGCGCTGCTCGGCCACGCGCAAGAAGGGGACCCAACACCCAGAACGAGGCGCGCAGCGCTTTCACGAGGCTGTAGCTCGCCTCTGTCGCGAGCAGTTTCTTGGTCTGCACACGCGCCGTGTTTCCATCGTATGAAACCTCTGCGCCGAAGTGCTCCAGAAGATGAAGACAGAGACTTGTGTCGGTAAGGTTTGGCACGTTGGTGAGAACGCACTCCTCAGCAGTGAGAAGGGTCGACATGAGGATCGGAAGTCCAGCGTTCTTTGCGCCACCAACCACAACGGTACCGTGCAGCGGAGTTCCCCCAACGATCTCAATAAACTCAGACATCTATCCCCTCCCCTGACGGGTGTGCGTAGACCCCCTAAGGTAAGGCAGACGGGCAGGCAGAACAATAGCAACTAACGGCTCTAGGTACCGATTTATACGAAAATTTTTCTCTGCTCCGTTCCTGAGCCTGACGGCTGGGGAGGGGGCAGGGATATATCCATGAAATAAGGAGATTTATGGCAACAACACTCGCCTCTAACGTCGATCCAGCGGCCGTAACCGTCGGAGCTAACTTCACGAAAGCCGAGAACAACCTGCTCGCGGCATACAGCCTCAAAGAGGGCGCCACCGCCTCTCAGCTCAAGGCTCTCGCCAAAGATCTGGGAGTTACGAGCTCTTCAAACCTCAACATCCGCTCCCTACAACTTATCGCGGAGCAGCGTTTTCAACACTCCTCCCATGTGCTGAACCTCTTCTCGGGGTTACTCGATAAGGTAGATCAGTTGAAGCAGCGCTTGATTGCGAAGTTTTCGAATTAAAGATTTGTGAACGTGAGGGACAGGTTTCTGCCCCACCATTTCGGCGAGCAGGATTAACCGCCCTTCCCCTGTGCCACCCGCGCCTGGGGAGCGGCCGTTACCTATCGCCGGAATGTTTTCGATGGCACCTAAGGTGCGGACCTCTGACGAACCCCCTACCGCCGCACCCCACGCACTACCGTAAATCGATCCTGCTCCGAGTCATCTCCAAGAAGGGAGAACTCATACTGTAGCTCAAACGCAGGCAGCAACTCTTGAAGCGCCGCTCGCTTACCTGCGCCGACCTCAAGTAACAACAGTCCACCCTTACGCAGTCTCGAGCTCGATTGCTCGAGAATCAGGCGAACATCCCGCAATCCTCTCTCCTCCGCAAATAGCGCCCCGCGCGGTTCAAAGGAAAGTTCGATCGGCACCTGCTCCGTGGGATCGATGTACGGTGGATTAGCCAGGATCAGATCATAGGGTTGCTTGAAATCTTGCACCCCTTCAAACCAATTCCCCACCGCATAGGTAATTCGATTATGGACGTCGTGTCGCTTGGCATTCACCTCCGCAACCGCGAGCGCCTCTCGACTTATATCAACACCGATGCACCGAGCATCACACCGCTGCTTACCTAATTCAACGACAAGCGCGATCGAGAGACACCCCGATCCTACACCGAGATCAACAAACCGCAAGGATCGGGCGCTACCCACAAACGCGAGCGCCTCCTCAATCATCAGCTCCGATTCGGGACGTGGCACAAGTACCGATGGGGAGACGTGGAATGAAAGTCCCCAAAATTCACGCTCTCCAGTTATGTAGGCAACGGGCTCACCTCGCTGCCTTCGTTCAACCAGCGCACTGAAGTGCGCTACAACTTCTGGCGAGCAACTTGAAGAGTTATTGATGATAAGCTGGGTACGCGAGTATCCGAGAAGGTGTCCGAGTAGCACCTCGCTATCAAGGCGAGCTGAAGAGGAAACCCCCGCGAGTACGAGCGAACCTCGGTGAATAAGCTCGCCAATCGTTGTTTCCTTATTGGACGACGGTCTCTCCACGTAGCGCCTCAGCCTGGTAATGAGCAATGATAGGATCGATCAGCTGATCGACATCCCCACCGAGCACAGCCTCTACATCGCTCACCGATAGTTTAATACGGTGGTCCGTAATGCGAGACTGCGGGAAATTATAGGTTCGGATCTTTTCAGATCGATCTCCCGTTCCAACTTGGCTTCTTCGATCGTCTCGACGCTCTGCATCAAGCTCGGCTTGTTTTTGCTCGTAGATGCGGGCTTTCAGAACTCGCATCGCTTTCTCTTTATTCTTCGTTTGAGATTTTTCGTCCTGCATCGCTACAACTACGCCTGTCGGGAGGTGCGTAATTCGCACGGCCGAGTCGGTGGTGTTAACCGATTGTCCACCTGGTCCGCCAGCGCGATACACATCGATACGCAGGTCTTTGTCCAAGATCTTAATCTCAACGTCCTCAGCTTCAGGAAGCACAGCCACAGTGACCGTCGAGGTGTGAATTCGACCGGCGGCTTCGGTAGCAGGGACACGCTGAACTCGGTGCACACCACGCTCATACTTGAGGCGGCTAAATGCGCCCTCACCGGTGACCATTGCGATAACTTCTTTAATTCCACCGGGACCCGCATCGCTGGCGCTCATTACCTCAACACGCCATCCTCGCGCCTCCGCGTATCGGGAGTACATGCGAAAAAGCTCCCCCGCGAACAAAGAAGCCTCATCACCTCCGGCGCCTGCTCGAATTTCAAGGATAACGTTCTTGTGGTCGTTGGGATCTTTCGGAAGAAGGAGAATCTGCAGTTGCTTTTCGAGGTCCTCCACAACATTTTGCAGTACGCGCATCTCCTCTGTCGCCATCTCTCGAAGGTCCGGGTCCGAAGATGAGGCCAAGAGCTCTTTGCTGCCAGCCAACTCCTCACTGGCCTTTCGAAACGACCGATAGGTAGTCACGAGTTCGGTGAGATCCTTGTACTCCTTGGAATACTTCTGGAACGTATCTCGATCAGAGATAATCTCAGGCTTCGACAACTGCTGAGCCAGCGACTCATAGCGCTCCTCAACCTCTAGTAATTTATCCCACATGCTCATACGACTACTTTTGAACTACTCCGTAACTAACAATTCCGCGTGAATATCTGAGCGCATCGACACAAATCGTTTGGTCATGCCATGGGCGACGCTACCACTCGTCGCCACAACCGCCACGAGGTCACGCTTCGGCTCGATCACAACCGAGCAGCCGGTCGCACTGGCAACGGTCACGGCCTCCGGAGCGACTCCGGCCTGAGCTGCGCCTTCGGGCGCAACAATACCATCAAAACCTAAGCGCCAGTCCGGATCGAGCCCGGGAAGGTTAGGCGCAAGAAACGCCCGCACTGCATTCGCGCTTATGATCTCCGATCGTCCCTTCAAAGCTGCGAGGATCTCGGCTCCCCATCCCATCAGGTCAGCCGCCGTACCAAAGAGTCCGTTGTGACCTGATACTCCACCCATCGCCCATGCGTGTTCATCCCACACCTCGCCACATACGACGCGCGCACGTCGAGGACACTTGCCCACTGGAGCGAACACTTCAGTCATGGGTCGCACAGACTTACTTCGAACGGATGAGAGCTCAATAAAGTTTAAACTGCGAAGGCCCAAAGGCGCCGCGACGAATCGAGAGAACGCCTTCTCAAGGGGCATACCCGTTATCGCCTCGCAGATCTCTCCCAGCACGATATAGTCGGCGTCGCTTCGGAGCTGTCGAGTCCCCGGTTCATAACGCGGCGGAAGCTTGTGAAGAAAATTATACGCGTAGTGTCGCGCTCCACTGCTTGCGAGGAGTCCGGGACGAGGACCTGCATGCGCGCGAAGGATCTCATCCGCTACCCCTGTCGTCGTTCCATAGCCTGCCGCATGGGCAAGGAGGTGTGCCAGGGTAATTTGGGATCGTTGGCCAACAGCGAGGGATTGGACGAACCGCGAAGCACGATCGAGGAGGTTAACCTTACCACCGGATATGAGGCGCATCATGAGGGTGCCGGTACATACAACCTCCGTAAGTGCCCCGAGATCGAATACCGTAGAAAACCTCAAGGGCGCACACTCTGACGTTGCATCCACGGCCACCTTATTCCCACGACACATCTCAACCGTGAGGCGTCCATGCTGCGCTGCGACGACCAAGGCGCCACTTACAACCCCCTCGGACATAGCCCTGTCGACGATCTCAGAGATCCGCGTCACGGCTCCACCGCGCCAGCCTTCGCTAGGTGTGGGTTGCGTATGTGAGATGAGAGCTGTGCTCATTGGTGCCCTAACCCCTTAAAATGGATGGGTGAAAGTTGGGCGAAACTATAGCCTGATCTGGGAGTGGAAATCCATAAACGGGCCCTGGCCCCCTCAGAGACCGTCCATGTAAAAAAATATCTCCGAGGCGGGGAGAGCACCTACCCATAGGCCGCGGGCCCCTGGGTATAAGGTCAGAACCTGTTCGATATACCCCGATTCGGATTACTGACCCCGATACCCCAAGAAAAATATCCCCCTCCCCCTTGAAATGATAAAGACCAGTGCGCATTAACAAAACGCACCCAATCCCGTGTTGCTAACCCTGCTAATTGGGGTATTGTCGCGCGGCAGGCATCCCGACTGGCGGTACGGTGTTTCAAGCCAGGTCAGCCGGGAGGTGCACACACACGTAAGAATGAGGAACCGAAATTAGCTTGTTAGGTAAGCTAAGTCCTTTTTTCTACATTCGGAGGTAAAGGTAATGAGCAGCAAGAAGAACAAGATCCGGCCGTTACAAGACCGTATCATCGTTGAGCGTCTAGCTCCTGAGGAAAAATCCGCTGGCGGACTCTTCCTTCCAGACAATGCACAAGAGCGCCCTCAGCGCGGTCGTGTGGTTGCCGTTGGTAAGGGCAAGGTTCGTGAGGACGGCACTGTTAGTCCAGTAGACGTAAAAGAGGGTGATGAGATCCTCTTCGGAAAGTACAGCGGCGTTGAGGTGAAGGTTGAGGGCGCTGAGCTCCTCATCATGCGCGAAGACGATGTACTTGGTGTTGTTCTCTAATCTGAACGACCCATCACGAAACGTTTTAAGTAAAACAATAAGGAATAAAACATGGCTAAGATTTTGAATTTTGGCTCTGACGCTCGTGAGGAGATCCTCAAGGGTGTTAAGAAGCTTGCCGACGCGGTTCGCGTAACGATGGGACCTAAGGGTCGCGTTGTTGTTATCAAGAAGAGCTTCGGTGCTCCAACCGTTACTAAGGACGGCGTTACCGTAGCTAAGGAGATCGAGCTCGAAGGTTTCGAGGACATGGGCGCTCAGATGGTTAAGGAAGTTGCTTCCAAGACCTCGGACATCGCCGGAGACGGAACAACGACCGCAACCGTTCTTGCTGATGCTATTTATCGCGAAGGTCTCAAGCTCGTTGCCGCTGGCCACGATCCGATGTCCCTCAAGCGTGGCATCGACGCAGCAGTTAAGACCGCTGTAGAGACCTTGAAGGGTATGAGCCGTTCGACCAAGGGCAAAGAGGAGATCGCTCAAGTTGGAACTATCTCCGCTAACTCTGATCGTGAGATCGGAGGCATCATCGCTGAGGCGATGGAGAAGGTTGGCAAGGAAGGCGTTATCACCGTTGAAGAGGCTAAGGGCCTTGAGACAACCCTTGAGGTTGTTGAAGGTATGCAGTTCGACCGTGGATACCTCTCTCCATACTTCGTAACGAGCCCAGAGCGTATGGAAGCTGAGCTTGATAACTGCCTTGTTCTCATTCACGAGAAGAAGATCAGCAGCATGAAGGATCTCCTTCCTGTTCTTGAGCAGACAGCTAAATCCGGAAAGCCACTCCTCATCATCGCTGAAGAGGTAGAGGGCGAGGCTCTTGCGACTCTCGTAGTCAACAAGATCCGCGGAACTCTCAATGTATGCGCTGTTAAGGCTCCAGGCTTCGGCGATCGTCGTAAGGCGATGCTTGAAGATATCGCTGTCCTCACCGGTGGTAAGTGCATCACTGAGGATCTCGGTCTCAAGCTTGAGAACGTTACGCTTCAAGATCTTGGTAAGGCTAAGCGCATCGTTGTTGATAAAGACAACACAACCATCATCGATGGTAAGGGCGCTGACACTGAGATCAAGGCTCGTGTTACACAGATTCGCCAGCAGATCGATAATACGACCTCTGACTACGATCGTGAGAAGCTCCAAGAGCGTCTCGCTAAGCTCGTAGGTGGAGTGGCTGTTATCCATGTTGGAGCAGCTACCGAAGTCGAGATGAAGGAGAAGAAGGCTCGTGTAGAGGATGCTCTTCACGCAACCCGCGCCGCTGTAGAGGAAGGTATCGTTCCTGGTGGTGGAGTTGCTCTCATCCGCACGATCGAGAAGCTCGAAGCGCTTAAGCTCGACAACGAAGAGCAGCTCTTCGGCGTTAAGATCGTTCGTCAGGCTCTTGAGGCTCCTCTCAAGCAGATCGCGACAAACGCAGGCGCTGAGCCAGCAGTCGTTATCGACAAGGTTCGTAGCAACAAGGGTAACTACGGTTACAACGCTGCTACTGATACCTACGAGGATATGGTTAAGGCTGGAATCATCGACCCAACCAAGGTAGTGCGCACTGCATTGCAGAACGCAGCCTCCGTTGCTGGCTTGATGCTTACAACCGAAGCACTCATCGCTGATAAGCCTAAGGAGGAGTCAGCAGGTCCAGCCGGCATGGGCGGCATGGGCGGAATGGGTGGAATGGGTGGAATGGGCGGAATGATGTAATTTCGCCAGAGGCGAAATTATCCGCCGCAGCCTCGGCGAAGGCGGATAGTTTCGCTAACCAAACCCCAAAGCCCCGCGCAAAAGCGCGGGGCTTTTTTTATGCCTTCGGCCACTGGAACCTTCGGCCACTGGAACACCCTACTTCGTACCATTTCGGGTCTCTATGACTAAGACACGTAACTACGTGGGGGATGCTCATCGCGGCACGATAATTTGACTCGCTGGCTGGAGC
>JBEGVS010000081.1:0-11716 GCA_041178185.1 Pseudomonadota bacterium
CCGCCCATCTCTTCTGAAGATCCCTCTGCTCTCTTAGAGGCACTCTACTTTTCCGATCCAGCAGTATGCTGCTGCCGTTTTAATCGCTAGGAGAACATTATGTCGAAACACAATGACCACAAGACCTCCAAATCTCCCGACACCACCCCTAAAGACATGGACGCCATAACCTGTCCTCCCGAATCGTTTCGATGGATGGAGAAGCTAACCCATCTACTCAACGCAATGTCATCGGGAGAACTTGCTCTTAATTCAGTTCGAGACTTTAAACTTTTCTCCAGCGTATTTGGTGACAGCACTGCCGGACATGACAAGCTTCTGTTTCAGGGCAAAAGTGATGGGTGCGACGTAAGGATTCAATACGGCCGACACTTCGGAGGTGCCTTGGGATTTCACTATGGACCAGGGGAGTGCTCTGTAACCTTTGGAGCAGAGTCTTTGACGATTAGAGAATCTTCCGACCAGGGCCTTAAAGATCTCATAGTAGCCGTTCACAAGAAAGCCAATCAGATGTCGCGGTTCGATAAGGAGTCTGCAAGGCAAGCCCCAAGAGCAACTGGTGATAAACTTACTGAGCTGACCACGCTTTTGTATTCCGGCTATGATTTCGGATGGAGCAGGCACCACTTTAGCTATTCAACGACCTCCCATGGTTTAGGAGGATTGGACGGTAGGGACTCACCTGAAATCAAATCGGGCTCCGACACTGAATTCAAGGGTTGTTTCGGTGACACGCTGGTGAGGATCGGGCGATTCTATGAGACGTCGAAGTTGGGGGCAAAAGCGCCCAGTACCGAGGATAACTATACACTAATCCTTACGTCCAAAGAGTCTGGGTTGATTACCAGTGCGAGTCCGGAGGTCGCAAAAGCCCTTTTTGAAGAGCTCCTTAAAAGGGTTCCCGAGACCACTTGGTAGTTGGGGCTATGATTTGGTGGCCTAGCTTTTTTGTGGGCGATGCTTAGAAGAAATAACTGGGTGCGCAACCAGATGGCGCATATTTCGTCGTCATGGCTGCGCCCATCTTTGATGGCTAGCATGGATGCTCGCAAGCGTATGCAGAGCATACCCGACGGTTCCTAAAACATTCCCGAGTGATATTCAAACACCTATGTGCGCTGCACTCACCTGCGCGCACACCCTCAGCAAGAGACTCATACCAAGCTCGAACCTCAGATCTCCGCCGAGCCCACCCTCACTGCCCCTCGCTTCGGCCTCGAGCCGGAGGTCGGGGGACTCCCTCACGAATCGCTCTTGAGAAATTGTCGTCTCGTGGCACTACATGCGCTCTTTCGTTTACCAATGACGCGCTCATAATGTCTTCGAATTTCATGCCAGGCATTAAGACATCATTCTCATAGAGGTACTCAGGCACGTATCCACTCAACAATATCTGCCAGTTGTAGCGCGCCTCGCTTCCAAACGCCCACACGTGGCGCAAGACCTGCGTCGTACAATTGGTGGTGAGGGTGTTGTAGAATTGAGGACGCTCTCGAAGATTATTCATGCTGTTGATGTAGTCGAGAAAGAGCTTCCTTCCGTTCTCAAGCGCTATTTGTGTCCGCAACACGTACACCTGCTCTTGAGGATTCCGGTAATTGGTTCGAAGAGCAACCACATCACGCTCATCGGCCACGACATACGCTAGCTCATAGTTGCGAAAGAATCCGTTCACCGCCGAATAGGATTCGCCCTGCTCCTTTCGTGTCTCAATAGATACGGCCAAAAACTGACCAGTACCAAATCCGAAACTCACCATAATGTGGGCGATAGGTTTACTACCCCAGTACGTTACAAGGATATCCACCTCTGAAAGTTCGCTCAGCCGAACGGTACGGTCCTCGTATCGAACATCATAGTCCTCATCGGTTCGGTAGCTAAAATTACGCACGTTATGAACTATGACCTCATCGCCGCGAATCTCACCCCACGGGGCACGCGCAACATCCGGTGTCCAGGACCGATCGTGAGAGGGATTCAATGATGTCCACAGTCCTCCGACCGTTGCGAATATCACCAGGGTAGCGATACGAAGCTTCCGGCGATGCCTCCACGTCAGGAATGAGCTTAGAAGAAGAGCTCCTACGAGAACCGCTAAGGGCACGCGCATCGACGATGGAAGTGCTGGGGAGTAGAGCAATACCAGGAGGCTCCAACCACCCAGCGCAACAACCGCACCGAACCAAGCCAGTTTGTACACCGTGCTTCTCATAGCGAAGACCCAACCTTACTTCGAGCTGCGTGTTTTCCGAGGTGCCGTCGTATCACTCACTACTTGGTCCATGTGATAGCGCAAGATCCTGCGAATCTCTCCGACCGCCTTCGGATGGGCGTGTGCAGTATGATCCGCTGGCACGATTAACTCTGACTCAGCGCCATCAACGTGGGAGCTCTTATATGCGACGACCCCGTCTGAGCTATTCGGCGTATCTCCTAAGCCTCGATCCCCGATGATAGAATGGTACGGCACATTCGAATCAATCTGCAGTCCCGATAAAGCTATCAAGGTTGGATTTTTCGCGGAGAGCCCTCTGATACTTGAGGGATCGCCGCCATCAAATTCGCTTCGAAGATCTGGGCGGATAATATTTCGGGCTCCGCGAGCGACAGCGACTGACTTTTGAAGGACTGTTTTTGGCAACGATAGGAGCGCTCTTCCGATGCGGCCGATCCAGTTATCAGCGATATCGCTACCCCGGTGAGGCACTGCGACAAACACGACTCGGTCAATGTAGGGCTTACGGCTGAAGTTTAGGTAGGCAGCTATCTGCGCCTGCACCTCCTTATCGAGCTCGCGCACTCGTTTGGGGTCCTCGAAGAAAAACTCTTGCAGCGCCTTGCTATCGTGGACAACAGCGGTACGTGTCAACAACCCACCCATGCTGTGGCTAACTATCACCATGTTGCGCGGCGTAGTTCCCTTTGGTGATGTCGCTACTAGGTAATTGTGTAGCTCATCAAGTTTCTCTCGGAACGTTTTCGCATTTTCAACGATCGGCAACGAGGTTGGGTAGAGGTAGTGCCAGACCTGATAGTTCTCACGAATAACGGGATCGCCCATTAAATCATTGTGAACGTCGATCCAGGTTAAGGGGTTCGAAAAGAGTCCGTGCACCGTAATGAGCGGTATCTTACCGGCGTTGTAGGGCTCGGTGGTATAGAATCCCGTGTTTTTCAGCAACTCTTCGTTACCTTGAATTGCGTCGAAGAGCCCATCCCATCCGTTCATGCCGGTTCGCTCAACGAGAGCCGCCAGCGGCGCTGTGAAATCTGCGGCCAACGGTAACGTTGCCCCGTTGAACTTATATTCCGTTTCTCCCGTAACTGAATTCACGAGATCGAGCCAAGCCTCACACTGGGCCTCGCGACAGCTCTGCTTAGGAAAACGAACGACTGCTGTTAAAGGCAGGCACACACCAACTCGGGGTAGATACATCTCCTCTCTGCTTGCATCTCGGCGCGGCCGGCACGCCACAAGGCTAACTCCTACTCCATTTTGGCGGTGTCGATTCGTCAAACCTTCGAGACCGATAGAGGATGCGGGAATAATCGAGGCGTATTCAGATGGATTCTCAACGGGGCCCTTGCGAGTCACGTTTAATGAGAAGGTTCTACCTGCCCCTGAGGGGAACTGAAGAGGCGCGTTGAGCTGCCACTTCTTATCAGTTAAGTACGATATAACGCCTCGTACCGCTCGATCGTAGAAGACTTTGAAGCTATCGCATCGAATATCCACGGGAGCCTTGCATTCCTTGAGGAACATCCCTTGAGAAGCGAGATCTGCGGCATGCAGATAAAGCCCGACCGCCTTCTCGGGTTGTGTAGGCTCAAGTATCTGAGCTCGACCGATTGCGAGCTCGCTTTCGATATAGGCGAGCTCAATCGGTGTTGCGAATTTCTCAAACTGAATGCGATCAGCGTCATCGATTCCATCCTCGAGCGCCTGCTTCTGCGTGATGCCGGCCATGCGCAACGCCTGCAACGAGAATGGACTCAGCGTGTCAGAGGAAAGGATGTCCTGTCGGAACTCGCGGAGAGTATCAGTGGGATCAACGCTCTTTACCTTGACAGCCGCGCATGAGCACAGAAGCGCCACTAGGGGGAGGCCAAGAAACCGAGAGAACTTCATATGCACGTTCCTTATGAGTTGGTGACCGATGCGGAGAGCATCAAAGGGTTTTCACGCCTGTAATTTTGTACGCCAACTCGTCGTGCCTGGCTATGGAGTATGTAGCGTTTTTACAATTCTTTTACGAAGTTCGGGAATGGAATGCGAACCTCTATGAGCGCCTCCCACTCACCCAAGGGCTCCCCCTCACAAAGAGGCGCAAGGGCATATCGGCCCCTGCGGATATACCGACACGACCGGAGACACCGACCTCGGACGTTGCATATTCCAGGAAGGGCTCGATCCAGATACGTCGAGATGTTGCAAAATGCTCCCCCGAAAACGATGAGGAGATGGCAAAGGATTGGCACACCTTTCCGGGCCCCCGAGCCAAATTGCCAATATCAGCACCGCGCCGTCGTCGCCGCATCACCGCTATCCCCTCACTCGGCTCTACTGCCCTGATAAGGATCCCACTTCCTATGCCCTCAGGATCACTCACGACATTAACGCAATGATACATTCCGTAGATGAAATAGACGTAGCAGTGCCCCGCGTCTTTAAACATCACCGCATTTCGTCTCGTCATCCCACGCGCTGCGTGACAGGCCGGATCCCCTACTCCCAGGTACGCCTCGACCTCTACGATCAGCCCCGATGCTCGCACCCCTCGCACCATCGTGACGAGTCGGCAGCCCAGCAATCTTCGAGCGAGCACCTCGGTACTCACCCCTTCAAAGAAATCGCGAGTCAGTCGTTTACAGCTCACACACACCACGGCAAGGGGCCATCTTGGCTCTCATCATCGGTCGCTCCTATACCGTGAACCGGAGGAAACGGCTCTGCGCTGGAAGTCGGCTCCCTGCCTCCTCGCGGAGCGGTGACAGCATAACGCTTTTCTGAGGCTCGGACACCTCCTGAAGAGCCTACTCGGTGCCCAACATTTTACTACTAAGGCTCGCCGAAAGGTTCGGCTATTGGTATGCTTACGAGCGAATTCGCCGTTTAGCCAGCAGTGCGCATCACACCTTATCGCGGTGCAAGCTGGTAGTATGAGAGACCTCATGAGTAACGCCCTCCTCGGCCCTGGCACCCTGCTTCTTGCCCTCTGCCTGGGTCTATCCCGAGTTTCCTCTCCTGCCATGGCCGCGCCACCATCCAGTTCCACATCCCCCTGCGAACTCAACACTTCCCTCGAGGAGTTCCGCGCTCATGCGCTCGCTAACAGCCCTTTGGTCGCTGATATCGACAGAGACTACGCGATGCAGGTCGCAAAGGCGATCGATACGAAGCTGTGGGCGAATCCAGAGCTCTCCGCTGAGGAGACCTGGACACGTATGTATGTGGGGGGTGCTAACGATCCTCAGAGCTCAGTGACCCTCAGCCAACCGATCAAACTCTCGAACTTTGGCAAACGCGATAAGGTCGCCGAGCTCCTACGCAAAGCAGGAGACACCCAGAAGAACATCAAGCTCCTTGAGTTTACGCAGGAGACTACGGTTAATTTTGTGCGCCTTTTCTCTCTGCAAGAGACGGTTCGAATTCTCCAACTGGCAGAAAATGACGCTGCACGCAAAGTTGCCGCTGTGCGAAAACAGGTCAAGGAAGGGCTGCTCTCTCAAGGATCGGAGTCCCTCTTTCAGGGAGAGAAATCGCGACTGGAAGCTCAGCGTCTTGGAGCGGAGGCATCACTCTCGACCCTTCGCAGCGAGCTCGCTATGTCACTTGGAACAACGTGTGCGGTGACAGCCACACACGCCCCCCAACTTCCAAAGATTCCGAACGCCGAGGTTCTTTTGGAAAAAGCTCGCTCAAGTCGCATCAGCGAAAAAGCGCGGCTTGAGGTACTCCAGGAGCTCGCTACAGAGCAACTACGGCTCGCTGAACTTGATGTCCTTCCTAGTGTAGCTCCCCGCGTCGTTTATCAACACACGAACGATGGGGGTGATTTCGTCGGAGCGGGCATCACTATCCCCCTTCCCCTCTTTAACAGAAATCAAGCCGAAATCACCCGAGCGTCCGCTGAACGAGAGGTCGCGCAGCGCAAATCCAACCTGATCAATGCTGGAGGCCTTGAGCTTCAGGTGAGCTCTACATATGCGGCCGCAGTGAGCTCTGCGCGCCAAGTGGAGATCTATGCTACTCAGGTAGAAACCGCCTTTGCATCAGCACTCAAAGCTGAGGAACGCGCCTATGCGTCTGGAAAGGGTGGTGTTCTTGATGTTTGGCAAACGTTTCGTGCCTTAAACGAGGCACAGCTCACCGGTCTGAGCTTGCGACAACAAGCGGCGATAGCGCGAGCTCGACTTTCAATTCTCGTTGGCGAGGAGGTTTAGATGCGAAGTGGTCGTTCCTACATTATGCCGTTCCTACTTGCTGGCCTGCTTGGGCTCTCTGCGACGGGATGTCAGAGTAACAGCGTTGACCACGCCCACCACCACGAGCATGCAGAAGAGGAGCACGGGCCACACGGCGGCAGATTACTCACCCAAGGCGATAGTGAACTCGAGCTCGGTATCCACGAAGCCGGAGGTCCTCCACGCTTTCGGGCCTATCTCTCGGACAATGGCAAATCAGTATCGCCAGAGTCTTTTTCTTTGCAGGTCACTTTGAAGAGGTTGGGAGGGATTGAGGAACAGATCACCTTCGTACCAAAGGGGGATTTTCTCCTGAGCGTTCAAGATATCGCAGAGCCCCACTCTTTTGACGTTGCTGTGCAGGGTACCTATAAAAATAAGCCACTCAGCTGGAGCTATCAATCGTACGAAGGGCGCACGACCCTATCCCCCCAGGTAGCGCGTGAATCAGGAATAGAGACTGAAGTCGCACAAGCTCAGGTCATTCAACAAACGATCAGAATGCGTGGCAAGATAACCCCAAGCGAACACCGAATCGCTCATGTCATCCCGCGATTCGCAGGGATCGTAAAGGAAGGTCGTAAACATATCGGAGATCCTGTCGCCAAGGGAGAGGTCTTGGCTATCATCGAGAGCAACCAGAGCTTACAATCCTATGAGGTTCGATCGCAGATCGCCGGTTCTGTAATTAATGGACACCTCATCGTAGGTGAGTTCGTCCCTGAAAATCAGTGGGTCTATATCGTAGCGGATCTCTCTGAGGTTTGGGCTGACTTTTTTGTTCCGCTCGAGGAGCGAGCTTCAGTGAAGGTCGGTCAGCAGGTGCTGGTAAAAGGAGCCTCTGGTGAGGATACCTTCAAGGGCACCGTTGATTACGTCGCTCCGTACGCCGACGAAAAAGCCCAGGCGCAGTTAGTACGTGTTGTCCTCCCCAACGAGAGGAACCTTCTCGTCCCAGGGATGTTTGTCACCGGTGACCTGGTAGTCGGACAGAAAGAGGTTCCTGTTGCGGTACGCCCGGCAGCCCTTCAAACGCTGGGCAACTGGACCGTCGTCTTCGCGAAGTATGGGGATATCTTCGAGGCCCGGCCTATCGAGCTCGGCATTTCAAACGGCGAGTGGACCGAGGTGCGATCGGGGCTCGTAGCTGGGACTGACTACGTCACCAAGAACTCCTTCACTATCAAAGCCGATATCCTCAAGCACGGAGCCACCCACGATCACTAGGAGCGTGTGATGTTCAATTTTATTCTCAAGACCTCTATCACGCATCGCTTCTGGGTGCTGGGAGCGACTCTACTCGTCGCTTGTATCGGATTGGTTTCAGCTCGCCACCTCGTTATTGACGCGGTTCCAGATATTACCAATGTGCAGGTGCAGATTAACACCCAGGCGAGCGGCTATTCCCCCTTTGAAGTAGAACGCCAAGTCACCAATCCTATCGAGCTTCTGCTCGCCGGACTTCCCTCACTCGAGTATACCCGCTCGCTCTCCCGGTACGGACTCTCTCAGGTAACGGTTGTCTTTAAGGATGGCACCGATATCTACTTCGCTCGGCAACTGATCGCCCAACGTCTTCAGGAGTCGAAAAATCGTCTGCCGGCAGGCATCATGCCAACGATGGGTCCGATCGCGACCGGTCTGGGCGAGATATACATGTTTGTCGTTGAAGATGAACCGAACACCCTCGTACATCGAAACCTCCAGGAGCTTCGCGAGATACAGGATTGGGTTGTTCGCCCTCAGCTGATGACGATTCCCGGCGTTGTCGAGGTAAACGCCATCGGCGGGGAGTCAAAACAGATCGTTGTAACGCCCGACCTTGAAAAGCTTCGGTCGTACGGACTTACCCTGGACGACCTCTCAATGGCGTTGGCTCGCAACAACGCCAACGTTGGGGCAGGTTTCTTTGAAAGAAATGGAGAGCAGTTCCTGGTGCGGGTTCCCGCCCAAGTTCATCATGTGCATGAGCTCAACGACCTCGTGGTAAGCGTGCATGAAGGCACCCCGGTTCGGATCGGCCAAGTGGCAACGGTCGCAGAGGGGTCTGAGCTCCGAGCTGGAGCTGCCACCCAGGATGGACGAGAGGTCGTTCTCGGCACCGTCTTTATGCTTATCGGAGAGAACGGCCTAGCGGTTTCTCAAAAGGTCACCGCTAAAATCGAGGAAGTTCAAAGATCGCTTCCAGAAGGTGTTCGCATTCGCACCGTCTACAACCGCGCAGACCTCGTCAAGGCCACCGTTGCAACCGTTGAGCGAAACCTGACCGAGGGGGCAATCCTCGTCGTAGCGGTTCTCTTCTTTGCTCTCGGAAATTTTCGAGCTGCGCTCATCACCGCCCTTGTTATTCCGCTCGCTATGCTCATCACCATGACCGGGATGGTACAAAGTAAGTTAAGCGCAAATCTGATGAGTCTAGGGGCTTTGGACTTCGGACTTATCGTCGACGGCGCGGTGATACTCGTTGAAAACTGTATCAAGCGCCTCGGAGAGGCTCGCCATAAACTTCAACGCGTACTGACCACAGAGGAGCGCCTCGATGTAGTATTCAACGCCTCCTCGGAGGTGCGACAAGCGACCATGTTTGGTGAGCTCATCATTATGGTGGTGTATGTACCGATCCTGGCGCTCAGCGGGATAGAGGGAAAGATGTACCACCCGATGGCCCTCACGGTCCTCCTTGCGCTCATCGGAGCTTTTATCTTATCCCTAACCTTCGTTCCGGCTGCCGTGGCGGTATTCGTGCGGGGCGAGGTCGCCTCTCAGCACGAATCTCGCACTGAACGGATTCGAAATGCTTACCGTTCCGTTCTCGCTCGGCTTATCGAGCGTCCACGTGTGGTGTTTCTCAGCGCTGCGGCGGTAATCGTCGTAGCACTCGGTCTCTTCCTGAGACTCGGCTCAGAGTTCATCCCATCACTTGACGAAGGGGATATCACCTTGCACGCCCTTCGCATTCCAGGAACATCTCTGACTCAATCGATTCAGATGCAGTATCAACTTGAAGACGCCCTCCGAAAGGAACCGGAGGTCCACCATGTATTCGCAAAGATCGGCACGGCCGAGATCGCTACCGATCCGATGCCGCCAAGCGTTGCGGACGGCTACATCGTCCTGAAACCCCGATCGCAGTGGCCCAATCCCAGTCTGAGCAAGCGGGAGATCGTCGAAAGATTTGAGAAGATTGCACTTCAAGTTCCAGGGAATAACTACGAGTTCACACAGCCAATTCAGATGCGATTTAATGAACTTCTAGCGGGAGTTCGAAGCGACGTTGCGGTAAAGCTCTTCGGAGATGATACGACCGTGCTCATGGAACATGGCGAGAAGGTCGAGAGCATCCTCTCTCAAATACCGGGAAGTTCTGACGTTAAGGTGGAGCAGGTTACTGGATTACCACTCGTCGAGGTGAAACCAAATCGAGAGAAGCTCGCTCGATTCGGCCTGAGCAGTCAGGACGTGCAAGAGGTGGTCGAAACCGCATACGCGGGACGGGAGGTCAGTCGCTTCTTCCAGGGGGATCGCAACTTTCCTATCGTCGTTCGATTGGGGGAAAACGTTCGAAATGATCTCGATGCCCTGGGGAGCTTACCCATCCCCTTGCCAGCAGACATGGCCCCCCACTTCCATTCGATGGAGTATGCCCGGACGGAACTAAAACCCGAGGGCCCAACGATGTCGTTTATTCCCCTCGCGTCAGTAGCCGATATCACCCTAACGCAGGGACCTAATCAGATTAGCCGAGAGAACGGGAAGCGCAGGATCGTGGTGACCGCGAACGTTCGAAATAGGGATCTCGGTTCGTTTGTAGAGGAGGCCCAAGCTCGCATAGCGTCCGCGATCCAACTTCCTCCAGGCTACTGGTTGGGGTGGGGCGGGCAGTATGAAAACTTACTCAACGCAAAGAATCGGCTTCTCTTTGTGGTACCGGTGGTGCTATTGAGCGTGTTCGGCCTCATCGTGATCACATTCCGATCCATCACCTACTCCCTTCTAGTGTTCTCGGGTATTCCGTTTGCACTATCAGGGGGAGCTATCGCGCTGTGGATTCGGGACATTCCTTTCTCGATATCGGCCGCTGTTGGTTTTATCGCGCTCTCAGGTGTGGCGGTTCTCAACGGATTGGTGCTGGTTACCTTTACTCGGCAGCTCCTGATCGACGGAGAAGCTCCTCTGCGGGCGATTGTCGAAGGTGCGGTAACCCGATTGCGCCCCGTGCTCATGACCGCGCTCGTCGCATCGCTCGGCTTTATCCCGATGGCGATCTCGCACGGAACCGGTAGTGAAGTGCAGCGCCCCCTTGCGACCGTCGTTATCGGCGGGATCATTTCAGCAACTGCTCTCACACTTCTTGTTCTACCAGTAGTGATGGCGACCTTGGCTCGGCGGGGGCGACTGCCATCCTCAGGTGATCATCAGTAAACATTATCGCCATCCATCGTCGAGGCTCTACAACGCAGCATAGCTGGTGCGCGAAAACTCGGATGGACTAAGAGAGGAGTATGCCGTCAATGGTTAGCGGGTGTTCCGACAGCAGGTATCCCAGTCGGCCACACATCCTCGGACGCGGACATCTGGAAACGTAAATTCCTCTTCAACTCGTCGCAATAGCAGCTCTATCTCTTGCTGGATGTGAACAACTCTCCACATATTCTTGTCTTGCTGTTCTCTGCTGGCCCCTATCGAATCTCGCACTAATGCAGCGACCAAGCCTTTTTTCTCCACAACGGCATCGTAGATTTGTTGCGCTTTTCCTGTCGGCGATTCTCCAAATAAACCGATTAAAAAGTCTCTCTCACACGTTCCTCCGAACGAGCAACTATCATAGCCGGGGATAGAAGCCGGGATCCCAGCATCCGACCTCGTGGAATCTAAATATTTAGCAGCAGCTGAGAATTGGCCGGGCGCCGAAAAGCCCTCGACTGGCGCTACAAGGGTCGCTAAGGCCATGACGAACACGAAACCGATCGCACGAAGTGATTGTGAAGACATAGGCCCCCCTCCTTATACCATTGGTATATTCGTCACAGTGTACGCCCAAGTTTAGAAAATTCGTCCACTTTTTCGTCGCGTACTTCCACAGGCCCGGTCCCCGAAAGCGCCACTACCTCCAATATATTCAAGCCATTAGGGCGCCTCAAGCTTCTACCCTGTACCTTTCGGAATAACGTCACGAGCCCCTCGCAAACGATCGCGTCGGCTGCTGAACCGATGGGGGCTCAGATGCGCCATGGAACAGGGTGTTTAGACC
>JBEGVS010000082.1:0-109981 GCA_041178185.1 Pseudomonadota bacterium
GATGAGGCCGCGCGCTACTACACGATCTGGAGCAAGTATGCGATTGAGCGAGCGGCAGCGCACGCCTCGCACGTCTTCACGACGGTGAGCGAGGTAACCGCGCGCGAAGCCGAGCATCTCCTCGGCAGAAAGCCTGACTTCGTGCTTCCGAACGGGCTTAATACCCACCAGTTCACGGCGCTGCACGAGTTTCAGAACCTCCACCTCAAGTACAAGGAACGGATTCATGAGTTCGTCATGGGTCACTTCTTTCCGAGCTACTCGTTCGATCTCGACCGAACCCTGTATTTCTTCACGAGCGGGCGCTACGAGTACCTGAACAAAGGGATGGATATCTTCATCGAGTCCCTCGCTCAACTTAACGAGCGGCTTAAATCGATGCCAAAACCACCCACGGTTGTGGCTTTCATCATCACGAGAGCGCCCACGAAGAGCCTGAACGTAACATCCCTGCAGAACCACCTCCGATTCGAGGACCTCAAAGCAACCTGCCGTGACCTTGAGCAGAACCTCTCGCAGCGCCTCATCAACGCGACCGCTCGCGGTCGCATGCCGACCTTCGAAGAGCTGTTCCCAAACGATGTCCAGGTTCGACTCAAGCGCGCGATGCTCGCACGCAAAACAACCCAATGGCCCCCTATCGTAACCCACGATATGTGGAACGATTCTGAGGATCCGGTCTTGCGCCACCTCCGACACCGTAATCTCGTGAACGCGCCGGGTGATCCCGTTAAGGTGGTCTTTCACCCTGACTTCGTTACCCTCTCAAGTCTCTTCAGCCTTGACTACGAGCAATTCGTGCGGGGTTGCCACATGGGGGTGTTCCCGAGCTACTACGAACCGTGGGGATACACCCCGCTTGAGTGTCTTGCGCTCGGGCTTCCGACCGTCACAACGGATCTGAGCGGCTTCGGGGCCTACGTTGAGCGCCACGTACCTGACGCGCTCCAAAACGGAACGCTGGTGCTCAATCGCTCTCGACAGAGCAATCAAGAGACGATCGATCAACTCACGTCGTACCTTCACAAGTTCTGCGACCTCAATCGTCGTGAGCGTATCGCGCTCCGAAACAGAGCGGAGCGCCTTACCGAGCGATTCACCTGGGATGTCATGGCGGCGCACTACCATCAAGCCCACTCAGCCGCGCTTCAGTGCGTTCAGCCCCCAGCTGCGCCATCCAAGACGCCCCCAGCCCCTCCTACCGAACCGGTAAACGTGGACAAAGTGACGGAAGCGATGAGCCCCTCATCAAGCTCTCTCGGCGACAAAACCCGTCCGGCCAAGGGGGGAGAGCGTCCCCTTACCGCACTACACGCCCGAGCGGCAAAAAAAGCCCGCTAAGTTGGTGGAATAGCTCATCTCTAACTTTTGCGTTCGAATTGATTTATCGACACAATAGACAGGATGTCCTCTCAACCGTCCTCAACACCAGAGATCCTCGCGCCCGTGGGCAATTGGGATATGCTGCGCGCCGCCGTTCACAACGGCGCCGACGCCGTATACATGGGGATGCCCGGCTTTAACGCCCGCGGTCGAGCCCCTACCCTTGAGATCGAAGAGTTACGGGCGATGATTCAGTACGCCCACCTCTACGGCGTTAAGGTGTTTCTGGCGTTTAACATCCTGATCTTCGAACGAGAGCTCAAGGACGTGGTCGACGCCCTTCATGAGGTACTTCCACTCCGTCCCGATGCCTTCATCGTGCAGGACCTCGGGATAGCATCCCTCATTCGCCATCTGGCTCCAGAACAAGCGGTTCACGCCTCAACCCAGATGACGGTTACAAATCCAGAAGCTATCGCCCTTACTGAGGACCTCGGGATGGAGCGCTATGTGCTCGGTCGTGAGGTCTCAATTCCGGAGATGGCAAAGATTAAAGCCGCTACCACGAAGGAACTTGAGGTATTCGTGCACGGCGCCCTCTGCGTTTCGTACTCCGGGCAATGCCTCACCTCTGAGAGTCTCGGTGGGCGCTCCGCGAATCGGGGACAGTGCGCGCAATCGTGTCGTCTGCCGTACGATCTGATCGTTGACGGGAAGAAACGAGAGCTCGGCGAGAAAAGCTACCTCGTGTCGCCACAAGACCTGTGCGGTTTAGAGGACGTACCACGGCTTGTTGAACTCGGTATCGAGTCCTTTAAGATCGAGGGGCGTTTAAAATCCCCTGAGTACGTCGCCACGACCGCGCGCGCGTACAAGGAGCGGAGCCTCGGACAACTCTCTCCATCACAAACTCGCGCCAAAGAGGATCAGATGGCCCGCGTCTACTCCCGTGGATTTTTTAACGGGTGGTTTGATGGTGTGAATCACCAACGACTCGTTCCCGCACACCTCAGTAGCCATCACGGTCTCTACCTCGGGGAGGTATCCTCGATAGCTTCCGATAGTATCGTCATCGCGACCGAGCAACCGCTAGAGGCGGGGGATGGAGTGGTCTTCGTTGACCACGATACGAAAGAGGAGACCGGCTCAACCGTCTTCGGAATCCGGTCAGACAAGAGAGGAGCTCGCGTTTCTTTTAGCCGTTCCTTCTCGCTCGGGAAGGTTCGTGCGGGGATGCACGCCTATGTCAACAGCTCTCCCCATCTTGAGGCTGAGGTCCGAAAGAGCTTCACCGATAAGAACGCACTGAAGAGGATACCCGTAACGATGACGATTGCCGGGACGATCAGAGAACCGCTCGTCGTCACCGCAACGGACACCGATGGCAACGTTGCTACCGCCCGCTCTGAGTCCATACTGCAACAGGCAGCCCGCGCCCCACTGTCGACCGACACCCTTCACGCCGAGCTCGGAGCCCTTGGAGGAACTGTCTTTACCCTTTCTGAGATACGAAACGCTATCACCGGCGAGTGTTTCCTTCACAGTAAGGAGCTCAAGGAGATTCGTCGTTCCCTGTGTCATGACCTCGAACACCAACGGATGCATCGCCCGTCGATCACGATTCGCTCTCGCGAGGCGATGGACGAGTGGGTTCGCGCGCACCACGCTCCGCAGCTCTCTCCGGCGGAACCTCGCCTCAACGTGCTCGTTCGTGAGCTCTCACAACTGGATGGACTCGCGAATCTTCCCATAGCAACCATCTTCCTCGATTTCGAGTTCGGAAAGGAGTATGGACCAGCTGCCGAGCGAGTTCGCTCGATGGGCTACAAGGTTGGTATCGCCACTACTCGAATCCTTAAACCGGGAGAGCTCGCACACCTCAAGGTAATCGAGCGAATCAAACCGGACGAAGTTCTCGTGCGTAACCTCGGAGCTCTTGAGTACCTGCGAACGAGTGGACTTACCCTCATCGGCGATTTCAGTTTGAACATCACAAACTCCATCTCAGCTGCGTACCTTCTCTCGAAGGGCCTTTCCCGGTTCTGCCCAAGCTACGACCTGAACGGCGAGCAACTTCTTGAGCTCACGTCATCATGCGACGCGTCGAAGCTTGAGGTAACCGCGTACCACTACATCCCTGCGTTCCATATGGAGCACTGCGTCTTTGCGGCGTTCCTCTCAAACGGCTCTAGCTACCGGGATTGTGGCCGTCCGTGTGAGAAGCATCGGGTGGAGCTGCGAGATTCAAAGGGCGCCCTGCACCCCCTCAAAGCGGATGCAGAGTGCCGCAACACCATGTTCAATGGAGTTCCCCAATCGGCGGGAACCTTGATTCCCGCGCTCCAAGGACGCGGAGTATCGACATTCCGTGTAGACGGACTCTTTGAGGACGCCGAGACGCTGCGAGCCAAGGTCCAGGCGTACGCCGACGTTCTCTTCCACCATGTGCCCGTAAACACCGCGATGGGCAAGCTCGGCATGAGCGATCGATACGGTGTGACCAACGGACAGCTCTACAACATTCGTGGGTATCAGGATCGTAAAAAGGAGTTCGCATCCGTGACCACCCTTGCAGCGGTAGCGGATCCTGGCCTCAAAGCGGTCATTCCTCGATAGGAGAATCCCTCACTGACGCACGCCCCTCGCCCCTACACCTCAATCTGAGAGCCATTTCACTGGCCGATTGGGGTGGAGCGGTGTACAAATGATCTATGGCGCCCCGAAAACGCAACCTCTTCGACCCGGAGTCCCAACAGCCGTTTCGCCTCAGTCGCTCCAAGATCGACCTCTACATGAAGTGCGCGCGATGCTTTTACCTCGATCGTCGCCTCGGAGTATCTCAGCCACCGGGACCTCCCTTTAGTCTCAATACCGCGGTTGATGAACTCTTAAAGAGGGAGTTTGACGCATGTCGAGAGGCTCAAAAGCCCCATCCCCTCATGGTCCACAACGGCATCGCGGGAGTGCCATTCAAACACGCCGATATAGAGGTCTGGAGGGACTCGCTCCGACGCGGCATCACCTACCCTCTTCCCGGTACCACCCTTACTATCACCGGAGGCGTTGACGATGTGTGGGTTACCCCTTCTGGGGAATTGCATATCGTTGACTACAAGGCGACAGCAAAAAATGGCGAGGTATCTCTCGATGCGGATTGGCAGATCGGCTACAAGCGCCAGGTCGAGATCTACCAGTGGCTCTTTCGAAAGAACGGGTTTTCGGTCTCCGATACCGCGTACTTCGTCTACTGTAACGGAGACAAAGCACGCCCCTCCTTCGATGGGCGCCTCGATTTCTCTATCAAGGTACTTCCCTACAACGGAAATCCCGCGTGGATAGAGCCAACCCTGATGCGGCTCTTTGAAGTTCTCAAGTCCCCCTCACTGCCGCCCCCGGCTGAAAGTTGTGACTACTGCGCATACCGTTCCCAAGCAGCGGCTCTTGAGCGATGGCCAGTGAAACGTGATGAGCGCTAGCCTTAAACCGTTACCAGGGTCTATTCTAGCCCCATGACCGCGCTTCTGATCTGTCTCGCCGCCCTCGTTGCTTCGATGCTGACACTCTTTTCGGGGTTCGGACTCGGCACATTGCTGATGCCCGTGGTCGCTCTCTTCTTTCCTATCGAGGTCGCCATATCGATAACTGCGATCGTTCACCTCGCCAACAATATCTTTAAGCTTGGACTCGTAGGGCGCAACGCATCGTGGCTCACCGTGTTTCAGTTCGGAGCCCCCGCTGTGCTTGCGGCGCTTGTGGGAGCCCTCACGTTGACATGGCTTGGGACCATGCCCGCCCTCTACGAAACACACCTCTTCGGAACTCTCCGTCCTGTGGCACCCGTTAAGGCGGTCGCAGGTGTTCTGATTATCTGCTTCGTGCTCCTTGAACTGATCCCGGCCTTTGCGCGACTCCAGTTCGATGCACGTTACCTCTCGGTGGGCGGCATCCTGAGTGGATTCTTTGGAGGACTGAGCGGACATCAAGGAGCTCTTCGAAGCATGTTTCTCGTCAAAGCGGGACTATCCAAGGAGGGATTTATCGCGACCGGTGTCGTTATTGCTGTACTCGTGGATATCGCGCGTCTCCTCGTGTACGGTTGGACCTCCGGTCTCTCAGGACTCTCTGAGCCGTACCTCGTTGTGTTAGCGTGTGGGAGCGCCTTTGCGGGGGCATTTCTCGGATCGAAAGTTATTCACAAGGTCACACTCCGCTCGATTCAGATCCTGGTTTCGGCTCTCCTCGCCGTAATCTCATTCGGACTTCTGACGGGATTCATCTAGCGACCCTCAGAGCAGAGCTCGGGCCCTCTCCCAGCCCGCTTATGATGGGTATTTCCATGGACAAGCGCCCACCCATTTGCCAGATTCCATACACATGAGATCTCCATCCCGCATCGTCGTTAAGCTCGGAACACAGGTCGTCGTTGATCAGGCAACAGGGATGCCCGCGCTCGAGCGATTAGCAGCTATCGTGAATGACATCGCCAAGCTCACAGCCAGTGGCCACGAGATTATCGTGGTCTCATCAGGCGCTGTTGGGATGGGGCGTCAAGCACTCAACATCACCGGCCCGATCGATCTTCCCCGAAAACAGGCGTGCGCCGCCGTTGGGCAGTCACGATTGATGGCGCTGTACGACCAACTGTGTAAGACGGTGGGCCTGACCATTGCGCAGGTTCTCGTGACATCGCAGGACTTCACAAACCGTGGAGCGTACCTCAACCTCAAGAACTCCTGCGAACAGCTCCTTGAATTAGGAACGCTTCCTATTTTTAATGAGAACGATGTCGTCTCGGTCGCTGGTATTCGTGATACGAACACAAAAGCCGAACAACGGAGCTTCGATGATAACGATAAGCTCTCAGCTCTCGTGGCGGGCAAGCTCTCGGCGAACACCCTCGTTATCCTCACCAACGTCGATGGTGTGTTCACGGATAATCCTGAAACCAATCCCAGCGCGGAATCGATAGCTCGAATCGAGACCCTGCAACACCTCTCGTCGATCTCCTGCAGTGGAACGTCAACGATGGGGCGAGGCGGGATGCACTCTAAACTCGAAGCGGCTAAGATCGCGGCGCTGTGCGGGGTCACAACGATTATAGCCTCGGCTATGCGAGCGAGCCCGATTACCTCGGCGCTTACGGGGACCGTAGGAACTACGATCGCCATCGATACCTCAACCCGAACCGCTCCCCTCTCCGGTCGGGAGCGGTGGTTCGGACTCTCTTCGGGGTTCGCCGGTCTCGTCACCATCGACATGAAGGCGCGTGAGAGCCTGGAGCAAGGGAACAATAGCCTCCTCCCCGTCGGGGTGACAGCGGTGGAGGGTGATTTCTCGGTTGGAGATGTCATCAGCATCATCGATAGCAATGGCGAGGAGGTTGGACGAGGTATCGCTGGTCAAACATCGACATCGCTCCGCAAGATCGCCGGCATGAGAACCCATCAAGCAAAGAGTATCCTCTCGGCGGACGAGAAGGAGGAGGTCGTTCACCGAGATAATCTCGTGATCTTTTCGGAGGCTCCAGATGTTGCGTGAATCTCTTCAGAATCTAAAGGATGGCTCTCAGGAGCTGCGTCTCCTTCAAGGGAACACCCGGTCTCGGATGCTGCACGTTCTCGCCGATGCGATCGCGGCGAACATTCCGCACCTCGTCGCTGAGAACACTAAAGACTTCGAGGAGCATGCGACATCGCTCTCCCCTGCTCTGGCGCAGCGCCTCAAGCTCACCGAGACCACCTTGCAGACCCTCGTGTCGGGGTTGCGAGCGTTGGAGGCCTCTGAGGATCCCCTCGGCGTGCTCCTGGCGCGCACAGAGCTCGACGAACGATTAGTACTCGATAAGGTTTCCGTCCCTCTCGGAACGGTGTGCGTTATCTTCGAATCTCGCCCCGATGTCCTGTACCAGGTACTCGGGCTCGCGCTTCGAACGGGAAACGGAGTGGTGCTCAAGGGAGGTCGCGAGGCGACCCGCTCTAACCGTGCGATGGTTCAGATTGCTCACGAGGCGCTTCAACGGGAGGGACTTCCACACAGGTGGTTCTTGCTCATCGAAGGGCGGGAATCTGTTGAGGAGCTCCTGCAACAGGACGATCTCGTTGACCTCGTTATTCCGAGAGGATCGAATGAGTTCGTCCGTCACATCCAAGCAACATCTCGCATCCCCGTACTCGGTCACGCCTCTGGAGTATGTCACCTCTACGTTCATGCATCCGCAGATCTCAACCAAGCCCTTGATGTTATCGTTGACGCGAAGACCCAGTATCCGGCTGCATGCAATTCCGTCGAGACAGTCCTTATCGACTCCGAGATAGCTCAAACATTTCTCTCGTCCCTGGCCCAAAGGCTCGCACAGGCCGATGTCACAATCCGAGGGTGCGCGAAGACAGCTCAAGCTCTTGGCCTCTCGGATATCGTCAAAGATGGGGAGTGGAGCACCGAATATGGGGCCCTCACCGTAGCGATTAAGATAGTCGACTCACTAGGGGAAGCGATCGTACATATTAACCGCTTCGGATCGCACCATACCGACGGCATCTTGGCCCGAGATCCCGAGGCGTGTGAGCGTTTCGCTGCCGCGGTTGACTCAGCGAGTGTGTTTACAAACTGCTCAACCCGGTTCGCGGATGGATATCGCTTCGGTTTTGGCGCAGAGATAGGTATCGGTACCGGCAAGATCCACGCGCGCGGACCGGTAGGTATGGAGGGGCTCCTGACCTACAAGTACATACTGCGTGGGGATGGTCAGATAGTGGCGACCTATGCAGGTCAACACGCAAAGCCGTTTACCTTTAGAAAGGTGCGCGTGTAAAAGCTTACAACGGGAGGCGTTGGCAGAAAGCCACACAGGGGTCGACCTCACATGGAAGGAGGATGCTATCCTACGACCCTCTTCTGCTCTTGAACCACATCTTCTTGGTGAGGAGCGCTCTTGGGAAGCTCAAGCTTTCGCATACGCACCAGGAGGTCTTCGATCAACGTTCGATTAGCAGAGAGGAGATCTGCGAGGATACCGAGCACAAACATCTGAACAGCGATCATGACGCACACACCGCCGACCACCACTGATTGTACGAGCCCCGTCCCCTGCCCGTGTCGAATGAGGTAGTAGTAGAAGAAACGCCCCAGCAAGAACACGCCAGGAATAAGGAAGAGCCCGGAGAACAACATGAAGGTTCGAAACGGTCGGTAGAGCGTAACCATTCGCAAGATCGTCCCGCCGGACTTGCGAACCTTCGCGAAGAGGCTCGTAATGAGGCGCGATTCTCGAGTCTTCGCATTCACAGAGATCGGTACCCACTCAATATCGAGCCCCTTCTGCTGTGCCTGAATGAGGGTATCGACCGTGTAGGTGTAGTTGGTGAGAACGTGAATCTTCAGAAGAGCCTCGCGGCTGTAGGCACGGAATCCGCTCACCGCGTCCCGCACCGGCAGTCCGGTCAGTGATTGAATCACACCGCTTCCAAGCACCTGAAGACGCTGCTTGATCCAGGAGAACTCCTTCACCTTCCCCGGAGAACGATCACCGATAGCGATATCAGCCTTTCCGGTCACGATCGGACGCACGAGGTCAGCGATATACCGCGATGGATACTGATTATCTCCATCGGTATTCACCACAATATCAGCGCCCTGTTTCAGAGCGTGATCGATACCTGCTCGAAACGCTCGCCCTAACCATCGTCGATTAAGCCGACCAGCAGAGACTATGTGATGAACCCCTAACGAACGCGCAACCTTGACCGTATTGTCGGTCGAGCCGTCATCTATAATCTGATACTCGATAACATCGATCCCCGGGATATGTTTCGGCATCCCCTCAAAAACAAGGGGGAGGGTCTTCTCTTCGTTAAAGCAGGGGATCTGGATAATGAGCTTCACGGGCAGTTCCTTTACGCCCCACATCCTACACGAATGACCTTAGGTACTCACCCCGTTAGGATAAAGTTTTTTGGAGGGGGAGGCCCAGGATAAAGGGGCGGGCTGCTGGTGGAACAAGGGAGGGCCCTCTCGCAGTAGAGGCCCTGACCGACGGGAGGGCGATAAAAGCAAGTAGCTGAAATTACTTTACGATCTGACGTTAGAATCCACAGGGGACCTGAGCGCAGCCGCCTGTGAAAGGTGCGGTTATCCAAACTCCTACCATCTGCGGGGCGGTATTCACTATCGCTCGCCCCCTAATAGCTTCCTAATAACGGTAGCGGCACCCGTTGGATCATATCCGCCCCCGTTCCCAGAGTCACGCTGCGCCCTACTAGAAGACGTTTGGTTATTGCCACGGACCATGTTGTTGCCTTCAGGTGAGGAGGCTCCACCTCCAAAGACGAGCGGAGGTAGTGGGAGCGGGACCAAGGTGTCATCGTCTACTCGCTCGGAAGGAGGCGGAATCGGCTGAAGGTTATTGCCACCGCCCTTGGCGTCGTCAGATGGGGGCGATCCACCCTGTGTGTTTAGCGGAAAACCACCCCCGGGGTGCACCAAGATGTCCTCATCAGCCACCGAAACCGCACACGGGATACACATCATCGCCACAATCACGGCTATCCAGATATTTTTTCGCCACATCTTCGAAAGCATAGGGCACCTCGAGCTCAATCAATCCTGTACTTAGAGTCGACCGGTCGCCTTAAAAAATTGACAAAAAGGCGCTCTTTTCAGCTATCGCCCGCACGCCTCAGAGAGACCATTGATATTCCTAGCTTTTTACCTCTTTCAGGCTCTTCCTGCCTGACACACAACCCTGGAGGGGAACGAGCTTGGTCCCGCCTCAACGTGCTGCTCCCCTCCGATCTGGTACGATTCCAGAGCCTTACCTAAGAAGCCCCCCTTCCTGAGCCGTCAGACAACCATCGGCAACACCCTAACCGTTCATGACCAATACGTATTTTTGGTAACCCGCCGTGAACCCCTCACCCTCTCTCCACCCACAAAAATGCAGGTCCTTAGTTTTTAAGCGTTTGAGTTTCCACTACAATGGTGGCCTTACTCGTGGTGCCAAGGCACCAGAGCCATACCGGGTCCCTTTCAAAAAGTTTTTGTCCGCACGGACGAAACTCGGTCGCTGGAGACGCCGGTAGTATCCATCGTGTCCGCACCAGACAGAACTGGCGACAATAGGCAGCCCCAGCGCTGCTTAGGGGGCTCTTGAGGTAACTAAATGTAGTGAAGGCTGCACGAGATACGAGCGGCTACCGTAGGAACTATGGATCAGGGCACCCACCATTTCGCAATCATCGCAGCTACCTTCACCGGCAACCGAGGAGCTGAGGCGATGCTGCTCACAACGATCGAGCAACTTCACCGTCGCTTTCCGACGGCGAATATCCACGTGCTCTCCTACGCTCCCCGTGAAGACCGCGCCTGGCTTGCGGCACATCCGATTCCGCGAGTGTTCATCCACGACGCCACCCCTAAGCAGATCGCCCTTCAATGGTGCCCCCGGGCAGTGCTGGCAAAGATATTCGGCATACGGGGTGATCTGAAAGCAGAGCATGAACAAAACATCCCCGCTCTTCTCAAGGTCGATGCCCTCTTCGATCTCGCCGGAGTAGCGTTTATTGATGGTCGAGAGAAGTTCCTTCCCTTCAACGTTTTGACCCTCGCTCCGTTCCTCCTGAATGGAGTACCGGTGTACAAGATGTCCCAAGCGATAGGACCGATCACCAGTCTGCCGAATAGGATATGCTCCAAGATGGTGCTGCCGTTCTGCAAACGGGTCATCGCTCGTGGCAAGGCGACCCTAGAGCACCTCACTGCGTTCGGTCTGCGCAACAACGTGCGCCACGCCCCCGATGTATCGTTCCTGCTCCGTCCAGCACAGGCGCCCGCGATACCATCCGCTCGTCCGGTCGATGTCGGCATCATGCCGAGCTCCGTCGTTGCTCGAAAACGCCCCGACTACGAGGATCTGATCGTTGATGTCGCCAACAAGCTGCTCGCAGAGGGGGTCTCCGTGAGCCTTATCGCCCACTCGTGGAAAGAGGGCACCGATAAACCATTTAATAACGACCTCCCCCTCATCAAAAAGATCGCCAGTCGCATCTCCCAAGGAGAGGTTACCCTCTACGGGCCGGGACTTGATGCCCGAGGCTTGAAAGAGATCGTGTCAAACCACAAGTGCATCATCACCAGCCGATTCCATGGCATGATAGCGGCCCTCGATACCGAAACGCCCCCTATCGTCCTCGGATGGAGCCACAAGTATCGAGAGGTGCTTCAACGCTTCGACCTCGATCATTGTGCGCTTCCGACAGGCTCAACGTCCTCTGAGGCGTTAACCGGAAAAGCGCTGGAGGTTCTCGCACGGGTCGAGGAGATCGCAGCGTCGCTCAAAACGCAACTTCCCCTCACCCGTCGTGAAGCACAGGAGCAATTTGACGACATCATGAATGAGCTCGACTCACCAGAGGTAGCGCTTCGAAAGGCTTCGTAATGAATCTCATCAACCGCTACATCGCATCGACCACCATCGCACAATTCGTACGCTTCTCGTGCAGCTGCGCGCTTGCGCTCGGAACGAAGCTTGGCACGATGTGGCTGTGTCTGAAGTTTGCGCCCCCGTTGGTCAGCTACCTGATCGTGCAGTTCGTTGTATTTTTCATCTCCTATATCCTTCACGCCACGGTTTCGTTTCGCTCTCACGATTTTTCGATCGGCACCATCTGGCGCTACTTTACGACTGTGATCTCATTCAAGGTGATCGATTACCTCGTATTCTCCGTCATCTTTGCGTATTTCCACATCAACGCCATGGCAGCCGTCCTGATCGCGTCTCTTCTCATCATGCTGGTGAGATTTACCGCGGTTCGAAGAGCTCTCGTGCGAGGCGAACACGCCTCGGCTGGGTATGCCGGCGAGGTTGTGTAATAAGAGGAACCAGGGAGTGACTCATATGGCTCATCCAAAAGAAACCACCGTCGAGCTCAAGACCCCAACCCAAGCGGTTGGCCACGAGGGCACAGTGCGTGCCCCTGACAAAATTTCTCCGGTCCGAAAAATGAAAGCGGTCGTTCAGGACCTCCTAGGATCAGGCCCCATACGTACCTCAATTAGGATCTTTCAAAGATGCAACGCGACGCTCTTTAGCTCGACCTATCTACTCAGCGTGCCCTACCACTGGGTGTCCTTCTTCGGTTTCATGCGAGAGCAACGAGCGGTGCTCGCCGGTAAAAAGAACTACTACAAGAATCTCGGCGCCCCTCGAGCCTCGCGCGTGGAGCTTCGACGCAACACCCATCGATTAGAAAAGGGGCTTCTGATGAAGCCGTTCCGTGATGTCTTCGCGCAGGGCTACATCATGGAGACCGTGCTCTCCTACCAGCAAGCTGTGGGACAATACCAAGGGAGCCCTGAGGGCACCGATTACAGTGAGCTCGTATGGGCACACAACGTTCTTCAGCAGTTCTTTGCCGTAGCGAAGCCTGTTGGCACGATCGCAAAAGCGAAGGATATATTTTCCGAGATCCAGTTTACCCCGACTGAGAGCGATAAGGTTCCGTATCACAACATCGCGAAACGGGACCTTCCCTCCTACCAGCAGCTGCTCAATCTCGCCGAGGCGAGACGATCCGTGCGCTGGTTCCTCCCAAAGGCGGTCCCCCGTGAGATTATTGATCGAGCGCTCCTGGTCGCTCGGCAATCGCCAACGGCGTGCAACCGACTCCCCTATGAGTTCCGTATCTATGATGAGCCATCTTTAGTTCGAAAGGTCGCAAAGACCCCCTTCGGGACGACCGGCTACGCGGACAATATTCCGGTCATCGCGGTGCTCGTAGGCAAACTCGATCACTACTTCAGCGCCCGTGACCGGCACGCTATTTATATCGATTCCTCACTCGCAGCAATGGGATTTGCGTACGCACTTGAAGCGCAAGGGGTCTCAACCTGCATGATCAATTGGCCTGATTTCGAACCCCTCGAGATGAAGATGCAGAAGATGTTGGGGCTCTCAACGAGTGAGCGTCCGATCATGCTCATCGCGATCGGATACCCCGATCCAGAGGGCAAGGTCGCCTACTCGCAAAAGAAGAGCCTTGATACGATACGCTCGTATAACCGGGTCACATAATATCTACGTGGTCACGAAGTCGAAGACTACTTTCTTCGCTCCAACTCATAGAAGTAAAACTTGATGTCGGAGCGATCCGTCACGCGAGGATATGAGGTAGGCATGAGGTGATTGGCGTGCCTCCACCGTAGCATGTGCGAAGAGATGCTCACGAGCTCACTGTGAGGAACGGCCTTAGCAACCGGCGCTATCTTTCGGTCAAAATCGTCCAATACAAAGAGTTGGACGCCATCTTCGAGCATTCGATCCAGCACTTCAGGGGTCACAGAGCCAGAGAAGTTAATGATCGGCACGTCATAGACGTAGCGCATACCCGCTTTGAAGATTGAGCCGACCTCGGGTACAACGACGAACTGAGGACGACCGTCATTTCGCACTTTAAGTTCCGAACGAATCTGACTCACCAACTCCGGCATCCCCTTCCCTTGATTTAATCCCATAAAGGGCGCAAAGGCGGAGAGCTGGAGAGCGCACAATCCGAGCACCACTCCTGACGACATCGCGATACCTACCCCGCGTCGCTTCCACAAGGTGGAGAGATATTCAAGCGCAACTCCCGCCATCAAAAACAGCATCGGAAACACGATCGGAACGTTTCTTCGAGCGACATAGAGCACGCGCGGTGTGCCAACACCGGTGCTGATGATAAGCGCGAAGGAGCACACCGCGAGCCCCATCAGGAGAACCCAAAACCTACGCTCGAGACGCCGATTGCGGAGACATAACCAAACTGCAACGACGACAAGGATCCACATCGGCCCCGGTATAAAGAGCAAGAGGTTCTCGAGGCGGATGAGCACTGCATTCCAGAGCTGCGAAAAGCGACCACTCGTAGTCGCCATCTTCTCCCCAAGCCTCGTATAGCGCTGAATGCCTGGGTCGAGAAACCAGTAGCCCACCGTGGCGATGAACGGAACGACCAAGGCAAGCGTACACACCATCACGAAACTTTTGAGACGCCCTCCGTTGAGCGATAGCCCAGCGACCCACCTCGTGATACCTCGTGGCTTCAATGAAAAATCCTCTCTTGAGGTAATGGGCATACTCTGAACACAGAGGGCCATCCCAAGGAGGCCCCACATCGGCACATTGGCGAAATGAACGAATGAGGAGATGCCGGCGAGAGCACTAAAGATAAGCAGCGAAGAGACTCGCCCCACTTTGTAGAAGCTCACGACGCTCAAAACCATCGAGAGGATAAGAGCTTGGCTCGTAACCTCCGTCATCGGATACCGGGAATACCATAGCTGTAGCCAGTTTGTAGCAAGGAGAAGCGCCGCGCAGACGCCGGTTAGAGGCCCACTTACCGCTACGCCGATACTATAGAGCACGAGTATCGATATCGCACCCGCTACGGGGTTAACGAACTGCCATCCATTCTCAGGTGCGAACCACCAGAACGGGATAGAGAGGAAGGAGAATCCCTTGTTCCACCCTGAGACGACCTGAACCGGAGAGAGGTCGGCGTTGTACACGCGAAACCCTTCCGGAATAAAACTATCTGCGGGAAGGTACCTCTTGCCTATTTCGGCGGTATGGTCCTGATAGATAAAGCCGAGCGACCTCGACATTAACTTTCCAGCCCCGATATAGCTTCCCTCGTCGCCTCCGCCCAAAAGGGATACGTGACTACGATAGTTGATGATGAAGCTCAGAAGAGCAACCGCTATGACCAGCCCTAACGAAAACCGACTCTTTATCATCTAGAGCGGTAGTATCGCTGAAATGCCAAGGGGGGTAAAGCTACGGCGGAGAGTGGCGACGGGGAGGTTTTGAAAGCCGCTTTTACGTGAGATTACTCTCTATCCCAATGCATCTCCCAGACCCCACCGATGCGGCGGATGCACTCGTCCCACTCCTGGGCCTCCGCGGCCGCACACCGATGAGCTATCTCCTTTCTCACCGACTCCCAGTCAATGTCATTTAAAATAATGAACTTGTCTGAGGGAGCCTGACCTGTGAAGTCCAGGAATTCCGGAGTGGCGACCTGAAAGGTGACGATATCTGTTTCACTAGAATCTTCAGCCCCAATCTCAGCCTCAACCGTTACGGTACAGTCCTTTGGATGTGAGGCGAGGGAGCTCCAATCTGAGAGGTCACGACTGGTTAGCGAGCGGAGAACGGGTCTCATAGTCATACCCTTCTAACGGCTCTCTGTAGAGCGTCCATGAGTGAAATCGTTACCTTTCCAGGGTACGCCCGGTGGAACACCGCTCTCAACTAAAACTTTTGAACCTCATATTTTCAGCAGGTTACAGCCTCCCAACCCGCCCATTTGGAAAAACTGGGGGCCGTTGCATTCAGGTTTCGATGGGTTGTTCGGAGTCGATACACTCGGCACCAGGGGCGATTGCAGGCTCAATACTGGCCCAAAGGCCAAAAAGCTATCGCCCTCAAAATCCCCGCTTAGGATACCGTACGACGAAAGGATCTTACCTCACAGCCTCGTATCCGCCCGGTATTCCACCTTTGGAGTACACGATCTGATAGAGCTGGACCATCCGAGCGGTGAAGAGCGCCTCGCAACCGTTGAGGTAGTAGAGCCACATCCGTCGGAATTCCTCGCCGTACTTGTCTTTGAGGGATGGCCATCCCTGTTCAAAATTCAGAGCCCAGGAATGCAACGTGGTCGCATAATCAGCAGAGAAGTTGTGAAGGTCCTCAACAACGAGATCGCCGCGCGCGGGATCAATGAGAGATGGAAAGGATGGGATCCACCCATTCGGAAAGATTCGATATTGGAGCCACATGATGAACTGGTCGAGGGCCGCGTTTGATCGCAAAGAGAACGTTTCGGCCGAGATAACTTGGAGCGCAAACAGTCCCCTCTCCGTCAGGCAGCGCTCAACCATGGAGAAGAAGGTCGGGATATTCTTGCGCCCCACCGCCTCAATCATCTCGATAGACACGACACGATCGAACGTTCCAGAGAAGGTTTGATAATCCTGAATCAGGATCTCAACGGGAAGCCCCTTGCATCGCTCACGACCTAGGGCGGCTTGCTCCTTAGACACCGTCAATCCGACCACAGAAACTCCGTAGTTCTTGGCAGCGTGGTAGGCAAAATTCGCCCATCCGCATCCGATGTCGAGCACTCGCATACCGGGCTTGAGCTTCAGTTTTTTGCACAACAGATCGATCTTGTTTATTTGAGCCTCATCGAGATTACGGGCGTTTCGCCAATATCCGCACGTGTAGCTCATCGAGCTCTGATCGAGCATCGTCGCAAAGAGATCATTTCCGAGGTCGTAGTGACGCTCGCCTACCTCGAAGGCTCGCCTACCAACCTGCAAGTTCATCACTCGGTCTTTGATGAGCGAGCCGATGAGTCTCGGGCTGAATTTCTTGAACGTGACCGGCAGACGATTGTCCGCGGTGATGAGCTGGAAAAGGAGCTGCATCAGATTAGTGGTCTCCCACTCCCCTCGCATATAGGACTCCCCTAGTTCGTAGAGTCCCCCACGGTTAGCTCGCTCGATGACCGCTTGAGATACGGTTACATCCTGGTTCGTAGTATCAGCACCTGACGAAAGCATCTCTGCAAGCTGCATAGGAAATTCCTTTGATAACCACCAAATCGTTTTACTGAAGTGTCCCTCTGGCCTTTTGCAAGAGCGAGAGGAGAGCGAGGCGGGCCCGGTGAATGATATTCTGTTTAGACCGAATAGTATAGGAACTGTGCGGCTCCGGGCGAGTATATACGCCAGCATGCGCTTTAAAGTAGAGCTGCATAGCTTGCCCGTGAATCCGCGGCATGGTGAGAAGGGAGGTGATGGGGAATTTCCTAAGCGTTGCAAACACTTGCCTGCGAGAGAGGGAGGCTCCCTCCCCACGCAGGGTCGCCGCAAAGATCTTTTCACCCTCACGATGAAGGTCGACTCGTATGGAGAGATGGTCCCCTTCCGACTCTAAAGCAACCTCATAGGTCCCCTCCATGTTAAAGAAGGGGGACACGAAGAAGTCCTTCGAAAACCGCCACACGACCGGCTTGGAAGAGGGAGCGCACACCAGCGGATATACATGTGTATCGCCGAAGGTATTATTCACCTGCGTGATGAGCCCAAGAACATTCTCATTGGCATCAAAACAAGCGAAGAAGCTCACAGGATTGAACACATATCCGAAGTACCGTGGCGAGGTTATCAGGGTGATCCGCGCTGGCTTCTCATCGTATCCGTGAGCCTTGAGCAAACGCTCCACCTTCTCCCGTAAGCTACCCTCTCCTTCGAGGTAATCGGCGGACCTGACGCTGAAGATAGCTCGCTTTTCGAACGCAACAAGTCGTGGCGCTATCGCCAGGGTTGAGAGTTCGTCTACATCAAACGCGAAGGTGAAGACCGGATAGGTGAATGAGTGTTCACGAGGAGACTTTCGCCAATGCCCAACATCTCCCCACACTATGCGTGATTTCATAGGGACATACCCATCTTCTCGGTAACCTGTAGCGCAGAGATGACGCCATCTTCATGAAATCCGTAGCGCATATAGGCTCCGCAAAAGTAGGTATTACGAGTGCCGTTCAGAGCTCGTATGGCGTTCTGACTGATCGGAGATTGCGGCGTGTAAATCGGATGCGTGTATTCAACCTCGTAGAGAATTGATCGACGATCAATCGTGTCAACGGCGTTGAGCGTTACAAAGTAATCGCGTCGCGCCTTGAGCCGTTGAAGCTTATTCATGTAGTAGGTGATCGCGACCGGCGAATCGGCTCGTGCGTTTAGACCTCGGCGGTAATTCCACGCTGCCCAGAGGCGTCGTTTAGGGCCGAGAACACGGGTGTCCGTATGAAGAACGGTCCTATTGTTACTGTAACTCCAGCTACCCAGCGCAGCTCTCTCTTCAGGACTTGGGTCCGCAAGGAGCTTAAGGGCTTCATCAGCATGCGTTGCGATAACAACCGCATCATATCGCTCCGGTTCAGCGCCTTGAAGGGCGAGCACAACACCTTCGCCGTCACGGGAGATACCTTGAGCAGGGCTCCCTACTCTGAGTTGTCCCTTGAAAGCTGTTTTGAAGGCCCTCACATACGCATGACTGCCCCCGACAATCGTTTGCCACTGCGGTCGTTTGCTCAATTCAAGCATGCCGTGATTTTGAAAGAAGGTAAAAAACGAGAGCGCCGGAAACTCAAGCGCATTCGTATCAGGGGCCGACCAGATCGAACCGATCAGGGGAGCTAGGTAGTGATCGAAAAAAAACTGGGACGTACCAACGGACCGAAGATACTCACCCAAAGGTTGCTCCCCTAATCTTTGCTCCCGAAGATCTTTGAGAGCACGTCGATTAAAGCGCTGTTGCTCCAGCACCATCCCAAGAAATTGGGGGTTGAAAAGATTTCCAGGAGCCATGAGAAACTCCTTCACGGACGGCCCCATATACTGAAGACCGGTCTTCTCGCACGAGAACCCGAACGACATATCAGAGTCCTGGCGCGCCACCCCGAGCTGATCAAGGAATGTGTAGAAATTGGTGTAGTTGCGAGGATTACAGACGATAAATCCGGTATCGACTGAAAGATTCGGATTGAGTGGATCATCAACTACTCGAGTGTTTGTATGCCCACCGAGATACTCATTCCGCTCTAAGAGGGTGACGTTATAACGTCGTGAGAGCACGTATGCAGCGGTGATACCAGAGATACCCCCTCCGACCACAAGGATATTTTTGCTCGATTCGTTTACCACAGTTGATTCACTATCTTTTCATACACCGGGGCCGGAAGAAATTTCCCAAGCCCCACGATCCAAGAGAAGGGGAATGGAAAGGCTATGGTGCGTTTCTCCCGTTCAATTCCATCGCAGATTATCCTCGCGGCTCTCTCTGCCCCTATCAAGAACGGCATGTAAAAGTCATTCTTATCAGTAAGGGGCGTTTTCACGAAGCCCGGATTTACGATCGATATGGTAATACCCTTGGGTTTCAGATGGAACCGAATACTCTCGAGGAAGTGAATGAGAGCTGATTTGCTCGCTCCGTATGCAGCGGCCCTCGGAAGGCCGCGGTACCCAGCAAGACTTGCGACGGGAGCGATGTACCCCCTGCCGCGTAGCAGCATCCTTGGGAGCACCGCTTCCAAGCAGTGAAGGACCCCTCCGAAATTAAGCTGCATGATAGAGAGGTATTCGCTACTGTCGAACTGTTCCGGTTTTGAAAACACATGCGTTCCCGCGTTTGGGATAGCAAGGTCTATCGGCCCGAGAGCGTTTTCTATCGAATCAACGACACCCTTCATCTGCTCCAGGTCGAGGACATCTCCAGGAAAACTGTACGCCTGACCATGAGAAGCCTCTATCTTAGCAACAATGGCTTCGAGCAGCTCTTTGCGCCGCGCGGTAAGCGCGACCCGGGCTCCACGACGAGCCAACTCATAGGCCAACGCCTCCCCTATTCCGCTACTGGCCCCGGTCAGCCATACGCACTTTCCTTTAAGGTCAATCTTAGCCATGAGCGCTTCCCTTGATTTTGAGGTCTTTCGTTCGCGGAAGCATACCCCGTAGAGTACGGGTTAGAAAGTCATCCGGAGAAAGGTATGAATGATACGCAACAAAAGTTCGCCTCAACGGTTTTATGGGCCAGTGTACTGTATTTCGGGCTGTGTGGGCTGTCGGCCATATTCTACCCTACCTCATGGCTCTTTGTGGCAGGGTTACCTACCTCGGCCCTGTCCACCGAGCTCCACATTGTTTTCGGCACCCTAGGTGGATATCTGCTGGCGCTCGCCTTCGGGGCGGGGATCGCGGCCCTCAGTCCACTCAAACATCCAGGGGTTATCATCACCCTTCTGGTCGGTAACATCCTCGATTTCTGTGTGACCTTAAAAGCTGTCGTCGCTCAAGAACTACCAGCCATAAACGGCGGGATATTCCTCGCCGTAGCGATGACCTGGGCCGTGCTGCTCGGTGTAACCTACTTCTACGTGAAACGAGCTCACCCTACACTTTAAAGGGTTCAATCGGGCCGGTTGGTAAAAAGATGGTAAATTGGGCCCCTTGGTCGGGTTGTGAGGTAAGCTCTATCTGCCCGTGGTGAAGCTCGACGATTCGTTGCACGACCGCCAGACCGATCCCGAGCCCCTCGGATCCCCGCTCCGCTCCATTCCCCCGAGAAAACATATTAAACACTCGACCGGCATCACTCGGAGATATTCCCGGCCCATTGTCTGCAACGGTTATCTGCGCGAACTCCCCGATTCCCCGCTGGACGATGCCATCAAATGAAATAGAGATCTCAACTTTCTCTCGATGATTATACTTTATGGCGTTTACAAACAGGTTCTGGAATACCCGTCTGAGAAGATCTCCATTTCCCCACACAACCGGAAGATCGTGCATCTTCACACCGACATCTTCTGAATGATCGATGTTGATGTCAGCCATCACCTCCTGAACCAGTGGGGTCAACGCGGTAGGCGAAAACTTCGCTCCACTGAATCCTATCTTAGCGAACTCATACATCGCTTGGACTACTCCCACGAGACGACGTGTAGACTCGACGGAGCGCTTCAAAAGATTGACCGTGCGCTCATCAAAACCGTCTCCTTGAGTCTCAAGGATATACTCAACTTTTAAAATCAATCCGGCGAGGGGACCGCGGATATCGTGCGCGATCGTTGCGCAGAAATCATCGAGCCGCCGATTTCGAGCCTCAAGCTTGTGATTCGCCTCTGTCAGCCGCGCTCGAATCTGAGCCATCTCCTCCTCAAGACGGCGAATGCGAAGCATGTCACGAATAGCTTGCCCCATCGAGTCAACCCATCCTTCCTCGCGGACTATATATCGCTTCTGGGCCCTGGCGATATTACGGATAGTGGCTTGATCGTTACACGTAGAGACCAGAAGAACATCGGGTTCGTTATCTCTTAGTTTGAGTTGCGCGAGAAGCTCTTGAGCCTGAACATCCGGCATGTCGTAGTCGAGAACCACAACATCGAAATCTTGTTGCTTGAGCGCCGTCAGATATTCTTGCAGGGAATGGGCCTCAACAACCTCCGACTGTGGAATGACCTTGGCAAGATCCGCAACCGCTGCATTCTCTTGAGCAGAGGATCCGTGTAAGATAATCACTCGTTCTAGGGACCGTTCCGTAGCCACAGCAGCCTCGTCTCGAAATAGGCAGTCTCTCTCACCCATCAGCCCCCTAGGGACTGACACAGCTTCCGTAACACCACAGCTAAAAGATCAACAGGTAGCGCTATACCGCTTTGCGCAGATACGTCTTGAGACGAATGAGCGCCCGGGACCGAATCTGCGATGCCCGGGACTCAGTCACTCCGAGGATCTCACCGATCTCTTTGAGATTGAGCTCCTCATAGAAGTAGAGACTGATTACCAAACGCTCCTTCTCAGGGAGCCGATCGAGAGCCCGAGCTATCACTCCCACCTTCTCATGACCTAAAAGTCGATTGAGGGGGTCCTGTCCCTTACTTGCAAGCCAATCCTCAGCCTGGAAGCGCTCCTCACCGTGACCAAACCCGAGCTCCTCAAAGCTCAACATCACGATGCTGCCAACTTCGCCAAGAAGACTCTGCAGCTCGTCTATCGAAACCCCAAGCTCAACGGCCACCTCTTCGTCGGAGGCCGGGCGACCGAGTCGTTGCTCAATGCGGTGATACGCTTGCTCGATTTTGTGCGACTTAAATCGAAGAGATCTCGGCAACCAATCCTGCGAACGGAAGCTATCGAGAATTGCGCCGCGGATACGAAACTGCGCGTACGTGCTGAAGTTAGTCTCGTGCTTTGAATCGTACTTCTCGAGAGCGTCTACGAGCCCAATGATACCGGAGTTGAGCATCTCCTGTAGGTCGACATCCTTCGGGAGTCGCCCTGACAAGCGGTGCACCACCTTCTTCACGAGGGGTAAATAGCTACGAATCAGCTCCTCGCGCTCAAACTCGTCTATGTTTCTATATGCTTCTACGGCTGAACGTTTAGGCTTGACCACCGTTTATCTCCTCATAGTTCGTCATTGCCCGGAGCGCGACTCCGAAAACTGTTGCTATCCCGAATGACGCTGCCACACAGTGATAGACAATCTTACTCGTCCGCACTCCTTCGCGAACGCCGCCGATAAATAAGATGAAACATGCAGCTAAGATGGTCACGCAACAGAGGGTTCTTAAAAATACGAACCGATTCGATCGCACAACCTTCTTCTTAGTAGCTTGCTTCTTCGCCATACGACGTCATCTCCAGAAGTTGTTGAAAGAAGAATTGCATTCCTCCCTTCACCGTGACCTCAGGTTTTTGATCAGCTACCTTGCGAGCGATCGCAGCGAGGGATAGTGAAGCTTTACTCGACGGAAAATCCGCAGAGATCGCCTGCTGCCGCATCACACATTCTCGAACCATTCCGTCCGCCGGAACCCATCCGAGGTAACGCACCTTCACCTTCAAAAACCTTTCGACCGTTCGGGTCAACTTGTTAAATGCCGTCGCTGCTTCCGCTTCATCAGCAACGTTGTTCACAACTACCGCAAAATTCTTTTCACCGTACGTCGTGCTCAAAACTTTCATGAGCGCGTACGTATCGGTAAGAGATGTCGGCTCACCATTAACCACGCAAACCACCTCAGCCGCCGCACTATTGAAGTACATAACGTCTGATCCGATGCCTGCTGGAGTATCGATAAGAAGATAGTCGTATCGATGCGCGATCCTCTCTATCTCCTCGAGTAACAGCAGCTTTTCCTCAGATCGAAGCTCATGCAGCTCCTCAACACCGCTTGCGGCCGGAATAATGGAAATTCCACCCGGCCCCTCAAGAAGTATATCGTCCAAACCCAACGACCCCTTGAGTACATCGTGCAAGGTTCCTTGCGGCTTTAGATTCAGGAGCACATCTACATTCGCCAACCCTAGGTCAGCGTCGAGCACCAACACGGAATAACCCAAAGAAGCCAATGATATTCCAAGGTTAGTGACGGTATGGGTCTTGCCGACCCCCCCTTTGCCACTGGTTACGCTGATGACACGAGTCACCGAGCGAGACCCCTTAGTCACTGTTTTCATTTGTTTTTCCATATTCATCCGTGATTCAGATGCCCGCTCCATGCCTCTATGCTCCTTGTTTTGATTCATACATCTACCGTTCTGGCTCTCCTATCTCGCTCAATTTCCACGGTGAACGAGCGCCTACCTCTAACTCACTGTCTTTGCGTCCATTCTGCCATTCGCTCGCCTCGAAACCGTGTCGCATTCCCATCCTCAGCAACCTACCTAGTCCTCTAATCCAATCACCCCGAGTGACTGCACCTTAGTATTCGGAGCAACTTCATTGTGACTAATGACCGCGTACCCCGGGGCGAAACGATCCACAAAATTAAATACGGCCGGACGGAGATGAGCCGGCGCCAGAAGCACCGGAGTTTGTCCCATCTCACCAAACTTTTCTGAGGCTCGCGCGAGCTTGTTGATAATCATCTGAGCGAGACCCGGCTCAAGAGCCAGGAAGGACCCCTCATCGGTTTGCTGAAGAGCCTCTCCCATCTCCCGTTCAAGTCCCGCTGTAAGATTTACCAACGGAAGGACCCCATCAGGCGTGGTGTACTTCGAGGTAATGGCCCGCGAAAATTTCCGGCGCACGAACTCGGCTAATTTCTCCGGGCTCTTCACGGTCGGCGCCCAATCGGCCAGTGTCTCCAACACGGTCCGAAAGTCACGAATACTCACCTGCTCACGCAACAGATTTGCCAACACCTGTTGAACTGCACCAAGTGACATAATCCCAGGGATAAGCTCCTCAACAACCTTTGGAGCCTGCTTCTGCATATTATCGACGAGGTGCTGAACCTCTTGACGACCAAGCAATTCGTGCATGTGCGAACGCACGAGCTCCGTGATGTGAGTCGTAACCACCGTTGACAGATCAACAACGGTATACCCCGCAAACTGCGCCCGCTCCTTATCAGCTTCCGCGATCCAAAGCGCATCCAATCCGAATGAAGGTTCTTTGGTGGGAACACCGTTGACCGGGTTGGCGACGTTCCCTGGATCCATCGCAAGGAGATAGTGTGGTTTAAGAACACCGGCGCCAATCACCGTATTCTTTAACATAAAGCGATACTCATTCGACTTGATTCTCACGTTATCGCGAATATGAATCGGCGGCACAATAAAGCCGTAATCAATTGCGAACTGACGCCGAATAGAACGAATTCGTTCCACCAGATCGCCACCCTCAACCACCTGCACCAGTTCGTACCCAACCTCAAGCTCAAGCGTATCGACCGCAAGCAGATTGGTAACCTCCTCAGTGCTGCCAGGTTTCGGTCCAGCGTTCTCCGGAAGCTTATTTTTCTCCTCCACCTCTGCCTTGCGTCGAACCTCTTCAGCAGCTTTCCTTTTTACAAATCCAAGCACACCGGTTCCAATAGCAAGTAACATGAATGGCACGAATGGAAGGCCAGGTAGAATGGCCATGGCGAAGGATACACCTGAGGTGAGGAAGAGGGGCTTGGCGTTTTGTCCCAGCTGGCCAACGAGCTCATTTCCTAGGTCCTCACCTGAGGCGGCACGGGCTACGATCAGACCCGCCGCAGCCGAAATAATGATCGAAGGTAATTGAGCGACGAGACCTTCACCGATGGTCAAGATAGTGTAGGTTTGTGCCGCCTCCTTCCAGTCCATGCCGGCCTGGATGATTCCGATAAGAAGTCCGCCGACTATGTTAATGGCTACAAGGAAGAGCGCCGCGATAGCGTCTCCTGCAACGAACTTCGCGGCACCGTCCATAGCTCCGTAGAACTCAGCCTCCTGTGCGAGCTCCTTACGGCGCGCACGCGCCTCTTTATCGTTAATGAGGCCGATATTCAGGTCGGAGTCTACCGCCATCTGCTTACCAGGCATGGCATCGAGGGTGAACCGTGCTGCGACCTCTGCGATACGCGACGAACCTTTCGTTAACACCTTGAGGTTAACGAGGTTAATACAGATGAACATCACTATTCCGATGATGTAGTTCCCCCCCACCACGAATTGCCCGAACGCTTGAATCACATGGCCTGCAGCGTCCATGCCGGTGTTACCGTTAAGCAGGATAAGACGGGTCGATGCTACGTTCATGGACAGACGAAAAAGTGTCGTGACCAACAAAATGGCAGGAAATGAGGAGAAACGAAGTGGTTTTTCAACGTAGAGTGAGGTGAAGAGAATAATGAGAGAGAGCACGATATTCAGTGCAATACACACATCAAGCACGGCCGTGGGTAGTGGAAAGATGAGGATCGCTAAAATCCCTACGATCGCCGCCGGGACCAAGAGGTGATTGTATTTAGAAGGCGCCTGAGCTGTGGCTGTTGCTGATGTGCTCATATCTCTCTAACCTTTACGATGATGCCGTCTCACGAGAACGGGGTCTCTTCAGTCTGTATACAAACGCCAGAACCTCTGCGACCGCCTTGAAGAGATCGCGCGGAATTTCACTACCTACTTCCGTAGATGCGTAGAGCGCTCGGGCCAGCGCCTTCCGCTCTAGAATCGGAATATTATGCTCCTTACCTATTTCTCGAATTCGTTGAGCGATGAAATCGGTTCCCTTTGCCACTACGATCGGTGCGGAGTGGTTATTCCGATCGTACTGCAATGCAACCGCGTAGTGCGTGGGGTTGGTGACGATCACGTCCGCTTTCGGCACTGACTTTTTGAGCTTCTGAGTGATACGGGCCAATCCCTTCGAGATCATCTTACGGCGCATCATCTCATCACCCTCGATCGATTTGCGCTCGTCTTTGACCTCTTCTTTGGTCATCTTATTTTTCTTCAACCACTGGAACTTACCCCATACCCAGTCAACAACGGCGAGGGCGACGAAGATGTACATGATCTTCCAGAAAACGGTAGTAACCGCGGAACCCGTTAATGCCAGGACGTCCTTAACCGAAGAATCAATAAGTCGCACCATCATCGGTGCAAATCCCTCAAGGGCCCAATATCCGATGGGGAGCACCACCGAAAGCTTGATGATTGCTTTGAGGGTATTCACAACGCCGGCTATGGAAAAAATTCGTTGGAATCCCTTGATGGGATTCAAGAAGTCCCACCGCACCTTGATCCACTTATCCCTCTTGTTCCAATTTGTCTGAAGCATCACCGCAAAAACAGCAACCACGCTTACAAGCCCCGTAATGATCAGAAGATCAGGGAGCACCAAAATAATAAGGCGAATGAACCCATGGGTAAGTTCGTTTGTCTCAAACGTGGGCCGCTCAGCGATCATCGTGAACGATTTAGTGAATACATACCGCATGTCGTTGTAGAGCAGGTTCCAGGAGAGGTTGAGAGCGAGAAATCCCGCTGTTAGTACCAACACATGCACGATATCAACGGATTGATATACCGAACCCTCTTTCCTAAGCTCCCCGATCCTTCGATCGGTGGGCATTTCGGTTTTTTGTTCGGGTAAACTTTCGGAGGCCATGGCTAGCTATCGCGAGTACAAATCCGTTACAAATGCGCAAAAGACGGCATGCTGACACACACCGCCCCACACACCGTCGAGGCAAGAGACATGCCACGCGGCTAGAACGTAACTTGGGGTACTTAGAGGGACAGTAGTGTCAGACTTCCGCCAGCCTTCGATGTCCGTCAACGGTATCTGACACGCTTTAATTAACGACTGCACTTAGCAGCGGTTCCAACCTGGTATACTGGCGGGCCAGGTAGTGCCCAGCCTCCGGCAAGGCGAGGATCGAGATACCGAGTCCAACCGCGACCGTGAGGGGAAAGCTGATGATAAAGATGTTTACGGTGGGAACGGCCTTGGAGATGATAGCCAGCACGAAGTTGGTCAGGAGCAGGGCCACAATGACTGGAGCTGCGATCATCACACCAATTTGAAAGATAGCCGCGCTCTGGTCAACTAAAGTGCTTAATCCTTGCTCACTCAGCATGAATGTCCCAGGGCGAATAGTAGCTTCCAACCCCGCCAGCTGATAAATAGCGACGTGATGTCCTCCTACGAGAAGGAAGAGCACTATCGCGAGATCACCATAAATACGGGATAGATCGGGCAACGACGCCTGTGTTGTTGGATCTACGAGCTGAGCTCCGTTTAGCCCCATCGTTCCACTAGCGAGGTGCCCCGCGGTTTGAGCACCGGCTACAATCAGAATGGGAATCGTCCCAATTACGGCGCCTAAAATCATCTCAGCAGCGAGTTGCATGGCCATTGTTATCATATCTCCCGGAACCGGTATCACTCCCTGCATGCGGAACGCGGCGAAGGTGAGCACGATAGCGGCTGGATAGCGAAGGGCGATACCGGCGAGTCCTCCGCCAATACCGGGTGCTATAAGGAGAAACGTCACATGGCGCATGAGCAGAAGGATGAAGGTCCATCCAACATCAAGGCGTTGAAGGATAAGATGCGGAACCGTATGTAGAGCCTCAGCCTCCACTGCCCAATCTCTCTCTTAATTCGGCGCGATATTGGCAATTTGGCTGTACACGAAGATCGTGAATCCCGCGATACGATTGACCATGAAGTGACCAAAGAGCACCATACCGATAATAGCCGCCGCTATCTTGGGGATGAAGGCGAGAGCGGGATCGTTAATCTGAGTGGCGGCTTGAAAAATACTCACCAAGAGACCGGCGACCAACCCAAAACCTAGTATGGGCGCACACGTATACAGGGCGGTCTCAATACTGATCTGGCCTAAACGGAGGTAATCATCGATATTCATACGAATCCCCTTTTATACCCTGTAGGTCTTCACAAGAGAGCTGATAATCAGGTGCCACCCATCCACTATCACGAACAACATGAGCTTTAACGGTAATGAGATAACCACCGGCGGAAGCGTAATCATGCTCATCGAGGTGAGCACCGACGACACAACCATGTCGAGTACTAGAAAGGGTAAGGCGATCAGGAACCCGATCTGAAACGCAGCGTTCAATTCACTCAAGACAAACCCAGGAACAGCGACAAAGAACGGCACATCGGCCGGGTCTTTCGGTTGCTCGGAACGAGTGATCTGCAGGAACAGCGCAAGGTCCTTTTCACGAGAGTGTTTCACAAGGAAGGTTTTCAAGGGCGCTATCGATTTTGTGATAGCTTCGTCTTGCGCCATCTGTCCCTCAAGATAGGGCTTGATCCCCTGATTGTAGCTCTGCTCGAAGATAGGCCCCATAATCGCGAGCGTTAAAAAAAGCGCGAGCCCTGTTATCACGGTATTGGGGGGAAGCGACGCGGTGCCGAGCGCAGTTCGGGTCATCCCCAACACAACTGCGATGCGGGTAAAGCACGTCATGCACAGGATCATCGCTGGTGCGAAGGAGAGCACCGTAAGCAACAACACGATCTTGAGGCTGCTTGCCACACTTCCACCGCCCGCAAGCTCGCTTCCACCGACAGAAACGGAGAGGTCCGGGAGAGCCCCTTGTTGTGCCATCGCATCTGTGGAAGCGATCACGCAAACCGCAAGCAATGCGACGACATGGAGAATTGTGATAATAATTCTAAGCATTGTATTCACCCACGTCGTTACAAGCGGACGTCAGCGTGTCCTCGAAGATCTCTTCTCCCCGAGACTGCAGGGGAACCAGTCGAGTAGATTCAGAACCAGTAGTCATCAGGAATTCCTTGCCATCGAGCTTGACCAGAATCAGCTGACTCTTCTGCGAAAGTTGAAGCCGTTCGACAATTTGAATTCGACGCTGAGACGATAGTGCGCGCGGCAACACGTACTTCTTGTAGACGTGGACGCCCACCCCAAGCAATCCTAGGCAGAGAAACAACCCTCCAATCATGCGTAACGCCGAGCTTTGCGCGCTAAAGGAGTCAATGCTCGCCCCCGCCTGTGCGGTTGGAGCACTCCAGGTTTGCGGAGCTACCTCGTCAGCAAACGCCCTCTCTGACACAGTCAGAGCACTGAGCGCCATAAAGAGAGTAATCACACACCACCAACACATCGCCTTCATGACACCCACCACACTTTTTATGCGATACCTTCAACTCGCTCTTCCGGCGAAATGATATCGGTAAGTCGAACACCGAACTTATCGTTAACGATGACAGCCTCACCGCGGGCAACCGGCTTTCCGTTAATGAAGATGTCAAGCGGTTCTCCAGCGAGCTTTTCGAGTTCAACAACCGAACCTGCGCCCATCTGCAGGAGATCGTTGATAGTCATTCGCGCTCGTCCTACCTCAACGGAAACCTGCAGCGACACATCCATCAAGAAGTCTAGGTTTCTTGGATTAGCTTTCTTCTGTGCGCTCGTCTGAGCCGGGGTAGCACCCGTTGCAGTAGCAGCAGCGCTAGCTGCCGCCTCAGCCACCTCACCAGCGGCAGCAGCAACACCTTCCAGTCCCTGTTCAATCTCATTATCTGCCATGACGAATCATCTCCTCTTTGTTGCGAATATTAACTAGATCAATCTTTGGAATAGCTCGCGATATCCGAACTGCCCTGTTGCCATGCAGCGAGCCCACATGGCCATACAGCTTAGGCGTCCCCTCGACCATGATGCGGGCCTCCTCATTCGGCATCGTTTCGAGGTTCAACACATCACCCACCTCTAAGCTCAACAAATCTTTTAGTTTAACGGTTCCTCGGGCGAGTTGTACGCTCACCTCACAAAGGGTTTCTTGAATGTTCGTTTGCATCCGCCGAGACAGAAGGCTATCAACCTCAAGACGGGTGCTCTGCACGGATGTCGATAGCTTTGCTTTAATCGGCTCAAGGGTTGAGTATGGGATACAGATTGAGAGCGTCGTACATTCCTGCTCGAATTCAACCTCAATGGTGATGACTACTACAACATCGGAAGGAGGTGCGATGGTGACCGCAAATGGGTTGAACTCCGAGCGAATAAACTGAAACTGAATCGGGTGCACCGGATTCCATGCCTCGTTCAGAACCTCGATTGCGAGCCCAACAACTTTTCCGATAAGTGAGGTCTCTATCGCTGTGTACTCGCGTCCCTCGACCTTTACTCGGGTGGTTCCCTTTCCGCCGAAAAGTCCGTCAATCACGCTAAAGACAAGTGGGGCCGAAACGACAATCAAGGCCTGACCGGGCAAAGGTGCCATCTTAACGACATGCAGAGAGGAAGGCAGAGGGAGCTTCTTCAGGAATGCTCCGAACTTTAACATCTCTATCTTGCCGACGTTAGTGAAGCAGCTACGACCGAGAAACTTACCGAGCGCAGTTCGAAATTGACGAGAGAAACGGTCATGGATCATCTCCATGGTCGGCATTCGACCACGAACGATTCGCTCCTGACTGGCGAGGTCAAACTTCCTTACATTTAGATTGGTAGCCTGAGCCTCAACAGTACCCTCCTCAATATCCCCCTCGGAGAGCCCCTTGAGCAGTGTGTTGATCTCTTCTTGGCTAAGAACCTCGTTCATACTGTCCCTATTGAATTACGAACTGAGTAAAATAGACCCGACGAACCTCTTCCTTTCGAAGCGCCGTGTTAATAGTCGAGCGAATATCTGCACGGAGCTTATCCTTACCCTTCGAGGTCTCAAGGTTTTCTGCTGTCGTCTGAGTCAACAACGAGATGATGCCGTCACGAATTGGAACAGCCCGTGTGTAAAAACGACGCGGGACATCCAGTGACTCAAACTCAACTTGAACCTGCGTTCGGATGTATTTCCCTCCTGATAGGTTGACGAGGAAGGTTTCAAGAGGAACTATCGCTCCGAGTGGTTCCTCTCCCTCTTCAAGTTCCTCCTCGCCATCATCATGCCCCTCCGGCTTCATCTGATTTTCTGGCGCCATGTCAGGAGTGATCTCACTCACTTCCTTTGGCTCCTCCTTCAGAAGGAAATATCCAGCTGGGAAGCCTACCGCGATGAGTAGCGCAACGGTGCCGCCAACAGCGACGAGAACTCGCTTTTTGCGATTGGGGGCCGCGGGAGCTACCGCCTCCGGAGCCTCATTTTTCTCTTCCTCTGCCATCTCTCGACTACGTCCCTACTATTCTTACTCTTCCAACTACTTTTTTGGTCACCGGGGCAAGCACCACCAAGTCATGACACGTGCGGCTCACCACAAATCGAACGGCGCTGCTACCTCCTAAACTGCGCTCGATAGCTTCCCCAACAAAACGCACAACTGAGGCCCGCTCTGCGGGAGCGCTACACACAGCAACTTCTACTCGCCCCTGTTGGGACATCGCTTGAGAGATCTCCCTCTCAAGCGCGATCAGTGGAGATCCCTCAGCGCTCTGTGAAACCACCTCTTCAAAGAGCGGGAGCTCAAGCTTAATGACGGATCCCCTCAGGGGGAGATCCGAAGCAAAGGTAGTGCCAGGTATCGTCGCAGCATCGTGTTGAGCGTTAAGCTTTTGTAAGGATTGAGTATTAGAGGCCTGTTTGAGGCGCTCCCAAGGCGTCAAAACTAAGAAAAAACAGAGCAACAGTGTCAAAAGATCGCCAAAGCTGATGAACCAGACCACCGAACCTGGCTGACCATCACCCGTGCTGTATCGACGTGCATTAGAGCGGGAAGTTTTCATGATCCTCCCCTTGAAACCTTACCAGCAGTACTCCTTCTCGAGCCTCAGGGCCTCCCAGAACGAGTTCAAGTGAGTCCTCTCCTATCCCTCGTTCGTCGAAAAATCTTTCCAACGCTGCCAGACGAGCGAGCGCCTCCTCAACGGTAGGCTTCGGAGAATCAATCTTCTGCATGCTTATCGGGAGTACGATTGAGGCTCTAACATCGTGTTCGCGGAGCATAGCTGCAACAGCCGCGAGTTCATCAGTCCGAGGTCCAAGCTGACCCAGCTCAGTGAAGCTCTGAGCTATCTCTAGCCCGCCAATCGTAGGCATCTGCTTTTGAATGCCCGGCCGAATAGAACTGACGTCGTTCCCAGGCGAGGTTCTTTGAAAGGCGCCAACCGTGAAAACCAAAATGATGAGAAGCACCGCGACATATTGGGTGTAGAATGCCTTGAGAATCCGCCTATCACAGCTCTCACTCGGTTGCGCTTCAGCTCGCATACGAAAGCTCCTAGTTGCTATTTGCGGCTATGGCTACGAAACTTTGAAGCCGTTGCTCCAACATGATAGGGTTTTCGGAACGTGCGACGCTCAAAAGTCCCTCGAGGGTAATGTCCTTGGAAAACTCCCTCTCTTGCGCAACAACCCGCAATTTCCCTGACATGGGAAAGAAGAAAAGATTGGCGGCAACGGAGCCATACAGAGTGGCTACGAGTGCAAGCGACATAGCTGGTCCTACCGTGCTGGCGTCCTGCAACGATCCCAGCATGTGGATAAGGCCGATAAGGGTGCCGATAAGGCCCATCGCTGGAGCAAAGTTCCCCATAGTCTCCCAGACCTGTACTGACCTCCACGCTTGGTCATTCGAGGTGCGCATCTCTCGTTGAAGAATACGATCGATATCCTCTGGAGATTGACCATCAACGGTTAGTTCAAGACCTAGACGCAAGAAGGGATCCGCTGTCCGGCTCGCCTCCTGCTCAAGAATAAGAATTCCCTGCTCTTTGACCCTGCGAGAGAGATCAACGAGGTACGATATTCGATCGGTCGGCTGTTCAGGAGAGAGAAAGAGGACTCCTCGTGCAGCACTAAGTGCGTTGCGAATATCCCTCGTCGAGAACTGGATGAGGGTCGAAGCGAAGGTTCCTCCAAGAACGAGTAAGATTCCCTCTACGCTGACGAACGTAAGGGGATTCCCCCCAAACAACGCCCCAAGCACTACCAGACCGATAGAGATCGAGAGGCCCACGATTAACGATGTGTTAACCGCTGGTGGCCGCTCTCCCAGACGAGCGAGGCGATGAAATTGATGACGTGTGGAGGATAGCTCTTCCATGCTTTTTCCTTCAAAAGAAACACACCGGGGCAATAACCGCTCATAGCGAACGGGTTGCGTGTCATAAAAACGATCGCCCGATGACATCCCAGCCATGCGACTCGTTCAATTTTTTGGCACTTCCCAACGATACGATGTTGAGATGACAGGGAACTGCCGGAAGGATGCACCTATTTTTTCGACTAGTTACCCCAGCCTAGGCACTGGGCCGGTAGGAATGAAAACGAGTGCCGATACAGCAGCTTAGAGACTGCGAGTCAAAGAATTGGCGAAGGTTACCTTTTGGAGCCCTAACCCTGGGGAGGGATGCCAGCTCAGCTCATTTGCTCACCATCCCGGTTGCCTCGAAAATATCCAGCTTTTTATCCTGGACCTCTGCGAGCAGAGCCCGCAGCGCGGCTACGGACTCACGAGCACTCCCCTTCTCCCCAAAACGCTGGCCCAGAACCTCCTTATCCTCAACGATCGCGGCAACAGTTTCCTTGCACTCCACATATCGAGGGCGCTCAACAGTATTAAACTTAGCTATCTCCAAACCCTGAGTGAGGGAGAAGAGGAACTTGCCCCGCTCATCAAGTTCATGCGCGACATAACTCTTGAAGAAGCGCGTAGTCAGCGGACACTTCACGGAGCTCTCGTGACGAGATACGGCTATGTCGGCATCAAGGATCGCATCGAGGATGAAGGGACACGGCCCCTGTTTAGCCGAGCAATAGAGGTAGAGGACCGAGAGATAGGATACCGCATTTTGGTTGAGTTCCGGCGTTTCTCCTTTTCCAGTGCTACTCACGATCGATTCTAATCGGGCGCTCCATTCCTGAAGAGCGCTCAACGCGTCCAGTTGATGATTGCGCGCGGGAGCATCGGGATTCGAATACGCGACCTGTCCCGTCATGACGCTATCCCGCTTATTGGCTGGGGACGCTTTCGATGGTTCCTCGGCCCAGACAGATGTCCACACGCTACACACGCACATTGTTGTAGTAATCAACCAAGAGCGAATCATCTCTCCCCCTTTCTTTTCAACCTCTACTAATCACTCTTCGACACGTTGTCCCTCGTGCTGAAGGACGCGGAGCTACCGATCTATTCGCGCCTAAACCCCTGATATCTTGTCCAGCGTGACACCTGGCCACCCCCAGCTCCGATCACACCTCCCGCATGAAACACTTTCGCACCACAGAACGTCAAGGAAGGAACTCAAACAGCCGACCCCTCAGGGCATGAAGACAGGTATTGTTTCAGCCCTTACTAATATCGCGAACGGATTCGCCTCCTCATACGCTAATGCTATCCAGACTATGCGGGGCTTCACCGGCACCGCACAAGAGGATGACGAGGTCAAACCGATGGTCAACACCGCTGTGAGCCCTGAGGTAGCAAAGGCTCTACAGCAGGCGGACCCCATATCAAATGAACTTGACTCCTCGAAGTTGAACATCGTGGCCTAACGACACCGACTCGATGGAGAGAATCCGCTAGCTTCACCTGACGTTGGCAGGGTGATTGGGTCGCGCACGCAGCCGAATCTCGCTCCATCTTCGGACAGAGAGCTGCACCGAGAGTGCAGGTATATACTCCTGGACGAAACGATGTGTGGTGAGCACGCGCGACCTAGCAGCCTCTTCCGTTTTTATGGCAGCACCGGAGATTTCCTATCCCTAGGCCTACAACGACACGGTAGTCGAGACGTGAACTACGGATTTGTGGGAGGTGGCTTTGACTCCAACTCACGAATCCGGTTGTAGGTCAGCTCAAGGCTCTTGAAGTCCTTACCACGAGCAGTTCGATCCATCATCGTTATCTTGTAGGAGTCGGCGGAGAGTACCTGTATGAGCGTACGGGTCTCCTTAGTCCGTCCCAACAGTGGATCGTACACCTCTCCCTTCATAGCGAACGTTGAGGTCTCCGGATTGAAAACTCCCTTCGAGGTCGCGATCGATGTGTTGAGAGAATCCATCCATACCGCCGAGTACAGGCGAGCTCCCGCATCATACCCGAGGAAGCCCAATCCTTCGTACCGGGGGCCCATCGCCAGACTCTTGTACCTCTCTCTCACATATCGGTATCCGAGAACCCAGTGAGAGCTTGAGCGAGCTGAGGAACGTTCAGGATTCGCCTCCGGAGAGCTCCACGAGAGCACGTCAACACCCCACTCACCCACAAAGGTGTTGAGAACTTCGTGAGACGCTCCGGGCTGACTCAACGCGGCAAACTCTTCGGGGGTCAAATTTCGAGGTTTTATCCCCAACACATCCTCAAGACTCCGCGGAGCACACGAAGCGAACGAAACGAGTACAGCCATCAACAAGACACGTCCAACCAAGTGCCAGCCACGACCTGTCCGAGCTTGCACTAATGGAGAGGATTTTGTGGGCATAGGCACCTACCTGATGGTATATTTCCAATGCCACGGCTCGAAGACTAATGCGTGAGGATTTCCTCGGGGAAAACTCTCAGTAAATCCAAAGCCGGCAGCATGCGTGCATAACCAAGCATATGCCGGAGTATGTTCGAATACCTCCTCTGCCGGCGGGCATCCATGGGTGGTAATGTCCACTGCTTCGCCGGTGTGGTGCTCGGAATAGCCAGGCGCGGCAAGAATTCTCAAAATATCTTCAAGCGGGATCCCTTTATTCACTTTCGCAAGGAGAAGTCCCTTTTGATACACGTAGGATCGAAAGCCGGAAAAGGGGAGAAGTTCAATTCCATCTTTCGTGGCGGCGGCTTTCATCGCAGCGAGCGCAAGGGTCGCCGGCCTCGTCAGCACAAGGGGACGACCAGCTTCATCAAGTTGTGCAACCACAAGTTGGGAAAGATCAGCTTCACTATAGAGAGGAAGTCCGGTCCGTTCAGCGTAGTCGGCGGGAATCTTCAACTCTCGATGGATAGCGAGCAGAGAGGGTGAGAGTACAGTCATGACGGGATTGCCTTGAGGCGCGTTATACGTACAACCACCTCAGTCTAGAACAGCTAACGCGAAAAGGAAAAGTGAGAATTACCCACCGTGTGCTCGGCAAAAGGCCAAAAAGGGTGCCTCTACTCCTTCACTCGTAATCCATCCTCGAATTTGAGCGTCTCTACCTTGCCGGTACGGCGGTCGCGAACTTTCACGTCCACGACATTACGGTCTTTAACTACCAACCCTTTGTTCGCCAGATTAAAGAGAGCCCCTTCGCTGATAGGACCCGTGGGCTTATGGTCGTCTGAATCGATCCCTCTCAAGACCAACGCTAGTCTCCCATTCAACGCCGCCAACCGCACACGCATCGCATCTCGAACGGAGAGCAGTAGGGTGACCGTCGTAGGAACCTCTGCGGACCTATCCTGCCCATCCACGCGCGCACCCTCCGCCTTTTTGTTGGCCGAGAGCACCTTTGCATTCGGCGCTATAACGTACGCCATTTGAAGCCCAAAATCCTTGGTCACCCATATCACGTCAACGCGAGCTCCCGGCTGCGCCCACCCTTCCACACTACTGGTCGCATCAACAGCGATCGCGATAGCGCGATAGCCTTTCGGAATACTCGCCGTTAACGCGTTCACCGGTTGTAGGCTCGTAAGAAAATCGCGGTGTATAGGTTGGTCAGCCACGAGCATCCCCTTGCTGTAGAGACCCTTAATTTCCTCGAAGTCACGAATGATATCAGCACCCACTATAAGCTCAGGCTTCCGCACGTGGCGAAACATCTTCGAATCGAGGGTCGTACCGGGCGGCACACTCTGCACCGGAACGATGATATCGATCATGCCGTCGTCGATTACCTTCGGGTGCGCAACTACGGGTGTGTTGGCTTTACTCGGTCCACTTGAGAGATGCAGTGTCGTCGCGACTACCACAACGAGACCGACGCACATCGCGCCGACCGTAACGAGCCTCGCCGTGGTCGATCCGCCCCTTCGTCTATTTCGGCCGTATGTCCTGGTGAATGCCATATGCTTGTATTCCGCCTCCCCGTATTGCGTCGCCGAGCCACCTGTCTGCCGAGCGGCCCCTTCCCCTTACATCTACGGGTTCCCTCTATATGCCTATCGACACACTTTGCGAGAATACTTCATATTTTTTTCTATTCTGGATAAGATCTCAAAAGGACTCAGTTTTTCAGGGCCATTTCCTGCCGTATCCTGAAATACTAAAACGCCTCAGCGCGCAGACGGCCCGCAGCCCCGAACTATCGCCAACTGTCCCAGCAAAAAGACCAGCGCGAGTTCCACTCGTAGCACCCTTTCCCCTAGTCCGATCGTTTGAAAACCGAACTCCTGAAACATCTCAACCTCGCCGTCACTCCACCCACGCTCAGGACCGATCGCCATGCTCGTAGAGGCACTACTGAAGCGTGAACCATCATTAGCGGTAAGAGGCGCTCCGCCTGGATGCGCCAAAAGCTTCAAAACCTTTCCCCCTGCCTCCCCATCTCCTACAGCATCCACGAGCTTCGGGAATTTCTCTTTCATAAAATAAGAGAGCGCTCGATGCACTACGATCTCTGGTCGCCTACTATCCCACACCTGTTCCATCGCTTTGATCGTCTCCTCCTCAATCTGCTTCTCCTCAAGAGAGCTAGATTGAAGGTAGCTTTTCTCACCCCGCTCGCTCCTCACAAAATGCAGCGATGAAACTCCACACATGACGGCAGCTTGAATAACCTTCTTGATGGTTTGTGGTCGACTCACCCCTACGATTAATGAGACGGGGATAGGTTGATATCCCCTCTCCGACAGCGACAGCTGAACCGAAACCTCATTGCTCGAGGCAGACAGAATCCTCCCCTCCCCTCGCATCCCATCCATGACGGCCACCTTGAGGACCTGTCCCTCGCGAACTCCATGGGTGTCAAAAGCATATCGAGCTCGCTCCCCTGCAAGCACCGCCACACCTCCATCACGCAGTTCATGGGGCAAAACAAGCAAAGAATTCATAGCTCCCCACCTCCTTACACGATACTCTCGATTCAACTCGAGAAGCGAATCCCTCTGTAATCGCTAAAAACACACTATTTGCCCAACCTAGTACACTCGGGGGCTAGAAGCGCTCTTTTTTTATTTGTAGACTGCCTAGAATCATTCGTCAAAAGATCTCACGGAACTGTATGTCACACTCCAGGAATGCCACCGTTGATGCTCTCCTTTCACTGCGAGGCGGTCTCTCAGCTGCATGTCCTGATTCCGCAGCCGTTCCTGAATTCATAGAAAGCGCCCTCGCAACCCTCTTTCCCCAGTATTCGCGAGGAGCCTCACTCGGACGAAGTGAGCTCGACGCGCTCATTGCAACGGTCGAGACGGGTCTCACGAGACTGTGCAAACCGGTCGTATCGGACGAGCGGGGCGTGGCTACGCTGATTGACGGCTTCACCCAACACCTCCCTGAGTTCCATGCCGTTCTGCTTGAGGACGCCCAAGCTATTTTCAAAGGGGATCCAGCAGCAAAGAGTATCGATGAGGTCATTATCGCGTATCCCGGCTTTCTCGCGATAGCGGTGTACCGCATCGCCCACTGGCTTCATCAGCAAAAAGTGGTGATCGTGCCTCGGATGCTCTCAGAATACGCCCACCGTCTGACGGGGGTCGACATTCATCCAGGAGCGAGCATCGGCAGATCCTTTGTCATCGATCATGGAACTGGAATCGTGATCGGTGAAACAACGGTCATTCATGACAATGTGAAGATCTATCAAGGAGTGACACTCGGTGCCCTGAGCGTCGATAAATCGATGGCGGATACCCGTCGACACCCGACGATTGAGCGCGATGTGGTAATCTACGCCAACGCTACGATTCTTGGAGGCAAGACGGTCATCGGCGCCGGTAGTGTCGTTGGAGGAAACGTCTGGATCACAGAGAGCGTTGCTCCAGGCTCGCGGGTATATCACAACCGATAAGAGGATCCTCAGCGCCCCATATGTGGCGAAAAGAGGAGCTCTCTATCGAGCGACCCTTTTGCCAACGCACTAGAGGCGTCTGAGAGAATATTCGAAGTTGTGTTTCACGAACCTGGAGGGCGATCCATTTCACCAGAGACTCTCCGATCAGATCATTTTGGACATCCGGAGAAACACGGAACACCATCGCCAAGATAGGCTCTATCCGATCAGCCAACTCCCGCGCTTCAATCTCTTCATACCGTCTCACACAATCATTCACCGGTTCTCCCCACCACTGGTGCCCCAACTCCGTCAATGCGAGTGTGACGATGCGGGCGAACAGGGGTGGACCGATAATCCGATCGCGAATAGCTCGGCGACTCTCCATCAAACGCATAACATCCGCAGCCACGTCAAACGGATGTAGTCCAGTGCTTCGACTTATTGACTCCACCAGCGATGTCACCGGAAGAGGTTTGCCGACCTGCGGGATTTTCACCCGCGACTCAAAGTAGGTAGCACAATCAGGCCTGCCTGCACTTCGCACTCTATCGCACCGCTCGAAGGGCTCAACCAATGGTCGCACCCACTCAAGACGCTGCGGAATGAAACGCCATAGCTTATCATCATGTGTGGAGCTCCGCCGCTCGTTCCATCCGACGGGAACTCCCATGATCTCGTCCAGCTCTCGCCCTTCTGCCGGACTCAACTTCAACACGTCGCACACCTGCCGCTCGAGGATCCCCTCAACTACGTGCAGGAGTGCTTGAATACTGAGCTGCTCGCATGGTTCCCATACACGTCGCGGAGAGAAGGAAGCCTCTGTTGGATCATGCGCAACTAGCTCTTGCCTCAGAGAGACCGCTGCATCGATCAGCCGTGGATCGATCCCGTCAAAGGATTCCGGAATGGGAAGAGAGCGAACGATTCCCTCCGGGAGTTGTGCTTTTCCCCCACGACGTCGAACGAGGAGTGAGGCCACGCGTGAATTGAGGAAAGCAACGCAGCGAGTATCATCTGAAAAAAAACCTGAAGAGGCAGCTCTTCCAAACGACCAGCCGCGCTCCTTCTTTCTAAGCCCCAGAGAGCCGTTAGCAAACCACGTGTAGGTCCACCCCTCCTCGTGAAACCACTTACTGACTCCTATTCCACTCTTCGGATCGGCCTCAAAGCGAGATTCCCCGTCCCGCCAATCGAGCACGAAGGTATTCAATCCAAACCAGCGAGCATAACCCCCACCCTTGCTGTGCACCATCCACCGAGACGAATCGGGTGGAACGCTCCATACATGATGAACAAATCGCCGGTCATCACTCGTCTGTAATCCAACCACAACATCGGCGATATTCCGAACGGTTTGGTGAGAGCGGGTGAGGCTCGAGGGTACTCGATGATGAAACATAAACGAGGAGCTCTGGCCATCTTTGAGAAGATCGGCCTGCCTAATCTGGCAGCGTTCCTCCTGTCCCACGTTCTCCAACGCACGCACCTTTTCGTCCATACCCGGCTCATCTGCGGTTGAGAAAAAGATGAAGGTATGGCTTGGATCCGGCGAGCTCTTTCGCGCGGAAAGCAGGCACACCCCTACCCCATCATGAAGTCCGCTCGCCGAACTGAACGCGCGCTGTCCCAACTCACACACCATATCAAGCGACACAGCCCGATATAGTCCGGCAAAACCCTTTCCACCGGTGCGAAGGACCTCATAACCTTTGAGCCGCAACCACTTGTCTACCGTCACAAGGCCGAGCATTCCGCCAGCTGCTGTTAACTCGATGCAGCGCTCCATAAAGGCGGAGCATAGGTCCATCGAGGTTGCGGGATAGTGAGTATCAAGGAAGGCTCTCGTTTCATTGCATAACTTTCGTCGACCGATGTAGGGAGGATTTGCTACCACGCAACTGTATGCTTGGCGGAGCAGAGGGACCGCCTCGCCACGATCAAGGGTGCCCCACGGAGAGGGAAGATGTTGAATGCGCGCACCTAGTATGGCCCACAGGGCTCTACCATTCCGCGTTTGCTTTTGGTGAGCCTCCGCAAAGAGAATCACTCTGCATATCTCCACCGCGGTGGGATCGATGTCACAACCATGGAGACGAGAGAGCGCATCCTCGAGATAGTGCGGTTCAACACCTCTCTGCCGGGATTGCGCCACAAGAGCGCGCAGGAACGGCACCAGCAGGTGCCCAACCCCGCAAGCAGGATCGAGTATGTTGCCCGCAGGTCGGCCCGGAACGGCTGACTCACTGCGCTCTAATGCAAGAAACCTCTCAATCAGAAAGGTGGCCATATACCCTTCGGTGAAAAGTTGGGTAGCGACGGCGACCTCGTCGTGACGCGTGAGATCTTCTCCTCGTCGAGAGATCGCCATCGTGGCGGTGTCACGCTCGGCGTCGTTCCAAAACTGGTAGGCCCATCCCATTGAGAGGGGATCCCGTTTGAGGGCCTCCATGATAAACTCGTCGAGTGCGACAGGGGCCTTCTCGTGGAGAGCTGCTCGACATAAGTACTGAGGAGGATCATGCAAGAGATGTCGCATCGCTTCGCTACACGACCGCGCTGAGAGCTCCGCACTTTCGGGGAGGATGCCATGAATCGTGAGAAGGTGAGCGGTCAACCGCGCAAAGAAGATATCTCGCGCTAGCGAAACCTCGTATCCATCGTCGACGACAAGCCGTCGTCGCGCGGAACGCACATGTGCCAAGAGCTTCCTCATGACAAGCTCACCGAATCGAATGAAGACATATACCCTCTTCATATCTAAAAGGGGGCGACGAACACAATCTACAATCGCAGGTTCTTCCCAAGGGGGAGCATCTTCGCCAATAAGACCTCAAGTTTCCCCGGATGCATGTAACGATCGCCTGAAGCGCCAACGACTGCTGCCATAGTCGGCGACCGGAAGACCGCTTGATAGGAGGATTCAGGAGATTATTCCGATCCAGGCCTCCTTCCGACACTAGCGGCTAACAATCTGAAAAAACTCTCTATATTAACGCATGGGCATCTCACTTTTTTTGTCCCGTCCGTTTGACTTCGTAGTGATGGCGTTGCTACTGTGGATCTACGACATGCGTTTACAGGTCTATGATGGGGCTTCGGCAGAGAAAGTCACTAACACGGTGCCAAACAACCGAGGGCGAGCAGCCCAAACGAAAGTCGTCTTCCCGAACATCAAAGAAGTCCTCACAAATGAAAGCTCGCTCTAACCCCAATATAAAACTGGTTAGCGCCGACAAGCGCCTCGAACAGTTCCTTGACCCATCGTGCGACTTCGATGCTCCTTGCATCCCCTCTGTGAAGGAATCTCCGGCTAATCCCTCACGTGTCGAAGCTGCCGTACGAACACTCGGCAAGCTTGAATCCGAGGTTATAGCTGCGCTCTTTCCTCCAAGTGGAGAACCTCCAGCGACCCTTGAGGAGATATCCAAAGACCTCGGGATGAGCGTCGCAGAAGTTCAGAATATCGCCGATGAAGCGCTGAGAGGTCTCAGGGGAGTGCGTACCAGCGCCCAACGGGTGAGCAAAGCCTGGAACTAACCCCTCTATCCACCTGAATTACTCGCCCTTGCAGTCCTGCGGGCAGGTTGCGGAGGTCTCAGCGCACGGACAACCGATCGCCATACATACGATCTCCTCGCACCGTCCATTACCACACAGATCTTTACACGGTCGCTCTGCCTTACGTTGAGCACTGCTCTCCTCCTCGATGAACCTTACGCCATCGGTGCTCACGCATTGAGCGGGATAACTCTTCAACACCGCTCCCCCTGCCTCGACACACTCCTTGAAACTCTTAGGCTCCTTGAGTGTCGAACGAGGGGTCGCTTCCCCTGCACACCCAAAACTGAAGACAACCACACATATCAGTGCTGCCCAGACGCTCCTTAAGCCCCTCATACGCTCCTCCCTCGCCTGTGCTGGATACGTAACACCGCCTAGCTACAGGTCTATATGGTGTACCGAACGTACGGAGCTCAGCGCAAGCACCAACAGCATGCGGGCGCCCATTCGGGCTGACATCTTCTGAAAATCCCCAGCAAAGCCGCAGCGCTCAAAGTATTTTTGAGCCTGGGATTGGCACGCTTTTCGACCTGGCTGCCGATAGCAGTACAACGTGGATTCTGAAACAAAGTGGCGAGCTGAGCGATAGTGGCGACAGGAATCAGTCCAGGGAGCGCGTCCCTTGTCTTGCTCAGCGCTCACCAGGGGCACACAGCCAGCAACCGCAAAAAAAACCACAGCGAGATACGTCAGGAACCTCATACTACACCTCTCTGAAACACTCCCTCGTGGCATGCCCATGTACACAACGTCCTGGAACTCTTGGGAATAGGGACGGCATTCGGGAGATCTCTCTTAATGAATAGCCACCCTTTTATAGGCTTTCGAGTCTAATGTCCGACGGACATTGGGCTATTTTTTGGTGTGCAAAACTGGCAACTCTTTGAACTAGAGATAACTCGTATTCCAGCAGCCTCTAGGTTTTCTGCCTACGCTGATCCTTGAACGAAGTTACGACTTCTCAACAGAACAGTCGCTCGATGTAAACTCACTACTCCGAGCGCGGAAGAGCTCCGCGGTAATGAACACAGCGTGGTCCTCATCCCCTGGCCCGGAACTGAACACCCGACACCACTCTGGAGAAACAAGCAACAAGGACACCATAGGACTCCCCTGTCGCCACACGATCGTCTGCGCCTGAACCTTATCGATGAATTCATGCCATGTGGCCTTACCGGTGAAACTCGCGCGATACATCTCCCAGACGCTATCCGGGTTTACATTAGTTCTCCCATCTATCGCCACCTTATGAAGGGGAACTCCGGCCGCGTCGCTGTAGCGGTACATGAGGTATCCTCCCGTACTGAACTCATTCAGAAGTGGATGTGGAAGATTATGCTGTTCAATAAAGTCGATGGCATCCTTTGGAACGACAACGTTGTTCAGAGGTTTCCGCATCAAATGAGAGATGTTGACCGTAGAAATCGCAACGAGCAAAAAAACCATCGCCTTACCGGTCTGAGCCGAGAGTGACCATAATCGCTCTTTAGATATCAGGAGCCCCTCGGCAAAATTATCATGAATGCGCGATCGATGTGACGCTCCGCATTCGCGCCACCATACAGCGAAGAGTGCAGCCCACGATATGGCCGCAAATGGAAGAAACTTCACCGCCGTCAATCCAGCGAGAAGCATTCCACTTGCGAGGACGCCTCGCGCAAGGGTGGGTAACGCTCGAGTCGTGTAAGAAACGACCAACAGAAGAAATACAAGGAGAAGGACGAAAACGGAGGAGAATTGTAAGATGGTAGCCGGTTGAAACTCCGAAATTGCCTGGTATTTGAGGGGATGACTCCCTTTCACGAAGAACGTAAGCCACTCTCCCCCCAAGTACGGAGTAACGAGGGTGCCCGCAAAGAAAGCACCTGCTGCGGCCATCGCCCTTTTTATCGATAGCTCGCCCAGCGAGGCCTGCAAACTCCACAAGACAACAGCACCGAGCCCTAATACCGCGGTGAGGTGGGTATTCGCCCACAGACATCCAACCGTTGCAATCCCTAGTAGACGTCCTCGAGAAACCCCTTTCTGAGTGATCTCATCCGATAGAAAGATCGCCAACGCAAAAAAGATCCACACAAGCACTTGGGGTCTAAGGGTAAAGTTATTGTAGCTAGCAACAGCGGCATACGTACCGATGAGCGCTCCAATATAGTAGTCTCTGGAGATCCGACCACACACGTACTGGAGACACGCCACGAGGCTCACTCCGAGAACGATCTGCGCTACTGCGAGCCCTCGCCCCCCCCAATTATTATCGACAAGAGCCAGAATTATCTCGCTGCTCCATGAGTACGCCCGCCAAAGCTGCGTACCAGAGAACATGTTCCAGATGTCAACGGTTGGGATCTGCTTGTGCGCGACTATCCATCGGCCGACGGTGATGTGCCACCAAAGGTCGGGATCCGCTACCGGAAGACAGATATACGAACCGACCATGACGCACACTGAAAGCCATAGCGCGACGCGGGTAAAAGGGGACTGACCGATCGAGAGGTTCTGCGTGTTCATGTATCGAGCGCCAACTGCATATGTCCTAGCCTATCTCCCTCTATCGGCATACTTACATCCTATCCCTCAGGAAAAAGACGCACGGGAGGCAGAAAAACAAGATTTTTATGATCGCCCCTGTATAGAAGCTCACATCTTGGCGATTTGACTACGACTATGCACGATATGGCACGACAACTTACTACGTTGACCGGACCCAGGCCTCAAAACACCTTTCTAGCAGGGCCCGCTAACCCTTCCCATTCGAGGATTCCTCGAAGTAAGTTCGAAGATTCCTCTCGATTCGAGCGACCGGATCAGAGGTATCGAGGCTACACTCAAACCCCGTAATCATCTTGAAGCTCTTGAGGTAGTGCCGAACCAGCTCCATACGGTAGTCGTCAGGAATCGAAGGAAGAGGCCCCTCCCCTTTAAAGTTCCGCTCCATCAGCCATCGTCGAATAGGCTCCTTGTCTAGCATCTCCGGAGACTTCCCAGCTCGAATTCTCTCCTCATACGAGGACGCGACCCAAAACCGCGAAGAATCAAGGGTATGGATTTCATCGGCCAGAACAAGTCGACCATCAAGCACACCGAACTCATATTTCGTATCAGCGAAGAGGAGCCCGCGCTCCTCAAGCTCTTGTGTCCCCACTTCGAAGAGCTTTAAAGCTGTTTCTCGAATACGCTCCCACAAAGAGGCGCTTACGATCTTTCGCGAAACGATCTCAGATTCCGATATAGGCATGTCATGTTTACCGAAGGCCTCTTTTGTGGATGGGGTAATAATCGGGCGAGGCAGTCTTTGAAATTCGTGCAGTCCCTGAGGCAAGGTTACCCCGCTCACGGGATTTCCCGCTACGTAATCCCGCCAGGCGCTACCCGCCACATACCCACGCACCACAACCTCAACGGGGACAATTGAAACCTCACGGCCAATCATAACGCACGGGTCAGGAACCGCCAGGACGTGGTTCTCAACAACGGACGCACATCGGTCGAACCAGTACTTGGCAAGCTGGGTTAGAACTTGTCCCTTACCAGGCACCGTTGTGATAACACGATCGAACGCGCTCAAACGATCCGTCGCTATCAGCACACGCGTTCCATCTCGAACGTAACTATCCCGAACCTTACCGACGTAACGTTCGCCAATCCACGTGAAGTTGGTCTCCTGAAGTGAGATGGGCATCGATGTTGTCATTACCTTCTCCGTAATTTTTTCGGTGTAGGGATCTCGATTCCTAACGCCTTCATGTTGCCTTCAATCGGATTCCAATACGCTGGCTCGACAGCCGCGAGTCGAGAACGCTTCTTTGTCAGATAGGCTTGTTTAAGACGAACCCGCGCTTGCTTCAGGAGCAATTCCGGATTCGCACTTTCCGAAGCCATCAAAATTTGAATTATCGCCTCATTGTTGTACACCGCCGCCTTCAACGCCGGATTTGCACCTTTACTGAGAATGATACGTGCAGACCGAAACGAGGCTTCGGCGCATCGTAGGTCTCCCCACTCCACTGTAGGGCCAGAGAGTGCCTGAATCAGGTAGTAGGTGCCAAGCATGAGCTTCGGAGCGGCCACATGCTCACTCGAGGACCAACTCGCTCGCATCGATGAGGCACGCTGAAGGAGGTGCTCGAGCTCGGGAGCAAGGGCCATACTTCCCCTTACCTCCCTCGATAGTCCGGCGGCCCGAATCATTCTCCCGACGAATTCAAAGGTAGCAGCGTCGAGCCCCTTCGAGAGCCCGATCCAGGGAGCTTGATCGATCAGCCACAAATCAGAAAGACCAAGCTCCTGAAGTCTGTTTCGCGCAAAGCTCGAGGTTGGCATCTGCCGCAAGGATATTGGCGGAGAGACGCGACTGGAGATATTGATCCACCGCTCGGATCCCCATATGACACCGGCAAGCTGCCGCTGCTCCTTGAGAACTTTACGAGCCTCCATCTCTGTTGCGACATGAGACCCGATGATCCCAACTTGAGCCGCAGCCCCCTTACCAACAAAACGTCTAACGTTATCACGAAAGATCCTCATCTTGTTCTCAAGCGCGTCCGACTCGAAGCGGGCTACTCCATATGCGCCATCCTTCAGCCCCACGTCGGAGTAGCGCACGATAGCTCCGCACAACACCCCGATCGCAGAGATTCCAACGAGAATACGCGGAAGGCGAACCCCCTTCACTCTCAACCAACTTAGGAGAAGCAGAAGAACCGGAAAGACACCGAGCTGAACGGTGCTACGAATGGCCTCCTGTCCGCCGAGACTCGCCGTAGCGACAGCCCCGACGACACTTACGAGAAGAGAACCTGCAAGGAGCACTGTAGTGGAGGAAAGCCTCTTCATGTGCGATGAGCCAGTCAGAATCACCTAGTCGCCGCTAAGGCGAGAGGTTCTCTTTGTAGCAGAAAATGTGGAGGAAGTAACCGCCCTGTTACAGGCAACGCAATCCGTTTCAGGAGCAGGAACCCAATCGAAAAACTGAGAGACCCCAAGGCGTTAGCTTCCCTCTTCATCAAGAGAATCCGAGACATCCTCGATACCAAATCTATCTTTGAGCACATCAACGAGATCAATACCTCCGTTCGGATCCAAGATCTCTCCCATCTCCCTTCCAGTAATAGTGAGATACTGAATACCGTTGGCCTTTAGCAACCCGGGCAGCCGGCTCTTGCGCTCTAATTGCTCGACCTCGATGTAGTGTGAGAAATCAGGCTCGAATTCGACAACCATTTTGGGGGCGTCTTCGGCATCTACCACGGTAAACAAGCACCTACTCCGCTCAGCCCACGCCCTCGTTTCCTCATCAAGGGCATGGGGAAGACACGAAAGGTCTCCACCGCACACGGCGCGCACGCTCATACTAAAGAGCACTCGGTCTCTGCCGAAAAACCCAACAAGCAGACGAAAGAGTTGGGCCTCATTGAGGGACATCTCAGCCATACCTTGATTATCTCAGAACCAGCTCATCGGGACAAACGGAAAGACGCTAAGTGGGTGATTCGAAATCCCGTCACCCTCTCGGGAGCCGAAAAGCACGGGGCACATTGTCCGCCCACGCGGAGTGACAGACCCTTTAATTTTTGGTCTACTACAGCCATGGCGATCCTTGAATTAAAGATAATACCGGACCCTATTCTGCGAGTGACAACTTCGAACGTTGAAACGTTCGACATGAAACTTCACACCTTTCTCGACAACATGTTTGAGACGATGGTCTCATCCAACGGCATCGGTCTCGCAGCTCCTCAGGTGGGAAGCTCGCAGCGTATCGCTATCATGGACCTCTCGGTTGAAGGCCTGACCCCGCCGAAAGTTACCTCGCTCAGCAACAAAGACCCGAAAACCCACATCCATCAGCAACGCCTAGAGATGATAAACGCCAAGCTCATCTCGTCAGGCCCCGCAGTGTCTTCAGATGAAGGGTGCTTGAGTATTCCGGATTATCGTGACTCAATTAAACGATGCGGTACCGTAACGATCACTTCTCACGACCGCTACGGAAACTTATTTCAGGTAGAGGCGGATGATTTGGTGGCCTTCTGCATTCAACACGAGATGGATCACCTCGATGGGATCCTTTTTGTCGATCATCTAAGTCGCCTCAAAAAACAACTTTTTCGACGTTGGTGCATTAAGAACGGCTACGGCTTCGAAGAGCGTGCGAGCTCATGAACGTTCTCTTTTTCGGCACCCCAGATTTTTCCGTCCCCACGCTACAAGCGCTCATTGACGCCCCAGGCATCTCGGTCGGCGCAGTGCTTACCCAACCGGACCGCCCCTCCGGCCGTGGAGGAAAGATCTCCATGTCACCAATCAAGGAGCTCGCGCTCCGTCACGGCATTCCGGTCTTTCAGCCCACCTCTCTTCGAAAGGAATTCGCGTCCATCAGAGGCAGCATCGAGCCCCATGGTCCCTTTGATATCGGAGTGGTTATCGCTTTTGGCCAGATCCTACCGAAAGAGGTCCTACAGACACCGAAACATGGCTGCGTGAACATTCACGCCTCGCTCCTACCTCGATGGCGCGGTGCAGCTCCGATCCAACGTGCGATTCAAGCGGGCGATCAGCAAACCGGGGTCGCGCTCATGCAGATGGATGAAGGTCTTGATACAGGAGCCGTATACGCCGAGCATACTCTACCGATCTCATCAACTGACACTGGCGCGATCCTCCATGACAAACTCGCATCACTTGGAGCGACCTCACTCGTAGAGGCTCTTCCAGCAATCGTGAACGGCTCTCTTACAGCCCGACCTCAACCAACGGAGGGCATAACCTACGCGTCAAAGATAACTACCGAGGAATGCCGCATCCAGTGGGCACTTCCTGCACGTGAGATAGCCCTCTCGGTGCGCGCATTCTCTCCCTGGCCGGGGTGCTTTACTGTCTGGCGCGATAAACGTGTGAAGATACTCTTTGCTACGGAATCGCGCCGAACGTACCCAGCTACCGTCTCGCCTGGAACGATCGTATATGCGCAAGGTGATCGACTGGAAATAGCATGTTCTCAAGGCTCAGCTCTGTGCGTAACAGACCTTCAACTTGAAGGAAAGAAGCGCATGGCCGTGGACGAATTTCTTCGAGGAACAGCCTTCCCGGAAGGAGAAATTATCGGGGCGTAGCCGCACTCGTAGTATCGACTCGCGAAGGACATCGAGAGCGCACATCACACTTTGCGCATTTGGCGGGATGTGGCATAGCCCGCGCCTCAGCACCATCCAACACACCTCGCATCTGTTCAAGCAACGTTCCTAGCCATCGCTGCTTCGCCTCGGAGTTCTCAACGATCACACGGCGACAACTTGGGCCTAAGAGGAGGTATCCCTTCGACGGGCGTACCCCCTCACACTCCTCAACCAGCCGCATGTAGACAAGAAGCTGGGCCACGTATCTATCCCGAAGCTTTTTTGCCAGAGGTTTTCGCTCAACAGGAATGAACTCATCCCCCTCTTTGACGAGAGCGTCCGGCTTTCCAGCGAGCCCTTGAGCTCGAGAGATATATTCCCGAGCGGGCACGATGGAGCTCCCCTCCATGGCGACCGCGACCTCGTTTACCGAGAATCCGGTGTCTCTATGACGCTTGCGGGCTGCTTTAAAAAAGGAACGAATCACCAGCAAGGTAAAGGCGGCGAGGACCACCAACTGAAGTCCGTGACTACCTAGGGAAACCGCAAATAATCCGGTCCACGGTGCGTCGACAGGATGCAACAACAGAAAGACCACAACCGCGGTCGTAATGAGCACCGCCAGGTATCGGATCCACCGCCCTAAGAGCAACGATTCTTCAAAAATAACCGACCAATCGTGATGAAGCTTTTGGCCTAACGCGACCGAGGCCGCCTCTCTACCCAGCTCCTTATCTACCCATTTGAGCTTCCAAGACATCGGACAGACCGAGAAGGCCCCGACCTCCCCTGCTGCTATGATGTGCTCGCCATCCGGTCCCTTCGTCGCCACTGGCCTAATCTCCCCACCTCGTTAAGGCTACAATGAGCGGGCGCCCCGCGTAAGGGCCTTATACGCTCGCCATCTCAGGGTGCAGCTAGCGAATGAGGCACGAGAGGACCCCTTGGAGCCTATCAAGAAACGTCCGCGCCTTTCGAGCAACAAAGTGCGACACCGCACGGCAGGAATCAGTCTTCGTCTCGGTCGATTCGTCCGCCTCGATCACAGGCGACTGCAATACCGACTGTTCGTCCTCTGGCTCTACAACCGGCTCAATAAAACGCACCGATGTCAGATGAGGGAGATGCGCTGTCTCTAATGTAAACTGCACCTCTGGAGCTTGGTGGTGGGTTAACCTCCAAAACGCGTACCGTCCACAAGCACTTGTGAAGGTACACTGCACATGATAGCGGGACTCATCACTATCAAAGAGAACCTTCACCTTAAAGTCATGAATCTCTTCGAGCAGGAAATTCATCTCGAAGGTCTTAATCCAGCTCCGCCGCGCTCGATACGCTGAGACCTCATCAAGATAGATACCCTCAAGGATCAGCTTCTCCGCGTCATACCAGAGCCCCAGTCCTATTGCCGGGGCCTGCATTCCTACCGATGCTTCATACTCAGATTGGTGCATATCCACTCGCTTCAAAGAGAAAAAAACAGGCCCCCGTAAACGGGGGGCCTGTGGAGTACTCTCGAAAACATCAGGTGCACATTCTGCTTATCACCCGATGCCGCTGAAGAGTCCCTCCAGTGCCTCTCATGGGCACTACCAACTTGAATTTTACTATCGACGCGAGTGTCGCCGACCTTAACGGTTAAGGGCTCTTCCTCAGAACGCACCAATCCTGGGCCCCGAAAATCGATATAAATCCTGTATAATAAGGAACTTAGAATATGTGTGACACCTCGACTTTGTTCTGATATGCTACCAATGGTTCCAGCCATTTAGGGGCTTTTTTAGCCGCCTCGTTGATACAGTAGAGAATACGAGTCGGCCACATGTAGTGAAGTTTAGAATTGGTACGTACGTGCGCGAAGAGACTGTGCACTTTCCGGCTACCACTCGCTTACCGAGAATATTCTCAAATCTCACGCATGAGTCAGCTGCTCAACGCTGCTTCAGCCTAAGCATTGCTGCCCACAAGCTGCCCAACATGGCTCATAGTATTTTTTGTATTTATTCACACGTTAACATAGGAATTCACCTCGTATGAGAAGAGAGAGAGGCAATCAAAGGCACTCAAATCGTGGCGGCCGCGGACGCGGTCGTGGTCGTGGTCGTGGCGATAGACATTCACGACGACACCCCCGTCAGAGCGCAGAGAGTGGTAATCAAAGAGAGAGGATCTCAATAGAGAGCGGCGACCTCGTGTTGATCGATCAGTTCATGCTCGCCAACGGGCAATTCATCGATAAGATGGCTGCTGTTCTCGATGAAGCTCCAGAGGTGAAGAACCAGGTAATTCGAGAGTACGGTGGAAAGGTTATCTCCGTTACCCGCGGCACCTATCGTATCGAGCGAGATCCCTTCGCCTACACAATCGTCGTTCATCCAGAAGGTGATTCATTGGGCTCCGCTGAGGCGGTCAAAGAAGCTACAGAGCTCCTTGGAGAGGTCAATATCGACACCCGCTGTCTTGCGATGTTGGATCGAGAGCTCCTCGATGACAACGCACTCCTTGAGCGCTACCAACAGCTCTGGTTCAGCGGCGAGGACAAGACAGCTCGCGATCTCCTCCGCGATAACGGTGGAGCGGTCCGGTACGGCTTTCGCCGCGATGGCGATGAGCTCGGCGTGTACCAGATTCCGGGAGAGGATGTAATCTGTCTCTGGCCTAAGAACATGGAAGCGATGATCGAGGCAGAGGGCAGCGCCGATGTCGAGCACGCTTCCACTGGGATGTAAATAAAATCTGCACAGATTGTGCAGACAACTCGGGCTTCGCCTGAGTAAACTAAGAGGAGCGAGTGAATATCACTCGCTCCTTTTTTAGTATTGGGACATCGACGTGCTCCATCTTCTTGAGCGTAGGTTAACCTTCAAACCCTCCTTTGATGACCATGGAGGCTTGGCCGACATACCACACGAACGCATCGAGTTCGGTGGCGAATTCGGAATGCAGCTCGATGGAGCATTCGTCAACAACGGGTCGGAATCCGTCGTGCTTTTCACTCACGGCAATCGACACAACATCACGAAATTTCGGGAGCATTACCGGCTCTTCGCTGCCCTGGGACAATCATTCTTCACCTTCGACTATCCCGGGTATGGACGAAGCCCGGGCACTCCGTCAGAGAAGAGCGTGTATGCAAGCGCACGAGCCGCTTACGCTCACATCACAAACAACCGTGGGTACAGTCCAAAAAAGATCATCGCCTATGGATGTTCAATGGGGGGAGCTGTAGCAATTGAGCTAGCTCAGCACGTCCCGGTGGCTGGCCTTATCACAGAGAGCACCTTCACGAACACGTGGGACATGGCCAAACACCTCTACCCCTTCCTGCCCCTTTGGAGACTCCTCCCCAAACGATTCGAGAACGATAGAAAGGTACCCCACATTAAGGTCCCGATGCTGATAATCCATGGGGAGAAGGACCCGATAGTACCGGTGAGCATGGCCTCGCAACTAGCACGCGGTGCAATCCATCCAGCACGAACGATCGTAATCCCGGACGCGAATCATATTAACTCACTTGAGCTCGGAGCTGCTGACCTTCAAGGGGCTATCGAGGATTTCATAGCCACCACCGTTCGATAGCGTCCACCAGAGCGTGCAGAAAAGGTCATGTGTGAGAACGCACTCTCGCGCATTAACGATTATTCGTCGTTCGCTTGTATGTGAGAGCGACGTTCACGGATCCACGATTGGTCGAACGGGCCCTCTGCATAGGTTCGCCCGACACACTGGTACCGTGAGCCCTCCAACCATACTCAGACGAAAAAACATGCGGAATAAAACTCGGAAAATCAGATAGTCATTACACCGTACAGAGTACCAGGTACCAGGCAAGGTGTCGCTCATTCGCCATGTTGCGTCACCTAGCGCTCCTTGCTTCTCCCTCCTTGAGAGACACAAAACACCTGCGAGGCGTAGCTCGGCACCTCAAGGGAAGGCCATGAATCGCCTGTACCAAACCTTCTTTCCTACAGCCAAAGCTCCATTCAAAAGATCTCAGACACTTGCAGAGGGTGGATTGATGATCCTGCCCTTCACGCCCCCGCACGGTTGAATCCTAAGCGGATTCGTCGGAGTGCCTCTCAAAATTTATCTCGTGCTAGTTTTCGCCTGTGCGAAGTAACCGAGCCGGTAAGACACCCCGTCTAAGGCACGTTCATACGAAGGCAATCAGGTATGCAAAGCTCTAACAACCCCATCCATAATTCCGATGAAGGTCCACGTGGGCCGAAACAGCAACGTCAATCAGTCGAGGAGAGGCCCGTTGAAGGTGGACTCGCGATTGATAGCCTTAGCCTCGAGAGCAAGCCGCTTCTGCAAAATCTTCTGAGAGCAAGGGGCCCCTCGGGTAAAGAGGCAGAGGTGCGAACCATATGTCGCCAGGTATTCGAGAAATTCTGCGATCTTTGTTTTGAAGACGCCGCAGGCAATATGGTTGGTGTAATTCGGGCAGCTAAGGCCACCAACTCTCCCGTCAGGGTCTTCGCCCATATGGACGAACTTTCGTTGATCGTCAAACGTGTCGACCCAAACGGTCGCTTGTCAGTTCGTCCGCTTGGAGGCTATTTCCCCGGTAATATTGGCCAGGGGCCCATGGATATCATGGGACTATCGGGGAAGATTGTGCCCGGAGTGCTGTCATTCGGCTCAATGCACGTGACTACGGAATCGGGAAGAACGTGGGGACTAAGCCGATATGGAGGTAATTGCTCCCCGGATTGGAATCACGTTCACGTGGAAACCCGCCTGTCTCCTGGAGAACTTCAATCTCTCGATGTTCGACCCGGTAGCAGAGTAGTTCTAGGTTCCTCTCGACGAGACCTTGTCGAAATCGGAGATTGCTGGGGAGGCTTCTTCATGGATAACCGAGCGCCGCTGACGGCCATGCTCATGGTAGCTAAGCTACTGCGTGAGCGGCGATCAGAGTTAAGCCGAGACTGCTATCTGGTAGCAACCACAAACGAAGAGACCAATACGCAGGGGGCCGCATTCGCTGGGCGCTTACTTCCCGCAGGAATAACGTTAGCGGTGGATGTGGGGCCTGTGGCACAGGAGTACGGTACGGAGTTGGTTGCCGATCCGATTGTCGTCTTCAAAGATGATTGCGGATTGTATGACGAGGAGATTGCAACGGCGATTATGCAACTCGGCAAAGAAAATGACCTTAATGTTCTTCCTGTGGTGTTCGAGAATTACGGCTCTGATGCTTCGGGCATCAGTAGTCGCGGACACACGGGACGTTCCGCCCTTGTGTGCATCCCTACCCTCAACACACACGGCTATGAGCTCATTCATCGCAACGGTGTAGGCGCTTTAGCGAAACTCTTGCTTGCGATTGCATCCACAGACCACCATAGTTTCAAAAATAAGGTCGATGGTGATGAGATGACTTCACTTTAGCAAATGTTCTTTCCCCGGTAGCCGGGCTACTTCTATGCCCCCATAATTTCGGCGGCTGACGATCGGACTCCATTTGGAGATACATTCAACCAGTCGATGATGTAGGGATTTTAGAGTACCCCGGCTACAGCGAAAAACAGATGCAGGCAGCTCGATCGGCGACAATAGCAAGCCAGGCAAGGCTCTCATTTTTGAGTGAGACTCCACTGGGTTATTGGAGACACCCTACGACATGAGAACAGCGCTTAGCAGCCGCTCCGTGGCAATAATGTCACCCTTGCTCACCGTTTCGATAGCAGTGTGAATGTATCTTGTCGGCACCCCTAGGGTGATAGTCCTCACCCCAGTTCGTGACCTCTGTATCGATTCGGCGTCCGTGCCTCGGCACGGAAGTATCTCTAGCTGATACGGTATTTTCCTGCTCTTTGCCGTGGCGATGCACTGATCAACCAGCCCCCTATCGCTGATCGCTGAGCCATCGAGTATCTTGATGGCAACACCCTTCCTGAGCTCGGTAACGTAATGTTGTGGCTCTATTCCCGGGAGATCCGGGGCGATTGTGACATCGAGGGCGATACCGATATCAGGCTCAACACCAAATGTGGCCGGTCCCGCCCCCCGCATCCCGACCTCCTCCTGCACCGTGAACACCCCATCCAGCACGAACGATCGTAATCCCGGACGCGAATCATAGTAACTCACTTGAGCTCGGAGCTGCTGACCTTCAAGGGGCTATCGAGGATTTCATAGCCACCACCGTTCGATGGCGTCCAACAGAGCGTGCAGGAAAGGTCATGTGTGAGAACGCACTCTCGCGCGTTAACGATTATTCGTCGTTTGATTGTATGTGAGAGCGACGTTCACGGATCCACGAGGTATCAGACGCGCCCCCCGCACAGGCTCGCATCACAACGGAGAGAACGAGCGCGACTACAAAGAGAGCCACAAAGAGTCCCCGTCGCTGCAAGGAGGTCGTCGTGATATCACCGCCCGAGAGGTCTATTGCTGGTGCGCGCCTAGAGCGCTCTCCCTCTTGAAGGGAGGAACCGGGCTCATCAAGCCGATTGGCCTGCGCCGAAAACTGCGAGTTTCCTGCCTGGGGGATGGGACGCTGCTGCCGACCAGCATGGGGACTACCTCGCAGCCCCGCTCCTCCGAACAGAAAGCTTGACCCCTTGTCGACGGGGGCTTTATACGAATCTCGTGGAGGACTCCAGGACGAGCGACCTGCTCCACTGGCACCAAACCCCCGGGATGTGAATTTATCAGAAGACATCACGACCCTCTTCGGAGTGACAACACATTCTTACAGAAACCGTTATGGCCCAAAAACGCCTCGAGGTGCCCCAAAGGCCCCTTTTTTTTACCCTCTACGAAAAATTCCTACGATGATGAGGCCCCCCGTTAGGGAATACGAAGGATCTGGCCAGCCATCAAAGAGGAACCCCGCATGGCGTTGGCCCGCTTAACATCAGCGATGGAGCGGCCATATTTAGCTGCTATGGAGGCAAGCGTTTCGCCTTTTCGCACCTTATGCTTGCGAGGTGAAGGAGCCGATGGAGACCTCTTGTCCGGTGCTGAAACCTTCGCGACCGACGCTTGTGGAATCGGCTCTTTGGCTGCAGCTATCATCGAATCCGGTTGCGGCAATTGACCCTGAGGTTCGGAGCCTACCTTGGGAACAAGTAGGACCTGCCCGACCTCTACATCCCCGCTCGTTAATCGATTCATCCGAGCCAGCTGCTCTGAGGTGGTATTGAAACGAGCGGCTATCGACTGCAGAGAATCCTTCCGGGTCACCCGATACATCTTCCCTTCCCCCGTGGAAGTGGTCACGATTCGCGACCGTAGGGGTTCGGGCGTTCGAACCTCATGCATCTTGTTCGTATACTGAACGGGAACTTGCAACACATACCCGGATGGGATTTTTGCATTCCCTTTCCACACCGGGTCTAACAACGCATAGTTCGCCTCTTTTAAGCTCTCAAGTGGAACACCAAGCTGTCGGGCTGCTTGCGATGTGGACATCGGTTTCCTGACCGGGTAGGCAACGAGCCGAAGCGGCGGCTGCTCTGAAACCTCGGGGAAGTATTTATCGTGTTCCTGAAATATCTCCACAGCGGCCAGAAACTCTGGATAAAAATTCGTTGAGGCGAATCCGAAGAACCGTTCGGATGGGTGTTCAATGATATCGGCTATATTTGAAGTGCCAGCAGCTCGAACCTTGGAGCGTACTCCACCGACACCATGATTATAGGAAGTAAGCGCGAGGGGCCATGAACCGAGCTCCTGATACGCAAGACGGAGGTATTCAGCCGCACCCCTCGTTGCCTTGATCGGATCTCTTCGCTCATCAACGTAACGACCAACCATCATTCGGTGAGAGCGCGCTGTGCGTGGCATGAACTGCCAAATACCCGCCGCGCCAACACTGCTGTATGCCGTGTAATCGAAGGAGCTCTCGATGAACGGAAGCCGGGTGAGTTCCTTGGGAAGACCGTATTCAGAGGTAAAGATCTGCTCCATGACCGGAATGTACTTCCAAGCTCGGCTTATGGCTTGGGCATACCGCTCACGGATTCCGGTCTGCGTTCGAATGAGATCCTCGTCCAGCAATCGTCGATACGACCGTGAAGGCTCGGGAAGCATCTGCATCTTCTCAACGAAGCTCTCCTGAAAAGGAGTGCTCGGATCTTGCCCGTCGATAAGCTGACGGATCTGCTGTTTCATGGAGAGAACGGTCTCTTTCTCTACCCGGTCCTTGTGACGCTCCAGCTCAACCTCGTTCATGGTTTGAGCTTCAGACGAGAAGTCCAGTACACCAAATACGACCTGCGGAAATTCACGGTGATGAATCACCACTTGGTTACGTCCGTACTTCGCGAATACGTCCTTCCAAAAATCAACCCGTCCTCTCAGCTTGGGTGGGACTTGAAACGGCCCAGTGACTGCGGTCTCACGCATGCCACTCTGCAGTCCCAGGTTCGAACCGAAACCGGGGGTGGCGTCCGCCGAAGGGGTAGAGCCCACCATGAGCGTGGAAAGGATCAGGGCTAAAGCGGAAACTCTCTTCATGGGGCCAAAACTAAGGGTTAGAAGCGGCTCGCCGGTTCATCACGGCGTGCCTATCTTTAAAGTTGACATGGACACCCGGGACGCACAACCACTAGTTGCGACCACGGCCGCAAAATAACGCGTAATGTCCAGATGAATCACCTGCCCCGCCTACGAGGGGCCCCAGAGCCTACTTTGAGGTGCAGCGAGCTGCGTCGAGGTCTGACTCACTCATTGAGGTGGTCTCCTCAGCATTGAGTGCAACGAACTCCTTGAGGTTATCAGGCACTCCAGAATCCTCAAAGATAGCCTCAACCGGACACTCGGTCTCGCACGCACCACAGTGAATGCACTCATCAGGGTTAATCATGAGCATCCCGACATCGTCGCCCTTCGACTCGCGACCGTACTTGTCGTTATATTTTTTCTTTTTGATGTTGTAGAAGCAGTCGACCGGGCAGACCTCAACGCACGAACGATCCTTGGTTCCCAGACAATTTACAGTAACAACGTAAGCCATGTGTACTAACCCGTAGCAAAAAATCTTTTACGGGCCGGATGTTACACAATTAAGAGGTGGGAAAAAAGACCGAGAACTCGATTGGAAAGCGGGCAAGAAAAAAGGGGTGGTCCTGCATCGCCAGGACCACCCCTGCAGTAAGCAAGTGGTCTTAACACTACCTATAGTTTCGTCATTTTTCCCAGAAGTATTACGAACCGTAGCACTTTCGAATCATTTTCATGAGGCTGCTGTAAGTGGTTAATATGGCGGCATTTACCCGGGTCCGAGACCGGCCTATGGATGAGGTTCGCAGACAGACAACCTATACCACTTATTGATATTTCTTAGGTATCAGGATACAACCCCTTCTCCAGACAGTATCTGGCCCGATCGCCAAGTTGGCTAAGGCAACGGTTTGCAAAACCGTCATTCGCCGGTTCGAATCCGGCTCGGGCCTCACGTAATTCCCGCCCTCATTCTCGCACACCTACGATACCTGGATTGCTGCCTTCTCGCTTACAGCCCCACTACCCTCTTTGGATCGGCGTCCCTGTCCATCGTTTTTGGCGAAGACGGTTTTCGGAAGAGGCTATATTTGACGATCGCGTAAATGGCCCGAAAGCCGTCTCTCCATCCGATCTTCTTACCCTCGTCATACGTGCGCCCGTAGTACGAGATACCTACCTCATAGATCCTACACTTCAGAGCTGCCACCTTGGCTGTTATTTCGGGTTCAAACCCAAAACGAGACTCCTCAATCTCGATTGATTGAATAATCTCTCGCTTAAACATCTTGTAGCAGGTCTCCATATCGGTGAGGTTGATGTTCGTGAACATATTGGAAATGAGGGTCAGAACCTGATTTCCGACACAGTGCCAAAAATAAACCACTCGATGAGGGCGATTTCCCTTGAACCGGGAGCCGAAAACAACATCCGCCTTACCCTGCTCTATCGGCTCAAGTAAGAGACCATACTCCTGAGGGTCGTACTCGAGATCAGCATCCTGCACAACGACAACGTCCCCCGTCACGTGCTTAAACCCGGTCCTGAGAGCTGCTCCCTTACCTTGATTCACCTCGTGGTACAGGATCTTGTCGACCTGAGGTGCGATGAGGCTTCTTAAAACCTCCCGAGTTCCATCGGTTGAGCAGTCATCCACAATCACTATCTCCTTATCGGGATGCGGGCTATTCTTGACTGCTGAGACGATCGCCTGAATGGTGTTTTTTTCGTTGTAACAGGGGATAACGATAGAGAGTTTCATAACGATACCTGCTGAGCACTAATCGACCCATGTATAGCAGGTACGCGGCGCCATTCAAACCACCTCTCACGCGACCGGGTGCAGATAGTAGTGGGTTGAGCATGAAGGAAGTGGTGAAAGGCCCAAGGGTGAGGGCTCTGTAGAGCGCTGATCGGGCTCAAAGACTCTTACAAAACCGAGCCAATGGCATGGCTTAAATGGGGATTGCCCCCTCCTCCACTCTGGACCAAAATTCATCCGAATGCGTATTACTAGGGCCTTACTACAGGCTGTGCGCCTTTGCGGCGCCACTCTCTACCGATGAAAAATAGATTATTCCTGTATTATTGGTGCGCTCTACTCATGCTAACCAGCGGAGTATTTGCCCTCGCCTACACAGACGACCTCCAGAAGATTCACTCTCTCAACTTCGCAACCCCTCTCGTGTCCCTTGTTAATCAGGTAGGGGGAGCGCTGTTCGAAAAGGGGCCCTCCCTGTGGTATCCGATGATAGCCGCTCTATGCGGCTCAATCGTACTCATCGGAATCCTTACGCGCGATTCTGCTCGTCGTCTCTTCTTCAGCGGCGTTTTATTGGCGATTCTCACCCAATTCTTTCTGATTGATAGCTCATGGCAAGCGACCCTTGCCACATGGACTAGCCCCTTTCTTCCTTCAACCTGGCCCTTGGTTCTCGTCGTAGGCCTTGTCGGTTACGGACTCAGCGGCTTGTTCGTGCTGCGCGCATGCACAAAGAGCGCCTCCCTATCCTTGGAGGGGCTGCAACGTGACTCTCACATGCATTTCTCGTCGAAAGATCTCACCGTAATGATTGGCATATTCATTACGGCCCTGTTCTTCAGGGTATACGCCCTAAATCACATCGTGTTCGGCTTCGAAGGAGAGCTGGCCTGCTACCTCGCGGGAGCCTCCTCTCTGAAAGGGATGCTCTACGCAAATGAGGGTGTCCACGGACCATGGGCACCGCTCGGTATTCTGTATTACCTGCCGATCTACTTAACCACCAAGATCTTCGGCACAACGCTCCTTGCCGTTCGACTCTCCTCAGCTCTGGTGGGAGTTATAACAGTGCCACTCCTGTATGTATTGGTCACTCGAATCGCGGGGAAACGCGCTGGTATAGTTGCTGCCTTCCTATTCGCCATGAACTGCCTTCATATCGGTTGGAGCCGAACCGACGTACATCCGCACGGAGTAACTACATGGCCGTCACTTCTTTTGTGCTTCGCGTTGCTGAGAGCCGCCGACACCAAAAGACTCTCATGGTACGGGGCCGTGGCTCTCCTCATGGGACTCACCTGGCATCAATACCCTTCTGGACAAGCAGCGGTGACCATTCCTGTAATCGCTGTCTGCTTTTACGCCCTCAACAATCGGGGGCACGGACTTTTTGCCTGGCGTCCCGCTCTCGCCATCCTTACAGGCCTAGGGCTCTGGAGTGTGGGCCTCCCCCTAACCCGCTATTTGGTGGGGAACGGTTTTTACTTTAAAAACCCCTTTACACTCACTGGCCCGCGAGCCTCATGGGGCAACCAAGACATACAAGCAACCTGGGGCTCGAAAGCGGTGGCGATCCTCTCTGTCACACTTGAGCACTGCTGGGACTTTATTCAGGGCCTCTTTTACAAGATGCCCTACATGTTTCATCAGGAATGGCTGCCGTCCACCGCTAACCTCACCCCACGGAGCGAGGCTTGGGTAGTAGTAGCGCTAGCCATGGTGGGACTCTTTGTTCTCGTAGCGCAACGCAAGCGATTCGAGACCGCAGTCATGTTTGGATGGTGTGTAGCGGCGCTTCTCCCCGGGGTTCTTTCATCACAAGCCTATGCCAAGCGAATGTCGACGATATATCCGGCAGTCGACTCATTAGCAGCCATCGGCATCTCCTGTGCGATAACGCTCGCAACCCTCGGTGCAAAACGACCGTGGCGTGCCATCATGGCTCAGGTAACGATAGCGGTGGCCAGCGTATGTTTCATTGCGTACACCAGTTACGTGTGGTTCTCAGGGCGTTTTTGGGGGTATGGCGAGCCTCCCGAGATCGCCATGGCTGAGGAGATGAAAGAGGTCATTCCGGCTGGAACTATCGTCATATCCGATTTGGGGCAGGGCTACGATCCATCTAAATTCACCTTCCTTCTCTTAGATCATCTCTCCGCCCCTGAAAATCGACCGAACTTGGTATCTTTCTACCGAACAGAGCAGTTTCCCGAATACATTAAAGAACCCTTCAAAGCTCAATCGTGGATGTCACGCAACTGGGTCTATCTCTGGACAAAGTTACGTGATCAAGCCACTGAGTCCGAATCGTTCTCAAACTGGAAATATATAAACTTTCTCATCGTTGATACCTTCCACAACCGCGCTGTGAACAGCGAGCAGATTCAGCTCGCTACATCACGGTGTAGAGAGCCCTCAATCAAACGCATCCATTCATCGGCAAACACCCCGACATGGACGATGATGTCGATCACCAGTGTCGTGTGCAAAGTGTCAGATCTGCTTTAAGCAATCGATGGAGAACCCAGCCATCCGCCGCGGGGGTCCTGGGTCTCCTGTTCGCAACAGCCATACACTCACATTTTGTGCGTTTACTTAGGACCCACGCATGCGCTACCGTGCCCGATAGAGGCTTCTAACGTGCGCGCCCCGCCCTACTGCAAGAGATACCAGCGTCGCTCTTCGAACGGGCGATATTCCCCAGCGCCACTCTCGGTTAGCGATTGCGCGCTCTGGTAGTTGCATGATTTTTGAATAGGTCCGAGAGGATAATCTATGCGCGCCATTATTATTGCGGCTCTGGTTGTACTAACAACTGCTCACATCGCGCTGTTTGCACACTACTGGCCTCACTCCTGTGTTATACCTGACAGCCTCACTGCGATCCCTGAATCAATCCCTCTCACCAGTATTGCCCTAGGCTTTTCGGTTGCAACCGGCCTCATAACCCTTGGCATCCTTCTCAAGGCCACGCGGTGGTATCGTAGCGTATATGTTTGCGCCCTCGGGGTAGCAGCGTTTTTCGCGCTCCGTCACTCCCCCATCGGAAAACTTGTGGAGCTATCGCCCAGCCTGGCAGGAATCTTCGGTGCCTGCATAGCCTTGGCTATCGGATGGACACTTCGTTCAAAACCGCATCAACCTTTGGATAACTCAAAACCTCAAAGATCTCGTTCAATACCGTGGCTCGTTTTTTTCCTTATCGCGCTCAATTTCTTTCTAGCCTTTGCGCCACTCAGCGACATGGTACCGACGGGAATTCAGGAAAACGGTTGGTGGACCCCGAATAGCTTTCAGCTCTCCAACAAAGACTCGGTGGGTATCAAGGATAACCTTATTTTTGTGGCTATTAGAGCTATCGCCATACCGATTGTGGGACATTCAATCCTCATCAATTCGCTCGTTTCGATGATAGTGTGTGCGTTTGGAATAGCGTGTCTCGTAAAGGGTATCCAATCCCTGGTTGGTCCCGCTACTGCCCTGCTGGCGTTGCTGTTTATCGTCACCGAAGGTTGGGTTCTAACCTCCGCCTACTCCGCAAATCTGACCGTCACGTTGATCGCAAACGCTGGGCTTCTATTTTATATCCTTTCAAGCGCTCTATCGAAGGCGGAGATCTCTCATCGCCGACAAACCTGGATCACCATGTTCATGATCCTTACATCATGTCTTTTAAGTTTATATTCCTACGCTGCCGTCCGTATCCCTTGGGTCCTGAGCATAGCAACTCTGGCATTGGTCTACATCGTTACAACTCGCGGCTCCTTACTGCAGAGATGCTCGGCACCGCTCATTCGTCTTGTCATGCCGATAGCGGCAGCCATCGCACTTGTGTGGGCGGTGGGGTACAAGGGTGATTTCGCCCCCCTCAAAAAGGACCTGTTAGTATCCTGGCCCAAAGACTCCGTAATTGCTCATCCGGTGTCCGGCGAACTCGAAGGGTTTGTTCTCATTCACAACCCCGATACCCCGATATGGAAGCAGGTCGCCCGCCCCGCAAGCGGCGACAATCTGTCGCTTATTTGGACCAGAACCCCCTCTGAGACCGTGCGAGCCCTACTGGTTCATGCAGGTCACGTACTCAAAGAGCATCCGCGGTTTTTCTTTCTTCCGCCGCTCGTATTTCTCCTTGCCACCGCCGCGTTGTTTCGGCTCCCGTGGATGGAGCGCCCTCAGCAAACGACGACCTTAGCGGTATGCCTCTGGGCTGTCATTTGGATATCCTCCTTCCTCTCCGTTCCGGACCCTGTCGCCTATCGCCGGGGGATCGCGTTTTCAGCCATTGTACCGATCCTGGCCGCCCTGGCGTTTGCCCCTCGCCCATCCGCCAAAGGTTTAGCTGTCATCATTCCATTTCTACTCGGAGCGGCATGCGCCATAATTCGACTACCAGATCAGTTGCGTTTTTCCAACGAACCGGAAACACGAGCACGAATGTTCACGGTTTGCGGCAACTCGTTCGCTGTTCGCACGATTCTTAAAAGTGCCTCAGTTCCCCATGCAACAAGCACGCTAACACATGTAGCTCTGGCGGGGACCGAAAATCCAAGAGAGGTGAACTGCCTGACAAACGCTACTCGATCAAACGAGTGGCAGCGAATATTTCCAGGATCCTCTATGATAGGGGAAGGCCAATCCAACAGTATTGAGGCCGCTGTAAGAATGCCCCCGCCCAGCACCATACTCCTCTACTGCTCGCCAGATTCCATGAGACAGCCGACAGTTGGTGCAATCTGTAACGGAGCGCTCCCCTCCACTCGTATTGTCGAGACAATTCCCGTCGTATACGGCGGGGTGTCAGATAGGTGGGTGATATTTTCAAACATCAAAGATTCGACGAAATAAGCCCCCGCTCACAGGAGCTCTCAAACGACTCACCGCTCGCTCGACCGACCGAAGGTTTGGGCGCACAGGCCCATGGGTGGTTTACGCCTAGGGGAAACCGATACGCGGCATGATGACTTTTCGATTACACTCCCCCATGCGATACTCACGGGACGTTTCTTGAGAGGCTAGATATGGAAATGTCTGAACTTAGGTACCTGATTGATACACTGAGGAACCCCTCCTGGGAAAATGTTATATATTTCGGATCCCTCTATTACATCATCGCGGCGATTCTCGTTTTCTGTTTTCTACCATTCAAGAGATCCTCTAGTAGAGAGCTTATCTCGCCGATGTCGATGCTGGGACTACCGGCGCTCCTATCGCTCGCGGCTGGAGCGGGGATCCCTCTGGTATATCGCATGTGGTCCCCCCTCACTCCAATAACGGTCTGGGAATGTGATAGCGTTCAGCTTTTCTTCTCAGCTTTTAGCGCCAACTGGAGTCTGTGGGACTTCACTACCTATTCTGTCTTGCAAAAGCCCGGGGTCCTTGCCGCAAGCGCACACACCCTCTTCTGGGGAGTCCCGACGTTTGCGGTTCTTCAATGGTTCAGTTGGAGCAACATGTCCTTTCTAAGCATATCTCTGCTTCTTGGTAGCGCGAGCGTGGTAGTGGGGTCACTCATCTTGCGCTTACTCTTCGGCTCGGGTGTCGCTCTCTGTTTTGCAATTATTTTTGCAGTGAACCCCTCTCTAGTCTACAACATGGGGTACGGAGTCGCTCAAACTGGCACGCTGTTCGCAGTACTCCTGGCGGCGCTTTTTACATTACGAGCTCTGTACGGCCAAGGTCCCATCTGGCTCAACGTAATCCTCGCCATTCTTTTCTTGTTTGGCGGCACCCTGAACTACGGTCCCGGTCGTGTATTCATTGTAGCAACTCTCATATTTTTGGCGGGAGTTGTGGGAGCAGCACTTCTGTGGCGTCGCTTGCCTAAAAAGCTCACGTTCACCGCTCTGACGATCTTAATCGGTGCCACAGCCTTTCTTATCACAGAGAACAGAATAAATAGGAGCACCGACTTCACCAGTATGCGGGGGGAGCAGGTCTTTCACCAACATCACTACCCAGAAAATCTTATTAGGCTTCTCGGAGACACTCCAGAGGTCCGGAAACTAGATCCCAACAATCTACCGCTCAGCTATCGAGCGCTTTTCATTCTCAAGTCAGCAGAATTCTGCTTTGAGCAATTTAGGTTTACTTTTTCGCCCTTCAATCGTCTACGTGACCATCGGCGTCCCCCGAGTTTGGGCAATGAAGCGCGACCTTATCAAAGTGGGTTGTTCATTTTCATGATGATCGGGCTAGTATTGAGCACAACTAGCGTAGCTCGCGCTCTCCTCGGCCGCTCAAGCTCGGCAACACTTGGCCATGCCTACATCTTCTCATTCTTTCTACTCGGACTGGGGCCCCTACTACTCGTCAATCGACTAGACCAACATCGGTCCTTTATTTTGGTTGTTCCCATGTGTATATGGGCCGCGCTCGGTATGTGGGCGTGCCTGCAACGAATGTATGCACATGGGACTCCTCGGCTCCTTATCGGAGGTTTTGGGATTGCGATAGCTCTCTCGCTGAGCGCATCCACATGGCATGTACTTGGAACGCAAGAATACAGGAGTGAAGATCTTTCAGCAGCGATCAGCCAAATGATTAAGACCGAGCCCCCTGGGTCCGTTTTAGGAGCCTCCGGGATGAACTGCCAGGAGGTGGCCCTAGTGGAATTTGCCATGGCAAACCTGATGAAAGATCAGCCATCATCCTCTCGCTTGTTCATACCCGTTGGCTTTATGACTCCACTGTCAGACCAGAATTTCGATAGTGCACAGGGTCAATTCGAGAATTATATGAGTAAATTTGGTTCTCAACGGGTGACGTTTGTAAACAATATTTCACTCACCAAATTCGAGCAGGCTGTTGTCTCTCGTGGCTTATCAGTACAGAAAACAGCCTTTGGTGCCTTTAGTGCGTGGATTATTGACCCACCGAGCAGAAATTAGGAAAACTCCTGCCACCCTGCAGTCCCTCGGGGCTAGGTGAGGCTCGCCGCATGCTTTACACCCCGGCGGACTCGCGACCCGTTGGTCAGCTGAGCCCCTTTGAGACTCAACGATGAAAAGAGACTCAAGCCGAGTAGCTTCGAGATCAGGTCTTCGGCAGATGGAGAACGTCGCACATGGCGTGATAGCTAAGAATACATCTCTCTAGGCCTCGAGCTAACGGTGAGTGAGAGGGCCCCTCTAACCCCAGGGGTTAAAATGGAGGTGCCAAGGGTCGAGGCCAAACATCCAGAAAAGGAATGAGACTGGCACCGGCAAAAAAGGCCATGCGTCGTGCTGCCCAACATAGTACTGAGGAACGAAAAAGTTACAAAACACCACTATCAGCAGCACCTCGGACAATCTGCTACCGAGAAACTTTCTGCTCAGTAAAAGTTCGAGAGAGAATAAGATGATCGGAAATGCATGTCCTACATGGCGGGAAATATCGTGAGAGAATACTAATTGACCAGCACCGGCCGCAAACATGAGGAAAAGAACGACAAATGTAGAGCATAGACTTCCTCTCTTTGTCGTCAATATAGCGAACAGCGGTATAAACCAGAAAAGTTTAAAGGCCTCAAAGATCCCAAACCCTGCGAAGGGAAAGATAAACATCCACATTGATTTAGCAAGGGACAGATAGAACCCGGGAGTATACTGGGCGTTCTCTAGTGGCCAGAGCTTCTTGAGCATGAACATGGGCACCGTAGCAGCCACAGCAAGTAGTATATCTAGGACGAAATGAGATATCCCTCGCGCCGAAAAGAGTGGTTTAGTGTAATAGAGAGCGCGAAAAGCGACTATCCACGGCAGAGAGAAGAGCGAAGCCTCATGATTAAGGCACGCCAACGCGAGTAGTATCACCCACAAGAACTTCGACCGACGCAGCACGAAACACCAGAACAACAAAAGGTGCGTGAGGACATCAGTGTACCCCTGAAAGTGGAGCAGGAAGAGGACTGGACCGGAGAAAGCCATGGTGGCGCTTGCAGCCAACGCGAGCACCTGAGAGTGACCTAATCGACGGAAATGGGCGTAGATGGCTCCCAAAAAAACCACAGTTACAATAAGAGGAAAATAGATGAAGCGGTCGCCACGAAAGCCAAGATAGTAACCCAGGAGGGGGCTTAAGATCCGATGCCTAAAGGGATTCGCATCCATCTTGAAGGGATCATGCGACATCTGGCTAAACCCTACCCCATTATTCACGGGATACAACGCCGGGGTAACATAGAATGCCGCTATACAGAGGAGCGATAGACCGATAAGGAGTCCCGTGAAACGCTGCCCGATTACTTCTTCAATCGATGCCAGCAACTTTGAGAATCTCGGCAACCACGGAAGTAGTGTAGTATCACTTTTTCCACCATCGGTGGACGCTGTATCCCCTCCATGTGAAGCCAATGTATCCGTTTGCATCTTTCACTTTATCTCGCCACTATCGTCGATCACCTTCACACATTAGTTCCGAGATGGTCAACGCGGAAATTTCCCGCCATGACATCCCCCTCGTTTGATGCGCCACGGTTTCTTCACAGCGTGCTTACAACAAAATATGCCGGACCCCTGGACCAACCACAGTAGTCACCTCACCCCAAAAGTATCCATGACCACAACGCTTGGGCCTGTGGGTGCTGAGCCACTCCGGATTGACCCAATTGATTCAAGGCTACCGTATTTGGCGAGCCCGAATATTCAAATCATGGCCCCTGATCCTCTGCGAGCCATTAACTCAAAAGATGTTCTAGATTCACGGGCACGTAACCTTTCACATTTCCTGAGCCGTTCGTGCCGAACTACCCCTCTAATAAGGTGGACAGGCAGTTAGGTTATGTCCCCAAAGAGGGAAAGGGAGACCACTCACTCAAAAAAAATGTCCGTCCCTCTTTCCATGGCGTTGTCGCGCGAAATGGTTTGGTTAGACTTATGAACAACCTGCAAACTTTGATGTCTTACCTTCGCTCATCCCACTCCAACTCTACATACGCGCATCCGCAGGACGAAAGGAACAGACATCCCTCGGAATCGGCACCCTGCAACTGGTAGGTGGTGTTGAAAACTTTAAATACGCGACATGGGTCGGACATGGGGGTATCCAACACTTCTACCCCTCGGGGTATCGCATACCAAATGAGCTGAGGAGCACTCCCGTATGGTGGTACGTAAAATATCCACTGTCTGCAATCTCTCTGCTTACCTTCAAAGTAATCGCGGCGTTCGACTTCGACTTCATAATGCCGTATCCGATGCGGGTTCCCGAGTACCCATGGTTGGTGTCATGCCTCTCTCTTCCGCTGCTGTACCTCGGGCTCTATGGAATCTGTATGCATCTCTTGACAGGGAAGCTCCCCATCCTCGGCTCTGGCCTCTCTCCGGTGTTCATACTAGCGGCCTGGGCCGCCGTTAACCTCACCGCGATGGTGGAGCTCCGCTTTGTCCTGCCGATCATAACCTATTTCATAGTGGTGTCAGGTGTGGTTGTTCACCACATAGTCAGCTCCCGTCACGTTAAAATGGGAATGACGCTCCTAGGAATCGGACTCATTGTTCTGCCCATGTTTTTCAGCGTAGCTCATTTCGTTCGACAGCAAGCACCTCAACTGTCCGTTGATAAACAGATCGTTTCATCACGCTAACGGCAGCCGCAGTGTCACCCCTCCCCTCTTGGGCCTCGCCCATAACGAAACCCCTGCGCCACCCCGCCCCCTACAAGACCAGACTGCAAACTACCGTTTGACGACAGGCGCCCCTTCCCCCGATCTTCATATCTTCCAGCCGTTTTTCCCTAGAAACCGCCCCAAACAAGAGTACTTTTAGGGAGGCATATCATCAAATGATATGAGACGGGTGTGTAATCTTTAGACCTCCTCCTCAAGGAGAGGTGAAAAGCTAGAATCTCTGGAGCGCCCCATGGCGATGGCAGAACCGACAATCCTATCGAATGACTTCGGGGCTTTGTGGAATGAGATCCGCTCAGAAGCCCTCGACGCCGTTGATCGAGTAGGTAAAAGCGGTTGGCTTATTCTTGGCGAAGAAGTGGGCGCGTTTGAACGCGAGCTAGCCGCCTTTTCAAAGGTCTCACATTGCATCGGAGTAGCTAACGGACTTGATGCGATCGAAATTAGCCTTCGCGCTCTCGGACTTCAAGCGGGAGATAAAGTTCTCACAACTCCCCTGAGCGCCTTCGCCACTACGCTCGCTATCATTCGCGCAGGTGGTCAACCTGTTTTCGTTGACACAGACGAGAATGGGTTACTAGATCTCGATGCTGCTCGCCTGTTCCTCCAAACGTCTCCCGATGTTAAATACATGGTGCCGGTACATCTATACGGTCACACAGTCGATCTCCAAAAACTGAAAAGGCTTCGCGACGATTTCTCACTCCTAATTGTGGAGGATTGCGCCCAAAGTATTGGGGCATACAGCCACGGAATCCCTGTTGGGACTGTTGGTCAAATGGCTGCAACGAGCTTTTATCCAACTAAAAACCTGGGATGTCTTGGGGACGGAGGAGCAATTTTCACCAACGACGAAAAATTGGATGCATCGGCCAGGTGCCTCCGAGACTATGGACAGTCAAAAAAATACATCCACGATCAGCTAGGTCTTAATAGTCGGCTCGATGAGCTCCAAGCAGCGATCCTACGAAGCGCCCTCTTACCAAGACTAACTTCATTCACACAGATTAGAGGAACTATCGCAAAAACCTTTCAAATCGGAATCAAAAATCCGAAACTAAGGATCATGAATGCACCTGAAGGGTGTCATTCTGTATGGCACCTCTTCCCCATCCAAGTCTTAGGAGACCGTGAATCCTTTCAGGCACACCTAAAATCCCAAGGCATACTCACCGGCATTCATTATCCGATCACCATCCCACACCAAAAAGCTTTAGAGCACCTTCCTTGCGCGAAGGAATCGTTCGCAAACGCGACCACAATAGCCAACTCCGAGATCTCTATTCCTATTCATCCCTATCTCAAGTCAGCAGAAGTAAATCGCATCGTCACAGCATGCAACACATGGTAGGACACGAAATGTACTCTCTTGTTATACCAGTCTACAGGAATGAGGAATCGCTGCCCGATTTGATCCTGGCGCTCACTGAGTTGGATAGGAATCTCGATGGCAAACTTGAGGTTGTGTTTGTTATCGATGGAAGTCCCGATTGTAGTAGTGCGTGGCTTCATGCCAATTTACCTGCATGCGCTTTCCATGCAAAGGTCATTGAACTATCCCGAAATTTCGGATCCTTCGCGGCGATTCGGGCCGGATTAATCGCAAGCTCCGGGCCCTTTTTTGGTATGATGGCTGCTGACCTGCAGGAACCACCCTCTCTCGTGTTAAACATGTTCCAAGCTCTCGAGTCTGACCGGTGCGACGTCGCTATCGGTACTCGTGAAAAGAGGGCGGATCCTCTGCTCAGTCGTTTATTTTCCAGGATCTTCTGGGAGCTATATAGACGATTTGTACAGTACGACATGCCCTCCGGGGGCGTTGATATGTTCGCGTGTAACCAGAAGTTTCGCGATCAACTGGTTGCTCTTCCTGAATCAAACAGCTCTCTCGTTGGGCTCATGTTTTGGGTAGGATTCCGACGCGCCTATATCTCCTATGCTCGCGCACCGCGGGCGCGCGGGAAAAGCGCATGGACCTTTACGAAGAAACTGCGATACCTATCTAATAGCGTCTTCGCTTTCTCGGACCTCCCCATTCAACTCCTTCTGGCTTTTGGAATCCTAGGAGTAACCACAGCGCTTGGGCTTGCTACCGTAGTCGCGATGGCACGCATCACGGGACTTGTTTCAGTTCCCGGATACTCCGCTACCGTGCTCGTGATTCTTTTCTTTGCAGCGCTCAACAGCCTCGGTCTAGGGATTATTGGAAGCTACACCTGGAGAGCCTTTGAGAACACCAAAGCGAGACCTCTTTCCATAGTAATGCGAGAAACCTCTTACGGAGAAAGGAGCAAACAGTATGACGGATCCGTTCATTCACTCACACGCTCTCTGTGAAAGCCCTAATATAGGTGCTGGAACACGCATATGGGCGTTTGCTCACGTTCTGCCTCGGGCTGTGATCGGGAGCGGCTGCAACATTTGTGACCACACTTTCATTGAGAACGATGTAATTATCGGCGATAACGTGACGATAAAATGCGGAGTTCAGGTATGGGATGGACTTCGCATCGAGGACGGTGTTTTTGTCGGACCAAACGCCACCTTCACCAACGATAAATTTCCTCGGAGCAAGCGCTATCAAGAAACCATCCCGCTCACGACTATTCGGCGGGGCGCATCGATCGGCGCAAATGCCACCATCCTTCCAGGTATCACCGTGGGAGCAGGCGCAATGATAGGAGCCGGTGCCGTAGTCTCAAAATCGGTGCCAGATAACGCAATCGTGGTCGGAAATCCGGCTATTATTGTCGGGTATGTTGGTACTGAGAAATGGGAGCTTTCTCATCGGGCCGACGGATCGCATGCCCCCCGAGAGGAAGCAAGCAAAGTCAAAGGCGTAACATTTCATCAGATGAACGTTGTGGAGGATCTCCGGGGGAATCTCACTGTAGGCGAGTTCGAGCGACATGTCCCTTTTGTTCCCAAGCGATACTTCATGGTGTTCGGAGTACCCTCAGCGGAGGTGCGCGGAGAACACGCTCATCACGCTTGTCACCAGTTTTTAATTTGCGTTCGCGGAGCATGCTCGGTTCTCGCCGACGACGGCACATACCGTGAAGAGTTTAGACTAGACACTCCCACAAAGGGGGTCTACTTGCCTCCCCTGACATGGGGCGTACAGTATAAATACACACCCGACGCAGTACTCCTCGTCTTCGCCTCTGACTACTACGACCCGAATGATTACATTAGGGACTATGACGAGTTTCTGAGGCATCTCGGGTCTAGATGAAATCATCCTTTCGAGCAGCCACTAGCAATAGATCACGGTTGCCGTAAGATAGTCCACCACGCGCCACCTGCCCCATCAACGAGCAGGTCAGTTAATCAGATCTCCTGTAGCGCGGCTTTGACACCTCCTGCCTGCCACCTACTAGTGCCGGAGAGAACACCATCCCACGTACTCTGAGGATGTTGTCTTTCCTCCCTCCATCACTCGGCACTTAGAGCCCGCTCTGATTTCCGTCCCACAAAGAGCAATTCGCCACTCGGCAGTCTGACATGGTAGGCCCTCATACAATCAGGAATGACACACTCTGATATGCGACCCAACCACCGTGTCGCAAGAGGGCCGAAATTCCTAAGCACCGCGATGAGGTATCCGATCTGAAGAGGTTTAGCCAAGGGCTTCATCTCGACGACATCGAGACCAACATGACACGCAAGCTTCTCTAAAGCGCCTGTGGATGGATACGTCAGGTGCTCAACTTTGTAGTGGGGCCAAAATCGCCCAAGGGCCCGGCGAAATAAGGATCCTGCGTCCGGAGTGGTAATAACCAACGTTCCCCCCAATTTTAAACGCTCTTCGCTGATCCGTTTCATAACCGAACTCGGGTCACGCAAATGTTCTATAAGATCCATGGCGACAATCACGTCATACTGCTGTGGAGGGGTCTTCTCGAGCCACTCTTCGATGAGCATCTTGTGAACCTCAACTTTATCGGCCGGGAAAAGGGAGGGATCCGCCTGCGGTTCAACAAGAGAGATTCGAGCGTCCGGTCGAGCTTTGAGCAACTCTCCGACGAAAAACCCCTCCCCTCCTCCTATTTCAAGAACAGTCGGATTTGGTGGGAGCTCCCCGAGCTTGGACATAACAAGCTGGCACAGGAGAGTTTTTGGATTCGATGCATTTGCTCGCCGCATCGAGAAGTACCCCGAATATTCCTTCGCCAGCCATTCATCGCTCGGCTGAGGGTCCAGGAATTCACTGGAACAACGCTCACAGCGCCAAAGTTTGAGCTGCTCGGAGCCCAAAATCTGAAAGGTCCTCAAGAAAACGCCCGGTGAGCAACTACAGTATGGGCATGTCGTCATAGCTACCTCGAAATAAAACGCAAAATCTATACGCCAAGTATCAGAAAATGTTTGCGCCAATCAGCTCAAAAACTCTCTTACAGAGGCGACGCGAGAGCTCGACCTTTGCCGAGCTCACTCCGTAAAGGTACTTTGGCCCCAGGCACACGGAGCTGTTGTGAGCTTCCTAAAGCCACCACCGCCGATCGTTAACATTCCTAGTAAACACAACTGGTTAAAGACTCGGTTATGTGCGCCTTTCGCCGATCTTTTGTACCACACAAGGTTTAGATGGAATACCACCGTGGTATCGATGCCAGAAATTAGCCCCAAGGGGCCTCAAACAAAGTTCCATCAGGCAATACGAAGGATGAACCGCGCATAGAATCGGAGCGATTAGCTCTTGATGGACCGCTCCTCTACTGGGCCGCTGCCTTGCGCCGGCCAACGATCCTCCTAACATATGCAGCAATCAGAACAACGAGATTGTGGCCGCCACTGACCAGCAAGGCTCCTGATACCCATAAAAGGACAATGAAGTGTCGTGGAAGGAATGTTAGGTGAGTTCCATCCAGCGCATGATTGCGCATGATCACAACCCAGAGGAGTGAGATGCACAGAGCCAACAAAAGAGAGAAAAGAGGCTGGAGGCCTTTTCTCATCGAGGAGTGAGATGCTTTAAAGAGGTAGGTACCCAAGAGGAAAACCATCGCCCCTCCGAGCGCAGCCCCAAGCAACCAAACTCCGACCTGCCCACCCTGACTTTCGGAGGGAAGTAGCTCCGTCAGATATCTCTCAAGGATACGCAGCACGAACCCGATGGGTGTAATCTGATTTTCTACTCCAGAGGACCGAGCAACTGCGGCCCTAAAAAAATCCTGATAAGCTCCCTCAAAGCCAGCCGGCAATGCTGATAAACTAACATTCCACAATCCGTCCGGTGTCTTCGAAGCGGCGTAAATCGCAACCTGGCAGAAGTGCAGAGCTATCGCGCTCGTAAAGCCCGCTAAGGAGGCAACTGTCGTGAGTATCATATTCCGAACTGAGGGCATCGGATGGCAAAGGAACGCTATCGGCAGCGGAAAGAGAGTGGCGATGAAGAAGTAATCAAAACTCAGCCATCCCTGCAAAAAACTAAGGAGAAACAAAGTGGCTAAGTGCCACTTCAAGACCATCTTCCTCGTGGCAAGTACGTACCATGCGAATGCCATTTGCAGCACTATCAGGGCCAAAGCATAACCCTGATAGTGAAGACCATGCATCATGGCTGATGTCATGGGAATCTGGAGCAATCCAATGAATAGGATGGATGACCACGCAAAGCCCACTACTGCCGCGACGATGATGTAGCTAACTATCAGGGAAAAAGAGGTGAAAAAAATGGGCATTCTGCGATAGCAGGGAAAGTTGTTGGGTCCACAAAGGTGAATACCAACTCCTACCAACCAATTTGGACCCGGTGGATAGTGGGTATAGATCTGGATGTTGGTGGGCTCATCCTTCGGATCGACATACAACTTGTCCTTGGGATACGCTAAATCAGGAAGTCCCGCATAACTGAGGAACCCCCGCTTGTAATAGTGCATTCCGGAATTAATCGCTGCACACTCTGAACCTGCGTCGGCCGAGCCGGATAAAGTGTTACCGATCTGGTCCGCGAGCCTTAGTTGTTGAGAGGCGACAACCCAAACGGCTCCCAGCAAGAGGCAGGTAAATAGTAAATTGAGAATGCGCGAAATTCTCATTGATTCTAAGGTGTATGCACTCCCAGGATGGTCGATCGTCTGATCTAAAACACAAGAATCAGCGCCCGGCAAGGTATCTTGCCTGCGATTGCGATGGAGTGGTAAGACCATCCTTGAGCGGCACCTCGAGTTCCAAAGGCAGGGAATCTGTTTCAATACAGCGCCTACGATGGTTGTAGGTCGCAAGGATGGCGCTACGGAGCGGAGTCTTAATGTTCACCACGATTGACTCTCTACTTCTCTCTGTTGAGTGCAAACTTTCTAAGGTCCTAACGAGCATCTTGGTGGCCGGCATTCTCTTTGCCCTTGCCAATGTATATGTCACTCCAGCACCTGGACCGGTAAATCATGGACAAGGATATGCTGACTTAGCGCATGAACCATTCAACTTCATGGCAGGGAATGCCCTACAGAATCGCATTCTGACTCCCCTCGTGGCTCATTACCTATTTCCTAGTAATCCAAGAGGTTTTTTTGCGCTCTTCGTGAAGGGGATCGGCACTTTATTCATCGCGCTCATGTATCTGAGCACCCGTAAAGAGGGCCTCTCGCCGACGTTCGCGACCCTGATTGCCGCCATCATGACATTTTCTGCGCCGACCCTATTCTTCATTCACTTTGCCGGATACCCCGACGTCACCTCCTACCTCCTGGTATTCTTGGCGATGCTCTTTGTTCGGAATAATCTGCTTTGGCCCTTATTCTTGAGCTTGGCATTGCTCAACCACGAACGGAATTTTTTCATGTTTCCTTGGTTTCTCGTGTACTACTACTTGCGAAACAACAGATCATTTCATCGAACAGGGGTCGCCATAATTCTCATGGGTCTGAGCGCTGTCCCTTGGTTCTGGTATGTGCAGTATGTCGCCTCGTTTAAACCACCCCAACTATCAGCCTCACACTACTTGAACCTATCCTTTTTCAGTATGCTATCCTCGACAGCCGCCAACCTGTACACCGGCTGCTTTCAAGCTTTCAAACTGTTCTGGGCAATCCCCCTCTATGCGACTTTTGTGCTTCTACAAAAACGCCAATTCGCTGAAATTAGTTTGTATGTTTTGATTGTGCTGTGCGCTGGCGCTCAGTTGGCCGTTGCAAATGACACCTCCCGTCTTGTGAGCAGTGCATTTCCGGTCATTTGGCTCGGATTTTTAACACTCGCAAAGAACTGGCAACCAAAAACAACTCAAGTGGCATTGGCTCACCTCTTCCTTCTAAACTTGTTTGTGCCGCAATACTACGTTGGTCAAAATGTCGAGATACGATTCTACAGCGTACCTTGGAGTTGGCTCCTTCAAAGTTTCTTCCTCATCAACCCATGGAGAACCTAAATTGAAGCGCTCTGGATAGAAAAGGCGCTATTCGTCAGAACTCGACAACCCCACCGACTCCCGGTGCCAATATCCCAGAACCGAATTCGAGCGTGCAGAATCAAACATCTTAAGTTCAAGCTGAGGGCTGGCGATCTTTAAAAGTTTACACATAGCTTTCAATACCGTCGCTGGCTCAATTCGCTTGAGGCATTGGTTATCTCCTCCACAGGGCGGCACATCTGTGGCATGCGTGCAGGGAGAGCAATAGATCGGTCGATACAATCCTATATGGTTTCCACCCGGTGGACTGTAGTTGACCGGATGCGTTGGCCCCCATAGCGAAACCGTGGGGATCCGAAGGCTTCGAGCGACGTGCATCGGACCGGAGTCATTAGTCACGAAAACATCAAATCGCGTCATGAGGGCACAAAAAGCGGGGAAGGACAGCTTCCCGGCGATATTGTGAACCGGATACGGAGTTGAGGCACATCCCCGTAGTACCTCCTCCGCGATATCCCACTCGGACTGCGCGCCGCAAATCAAGACTACAAAATCATGCCCCACCGGGATATTCTCTAGCAGCTTTGAGAAATACTGAGGTGGCCATCGGCGTTCCGGTCGCAGATCGCTTGCGTTCGGGTTAATTCCTATAATTCGCGACTCCCGCGAGCATCCCAAGCCTTCAAGAAATGCCTGCGCTTCAGCTTCCGCCTCTCTCGAGATTACCAGCGGCGGATCTTTCGCTTCGGGTAAGGTCAAAGCCCGTCTCAGCTGCTCGTATGCCTTCCCCACGTATCGCACCGGGTTCCAAAAGACCAGGTGGGTATAGAGCCCGCGCCGAAATCTACTTGTGATACCGGCAAAGCCAGCTCGATCGCGCCCAAGCGAGAGGGCACTTACCACAGAGGAATATTTGGAATGGAACTCTAAATCAATCACGAGATCAATCGGATTACGCCAGCACCATACAATCAACTTTAACGTGTCTATAATCAGGTGAGAGAGAGAGTCATCCCGTACTACCAGCACCTTATCAAGGTCGGAATACATCCTGACAACTGGCGCCACCCCTGGAAATGTTGCGAAATAAATTCGGGTGTCGGGATATTTCTTGCGAACAGCTGTGAGCAGAAAAGAGCTGCGCACGACGCTGCCCAACCCCAAGAACTTAATAAAAAGAACAGCCCGAGGCGCCACACGCAGTGAATGATCTCTTCGCCAAACAAGAGCTAGAAGGCGGGCCATCGCGTTAAGACACCATGCCAGCGTTCCACCAACATAATGATCAAACAATAATTTCCGATCGAGTCTAAAAGATGCCACAGAACCAGGACCTTACACGCTATTCTTGCTGGCAACGGTACCACTCCGACACTCCTTCCCACAACGTGTTTAAAAGCGGTGGGTTGAGATGGCGAGGCCAGGGGTGCACAGACGTAGGTGAGATGACATCACTCCATGCCCGCACAAGGCCCAAAAGGAGGTTTCCACAACAGAAAAGCCGCATCTGGGTGGCCAACCCTTTAACGAACATCCGTGGCTTTACCAGCACCCTGACGTAACGTGCCACACTCGATGCCAATCCCACGGTTCCGCTCTACCTTCTAAATTCAAAGTTAGCGCTACTTGGTCTATTTAGCTTATTTTTAGCAGGTATTTTTCTTGATAACGTCGTATGGGAATTCTGTTCAGTATCGTGAAGCATCTATGAACAAAAAAACAGCTAAGGGCAACACCGCCGTTTTCATCCTCGGATTCCTGCTTCTGGTCGTAGCGAGCGCTGCCGTTCGCATCCCCTACCTCACGCACTACCCACCACAGGTACACAATGATGAGGCCGCAACCGGAATCTACATACTCGAACTTATTAAATCAGGGGGCTGGGCTCTCTATGGAACCACTTGGGGACACCCCAATTTAAATTTCTGGATTTCCAGCCTCCCCACAAAGCTTACCGGCGAAACATCGGTGTGGACTATTCGACTGATGTGCGCGATCGGAGGGGTTTTTTCACTTATCTTTTTCGGAGCTGCTGTCGCCATCTTGAGCAACCGCAGGACGAGCCTGCTCTTCCTCTTATTCGCAGCCCCGTTTCACCTCCACGCCCATTACTCGCGCACCGGATTTATCTATAACCACGCGATTCTTAGCATCAGCCTCACGACCCTCCTCTTTGCCTTGGTGGTCGCGCGACCAACACTTATCCGTCGTGTTATGCTTGGGATCTCGCTGGGCCTCTCCATTTTGGTCTATCCGGTCACTCAAGTTCTCCCCTTTGCCTTACTAGGGACCGCTATCACGCCCTACCTACTCACAACGTGGAATCCGCTGAGGGGCTTTTGGAATGGTATCAAACGAGCGCGCAAGGCACTTCCCGTCCTTCTTGGATGTATCCTAGGCTGCGGCGCGCAGATAGCGTTTTGGGTTCAGTACGGCTACGAAAGTAGAGTACGTAGCCAATTTTTTCTCCTTCCGGATCCTCGTCGACATCTTGAAGGGGTGATGGGGGAACATGCATCCCCTCTAGCGATCTGGTGGTTCAACATCAAACAAACAGCGCTGTTCTTTTACAACGGAGACCTGGCCGCTCAATACGGATTTTTCAAAGCACCCCTAGCGCCTGCCATGGCTGGCCTCGCCATTGTGGGGCTTGTTATCATGATGATTCGTGCCACCAAAAGTGACCGCTTCTCAATCTTCGTGCTTCTTACCTCAATTGGAACATTCGTTGGCTCTACCCTATTAGTAGAGGGAGACTTTTCTCCTCACTTAATCGTCTTTGGTCTCTACCTCCCTCTCTTTTGCGCTGTAGGATGCGATTTCCTCTGGTCGATTATCCGAATCAACCATCCGATTATTGTGACTCCTATCATGATCGGAGTGGGTGCATGGTGGGCACTTTGGAACTTCAATTACTACGAGCAGAACGTTACTCGATGGAAGCAGTATCGGGTCACGTACATTCTCAACTTGCCTATCGACACAAGATCTGTCCGAAGCTTGATAAGCTTGAGTAAATTTCCGGAATCTCTTGGAGAGTCATTCTATACCCTGGTTTTTCCAAATGCCTCAAAGCATATCCTTAGGCCATCCGCTGACGATGGTCAGGTTATTTTGGAGACTGCAACGAGATCTGGTCTGCCTGCACTGGCTATCGTGGATCCTGAGCAGGAGTCTGTTGTTACGGCGAAACTCAAGGAAGCTCAGCGCAAGGTCACAACATTTAACCATCCTCAAGGTGCGATGCTCTTTGTAGAATAAACCAGCGCGAGTTCGCTTAGGTACCAGGTATGCAAGACTTAATAATTTATAAGCTCCTCTACGTAGCTCTCGTGTACCTTACACTCTCAAGCTTGGTTAGCAGGTTCCGTAAGCACCACAATCCTCCCACGACTCCGCCATGGTATCTTAAAGTAGGCACTCTAGCCGCTGTTTTGGCAGCCGCGTCTCTGCCCCTCGTAGGCCGAGTCTTTGTGTCCTCCTCCCTGATGTTACCTTGGGAGTGCGAGACTGTGCTCAATCAATTCGAAGCATACCAGAGAGACCAAAGCTTCCTCGAATTCACAACAGATGCATTGCGTAGGAATCCCGGACTGCTCTCCACCAGTGGTCACTCCCTGATGTTTGGCGTTCCGACCTTTGCAATCTTTCAAACGTTTGGTTGGAATACCACGTCATTACGCTTGGCTTCATACCTTATGGGCCTTGCAAGTCTTCTCATAGGATTCCTAACAATTCGTGGCCTCTTCAATTCGAGTGTCGCACTCATTTTTACAGCGATTCTGGCAACCAATCCTGTTCTTATCCACTACATGGGCTACGGAGTCTCCCAGACGGCGACGGTATTCGGCTTCTTCACAGCGCTTGCCCTCACCATGTACACCCTCAGAGGCTCTTCATGGGCACGCCTTGCGTTGGGGATACCGGCGGGACTCGCCCTCTTCCTGGCTACGTACAACTATGCTCCGGCGCGTATCTTCGTAGTAGCGACGCTTGGTTTTCTCGCGCTCTACGCGAGTTCGGTAATAAAGATCCTCGCTTCAAGTCCCCGCTCACGGTTGGCGGCTCTGCTGATCATCGTCACGACCGTAGGTCTCTATTTCGCCCAAAAGCAGATCAATCCCTCGAGCGACTTTACGACCGTTCGTGGAGAGCAAGCGTTCGCCATGCTTAATCATAGAGACCAATTGGCCCTCTACCTCCAAAACTCTCCCGAGCTTCAGTCGCTACCACCCGGGCCACTACCCTTAGGAATCAAGGTAAAGTTCCTCATGGCGGTTGCTTCCGAGCGAATTCGTGAATTTCTGACTCACTTTTCACCGATGGATCGCCTCTTCGTGTATCACGAGCGGGGCAATCAACATGGAGATTCGTTTCGCCCCTACCAGAGCGCGTTAATAATCCCGATGATAGTCGGCTTTTTTGCTGGGCTTAGGTCTTGGAGGTCTATCCCCTCTCTTCTCCTGTTCTGCCTTTTTTTCATCGGGCTCGGCCCCCTCTTTCTGACCAATCGCATCGACAATCATAGGTCCCTCCTCTTACTCTTCCCGCTCACAGCATGGGCCGCTCACGGTATATGGATTCTACTACAGCGACTGCGTGGAGGTTGGCTCGCTGAACTTCACTCAGCGATTATCTGGAGTGCTGTAACCATCTCTATGATCCTTAATGCTTGGTTCTTTACAGGAGTTCCGGATCCGGTTGATCAACGAGTTGCTGGGTTATTGAACCGCGCTGATCCTTATATTCGTTCCGGTGCGAGTGTCATTCCCTCTAATCTCAACTGCCAAACTCAAGCACTACTGGCGTTGAAGGTCGCAGAAGCTAAGCGAGTGGCTCAGGATACTCAACCTATCTTGTGGCCGTTTGAAACGGGGCAGCTGCTCACCGACGATCGTTTTACGGTCAATTCGCCAGAGATCTCAAAGATCATCGAAAGCGCGAGCGTCGCCCCGGTAGTAGTTATCTCGGCTTTACCCCTGAACAAATTCAATGAATGGGCTCAAAGCTCACCGCTGCAATCAACAGAAGAGGTTGATGATTCATTTCGATTCACTATCCTACAAAAGAGATAGCTCTCATTTGACGCACACAGCTTCGAACGTGTAGCTCTTAAAGCGACGAGCGCATCTGGGCTGGCTGGGAAGACGAACTGACTGTCTGGAACCGGTGATGTCCTTTTTATGCTGGCGGCAGTCTATCCCCTGGGCTCTGGCAACAATCCCTTGAGAGAAACCAAGAGTTTTTTTAACCCTCCGCAATGCGATGCGCTTTACGTCCAAACCTGCCTTCACACCACACCAGAGTGGCAGTAATAAGGTCCATCACCATGCGGGCGCAGGTGTGAAGCTCGGACACAGCCACCAGCACACACGAGAACAGTACGACGATAAAATGACGAGGGAGGAATAACCAATGCCCCTGCTCCAACGAGTGGTTTTTCATGACAAGGACCCATAGGAGCGAAAGAAGAATCGCCATAGCCACAGAGATGAGCCCAGGAGCTACCAGCCTTGGAACACTCACATCTCGGCTCTTGAGGTACTGCAATGTGCCCACGGCGAGAGTAAGGGCCACGCTAACTAATGGCATAAGCCACGAGAAGTAGTATCCCTGACTCGGAGATGGGAAAAGCGTCCAAATATATTGGTTCAAGACACGCATGGTAGCGTTCTCTGGGACTATTTTATCTCCTTCCCCCACTATTCTGAATTTTGCCGCACCAAAAAGATCCTTGAAAGCGTGGTCGAATGTTGGTGCCAATGCCCACACCTGGCAAAAATGAAGGAAGTGGGCGAATCCGAAGCCCATCACCGAAAATATGCAAGCCTTCAACATCTCCCGGCGTGCCCCTGAACTACTCCAGCATGAGACCACTGCAAGAGGAAACAGCATGGCAACAAAGGCCCAATCAAAACTCATCCATCCTTGTATGAAACTCATTCCGGCGAGCAGGAGCAGAGATCTCCATGACAATCGGGATTTAGTTCCCAGTCGGTTGAAGAGAAATGACATTTGAACCAAAACGAGGGTCAGTGCGTACGGATGGAAAAACAACCCATGCATCATCTGTGTAGTCATGGGGAAATGCAGAACCGTTATGAGAGCCGCTGCAGCCAAGATCCCCCCCACAACGCTTCTGAGCAGGGCATACGTTATCAACAATCCCGCTATCGAGAAGCTGATCGGGAAAATACGATATAACGGTACCTGTTTTGGCCCAAAGATCTTCATCGCTAAACCGACCAACCAGTTAGGCCCCGGAGGGTAGTGTGTGTAGATATAATCCACGGGGACGATGTCTGCTGGATCGTCATACGGCTTCCCTGGGGGTCCAGCACGGTTAGGTAGGCCTGCGTGCTTGAGAAATCCATTCTTGTAGTAATGCATCGCGGAAGTAAGGGCATCAAACTCCGAAGGCGCATCCGCGATACCCGAGGGAGCGTTGCCAATTCTGTGAGCTGTCGCAAACTGCTCAGAGGCCACCGGAATCAGGAAATAAAGAAAAGCAGCGAATGCGACAATCTCAATCATCACACACACTATTTGTTTTAAAGTCCTCATCGTCCCTATCTTTGAGATTACTGTGGTATCCCTGCGGGCACCCGAGTGCTTCTGTAGCCTCCGGAGTACACGGGTGCCTTTTTTTGATGGCGTCTCGGCCATCTTCGACGCTCCTAAGTCTAAACCTTCCACAGGCTACTGCGATCCCCCAAGAGTAAAACAACATCTCGCAAAGCAAGCCTTGCGTCAAAAATCGCACTCACATCATCTTTACAGCATGAAATTTAGATCTGATATCGAAGGATTGCGTGGCCTGGCCATTCTGATGGCGATTAGTTTCCACCTGGGGGTCCCCTATCTTGCGGGCGGCTTCGTATCAGTTGATTTCTTCTTCGTCATCTCCGGCTTTCTCATCACCTCTCTCTTGGCGGGAGAATTTGCCAAGCACGAGGCGCATGTCGCTGAGTCAGGAACTATATCCCTTAAACGCTTCTATATTCGGCGGGTGAGACGGATCTTACCAGTCGCAGTGGCTGTAATCCTGCTCACGGTGAGCCTGGGATATATTTTGTTCAATCCCCTCCGCTCAAAGATGATCCTGTATAACGGCGTATGGGCTCTTCTCTTCTGCGCCAATATCAACGCCATTCAACAAGCGACCGACTACTTTCAAGAGGGGTTACCGACCTCTCCTCTTTTGCACTACTGGTCCTTGGCTGTGGAAGAGCAGTTCTATTTCTTCTGGCCACTTCTTTTCTTACTCTCGGCACGCAACTGGTTCAGAATTCCCTTTTTTAAGCATCTCTCCTGGGAGCGTCGAGTTTTTTGGGTCATCAGCGTTGTGGGGATCGCATCCTATTGCTGGTCAATCTACGCAACATCACAGAATCCAAAGGGTGCGTACTTTTCTACCCTCACTCGAACCTTTGAGTTGGCGACTGGAGCTGCTGTCGCAATTCTCATGCGCATCAACCCCACTATTTCCGCGCCCCTCAAGCACTTTTTCTCCTTCACCTCGATTGCAATCATCATAGGTACCACACTTTCGTTTAGCAGCTACCGAAACTTTCCCGGATATTTAGGACTACTTCCAACTTTAGCGACCGCTCTGTACATCATCGGCGGCACACCATCAGAAACAGGGTCAATTCCACTCCCTAACCGAGTGCTGGCAAGGAATCCTTGGAGGCTCCTCGGTACGATCTCTTATTCGATGTACCTCTGGCATTTCCCTTTAATTCTTGCGCTCCGTGATTTTCATCCTTCAGCGGGAAAAAGTGGCGAGAGTATGGTGTTAATTCTCGTCGCTCTCTTTATTCTTTCGACGTTAAGTTTCTACTTTATCGAAAAGCCATGCCGAATCGTCTCATCGCATCATCAGATCGATACGATCCTGGACCCTCTCTTTAAGGGTTCCATGTGGAAGCGAGGGGGTGTTGCTCTTTCGGGATTGGCCCTCTCCTGCCTCATGATCGTCGCGGTGCTGCGTGAGCCACTCGCTAGTGGCGCCCCCGCGCCGACACCCATCAACCATTCTCTGGCGAACGCTCACGTCACCGACCAAAATCGCAGCGACCTCCTTCCGTTACTGCCCGAGGAAGAGCATACACTCACCTCTTGGCACCGAAAGGTCGCAGAAGGCCTCGAGTTGAAATACCTTCCGGAACAGCTGATACCTCTTCAACCGCACCTAGTCATGCCAACCGGTCTGGTTCCCCCATGTCATGACATCTGGCATCCCCGCTACCACCTGGAACACCTGGAGGAATGTGCTCTCGGTTCACCCAGAGCACCCAAGAAGATCGCCATAGTGGGTGACTCCCGTGCGGGAGCATGGGTTCAGGCTCTGCAAGGGGCGCTCAACTCTGAACAGTGGCGTATCTATCCACTCACGAGGGGATATAGTTGTGGTTGGTCGCACATCAATGCTGGCGCCCCAGCGAGCTTTGGATGTGCCAAGCTTTTTGAAGACACCATAACACAGCTGCAAGAGATGCATCCCGATGTGATTATACTCACGGAGGTCGGATTTGGGGACCGAACAACCTTTCAGGCAGCTCTGCAGAGGTACCTGCCCCTCGCGGATCGCGTCATTGTTGTCACGCCGCTCCAAGGCTTACCAACCTTCGCGGAATGCCTCGCCAAAGATAACTCCATAGACAAGTGCTCAGTTAGCCTATTCGACAATCATGGTGCAGAGCTAAAACTCGGCGTAGCTGAGTCTGCAACTCTCCTTGATGTCACCGAGCTGTTCTGCTCAAATCGTAGATGCCCTGCTATCATTGACAATACGCCAGTTTTTTATGACGGGAATCACTTTTCAAGCGAGATGGCAAATAAGCTGTCACCTTTGCTGAAGATCTTTCTTCGTAGAGCCGGCATAGAATAAACGGTGACGATGTGAACTCCTCTCACTCATCTCAATCAATTGCAAACCTTGAATCGGAGGCGTCGGCTTCCAAGCATGTGAGAAAGGAATTCTGGTTCTTTATCATCTTACTACTTGGGTGTGGAGCCGTTCGAGTTCTATTCCTGCAGCATTTCCCCCTTCAAATCCATAATGACGAATCCGCTACTGGCATGGCTATCGCCGCTTTTATGGGCCCGCGTGAAACCTGGGCCCTTAAAGGATCCAGCTTCGGAGGCCATCCTAATTTTGGTTTTTGGCTCTCTAGCATTCCTTCGCAAATCACGGGAGTCATAACGCTTTGGAATATTCGTATAGCAGGGGCCATAATCGGATCGCTCTCGATACTTTTCTTTTCGTTGGCGGTAAGAGAAGGAATTGGGAGGGGTACAAGCCTTCTGTTCTTGCTGTTTGCTCTACCGTTCCACCTGCATGTCCACTATTCCCGTACCGCATACGCCTACAATCATGCCCTTCTCGCTGCTGGGCTGTTCTTTTGGCTCGTAGTGCGACTTGTAAAGTTTCCCACCCGTCTCAATGCCCTGCTGGCAGGCGCCAGTGTAGGAGTATGTCTCCTAGTCTACTCTGCCGCTCACGTTCTGCCGATCGCACTGATGGGAACTATGGTGATACGTTACATCATGCCCGAACGGCGTCTGAACGAACCCTCCCCCGTCTACCCGAAATTGTCTCGCCGATGGCCCTACCTACTGATCGGATTCTTACTGATCTTTGGGTTGCAACTACATGAGTGGATAACCTCTGGGTATCAAAGCCGCGCCACCAGCCAATTCATCCTCTCTCCCGGATCGCGACGACATCTCGAATTGTCGATCGGTCACCCTCTTACCGACGTTCAGATTTTTGTGAACAGCTTCTGGAATACTCTCAGATTCTTCTATCTGGAAGACTCATCCGGACAGTACTCCTTCAGGGGAGCTCCGTTGAATACGCTGGCGAGCGTCCTTGCATGCGGTGGCCTTGTCATTTTACTGTATCGAGCAATCGCTCGTGATCTCATGTCACTCATGGTTATACTAGCAGCGGTCCTCACCGTTGCTGGATCCATGTTGATGGTTGAGGCTAATTTCTCACCCCACCTCGTGCTATTTGGCCTTTTCATTCCACTCGCATGTGCGATTGGTCTGGAGTCGATTGTGCGGCCAATCGCTTACAAACACACCTACCTCGCGGCCTTAGTCGTTTTGCCACTTGGCTGCTGGTGGGCCTGGTGGAACTACAACTATTACCTGGACAATATGGCGCGCAATAGCAGAGGACGGCATGTATGGCTTCTCAACCTTCCCATCGACACATTCTCTGTTCGATCCATCACTAATTTTACAGGCCTTGAGGAACCATTCGGGGAATCATTCTTCGAGCTGGTGTATCCGAAATCCAAAAGAACAACTACCCCCGCCTCAACCGCGGCAGAGGCGTTCGCCACATTCACAAAAAACCGTTCCTCTGATCTGTGCCCGTGCTTACTGCTTATTGACGATTCTCAGGCCTCTACATTCGCCCAGATGCTGAAAGAATCTGGAGCACCATTCTCACCGTATGAGGGCACCTTTTACGATCCCAACCTCAACTCAACCGCGTTCCTAGTGCCATAAGTGATCAAAGGGGCTTGAGTGTGTATCGAGAGGGAGCTGCTAGTACTCCGCCCGCCACACCTGCTCCGCATAGGATACGTTGGCGTAGTATCTCCAACCCGCGCTTTCAAGCTCCTCGCGGAGCCTCTCGCGAGTTATCTCTGGACAAACCGGTCCTAAATTACTCGTAAAGAGAGGGCCAAAACGGGACGCGGGCGCATCAAGCTCAACCCCTATCCAGTGAGAGCGTTGCTTGAGAGAAACTAACCAATCCCGGTACGTCATTCCTTGAGGCGGACAATCAATGTACGCGAAGCGCCATCGACCATGGCGCCCTGAAGCGAAAGCCTCAGTGGCGAGCCCTCGGGAGAAGATCAGCAACGGCTCACCCGCCATAACCTCCGCAACCTTTCGATAGGGCTCTATCTCCTCGGTATAGTGCGGTATCCACTTGGCTATACCATGGCGCTTCAGGTAATCGAACGAAACCCAACTCGACGCGAGGACGAAAAGACCGACAAGTATGGGATTTCGAGCTCCACGAGCCCCCCAGAGAACCGCGAAGAGAGCGCTTGAGAGAAGAGCAAATCGAGCGGCTCCAAGGTTCAAACTCATAGGGGAGGTAACGCTACAAAAGAGCGCTACAAACAGCACGAACACAAGCGTTCGATATCCCCGCTTCACGGCCATAATAAGCCACGGTAACAAGATAAGTGGGAAGATACCGGTTCGATTCTCTCCCGAATGAAGTTGAGGGAACCACCTAGGGCTGAGTTCAAACCACCCGTAGAGCTCTTGCAAATTTAAAAATCCGAAAACCGCCTCTCGATTGTCGTTCGGAACAACCATTAAAGGCTCCATAGTCCAGGTGAGCGAATGCGCTAGAGTGGTTAGTACGATCTCGCGTAGTGGACGCCCGTAAGAACTCAGCCTTTGCCCCGACTCGCCCCCATAGAAGCTACCAAACGCGGCGTACACTGGCTCATAGGAGAGAAGAAAGAAAACCACTGCAACAGCAACTCCTCCAAGGACGGACCGAACTATACCGGGAGTTCTCCAAAGCTCTCTCAACCGCGGAACAAACAGCACGATGGAGATCGGAATCGCAGCAAATAATACATATGCTTTAGCCGCCATTCCCAAACCGATGAGTGCGAGATACACACACACGCCCCGACTGAGAGAACGGGAGTTTAAAAACAACGCTACACCCGCAAGGACCGGAAAGGCTGCCGCCATATCGGTGTTTATTTCGTTGATTCGAAGGCCCACCGTAGGAAAAGACACAAAAGCCAGCGCACCCAGTAAAGCACCTCGTACTGAGATACCGTAGGCAACCTGAATCATGTACAGGGCAACTGCAGCACCTATCGTGTCCACCATACCGACCGAAGCGGCACCGAGCCAACCGCATCCTAAAAAGATCGTCGGTTGTAGTTCTGCATCCCCACCCAGAGGCAGTCCTATGTGGTGCCAATTTGCAGTTCTCCAGGCGTCAAAGTTGCCCTGGTCAAACCACAGGAGCGCTCGAGTGATGTGATACCCAACGCTGTCAAAGTGAGATGGGCCCATGCTCCAGTCATTAACCCACTGGAAGTAGAATGAGAGCGCACTCAGCACGCCGGCAGCACCGATCAGAGGATCTCCCCATCGTGGTTTGTACCTCATACTGACAACTGCTCTTCCTAATGCAGGCAGAGCACGCACAGAGAACCACGCAGTTACAATCGAGAGAGAGAGAAACCCTATTCGGAAGGGCAACGCGCGAAGCACCTCAAGATGGCCTAACACCATGGTGAGCAGGAAGAGGCTAACCTGATAGGTAGTTATGCCAGCGAGCACGACCCAAGCGAATCCGCGTTGGGCGATCGCCCGCCCGAAACTCAGGATGAAGAGAAAGGGAAGGGCTGTGTGAAGAAGTCGATAAAAGCCGCACGTATCCATGACGATCGAAGATTACAAAGCCAACGAACTCCTGAAAAGGGCTAAATAGTTCAAGCCCCTACGGATCACTGAGCAGAATCGAGACCCCTACCTCCCCGTCTTTTTCACCTCTAACCCTCAAAAATGAAGAGCCGAAACACCATCCTCCACCGCCTGAACAGGCTGGAGGTACCCACATACTGCCGACCACAGGACGACACGCTCACCGTTCAGAAACATCCAGAGTCTGATACGATTCCCAATACACCTGAAACACGTCGCTCTTTTACTGCTGTTCTATTCCCAACCATGGGTGAAGCAATTGAGGTAACAGCCCCCTCCGACAGCATTCCCCCCGAATCGTTTCCGTAATCCTCGGCATCTACTGAATGGGTAGTAACACCCGAAAAGGAACTCTCGAGAACTAAGGGTCCGCCACGAACTCTGATATGAGAGCACCCCACCCGCCTCGGCATAGTGCTAGTGCAGGTACAGGGGCTCCGCCAATTAGTTTGGCTACTCAATCGGAATCGCTAGCGAAGCCGGAAAACTTACTCTAACATACCAATCAGTCTATGTCCCAGCACGCTCCTTCGATCAGCATCATCATTCCGGTCTTTAATGAGCGCCGCACCATCCGCGAGATAGTTCGGCGAGTTAAAGACACTCCCTATGAGAAGGAGATCATCATCGTCGATGACGGCTCCACGGATGGGACCCGGCAGATATTAAAGGCATTTGAAAACGATCCCCTTATTCGCCTGATACTCCTCACCACCAATCGTGGCAAAGGACATGCAATCAGGGCTGGGGTGACGATCGCAACAAAAGACGTGGTGATCATCCAGGACGCCGATCTTGAGTATACTCCTGAGGACTATGCGGCGCTTCTCAGACCGATCGAGTTAGGCAGAGCTGATGTGGTGTACGGCTCTCGGTTCCTGCACGGCGAGCGCAGGGTGCTCTACTTCCGACACTCGATAGGCAACAAGGTCCTTACCCTACTATCGAACATATGCACGGATTTAAATCTTACCGATATCGAAACGTGCTATAAAGCTTTCAAGCGTCCGATTATCCAAAACATCGAGCTTTGTTCAGATCGATTTGGATTTGAGCCAGAAATCACGGCAAAGGTGGCAAAGCTCGGATGCGCCGTATACGAGGTCCCCATTCGGTACTACGGACGCTCATACTCCGAGGGCAAAAAGATTACCTGGCGTGACGGCCTCGCGGCTATCTACCATATCGCTCGTTATTCGTTATCACGCAAAAATTTCGTGAAGGATAGAGCCGCTATTCATGAGTGCATGATAGCGCCCCCTCCCGATCCAAATGTAGGCGTTGAGACCTTGGAGGCTTTTGAGGACGCTAAACGCTATAATGGCTGGATCTGCGAAAGAGTTTCCAAGCACATCTCAGGACGAGTGTTGGAGGTAGGTTCGGGTATCGGCAACATCGTTGGGGAGCTCCTTTCAGCCCCCAAGGTAACCTCTATAGTTGCCACGGACATAAGCGACTCCAGTTTAGCGACCCTCCGCGATCGTTTTGGATGGGATAGCAGACTGTCTACCGAGGTGTGGAACGCCGAGTCACCCCCAACCGCGAAACTGACAGCGGAGAAGTTTGATACCATTATAAGTTCTAACGTGCTCGAGCACATCAAAGAGCATGAGCTGGCTCTTAAGAATATTCGCCAACTTCTCAAGCCTGATGGGAAGCTGATCATTCTTGTTCCAGCTCATCCCGCCCTCTACAGCGGCTTGGATGAAGATCTGGGACACTTTCGTCGATACAGTCGAACTGAATTAGTCAAAGTGCACCAGGCAGCAGGATTCCAGGTAGAGAACGTTATTGATCACAACTTTCTCGGCGCACTCGGTTGGTGGTGGGTAGGAAAAGTTCGGAAGCGCCGAACATTAAAGTCTGGAGATACGAAAACTTTTGACAAATTAGTGCCTGTCCTGAAGAAGGTAGATCCTTTGGTAACGAAGTTTTCAGGAGGAGTATCTTTGATCGCTGTGTCCACGCGAGGAGATGCCTCCCCCTCGTAAAGGCAACGCCCTTCTCAATTAGCCCTGATTCAACATCCTCAACTTCTCTTCTGCTCCTGAGAGAAGCTTCCGCAGGTGCTTGATGAGCGCAGTGCCATGCTCATAGGAGCCTATCGCTCGGTCTAACGGGAGGCTACCACTCTCCACCGAGGTAACGACCTCCTCAAGAAGTTTGAGAGCTTGCTCAAAACTGAGGGCATCCACTTGAGCCTCCGAGACCTCGCCACTTACAAGCGCCTCAAGGGTAACAACTGTTTCTTTTCCTGCCTTAGCCATATCCTCACCTTTGCATCGAACGACCCGTGACCGTTCCTAAAATTTTCCCGTCCGTAACCGAGATCTCCACATCCTGCCCATCAGAGACCTCTACAAGTGACCGAATCGGCTTTCCACCAACTCGAACGATACTGTATCCACGTTCTAACACCCTCTGTGGATTAGTGGAATCAAGGCGAAGTCCCAAGCCTAGGAGCTGTGCTTTGGCGTCCTCCAATCCTCGCTTCACACCCACCAAGAGACGCCCACCCAACGTGTCAACCGCGCTCCGATAATGCTCCACCCTCTCAGTTGGAATCGCTCGACGAAGTCGATCTCGCAGCTCACTCACATTTGTGTTTAATCGGTCCGTTGACGCCATTCCCATCCGATAGAGACGTCCGTGAAAAATCTCTATCTTACCCCGTAGTAACTCAATCACTTTGTCCGGACGAATACTCGCTAGCTTCGCTTCCGCCGCCTTGATGCGAAGGCTCCCCTCTGCCACCACCGCTGAAGCTCGCGTATCAAGACGAAGGGCGAGGTCATCAATTCGTTGGACCATCGGCTGAAGCCATCTATCGAAATCCCGCAAGCGGCGCTCAAGCTCACTGACCCGTTGAAGGAGGTCTGTCACCTTAGGTACGACCATTTCTGCGGCAGCCGTTGGGGTAGGCGCCCGAACATCAGCGGCAAAATCACAGAGGGTTGTGTCAGTTTCATGCCCCACCCCTGAAACAACCGGAACGGAGCACGCAAATACCGCTTTTACCACCGCCTCCTCGTTGAAGGCCCATAGGTCCTCAAGCGAACCTCCTCCGCGCGCCACGATAATCACGTCAACCAAACGAGAGTCATCGAGCTTCCGAATAGCCGTCGCTATCTCATCAGCCGCCCCTTCACCTTGAACCCGCGTCTCCGAGAGGTACACCACCATCGACGGAAAACGCTCCCGCAATTTAACCATCATATCGTGAAGAACGGCTCCCGTTCGGGAGGTCACGAGACCGACGGCTCGAGGCAAAAACGGCAACGGCCGCTTGCGCTCCACCGAGAAAAATCCCTCTCGTTGAAGCCTATCCTTGAGTTCAATGAACTTTCGTTGCAGCTCTCCCTCGCCGTCCTCAAGCAAACGAGAGACCACGATCTGGAATCGGCCTGTTTGAGCATACACGTTCGGACGACCGTGAACCCGCACTGCAACCCCTTGGGCGGGCTTGAAGGAGAGCGTTCTCGCCATACCAGCCCACATCACGCACGAGAGCTGAGCCCCTTGATCTTTCACCGAAAAATAGAGGTGGCCGCTGGCTGCAACGGTGAGCTGCGAGATCTCCCCATGAAAAAGAAGCTGCGGAAAGTACGCTTCAAAGGTATCGTTAATCTGACGGGTAGCCTCGCTAACGGTCAGGTATGAGTCACCGGATTTTGCTGCATGTATCGCCACGTGTATTCCTCGTTAGAGCAACCATGATTAGACGCAACCTCTCTTGGACGCTGTCGTGAGGGTACTACCAAATAGAACAAAATCAAACGGTTCTTCTGAACGGGTAAGGCGGGGCCCCCATGCAAAGACTCACCTTGTTTGGCAGATCCTCCTTGGCTCTCTTATCCTTGATCCCCTCATTCCTTTAATCACGACGGTAAGAATTCCATTCGATCTCGCTACCACCCTTGCTACCTGGTGCGCTATCGGCACCCTTCCCTTCCTTGCACAGGACCGTGTCCATCAAACGCTCTCGAAGCTCCGACTCCTTCACAAAAAAAGTTTGGATGTGGGCTCCAAAACAATCCCGCTCTCACTCGCGCTAAGCGCGGGGGCGGTTGTACTCTTTAAGATCCTCATGTTTGCGGATCTCCCTCCGGCGGTTCTAGGAGTTTTGGCGCTCGTTATCCTTTGGGCGAGTCGACGCTACCTCTCTCAGATCCGTACGCAAAACGCCCAAGACCGAGAGCTTTTCGCCTCGAACCCATGGGCAAAAGTTGAGCGGTGGGAGCACCAAGTTATCGTCTTCGCGTTGCTGCCTCTCATCTTCGCCAGAGCTATCGCATGGTGTGGAGATCTTGCAGACCTAAGCTCGGAGGATGAGAATTGTAGGCTCATCTTTTTGGCAATCAGCGCGCTTTTCTTGGGTATGCTCCGCCCCGATCGCTCATTTTTCGTTGGGGTATGCAAAGCGTGCAAGCACCCCGTGCCGATAGTCTTCCAGGATATCGGGAGCTGCCTCTCGTGCGACGCGCGCTTGAGACTCGCGTACCACGCATGGGTGCATCGACTACCCATCGAACAGGTGCTGGGACACCCTCATTCAAGAAGTGAAAACCAGGAGACCTCTCAACCGAAGATGAACCGATTGAAAGAGAAGCGCTAAAAGTATTTAGGTTGAACGCCTAAACCATGAGAAGATACCCTTCGAGGTCACCTTCTCTTCGACATCATCGTCATTAACCAAAAGAAGCTCGCTCGAAGCGAGAACGCTTGCCACTGAGTCCACCTGCGTGTTCCTAGAAGCCTCCTCTGCGTCGGCGAGGATCCCCACAGCCTTCACCTCTTGCTGAACTGTGTGAAGAACCTCGTTGTACGCTGATATGAGTGAACACTCGATCCGAAGACCTGCAGCATCCGTATCGGCGAGGGTGTGTTCAAAATCTACCGGAACTTGGCTGAGTCCCATCTGCTGTCGAACCCACGCTGCGGAGTGATGAGAGACAAGGCGGTGCTTGAAGATCCGCTCCGACGGGCCATCATTTTTTATCAGGCTAGCCACAACGGTGATCCCCTCTTCGAGGTGGCGTCCATGAGGAATGTTAATCAATGCCCGACACGAGAGTCGCGTCGTTTGAACATAGGTGTTAGCAGCGATATCGATGATTTGAGGCCCGGAGGTGCCGACCTCGACAACGTGCTTCCCTCCGACTGTCAGAGGTCGAACAAAGAATTCTTTGGTCTCTGAGATAAACACATCACCGTTCAACGAGAGCGCGCGAACACGCGCGAAAAGTCGAACTTTGGAGTTCGCCCTTTGTGCTTCGGACCCGAAGTACCATCCGAGCAGCTCCTCTCGTTTAAAGTTGGTCACGATAGAGTGCTCGGCGAATCCCGAATGTCCTTCAACGCACACCCCTCGAGTCACAGGCTTAAAGCTCATGCCGAGCGAATCCGAAAACGCTTGGAGGAGCAGGTGCCCATCCTCTCGCTCGATAGAAACCTCGACTCGGTATGGGGAGAAAAGCTCTCCTACCCTTCCAGCTGCGATATCCGCGAGCTGCTTAGAGGAGTTCCTTGGAGAAAAGGTCGCCTGAACACGTACTCCTTCCTCTCCTCCGAAGAGCCATGCGGGATCGATCTCAATCGACTCAAGCTCAATCACACTCGCCGCAGGCGCAAGCGCGAGAGCTCCAGCGGTTGCACGAACGCCGTCGTCGGCTTTCGTGATGGCTCCGACTCGATCTCCAGCGACATGAACTGCGACTATTCCCATATCGCCGCAGAGGATTCGCTCATCAGCGGACACGATGACCACTTCACACGTCAGCGTATGTGTACCTGACGATAACAACAGGAACTCAACAGGAATATCGATCTGTAAACCACGATAGTGGGACCAAGCGCCTCGCGGATGAAGAACCCTTCGGTAGCGATACGATGAGACGGATTCAACAGGTACGTTTAACTCGGAAGCTACATAGGGAATGCCGAGCGAGGAGAGCTCTACGATCTCGCCCTTCTCATCGATGAATCGACACTCCAGAAGCACACTCTCCCCGGCGTGCATGAAGAGCGAGAGATCGAACTGCACAGATACTGTCCTGCGCTCCCAGCCTGCAACCACCTTGTATCCCGAGCTTACACGAAGATCGGAGAGTTTGTCCCCTGATACAACATCATGAGGCCACATTCCGACTGAGTGAGGCGCAGGCACATGCGCTCCAACTAGTTCGCGACGAGGAACACAAATGCTATCCTGTCGTGAAGCGCTCAACACCTCGCGCCCATCGTTGTCGACCACAGACACAACGAGCTCCACATCACAACGACCGGACGGGAGGTCGAGCGCCGCATAGGGAATAAAGGCGCGTATCTCATCTATCACAAGCCGCTGGGCTTGCGGACGTATCGGAACGAGGGAGCAGAACTGCGCATGCTCTGGTACGACCTCACACGCCTCGGAGCCCCCCGGATCGGTCCAGCTCGACCAATCTGCCCGCGCTGAAACCGGACGTCCGTTCCAGTTGACCGATACCCGGAGCCACAGAGGTTGACCATCGTGTCCTACGAGGCGAACCCCGCACATCACGAAACACCCCTTCGTGCCGAACACCTGATGGTCGTGAAGAACTTCGAATCCGAAAAGAGCGTCCTCTTCATCAAAGGTGGTTTCGAGATATCCCTCGGCTGGCATCCCCTTCGAGATCTGGTCGATCTCAAGACCCGCCAAACTCATTTTTCGACGCACGTACCACTTAAGTAGCATGGTCATCTCATCGAGCTCACGGCCGATATCGTAGTCCAAGGAGTGCGCGCTGGCGCTCGTACTCTTACCTCGCACCGCTCCTTCGCGCTCATCCATCGAGAGCGCGGTCAGAGCCGCCTGCGCACGGCGAACGAGTCCACTCACAATTGAGGCTTCAACAGATCCAGCGTAGAGCGTGCTGAGAAGGAGCGGCACATTTGGATCGAGCGCAAAAAGTCCCGTTTCACGATGGGTAATCTGACGGACTATCTTGAGGACAAGCTCCGCTACCTTGGAGAGGCCGACAGGACTTCCCCGTCGAGCACGACCTCGATACTTACCCGCTCGTCGAATCTCCTCCTCAAGAGGAGCGATGAAGGCCTGCAGAGCCTCTGAGCGCTCGTTCATCACACGACGGACCTCAAGTCCGCTCATCGGGCGAGCTTCTCGCACCGCTAACGCCCGCGATAACTTAGCTTGATGGGAAACCACTCCGTTTTTCGCGACCTTGAGTGGAGACGCTCCGTCCCCGTTGGTGTGCTCAGCCACGTCTCGCTGGGGGATCTCTTTCTCAACTACGCTCATGTCTTCCGGTAGGCTACTAGGGTACATACGTTACCAAATCGCTGCGTCCTTCACGATCTCTCAGAACCACATCGAGATAGCTCGATTGACCAAACGACACCCAGCCTTCGCCTCCCCGTATCACTGCGGAGCGGCATAAGGTAAACTTCTTGAATATTTTCAGATAGTTTCCTATTGCTTCGGGCCGTTTTTTCGATCAATCTGCAGCCACTGGGGAGATAACATCCCACCTGGAGCAGGCGGGATTTCTACCTCACTTTCATCGGAACTTTCAACCCATGTTGTGAGGTTCTCCACCGATTTCCGGTGGTTTGTACAAATCCCTTCACTTGGAATATAAATCGGAGTTCTGGCAGTCGACTTGTAACACCCGACTGCTGGCAAGATTCTACATCAATAAGAGGAAGTCCATGGCAACCGAAATTAAGATGCCGCAACTGAGCGATACCATGAGTTCTGGAAAGATCCTTACTTGGAAGAAGAAGGAAGGCGACCAGGTGAGCCGAGGCGACATCCTTGCTGAGGTCGAAACGGATAAGGCTAACCTCGAGATCGAATCGTTTTTTAACGGCACCCTTTTGAAGATCCTTACCCCCGCCAATTCCACCGCGAAAGTTGGTGAGATTATAGCCGTTATCGGTGCTGCAGGTGAGGCAGTTGCAGCGGGATCCACTCCATCCACCTCGACCCCTGCGCCAACCCCGGCTCCAAAGGCAGCAACTCCTGCACCAACTCCGGCAGTACCAACTCCGGCAGTACCAACTCCGGCGGCTCCCGCCGCGCCCCTGAGCGTCGTAACCGGAGGCGATCGTGTCAAAGCGAGTCCTCTCGCGAAGCGAGTCGCTGAGCAGCTTCAGGTAAATCTCTCATCAGTTCAGGGTTCCGGACCGAACGGCAGGATCGTTCGACGTGACGTTGAGGCGGCTGCTGGTGGTTCAGCGGCTCCCGCCTATGAACAAGCACCTGCTCCGCAGTACCACGGAGCCCCTGCTCCGGCCGCCGCTCCCGCAGCAGCACCGGCAGAGCTGATGCAACCGGGCGCTGGAACCTACACTCCGCTCTCTAAGATGCGCGAAACTATCGCTCGCCGTATGCAGGAGAGCGTCAACACATCTCCACACTTTTACTGCACTACCTCAATCAACATGGGCGAAACCCTTCGACTTCGCGAAGTTCTGAAAGAACTTCCGGAATATAAGGGAATCAGTGTTAATCATCTCGTTATCAAGGCTGCTGCCTATGCGCTGAAGCGTGAACCGAAGGTGAACGCAGCGATGAAGAATGGGCAGCTCTATCAGCCAGCTCAGATCAATATCGGAATTATCACCGCTATCCCAGACGGGCTACTCATACCAGTATTGAAGGAAGTAGACGCGATGACCCTCAAGGACGTGGTTTTTGAAGCCCGCGCCGCGATAGATCGAGCTCGAGCTGGTCGCCCCAGCTCCACCGACCTTTCGGGTGGCACGTTCAGCATATCTAACATGGGAATGTTCGACGTCGAAAACTTTACAGCGATCATAAATCCAGGTCAGGGTGGTATCTTGGCGGTTAGTGCTGTTCAGAAGCAGCCAATCGTTCACAACGGGCAGATCGTTGTCGGATCCATCATGAAGGCCACCGTATCCGTAGATCACCGAATTATCGACGGCGTGATGTCGGCGACGTTCCTCAAGCACTTCAAGGAAGCGCTTGAAACGCCTGCCCTCCTCATGGCGTAGCTACCAACGTAAAACAGAGCGGGTCTTGTGTATGTCAGTTGAAGTTCCAAGGAATGCAGAGAAGATCGTCAAACCATCGTGGCTGAAGGTTCGCGCTCCTGGCTCACCTGAGTATCTCGAGACCCGCAAGATCGTTAAGACGCTCAACCTCCACACCGTGTGCGAAGAGGCGCAGTGCCCCAACATCGGGGAGTGTTGGTCGCACCATACAGCCACCTTTATGATCATGGGAGAGCTGTGCACCCGAAAGTGCCATTTCTGCTCGGTCAAGAAGGGAACATCAGACACACTTCAACCGCTCGACCCGTTTGAACCGGAACGTGTTGGTATCGCCGTTAAAGAGCTCGGGTTGAAGCACGCGGTCATTACCTCTGTTGACCGAGATGATGTAGCGGACAACGGCGCGCAGCACTTCCTGAAAACCGTCAAGTCCGTTCGCACTCATGCCCCTGGATGCAAAATCGAACTTCTCATTCCGGACCTGAAGGGCTCACGAGAGGACCTTGAAACCATCCTGAGTGCTAAGATCGACGTGCTTAATCACAACGTGGAAACAGTGCCACGCCTCTACAAGAAGGTTCGCCCAGGTGCAGGGTACATTCGCTCACTCTCTATTCACCGATGGGCCAAGGAGATCGATCCGTCGGTTGTCACAAAGACCGGCATTATGGTCGGTCTTGGCGAGACGAAGGATGAGGTGCTGAGTTTGATGGATGACCTCCGTGCCATCGACATCGATGTTATGACTATCGGGCAGTATCTACGCCCAACGGAACGACAGCTCCCAGTTCGCGCGTTCATCACTCCAGAGGAATTTAAGGAGTATGAAGAGGAGGGTATCAAGCGAGGTTTCAAGTTTGTTGAGTCAGGCCCGTTCGTTCGAAGCTCCTATCACGCTTGGAAACATACCGCTGATATCGCGATTCGAGAGTAAGTTCTGAGCGCCACTATGACCGTAACTCCAAGCGATCATCGTGGCGAACTCTACCTCATTCCGAACCTCCTCGGTGAGAGCTCCTTAGACTCATCGCTTCCCCTCAACATTGCAGCCATCACGAGCTCTATCTCTCACTTCGTAGTCGAAGACGAGCGGTCTGCTCGTCGCTTTATCAAACGCATCTGCCCCGATCGCGTCATCCGGGACCTCTCACTTCAGGTCCTCAACGAACATACCAAACCACATGAAATTGAAGCGCTCGCGGCGCCGCTCCTCTCTGGTCAAGATATCGGCATCATTTCTGAAGCGGGGTGTCCAGGAATCGCCGATCCAGGCGCCGAGCTCGTCCGTCACGCTCACGAGCTCGGTATCAAGGTACACCCCCTTGTCGGGCCCTGCTCAATGATCCTTGCCCTCATGGCTTCAGGCTTTAATGGACAGAGATGGCGATTCTTGGGGTACCTCCCGATCGAAGGTGGGGCCCGAAGAGATGCTATCCGCGCTATCGAGCGAGAGGTGTACGAGCACCATGAGACGCAAATTGTGATGGATACCCCTTATCGAAATCAGAAGCTCTTTGAGGAGCTCCTCTCAACCTGTAAACCGGAGACCCGCGTTTGCATAGCATCCGCCCTCACAACGGACCAGGAGTCGGTGATGGTTCACACGGTGAAACAGTGGCGTGAGATGGGCTTCTCGGCGCCCAAGACCCCCACCCTCTTCCTTCTCGGAAGATGACCCCACAGTGACCTGACCAGCTGCCATAAAGGTCCCCCCAAGATACCCGTTGTCGCATCCGAAAGGGTCTCGAACCTTTAGGATATGTGAGTCCAAAGAGCCCCCGACACCGCTTTGCGTGAAACCTACGAGGCACTCGCACCTCCGAGCGGACCTACGTACCTGCGCAAGCAAGAGGAACGCCTAAAGAGCACATAGAAATAAGCTAGTTACCCCTGGTTTCTCCTCCATGCCAGGGTTTCAACTTGGCTCTAGAGGTAGTACAACATCTGGTGCATCCGGGTAGGCTTACGCGACACGCGTGCGTCGTTGCAGACGAGCGGCCACCCCGAACGAAGTGACGTAGCCGTAAGGTCAAAAAATGTCTTCTGTCGCGTTTTCTCGAAATGGTGTGATGTCCTTGTGGGACCTTTCTGCGTCCCTCACCACGTCCCGTTCTCATTCATCTGATCTTGCGCACTGCGCTCCGCAATCCATGGAACCTGGACGGCTCACTGCATGAAACGGATCTCCGGAAACATACTGGCCCTGATCGGGCTCGTCCTGGGATTGGCGAGTGGGATCGGTGTCGTTGCGCTCAAGCGGTACATTATCCAAGAGATCGTTCAAGCCCTCAACGAAGAGGTAACGGTCGCATGCAACACCTGCTCCCTTACCTACGATTCCTTCTCGCTATCATTTCTCTCACTCTCCGGAAAAGTTACCGATGTCCAACTCCTTGACAGTGGAGTCCCGAAACTCACCTTCGATAAAATCACTGCTACTTTCAGTATCAACGAGATACTCGAGCAAAAGATCTATTTAGAAACGCTTGTACTGGCCAACGGACACGCTGAAGGTGTTGGGCCTGACTCTCCTACCTTCCGCTTCATTGAGCAGATCACATCTCCATTACCTCCCGAGCTGGAAAATAAACCTCGATGGAGGGCTATCCTCAACAATTTGGAGATTCGAACTACCTCGCTCAGAGAGTCCTTCGGAACGAGTGAACTCTATGGTCAGAATCTCTCCCTCTTCGTCAAACGAATCGGAGACGAGTTCGTTATTATTCCGGAGCTCAAGGACCTTCGCTATCGTTCGTTCCTCAATAACGAAAGGACCGAGGTCACTGACCTACCTCTCGGGCAACTTACTGGGTCGATAGTTATCCAAGAGAACCAGGCTGTCTTTAATTCCTTAAAGCTTGGACGTGATGTATCCACGGTCGATATAGTAGGAGCAGCCGATACCACACACGGCGACGCTTTATCGGGAAGTGCCTCCTACGTTGTGGATGCACAGTATGTGGGCATCCCGTCATGGCTCCAAGGCCTCCTCATCGGTAACGGAAAGCTCAAGGGCTCGCTCGGAAGCCCAATTATCGAGGGCTCCCTTTCTCATTCAGAGTCAGCGCCTCTCACACTCGCGTTCCCCCATGCGTCTGCTGTGAAGCTCTCTTCCATTAAAGGAGATCTCTCTGTTGATGTTAATCGCGGAGATCCTGTAGTCACACTCCGAAACATCTCGGGCACAGGGGAGAGATCGAAACTAACCGGAACCCAACCTCTGGTATTCTCTGATAAGGGGCTTTCGGCTGGGTTCGACGTAACCCTGCCCTCTTTTACCTACGGGCCATTCTCAGTACATGACGCATCCGCCAACATCTCCATCAAACCGAGCGGTGAGGACACGACTACCACCTTCATCGTTCAAGCCGCGGACCTCAAGGTTCAAGGTACGTCTTTAGGACCGGTGAAGATCAACTTGGCCCTAGAACCGCAGGGAATATCGGTCAAGGTCGATTCGACCGACTCTCGATATGGGTCATTGCGATGGGACGGATTCATCGATACCACTGGACCAGAGCCAGTTCTGAAGGATGGTAAGTTAGCTCTGGACAACTATCGATATCCCCAATCAAGCCCGCCTGACCCATCGCGCCTGAGCCCGATACAAATCACAACCTCCGTACCTCTTTCTGGCCCGCTTGACCTCAGCAAGCTTTCGGGAGAGGGACCAACAACCGTCGCGATGCCAAACCTGGGCCTGGGCATTTCGGTAAGCGGTAAGGCTAGTCTTAAAGACGGTACTTTGACCGTATATCTTCCCACCTCGCCCCAGGGGGCCTCAGTAAACCTGAAACTTGATGTGGCTCGAACGTTCAATGGTAAACTACAGATCGCGCTCCCCTCCCTTCCCCTCTCGCGTTTTGTGCAGGAAGCAAATTGCGGAGTGATTGATGCCTCCCTCGATTACACCTTCAGCATGTCTGCTCCACTGGGCGGATCAGGCAACCTGCTCCTCGGCGACTTTCACGTAGGGTGCGAGCCTTACGTTCTCCGGCTACCCAAGAATACAACCTTGCCCATCTCAGTTGGCGCGTTGCGATTTAAAAACTCGCGTCTCTCCAGCGGTGATACCGCTCTTGTCCTTGACGGCTCCCTCGGCTTCGAGCCGGGCTTCGATCTTTCGGTCTCAGGAGATCTTCACCTGAACTCACTTCTGCCCCTTCTCCCGTCAGTTGATAATCTCCGTGGACTCCTCACGACCAAACTCGCCATCAAAGGTGCGCTCGCAACCCCTCGTTTCAATGGAAGTGCGGCGCTCTCTAACGGAGAACTTGCGGTGCCTTCCCCAGACATCGAAGCTCATGATGTAAAGGGTCGCTTCGTGCTCGCAGAAGACACGATCAAAATCGATAACTTAAGCGGGTCGGCAAATTCAGGGTCGTTTACCATCAAGGGAAACCTTGTGCCGTTTAATTGGCCCAACTCTCGGATGACAGCCGAGCTTAAAGAGGTAACCGTAGAGCCTATCACTGACGCCTCTATCACATTTTCCGGCAATCTCGCTTTAGGTCTCAATCAGGACAAACATCAAACGTTATCTGGGGAGATTGGAATCGACTTCGCGGAGATATCTAAAGATTTTGACCTCAATAAGATCCTGGTGCAGACCATCAAGGGATATTTCATACCTGCCCGCGTGCAACCTCACGTAAGCAAGAAGCCAGTTTCACTCGACCTTGATGTACAGCTCTCCGCACCGAGGAATATTTTCGTTCTGACTCCATTTTTTAGTGCCGAGCTTAGCGCTGCTATTCACGCCGGGGGCACCACTGCGGATCCAGCCCTCCAGGGATCGATGCAACTCCTCAGTGGTTGGGTGGGATTAAAGGGGAATCGATTCGATATCACCTCCGGAAGCCTTACCTTCAAACCGGGCTCCCTTACCCCCAACCTCGAGATAGCCAGCGAGGGAAATCTTCGAGCTCCAACCGGTGAGAGCGTCCTCGTGATACTCGAAGCGTCAGGCCCCCTCACCTCTCCGCGCATCTCTCTCTCGTCTGACCGTGGCCTCTCCCAAGAGGACCTCCTGCTCCTAATCACCTCCTCGAGGTCGCTCACGGGTCGTACGATGGCAAACCGCGTCGGCAATCAATTCGCTCAAGACCAGCGATACTTCCTCTCTGAGGATTCCTTTAGCAGCTTTGAGGCGTTCTTCCGAAATCTCACCAAGATCGACACACTGTCCTTTGAGCCAACCTACAATCCATATACGGGCCTGGTGGAACCAGCCATTATGGCGAAGAAGTCCCTCACTCCTCGCTTCGCGTTCGTTGGTAACAGCCTTTTCAGCAGCGTGAGTAATTCTAAAGCGGGCGTCGTTTACAATTTGACCCCGAACCTCGACATCAATGGATTCATTCAGTCGGTGAGTACTCAGGAAAATATCATTCTCAGCTCAGACCTAACCTACACCATCCTCGCTGAGCAGGCGATCTTAGTGGACATCAAGGTCGAAGGAGCTGATCGGGTGGACGAGCAGGACATTCTCAACGCTGCTCGCATCGGGCCTGAGTCTCGCATCCAAAACAATGCCGAGAGCTTGGCTACCATCCAAAGAAATATCCTGGGCTATCTCCTTGATCAGGGATTCCTTGGCGCTACTGCTGAGGTAACGTGCAATCAAGCCGATCATTTCTGCAAACAACTGCTCATTAAACTACGTGAAGGAGAACCTTTTGCCATTAGGGAGATCCGGGTTACTGGTGACCAGCTGCCTCCTGACGTGACTTCGATTACCTCCTCTGTCGCTCAATCGGGAACCGCAGCTCTGGGATCCGTGAAACAAAGGATGGAGCGGGAGCTCATCATTAAACTGCGCGGTGAAGGATATATCGCGGCTCGAATAACACCGGAATATGTGCCAACAAACCAACCCAATATGGTTGACCTTGTTATTAAGAGCGACCTACGAGAACCCATCTCGTTCGTTTTTTCGGGGAACTCGGTTTTCAGTGATGAGCAGTTCCTAGACTCAATCGAACTTTTCTCCCGCAAACGGCCATTTGGCAACAATACGGTCAAACTGCTCGTGCAGAACATCGAGCAGATGTATCAGGCTTCAGGCTATCTCTTCGCCCAAATTTCCTACACCGAAGACCGAACCAATCCTCAACGTCTCGTCTACAACATCACGATTGCGGAGGAGGCACAGACCAAGGTCAAGGAATTAAAGATCGTTGGAAACGACTCGCTTCCAGAGAAGAAGATTAGAAAAACTATGCGTGACCTCGGGCTCGCAGAACAGGCAGATCTGTTGAACCCCACATATGCGATTCCTGCGCAGCTCGAAACTCTTAAGACGATCATAGAGACGGTATATCAACATCAGGGATTCCCGAGCGCACAGGTCAATTACACCATAGAGCCCGTCGACGATGGCACCGCTCTTGTCATTACCTATAGCGTCATTGAAGGCGATCCCGTTCGCATCCAGAGTATTTCGGTCTCGGGGTTTCCAGCGGATGTTGCCATCCGCCAATCTCCCCCCACCCCGATGTCCTTACCTGTCATCAACCAATATATCGAACACCTCATCGCCCAACTCGAAGAGGAAGGTTTCATGACACCCGCACTAGACGTAGACCCCTCAGCGAATACATCTCATATCGACCTGCGAGTCGAGTCAGGCCCTCGAACTATTATTTCATCTGTTACCGTTGAGGGTCTCTCTCTCATAGAGGAGTCGGTCGCTCGAAAGTATATCCTTCTCGAACCCGGCCGCCCGTTCCGAACCGAAGAGGTGAACGCAACAAAACGAGAGCTGCTTCGCTCAGGACTCTTCACACGAGTTGAAGTGCTAGCCAGTGATGGGGCATTCGACCGACAACAAGAAGCTATCACGGTACGCCTTGCAGAGCGGGCTCTCGAGACACTCGAGGTGGGCACTGGAGCGAACTCTGAGTTCGGTTTACATGTGTTCGGGGAGGCGGTCGACAAATCAATCTTCGCTGATGGTCGAACACTCTCCACGCGAATCGACACCTACTTTGATCAGGCTCAGATCAACCCAGACGGCTCAAGCGCGATTAGCCAGGGATTCGCGAATATCAGGTACATGGATCCATTTTTCCTCGATTCTCAATACGCCCTTACCGAGGAGTTACGGTTCCAACGACAGGAACTTTCGACTCAGGAATTCAACCTCGACCGGATGACCTTCGCATCATATCTCTTTAGACAGTTCGACTCACGCGTTACCTTTACGGGTGGTCATTCGCTGACGCTCGACAATTTAAACGACGTAAATCCGGGGGCCATCATTACACCCCTCGATTCAGGACATGTGCGCTTGAGCTTCCTCTCCGGTCTCTTGAAGTTTGACACGCGAGATGATCCCCTCACTCCTCATAATGGATATACATTCACAATAGAACCGCGACTTTCGTTTCAACAGATAGGATCAGAGGCTAACTTCGCAGGCATACTCTCAAAGGCCACCGGGATCATCCCCTTGGAGCGCATCCTCTCCTCTCGATTTTCACTCGGATTGGGACTCTCTGGCGGGATAGCTCAGCCCTGGGGCGATACCGACGGAATTCCCATCACTCAACGTTTCTACCTCGGTGGTCGCACCACTGTTCGTGGATTCAAGGAGAACTCCTTAGGTCCGTTGGGAGATAATGGAGCCGTTATCGGTGGAGATACCCTCTTGATGGAGAAGAACCAGTTTCAATATCTGGTAACAGAGTCCTTCTCCACCCACACCTTCATCGATATCGGCAACGTCTATCTCCGCCATGAAAGTTTTGATCTCGCGAACCTCCGTTCTAGCACCGGATTCGGCTTTCAATATATCTCTCCGATCGGTCCGATCGGATTTGACGTAGGGTACCCTCTCGACCGTCAACCAAACGAGGATGTCTATCGGATTCACTTCTCCGTCGGAAGCACATTCTAGCCCCGCACCCAAAACTCTCGCCCGTCGTGTAGAAAAATAAACCTCAGCAACGCCATTTGCGCACGACGTCAATTGGGCGTATTGTTACCGCAACCTTTGCCTGGGTACCGGCATCTTCTCTAGGGAAGCGCACAACGTCATGTCCACCGAGAATCTGACTTCAGAAAAAAACCTCGACAAAGCGTCCTTCATCGCATTCTTTGCGATATTGATCGGTTTGTTCTCTTTCGGTCTAGGGACTCCATTCCTAACTATACTCTTCGGATACCTCATCCTTCACTACATCGGCAAACGTATGCCCAAAAGGGCCGCTATCGTTACCTTCTCGGTTCTTGTCCTTGTATTGTTCTACTTGTTTGTACACTTCACACAGGAAGCGATTCGAGCCCTGCCGCTTGCAGCCAGCAAATCTATTCCAACTATCGCATCCATGGCCAGGACCTACGGCCTCGAAGCACCCTTCGAGGATCCTGAAGGACTTAGGTCGTTCGTACGCGAAGGGCTAGAGTCTCAGCTTCATTTTCTGGCGCGCTTCGCTCAGGTTTTCACCAAAGAGTTCGTATACGTAATAATAGCTCTTGTAGCGACAACCGGTATCTTTATGACGGGACGACTCGACCTGGCTCGAGATAGTTACGCTATTCGTCATAATTTGTATTCACGTTTCACGGAGAAGCTTGAAACTCGATTTGGAAACTTTTTCAGAAGTTTCCATACCGTTATGGGAGCTCAGGTCGCTATCTCCCTTATCAACACCTTCTTTACCGGACTTTTCGTTCTCAGCCTCTCTTGGTTTGGCACGCCAATGCCCTACTCGTTCGTGATAATCATGGTGACCTTTCTCTGCGGCCTCTTACCCATCATCGGTAACATCATGAGTAACACCGTCATCTTCTGCATCGGACTGACCCAGTCAGTCCAACTTGGCATCATCGCCCTCTCCTATTTAATCATCCTCCATAAGTTTGAGTACTTCCTGAACAGCAAGATCATCGGTGGGCGTATCAAGAACCCGATGTGGCTTACCCTCCTAAGCCTGCTGGTGGGAGAGCGCCTGGCAGGTATACCCGGAATGATTTTGGCTCCTGTGATTCTCAATTATTGTAAGCTTGAGGGCTCTCACATCGAGGTTCAGGCCGCCCCGCCCAAAGCTACATAACAAGCTGAAAAGGCTACATAAAACAGCTTTCTCGCCAGGCCCCACACCCAAAGAAAAAGGGGCACCAAAAAAATAGTGAAAACCTTCACGACCACCCCGCATCATACAAAATACGTTTCGAGGCAGCGAATTCGCTAGCTATGGGTCTCCGGGCTCAAACTACGCAACTGAACTAACTCGGGCTGGTTTTAGAGATAAGGGAAAACTCTCTGGGGTATTTATGTTTAGTACAATCGTAACTGATGATACTGGATCAAAGTTGGCCGTCCTCGAAAAGGTTAAATGTCTAAATGACATTAACGCTACGACCGACATAATCGTCGTGAGCACTGACTCCCAACCTGCCGAGTGGACAACTGGCATCTGGATTCAGGCTGCAACGATGGTGGCTGGTCTTGCGAAAGCGGCCCAACTCGCAGCTAGCAAGCGCATCATCGTGATGAGCTCGGCTGTCGAGTTTCAACCCGCCGATCTCGCCCGACTTGTGGCCGAACTAGACACCCGTCAAATTCGCGAGCACACCCTTATTATCTCGCGAACCGAATCTGGTCTTGTTCAGCTTCCCGATCTGAGCGCCGAGAATGTTTTTAATTCAATCAGTAAGACAGAGACATGGCCGCTCACGATCGTAGCAACGAGCCGATTCGCTCTCAGCATGATTGGAGAGGATGACGCACAATCAGCTACTGAGTTCCTTGCTCAGGCGTTGGTTCGATCGATCGCCGATGGGGATACCATCCGTCACTCAACACTGATTGACACGATCATTTCCTCCGCAAATCTTGCAGCAATCAACAACCTCTCGGATGAAGCTCGTGCTCGAATCTTGAAAGCGACTATTGACGCATTCAACATTGAGGAGCTCTTCCCTAACCATAATTGGGTATCATATAGCCAAGAGAGCGCCGCAGCTTCATATCATTCAATAGCGGCTCTGTTCCTCCGATTTGGAGATCCAGAGTCCGCGGCCGAGTGTCTTGATTGCAGCGAGCGACTTGAAGAGAGCCCTCGTTATTTTGCTCTTCAAGGACTTATCCACAAGCAGAAAGGGGAAACCCTTGGTGCGGTAGCAAGCTTTGTATCGAGCCTTCAATGCTATGAAGCTCGAAAGGTTGACAACGGTCAGCACTACATCACCTTTAAGCCAAACAACCTTGAGGTAATTAACTCACGGTTGGTGGATGGTCTTAATGCTCTCAACAAGCGGGACAATGACAGCGCTCTCACCTATTTCTCTGAGGCGGTGTTCAATTTCGACCCGTTTTACGCAGAGCACGGCGTCCTTCCGACAGGAAAGACCCGGTAAACTGGGGCACCCCAGGTAGTTCATGCCCAAGACATTCCAGGCCCGGTGTTTGCCCCGAGCAAGCATCGGGCCTTTGCTATGCTGGATAGGGCCTGAACGCCCCCTGCACTGCCCCCCTCTCTACAACAGAGATTAGTACCAGACCGTTCCGCCTCTCTCCTCACAACCGACCGATGGGGGTCGATAATCAAGGCTCACAATAAGCCCCACTGCCCCTGGTCCCTATCCCTTTTGACGGGCGCCCCGAACAATTCTACTATGCGAGAGTGACCCGCCACCGCGGCCAACTCGCTACAAAGTCTAGTATTATCATGCGCTTACTACTCTCAACAGCCGCGCTCCTGATCCTCCTCGGACTCTCGGGGGGCTCATGGTACCTGTGGTCCCCCGGTCCAGCAGCCCTAATCCCCTCTGGGAAGTATATTGTAGCGTGTGCCCTTATTCTCTTGGTCGCTGGCTTGCTTCAAGCCCTCGCTCCTAATCGTCAACGGCCACGCCTTGAAGACTTTGCATCTCCTGGCATATGGGCTCTCGGTCTGTTCGCGATATTCATCTCAGCGTGGCTCTGCCGCCCGTACAGTTTCTTTCAAGCCCCGTGGTTTCGAAAAGACATCGCCGTTGCAGCCGTCGTCGCCTTTGCGATCTCATACAGAGGGTGGCGGCAACTCTTCCTGGCGCTCCCCCTCCTTACATCCCTCGTAAGCATTGCAACGTTCTTCTCTGAATCAGCGGGACGATTACTCTTCATCGACGATCACGCGATGTTTATCTTTCGTCTCAAATTGCTCAAAGAGAACTTCCCTTTGATTCCCTTCTGGTCCCCACTCTGGAATGCCGGAATCGATGCCCGAGATTTCTTCGCGACAGGTGCGCTCAACGCATTTTTTATTGCTAGCCCCCTCGTTTACCTCTTTCCCGTCGAATCAGTATACAACGTCATCATCGCCGGGTTTCTCTTCATTCTCACTCCTGGGGCTACGTACCTGGCCTCTCGTCTCATGAAATCTGAGCGGCTGGTCGCCGCCATCAGCGCTGCGATCGCTATGAGCTCAAGTCTCTTTTGGTATCGCTGGGCGCTCAAGTACGGAACGATAGGGTTCATCGTCAGTACAAGTTTGATGCCCCTCACCATCGCGTGCATCGTTCGATTCGTGACGCAATCAGCGATCTCCTATCGAGCGATGGCCCTCATCGCCATAACGTCAACTCTGACGTTGTTG